>NZ_JBVJMA010000008.1:0-403443 GCF_055584445.1 Streptomyces sp. NPDC103540
TTTCGTATCACCTTAGTGCCCAACCCCGGCCCGGGCCGGCCCGGCCGGGCCCCCCCGCCGCCCCCCCCCCCCACCGGGGGGGGGGCCCCCCCGGCCCCCCCCGGGGGGCGCACCACCCCGCGGACCCACCCCACCCCCTCCAGGCAGGACCCGCATGACGACGCAGACAGCAGCCGACACGACCACCTCCACCCCCACCCCGGAACCCGCCGCGCAGCCCCGCCGAGGGTCGGCGGTGCACAGGGACGCCGTCTGGAGACTGCCGACCACGGTCTGCCGCATCACCGACCTGCTCGGCGCCCGGGCCTCCGGCCGCCTCCTCGACCGGGCCATCGACACCGCCGCCGGCACCATGAGGGCCTCCACCATCCGGGACGGGGACGTGGTGCCCACCTTCCGCCGGTCCCGCTCGGACGGCACCTTCACCGCACCCGAACTGCTCGCCGCCATCAACGAGGTGCTGCCCTGGGTGGAGCAGTCCCTGGGCGTCTCCTGCCCGAACAGCGAGATCTCCTACGGCCTGAACGTGCACAACGACGGCGACTTCTACCGTGCCCACCAGGACGTGGGCACCCTCGACTTCGCCTCCAGGCGCCTGCTCACCTTCGTCTACTACCTGCACCGCACGCCCCGCCCCTTCGAGGGCGGCGCGCTGCGCGTGTACGACGGGGCGACCTCGCTGCACCCCGACGGACGGCCCCTGACCTGGGAGGACCGGGCCTGGCAGGACTGGGGCCCGGACCACGACAGCATCGTGTTCTTCCGGCCCGACCGGTGGCACGAGGTCCGCACCGTCACCTGCCCCAGCAAGGAGACCGGGGACAGCCGATTCGCCGTCAACGGGTGGCTCTGCCGGCCCGGGCCGGCCGCCTGACGGGCAATCGGTCCGAAGGGGACGGAACCGTCGCAACCGGGTCGAGCGTCATGATCGGCAAGGTTTCGAAGGAAGAGTGAAGAGGGAGAGGGAGAAGGAGCATGCCCATGCGTCCCACCCGCCGCCGTACCGTCCTGACCGCCCTCGGCGCGGGGGCCGGCGCCGTGCTCACGGCCGCCGCCCCCGCCCCCGCCTCGTCGCACCCGCCGAGGTCCCCGGCGCCCACCGCGGGCGCGGTCGCCCGGGCCCTGGAGGACCTGGAACGCGAACACGGCGCGCGCGTCGGGGCGTACGCCCTGGACACCGGTACCGGCCGCGCCGTCGCCCACCGGGCGGACGAACCGTTCCCCATGTGCTCGGTGTTCAAGACCCTCGCCGCCGCGGCGGTGTTGCGCGACCTCGACCACGACGGCTCGACCCTGGCCCGCCGCATCCGCTACACCCGGGCGGACACCGAGCGTTCGGGCCATGCCCCGTGGACGGGGCGGCCGGAGAACCTCGCGAACGGCCTGACGATCGGCGAGCTCTGCCGGGTCGCCATCACGCACAGCGACAACACCGCGGCCAACCTGCTGTTGCGCGAACTCGGCGGCCCCTCCGCCGTCACCCGCTTCGCCCGTTCCCTCGGCGACCGCGTCACGCGCCTGGACCGCTGGGAGCCCGAACTGAACAGCGCCGAACCGGACCGCGAGACCGACGTCACCAGCCCCCGGGCCATCGGCCGCACGTACGCCCGGCTGGTCCTGGGCGACGCCCTGGACCAGCCGGACCGCGCCCTGCTGACGCAATGGCTGTGCGCGAACACGACGAGCGGCAAGAGGTTCAGGGCAGGACTGCCCGGCGAGTGGAGGCTCGGGGACAAGACGGGCGGCGGCTCCTTCGGCACGAACAACGACGCGGGCGTCGCGTGGCGACCGCACGGGGCCCCGCTGGTCCTGGTGGTCCTGACGACCAAGCCCGCGCGGGACGCACCGGCCGACGACGCCCTGGTGGCCCGCGCGGCCGGCGTACTGGCCCCCGCCTTCGCCGGGTAAAGGTCGCAGGTTCTTGCCCGATCCTCCCGCCGGCAGCGGCCTCCCGCCGGACACGTGCTCGGATGGGGACGTGCCCCCGGATCCCCGGGGCGACACCCCTTCAGGACACGAAGAAGGACGAAGAAGTTGAGTGATCAGGTGCTGTCCCGTCCGCTCCGCCCGCTGCCGCACGACTTCCACCCGCCGGTGCCCGGGTTGGCGGTGACCAGCGCCGACCTGACCGACGGCGGTACCCTCCCGGACGCCCACGTGCACGCGAAGGGCAACTCCTCGCCGCAGATCCGCTGGTCGCCCGGCCCGGAGGGCACCGCCGGCTACGCGGTCACCTGCTACGACCCGGACGCGCCGACCGGCAGCGGGTTCTGGCACTGGACGGTCTTCGACATCCCGGCGGACGTCACCGAGCTGCCGGCGGGCGCCGGAACCGGGGCCTTCGAGGGGTTGCCCGCCGGCGCCGTGCAGGTGCGCAACGACTACGGCAGCAGGGACTTCGGCGGGGCGGCCCCGCCGGCCGGCGACGGCCCGCACCGGTACGTGTTCACGGTGTACGCCGTCGACCGGGACAAGCTGGGCCCGGACGCGGACGCCTCGCCCGCCCTGGTGGGCTTCCACCTGCGCTTCCACGCCCTCGCCCGCGGCGCCCTGACGGCCCGCTACGAGGAGCCGGCCACCGGGGCGTAACCGCGCGGCGCGCGAGGACTCGCCCGATCTCCGCAGGTTCTTGCACGATCCTGCTCCCGGTGGCGGGGATCGCGCCCGCCGCGTGGTGGGATGGCGGCATGTCCCTCCACGAGCTCCGCGAGCTGCTGGGCCGCCACGCGCGGCCCGACCTGAGCACGGCCATCGACGGCGTCCGGATCTGCCGGGCCGAACCGGGCGCCGAGCCGGAGTACGCGATGTCCGGCGTGATGCTCGCGGTCATCGCCCAGGGCGCCAAGCGGCTCGCGCTCGGAGACAGGGTGTACGAGTACGGTGTCGGCCGGTACCTCGTCGCCTCGGCCGACCTGCCGGTGGTCGGACGCGTCGCCCAGGGGCCCGAACTCGGCTTCGGCATGACCCTGGAGCCGGCCGTCATCGCGGAACTGATGTTGCGGGCGGGCCCGGGCGACCTGCCGCCCCCGACCCGCTCGCTCCGGCCCGGGATCACGGTCAGCGACGCGCCGGCGGAGCTGATCGACGCGATCGTACGGCTGCTGCGCCTGCTGGACCGGCCGCGCGACCGCCGGGTGCTGGTCCCCCTGGTCAAGCGCGAGATCCTCTGGCTGCTGATGACGGGGGAGCAGGGCGAGGCCGTACGCCAACTCGGTCTGCCGGAAAGCGGCTTGACCCACATCACCCGGGCGGTGGACTGGATCCGCGACCACTACGCCGAGGCCTTCCGGGTCGAGGACCTGGCCCGGTCCTTCGGGATGAGCGTCTCCGCGTTCCACCGCAACTTCCAGTCGGTCACGGCGATGAGTCCGATCCAGTTCCAGAAGCAGATCCGCCTCCAGGCGGCGCGGCTGCAGCTGGCCCGGCGTCCGAACGACGTGACCGCGGTCGCCTCCAGCGTGGGGTACGACAGCCCCTCGCAGTTCAGCCGCGAGTACAAACGGCAGTTCGGCGCGCCGCCGCGCGCGGACGCGGCGCGCATGCGGTCCCGCACCCACGACGCCGCGATCGCGACGGCCTGACCGGCCCGATCCGCAGGGTGGTCAGCGGGCGGTGCGTCCGTCCTGCGCCTCGCGTTCCGGGACGAGGTACAGCTCGTCCACGTAGCACCACGCCCAGTCCTCGCCCTCCCCGGCGGAGCGGGCCAGCGGATGGCCCGTCTCGTCGGCGTGGGCCCAGGCGTGCTTGCCACGGGAACTGTCGCAGCAGCCCGTGTGCCCGCAGCCCAGGCAGACCAAAAGCCGCACCCACGGCCACCCCGCGGCGAGGCAGCGTCCGCACCCGTCCTCCCCGACGACGGGCGCCACCTGCGCGAGGTGGGCACAGGTCCGGCCCTCGGGGCGCCCCGGGTCGGGGGCGACGACCCACCGCGCCGCGGCGTCCGCGCCGGTCATCGTCGGACGCCGTACCGGTCGAGCGGGTCCATGAGGCGCTCCTCGGGTGGTGTGGTCGCGGATCGGGACCCCGGAACCGGGATCCGGGCACCCTCAGGATGCGGTTCCCTCCGGAGCGGGCGCATCTCGCGGCGGTCGTGCAGCGGATCGGCCCTCACCTGCCCGGACGGCCCCGGCGGGTGCGGTGGGCGACGTAGCCCGTCAGGCCGGCCAGGGCCAGGCAGAGGGGCGAGTACACGCTCAGGTCCCGCCGCCGGTACGAGGCGGGGGAGTCGCCGAGGGCGAACCCGGAGTGGATCAGGCCCTGGGCGCCGCGGGCCGCGAGCACCCCGGCCAGGGTCCACACGCCGATCCGGTTCAGCTTCCGCGGTCCGACCACCGGGACCGTCCGCCCGGCGCTCAGGACCGTGTAGCCGGCCGCTCCCAGCGCCCCGGCGACCCCGAGGGTCAACGGGACCGAGGGCAGCCGGTCCTCCGTCACCCCCACGACGGTCTCGGCGAACTCGGCGGCCGAGTCGAGCGGCCAGGGCGTGAACACCCAGACGACGTGCAGTGCGCCCGCCGCGATCAGTCCGGTGGCGGCGGCGACGGCGGCGGCGCGCGTGGCGCCGTCGGTCTCCGGCGTGTTCGTGTCGGTGTGCATGGTGAACCCCTTCCCCCAGGAATCATCCGTACAGCACTGTATGGATAATCCATACAGTAGCGTATGGAACATGGCCAAGGGGAGAGTGACCAGCGAGGACTGGACGATGGCGGCGCTGGCGGCGCTGGCCCGGGGTGGTGTCGCCGCCGTGGCGGTCGACGTGCTGGCCAAGGAGCTGGCCGTGACCCGGGGCAGCTTCTACTGGCACTTCAAGAACCGGGAGGCCCTCCTGGTGGCCGCCCTGGAGGCCTGGGAGCGACTGGCGACCGGGCAGATCATCGAGGACGTCGACGCCGAGCCCGACCCACTGGTCCGGGCCCGGAAACTCTTCGCGCTGGCCCTCGGGGACGAGGAGATCGCCGGACTGGAGCCGGCGATCGTCGCCCAGGTCGACCACCCCACCGTCGCCGAGGTCCTCGACCGCGTGACGCGCACCCGCCTCGACTACCTGACCCGCGTCTTCGCCGACCTGGGCCTGCCCGACGCCGACGCCCGACGCCGCGCCCTGGCCGCGTACGCCGCCTACCTCGGCTGGATCGAGCTCCGCCGGGCCGTACCGCGCGCCGCCCCGGAGACCCTGACGGACGGCGAGGGAGCCCGGGAGGCCCTGGACCACCTCGTCGAACTGCTGGTCGCCGGACTCCCGCACCACCCCGCCGGCTGAGGCCGGCCCGCCCCGCGCCTCACCTCTTGCAGGGGAACGTCACCTGCTCGCCGCGGGCGCTCTTGCCCTGGTCCGGCAGGTGGAGGGTGACGTACCCCGTGACCGCCTTCGCCTTCCTGGGCGCGGGCACGTCCACGACCAGGAACGCGACCTGCGTGGAGGCGCCCGCGCCGAAGGTGAGCGTTCCCGGGGAGACCCGGGCGCGGCCGGTGTTCACGGTCCAGTGGTAGCGGACCGTGCCCGGACCGGTCGCGGTGACCTTCCCGTCGAACGCCATGGCCACGGGAGTGCCGTCACAGGTGATGGTCTCCCCCGACTTCAGCAGGGTGACCACCTCGACCTTGGTGACCTTCACCGCCTGCTGGACCCCGCTCGGCCCGGCGACCGGTGCCGCGTGGGCGGGCGCGAGGGCCACCGAGGAGGCGAGGAGCGGGGCCGCGAGGAGCATGAGGTGTCGACGCCGCATCGTGCTGCCCTCCGGACGAGGAAGCCCCCGATCTCCGTCCCAGGATATCGGCGGGGGTGGCCCCCGGCGCGGGGGAACCGCCCCGTGGGGCCGCCCCGTCCGGTTGGGTCAGTCCGGGCGGGGACCGATCACGGCGGTGCCGTCGTGGACCGTGATCGCCTGCGCCGGGCACATGTCCGCCGCCTCCAGGATCCCTTCCCGCGCCGGGACCCGCTCCGCACGCGGCCGGGCGCGCTCCTCCTCCAGCGTGAACACCTCGGGGGCCGTGCCCGCGCAGATGCCCGACCCCATGCACAGTCCCGCGTCGACCCGTACCGTCCACGTCACGCCGCTCACCACCCGATCGGCATGACGCGCGGCCCGCGCACCAGCATCTCGGTCTTCCACGTGACGTCGCCCACGAGCTTCAGCCCGGGGAAGCGCGCCAGCAGGGCCCCCAACGCCTCCTGGAGTTCCATGCGGGCCAACGGCGCGCCCAGGCAGTGGTGGACCCCGTGGCCGAAACCCAGGTGTTGGTTCGCCGGGCGGCGGATGTCGAGGGCGCCCGGACCGGTGAAGCGCAGGCCGTCGCGGTTGGCGGCGCCGATCGCGACGAGCAACGGCTCCCCGGCCCGCACCCGGGTGCCGCCGACCTCGATGTCCTCGGTCGCGTAGCGGGCCTGGCTCGCACCGCTGCCCAACGGCACGAAACGGAGCAGCTCCTCCACCGCCTGGTTGATCAGGGCCGGCTCCTCGCGCAACAGCGCGAGCTGCTCCGGGTGGTCCAGCAGGGTGAGGACGAAGTTGGGGATCTGGGAGGCCGTGGTCTCGTGCCCGGCCACCAGGACCGCCACGCACAGGTCGACGAGCTCCAGCTCGGAGAGCCGGTCGCCGTCGGCCTCCCGGGCCTCGATGAGCGCCGTCATCAGGTCGTCCCGCGGCTCCCGGCGGTGCAGCTCGACCAGCCCGGCCATGTAGGCGCGCAGCTCCGCCTGGTTGGCCTCGAACTCCTCGGCCGTGAGCGAGCTGGTCGAGAGCGCCGCGTCGCTCCACACCCGAAACCGCGGCCGGTCCTCGACGGGCACGCCCAGCAGACGGCAGATGACGGCCACGGGGATCGGCAGCGCGAAGCGGTCGACGAGGTCGACCGGCGGGCCGGCCGCCTCCAGCCCGTCGAGCAGTTCCGCGGTGAGCGCGCGCACCTGCGGGCGCAGCCGCTCGACCTGCCGGACCGTGAACGCCCGGGCCACCAGCGACCGCAGCCGGGTGTGGTCGGGCGGGTCCATGCCCAGGATGCCGCTGTCGACCTGCGCCTCGGACTGCCGGGGCTCGTCGTGCTCGGCCGCCGCCGCCCGACTGAAGCGCACGTCGCCGAGCACCAGGCGGGCGTCCTCGTACCGGGTGACGAGCCAGGCCTCCTCGCCGTACGGCATCCGGACGCGCAACAGGCCGGGTCGGTCGCGGACGCGCTCGTACTCCTCGGCGAGCCGCAGCCCCTCGGCGGTGTTGAAGGGGTAGGCGGTGGGGGTGGTGCCGGTGGTCGTCACTTCTGCCTCCCTGGTTGTAAGCAGCTGCTTACAACCTAGGAGCGGCCACCGGGACGGTCAACGACGCTTTACGGCCGTTATCCTGACGGGCCCTCCGAGAGGACCAGCAGCGTGGACGAATCCCCCCGAGCGCGCCCCGCGGAACGCCCCCGCAACGCCGCCGCCACCCGGCAACGGCTGCTCGACGCCGCCGGCGAGCTGTTCGCCGAGCGGGGCTACGAGCGCTCCACGGTCAGGGCGATAGCCGAGCGGGCCGGTGTCAACCAGGCCCTCCTGTACCGCTACTTCGGCTCCAAGGACGGGCTGTTGACCGAGGTCGTGGCCCGGGGGAGCCTGGAGCAGCTGCACGCGACCGCGCCCGAGGAACTCTTCGAGACCGCCCTGCGCTCGATGCTCACGCGCAGCGCCCCGGGGGCCGACCGCTCCCTGGAGGTGTACCTGCGTTCCGTCGGCCGGGGGGACGAGGCGACGGGCACCCTGCGCGAGTTGGGCGGTGAGTACCAGAAGGCACTGGCCGGCCTGACCTCCGCGCGGGACGGTGCCCTGCGCGCGGATCTGGCCATGGCCTGGCTGCTGGGAATCGGCCTGATGCGGACGGTCGCCGCCCGGGAACCACTGGCCAGCGCCGACCCGGAGGCGGTGTGCCGGCTCGTACTGAGCACCCTGGACCGCTTCTGGACCCTGCCCGCCCCTCCTCCGGACGACGCCGTGCCCGACGTCAAGCCCGACCGTGCGACCGATTCCGCGCCCGACCCCGGGGCGGGTTGAGCGGGCGCGGCCACGACTCCGCTCAGTACTTCTTCCCGGACTCCTCTCAGGAATCCCCTCCGGACTCCTCGCCGTGACCGGGACGGGCCCCGGTCGGGGGCAGGGCGAGGCCCGTCGGGGTGTTGAGGCCGGTGAAGGAGAGGGTCACCTGTCCGCCGCCCGTCTCGCGCACGCGCACCACCCGGTTGTTGAACCCGTCGGCCACGTACAGGGCGCCGGCGCCGTCGAGGGCGAGGCCGAGCGGGGAACTCAGGCCGCCGATGGGCACGGTGCTCTGCGCACCGCCGACGGCGGCCACCCTCACCACCCGGTTGTTCCCGCTGTCGGAGACGTAGAGGTCACCGGCGGCGTTCAGGGCCAGCCCGGTCGGCTGGGAGAGGCCCGTGGTCGGCACGGTGCTCTGACCGCTCCCGTCCAAGGCCACCCTGACGACCCGGTCGTTGACGAAGTCCGAGACGTACAGGTACCCGCCCGGGGCCCACGCCAGCCCCCAGGGGTGCAGCAGTCCGCCGGTGGGCACCGTCGTCTGGCCCCCGCCGTCCGCGGCCACCTTCACGATCCGGTCGTTGAAGCTGTCCGCGACGTACAGGTTCCCGGCCGGGTCGACGGCGAGCCCCAGCGGACGCGACAGCCCGGTCGTCGGTACGTCGGACTGGCCCCCGCCGTCCGGTGCCAGGACCACCACCCGGTTGTTGCCGGTGTCGGAGACGTAGAGCCGGCCTGTGGCGTCCCAGGCCATGCCGGTCGGCCGCACCAGGCCGTCGAGGGGGACGGTGACCTGTTCGTCGTCGTCCGCGGGCAGGGCCAGCACCCGGTTGTTTCCGTAGTCGGACACGTACAGGGGCGGGCCCGCGGGGGACCGTACGCCGCCCGCCTGCGCGGCGCCCGCCGTCGCCGCCGGCAGTACGCAGAGCAGCAGCAGGCCCGTCGCGGCGGCCAGCCGCCGCAGCCGGCGCCGGACGGGCGGGTGGCCGCCGGCCGCCGGAGCGTCGATCCTCGTCCCCTCGGCCCTCTCGCCGACCGTTCTGCGTCCCACGACTCACCCACCTGTGTTCCGGCCGGCCGTACGCCGTCCCCCGACGACCCTAGGAAGGGCCGCCCGGACCCACGGGAGCCACGCCACCGTCGCCGCCGCCCGCCACCCCAATGCCGCCCGAGCGCGCACCGGACGGCGTGTCCCCGGCGCCCTCGACGCCGCCGACGCCGCCGAGCGCGCCGCGGACCGAGGCGAGCGGACGTCCGGTCCACCGCTGCACGGCGCGCCGCAGACCGCGGGGGTCGGCGTAGCCGGCGCGTCGGGCGACGGAGTCCAGGGTCATGTCGGTGGTGGTGAGGAGGCGCAGGCTGTGTTCCCGGCGCAGGGCCTGGAGCTCCTGGGACCAGGTGGTGCCGTGCTCTTCGAGGCGGCGCTGGAGGGTGCGCGTGCTCAGCGACAGCTGCTGGGCCATGGCGCGCAGGGTGGGGACCTCCGGGTCCGGGGAGGCCCGCAGCGTGCTGCGGAAGACGTCGAGCCAGTCGTGCAGGGGGATGGCGTCGGTGAGGGACCGTTCGGCGTGCTGTCGTAAGAGGTCGGACAGGCCGGGGGCGTGCGGCTGGGGCGCGGTGAGGTCGGCGGTGTCGAAGGTGATGGAGTTGACGGGGGCGGCGAACTCGATGGCGCGGGTGCCGTACAGGTCCACGAGGGCGCGGTGATCGCGGGGGGCCCGGGCCGCGAGCGCGACCCGGACCGGGACGACGGGGCGCCGGGCGGCCTCGCCGATGCGCTGCCGCATCAGGCCCAGCGCGTAGGCGCGTATCGCGGAGGCGACCTCGTCGCTCAGGTCGGCCGCGTTGACGTGGCTGATGGTGACGTGCCGCTCGGTCCGTTCGATGTGCATGACCTCGGTGCCGGCGTCGGCGACGGTGGCCAGGTAGCGGCAGGCGTCGTGGAGGCCTTCGAGGGGTGTCGGCGCCTGGGTGATGAGGTAGTCCCAGACGCCCAGGGCGCCCAGGGTGCTCTCCCGTGCCATCCGCAGGGAGACCTCGTGCCAGGGCACGTGGAGCGTCAGGAGCTCCCAGATGCGGATGTTGGTGGACGCCGGCGGGCGGTAGCGGTCGTCCTCCAGGTACCGGGGGGACATGCCGAGCAGGCTGGCGTACTTGGCCGGGCTGACGCCGGCGCGCGAGGCGGCGCCCGCGTTGAGGCGGGTGAACGCGGCGGGCGTCGTGCCCGGCAGCAGCGGGACGTGTGCGGGTATCGGCGCCGGGGGGCCTTCGGGCTCGGCTTCGGCGGGCCCTTCGTGGCGCGCGGGACCCTGTCGGTGGCGCGTCAGGCCCTCAGCGGACGTCAAGAGTGGCTCTAGCGTCATATCCGTCCTCGTCGGGATGGTCGCGGAGTGTCGTGGCTCGCCGTTCGAGGTGGGGGGTCGGCAGGGAACCGGCGGCCGGATCACGGCCGCTGACGTTCGGTCGGTCGGTCCCGTGCTGTCGTCCGGGCCGGAGTGTCGGCGCACACCGGATCCACGCACCATCGGTCTCCGGGTCGAGCCGTGGTGTGCCGGTCACGATAGCCACCTTCACAAGTCGGGCGTGATCAGCGGCTGTTATCGGCCGCGATCTCCTCCATACATGGCGTGATAGGGGAGTTTGCATTGCGTTACACAGGAAGAAACGTTTCTCGGAGCGGGGGTACGCCGCACCGCGCGTCGGCCGTTTCCGCACCCCGCGGCCCGGTCGGCGGAGCCCTGCCGGTCCTCGCCGGGGTCCGCCCGTGACGCCCCCGTCGCTGTGGAGCAGGCGCCGGATCCTGGGCACCGTGGCCGGCGCCGCCGCGATCCCCGCCCTGCCCTCCGTCATCACCCTGAGCGCCGGCCCGGCCCTCGCCGCCGAGGGCGACCCGATCAACGGGCTCCCCGACACCGACCGGGGCAAGGCCGTATGGGCCTACAAGAGCGGCGGCCGGGCGGTCCGCGAGGCCGCCGCCGCTGCCCTCGTCGGCTCGCCGGCCGCGGTCTCCGCCTTCCTCACGGGCGAACTGCCCCTCGCGAAGGCGGACGACAACCGGTTCGGCGTGCTCGCCGTCCTGCCCCTCGCCGACAAGTCGGTCCGCGAGAGCGCGAACGGCGCCCTGTCCGCCGGGGACGCGGCCATCGCCGCCTACCTGCGCGACGGCTACGCGCAGTCCCTCGACACGGACACGCGGGCGGCGGTCTTCACCGTCATGGACAACAGCGGGACCGCCGTCAAGCGGGAAGCCGCCAAGGCGCTGGAGTCGGGCACCCGTGCGGCCCTGCTCACCTTCCTTCAGGAGACCCAGCACACCGCGCAGCAGGAGGACGAGCGGGCCGAGGTCTTCGCGATCCTCACCACCGCCTCCCCCGAGGTCAAGAAGTACGCGGAGCGGGCCCTGAGCGACGGCTCGCCCGAGGCGATCCGTCAGTTCCTCGCCTCCGGCCAGCACATCGCCCGCGCCCGGGACGAAGAAGCCTCCACGGTCGACCAGTTGGTCAAGATCGTGGTCCGCGAGGGGCGTCGGGCCAAGCTGCAGACCGAGCAGGCCGTGGCCGCCTCGAACCGGGCCAAGGACGCCGCGGAGAAGGCGAAGGCCGCCGCCCTGAAGGCCGCCGAGGAGGCGAGGGCCGCACAGAACGACGTACGGCGCTCCGCCAAGGCGGCGAACAGCGCCGCGAGCGCCGCACAGGGCGCCGCGAGCGCCGCCCATACGGCGATCTCCGCGTCCCGCATCGCCCAGTCCGCCGCCGGCCGCGCCGGGCAGGCCGCCCAGGCCGCCGCCGGCGCCGCCGCCGCCGCGGGACGCGCCGCCTCCCTGGCCTACGGCGCCGCCATCGCCGCCTCGAAGGACGCCTCCAAGGCCTCGGCCGCGCGCCAGGCGGCCCAAGGCGCGCGGGACGCCGCCGGTCGGGCGCGTACCGCCGCGGCCGCCGCTGTCCACGCGGGCGACGCCGCCCGGCAGTCCTCCGCCGCCTGCGCCGCCGCCACCGGCGCCGCCCAGAACGCGGCGGCCGCCGCCAACGCCGCCGCCGACGCGGCCGCCTCCTCCGGCATCGCCGCCTCCCAGGCGGCCCGGGCGAGGGCAGCGGCGGCCGAGGCCGACGCCGCCGCCGCACGCGCGGCCCGGGCCGCGACCCTCTCGCAGAGCCTGGCGAACAGGGCCGCCACCGCCGCCGGCGTGGCGCGCGACGCGGCCAACAGTGCCGCCGACCACGCGGAGAAGGCCGCGGCGGCGGCCGAGGACGCCGCGGCCAACGCGGGCAAGGCCATCGACTACGCCAAGCGTTCCACCGCCCACGCGGAGGCCGCCTTCACGGCCGCGAACGCTGCGGCCGACGCGGTCAAGGAGGCCCGGGGCGTCGAACAGGCGGCCCGGGACGCCGAGACCGCCCGCATCGCCGAGGACACCGCGATGGGGGTCGAGGAGGCCCGCCTGCGCGCCCGGGAGGAGACGGAGGAACTCACCCGGGCGGAGCGGGAGCGCACCCAGGCCGACAAGGCCACCGCGGACGTCAAGGACCTCATCGCGACCGCCGGCGAGGCGCTGCGCGCGGGGGACCTGGGCGCGGCCGTCACCGCCGGCCGCAAGGCCGCCGTGGGGCTCCTCGACTCGTCGGGCACCTGGACCTCGGAAGCGGCGGAGTTCGCGCTCGCCGGCGACGAACACGACGTCGCCCGCTGGATCGACACCGACCGTCTCCTCGCCGAGCGGCAGGATGACCGGGAGACCGTGCTCGTCATCGCCGCCACGGCCGGGTCTGAGGTCGCCGCGGCCGCCCACCGGGCGCTGGCGAGCGACGATCCGAACGCGGCGCGCGACTTCCTCACCCACGGGATCATCGAGGCCTCCGCCACCCCGAACCGGGTCAACGTCTTCGAGCTCCTGAACCGGAACCCGGGCAAGAGCGTCAAGGCCAAGGCCGAGGCGGCCCTGGCCGACGGGAGTGCCCTGGCCCTGCACCGCTTCCTCACCGTCGAACTGGTCGAAGCGGTGAAGGTCGACGACCAGGCCGAGGTCTTCGCCCTCCTCTCCTCCGGCGGCCCCTACACGAAGTCCGCCGCGCAGATCGTGCTGGAGGGCCCCGCCCGGATGCGGCGGAGCTTCGTCGTCCAGGACAAGTACGAGGTCGCCCGCCTGGACCAGGACCACGCCACCCACATCTCCGCGATCCGCGCCTCGATCGCCTACGCCGCGAAGGTCGCGGCCAAAGCCCTGGAGCACGCGGCGCTGGCCTCCAAGGTGGCGGCCGAAGCCCGTCAGGCCGCCGCCGACGCGAACAAGTGGAAGCTGAAGGCGCAGGACTACGCCGCGGACGCCGAGAACGCGGCGCGGGACGCGAGGACGAACGCGGACGCCGCCGACGCGTCGGCGGCCGAAGCGGCCAGGTCCGCGGCGAGCGCCAAGCAGGCGGCGTCCGTGGCCCGGGTCGCCTCCCGCTCCGCGAACTACTCGATGCGGCAGGCCGCGTCCTCGGCCCGGCAGGCGTCCTCCTCCGCGTCGAACGCCCAGTCGAGCGCCAGCGCGGCCAGTGCCTCCGCCCGGCGGGCCGGTCAGGACGCGCGGGCCGCCGCCGCGGCGGCCGGCGAGGCCCGCGCGATCGTCATCGCGAAGGCCAGGGCCGAGGCGGTGGCGGCGGCGCAGAAGGCGGCCGAGGAAGCCCGACGGTACGAGGCGAACGGCACCCACCCCTCGCAGACCGCCGACAGTGACAAGCCCTGGTACGTGGAAGCGGGCCTGTGGCCTTCGGACACCGGCAGCGACAAGGACTGGGCGAAGGTCACCAAACACTGGTCCACGATCGCCAGTGGGGCCTCCTTGATCGCCCTCGGCGGCGGCTTGCTGATACCGCCAGCCTCAGGCGTCCTGCTGCCCGCCTCATTCGTGCTCGGCGGGGTCGCCGTGGCCCTCAAGGGCGTGAGCGCCTACTTCACCGGCCAGGCGTACGGCTGGGACAGCAGCGAGTTCCACACCTCGGTGGGGATGTTCGTGCTCGGCGGCATGTTCCTCGGGAAGTCCGCGTACCTGGAGAAGACGGGTCTGGCCCACACGGTGGGGGGCATCGTCTCGGAAGCCGTGGGCGAGGGGGTGATGACGGTCATCGGCGTGCTGACCTGGTAGGCCCCTCCAGTCCCTTTGGCCCCTCCCGCCCCTCGTCGTTCACGGCCGCCCCGACGGCCGACCCCCTCCGCACGAAAAGGAACAACGCAATGAAGCTCGTACGACGCGTCCTCGCGACCACCGCGGCGGCCGCGGCCTGCATCGCCGTCGCCGTCACCACGACGTACGCCAGTGAGGCCCCCGCCCGGAGCACGGCCGCCGCCGCCGGCGTGAGCGCCGACCGACCGCCGCACCCGGTGGAGGACTTCGCCTACCCGGACGCCGCGAGAATCCAGACCGAGCTCGGCATCGTCCTCAAGCGCGGCGACGGACACATCGTCCTCGCCGACTGCGCCTCCACCACCGGCCTGATGGAGGTGTACTCCCGGACCAAGGGCAAGATCTGCTTCCGCGTCACCGGGAAGACCGGCCACCTCAGCGTGGAGATACCGGCGGTCTACGGGATGAAGGGCGACGCCACCCACGAGGCCGACGTGACGCTGACCGCCGAGGGCAGCCGGCAGAACGTGACCGTGGCCGCCAATGAGTGGAAGGGCGTCGGAGAGGCCGCCGACCCCGAGCGTCGCGACCACGTCCTCGTCGAGATCTCCGTCTCCTAGCGCGTCCTCCCCGGCGGCGGGCGGGGCCCACCCGCCGCCGTACCCCCCGCCCCACCCGACGCCGTACCCGAGCGTCGCACCCGACCGTCGTTCCGCCCGCCGTGCCGCGCGGCCGGAACACCCCGCATCCGCATCGCATCCTCATGGAGAACGTCTTGTCACACGCACGCACCCGCAGAGCCTGGATCGGCGCCACCGCCGTCGCCACCACCCTGGCCGCGGGCATGATGGCCTCGCCCGCGCAGGCCCTCCAGGGCGCCCCGGCCGACGCGGCCGCGTACGCCCACACCGCGAGCATCGTCATCGGGAACTCCGAGCGCGCCTGCACGGGCACCCTCGTCGCCCCCCGCTGGGTCCTCTCCGCCGCGAGCTGTTTCGCCGACGCGTCGGGCAGCGTGCAGCCCGGCAAGCCCAAGACCGCCACCAAGGTCGTCGTGGGCCGCGCGGACCTGACCCAGACGACCGCCGGAGCCACCCGCTCCGCGATCCAGCTCGTCCCGCACGCCGACCGGGACCTGGTCATGGTGAAGCTGGACACCGGCATCGCCCAGGTGAAGCCGGCCGTCCTCGCCACCACCCCCGCGACCGCCGACGAGGCCGTCCGGGCCGCCGGCTTCGGCCGCACCAAGACCACCTGGGTACCCGACCGGCTGCACACCGCGCCCTTCACCGCGGTCGGCGACACCTCGGCCGATCTGACCCTGACGGCCTCCGGCGACGGAGTCCTGTGCCAGGGCGACGCGGGCGGCCCCGTACTGCGCGAGAAGGACGGCAAGCAGGAACTCCTCGCCGTCACCAGCGCGTCCTGGCAGGGCGGATGCCTCGGCACGCCGGCGACGGAGACCCGCACCGGGGCCGTCGCGACCCGCGTGGACGACGTACGGGCCTGGGTCGAGAACACCGCCGCCGCCGTACCCGGCGACATGAACGGCGACAACAAGCCCGACCTCGTCGCCGTCGACGACGCCGGCAAGCTGCTCCTCTACCCCGGTACGGGAACCGGCGCCCTCGGCGCGCCCGTCGTCATCGGCAGCGGCGGCTGGTCGGGCGCCTCCGTCAGCCACCGCGGCGACTGGAACGGCGACGGCATGGAGGACGTCGTCGCGCGGGTCGGCGGCGAGCTGCGCTTCTACCCCAACCTCGGCAACGGCACCATCGGCGCGCCGATCAAGATGGCCACCCTGCCCACCACCGCCCGGATCCTCTCCGTCGGCGACACCAACCGCAACGGCAAGCCCGACCTGCTGGTCACCCACTCCGACAAGCTCTACATCCACCACGGCGCCGTCGGCACCGCCCCGGCCGTCGCCACCCCGATCCTCATCGGCACGGGCGGCTGGGACGTCATGGACCTCAGCGCGCCCGGCGACGCCGACCGCGACGGCACGATCGACCTCCTGGCCCGCGACACCCGCGACGGCATCCTGTACCACTACATGGGCCAGCCGGACGGGAAGACCTTCACCTCCCGCACCGAGTACGGCCGCGGGTACACGACCGCCTTCCGGCCGCTGATCGCCTCCGGTCCCGACGCCAACGGCGACGGCACCGCCGACATGTGGGCCACCGCCGGTGACGGCACCCTGAAGTTCTACAAGGGCGGCACCTCCATCCACGGCCCGATCGACGGCCCGAGCGTCCAGGTCGGCAGCGGAGGCTGGGGCGGCATCGCGTCCATCGGCTGACACCCCCCGGGACCGGGCCGGGCCGACCCCTCCGGTCCGGTCCGGTCCCGGCCGCATCCGATCCGGGCCCCCGGGCGGAAGACCGGGTGTCCCTTATGGTGCGAGCCTTGCCCGGAGCCGTGATGTCTGGATCGGTGGACCCCGTGACCGCGCGTGGGGCGAGGGCGTGGGGCGCCCTCGGCGGCTTCCTGCTGGCGGTCTACGCCGTCGCGGCGGTGGGCGCCCTCGCCTCCTCGGACGCGCCGGCGGTCTACGCGTCCCTGGAACGACCGGCCTGGGCCCCTCCCGCGTGGCTGTTCGGCCCCGTCTGGACCGTCCTGTACGCGGGCATCGCGGTCGCGGGCTGGCTGGTCTGGCGGCGTCGGGCCGCCCCGCACCGGGGCCGGGCGATCACGTGGTGGGTCGTGCAACTGGCCCTCAACCTCGCCTGGACCCCCCTGTTCTTCGGGATCGGCGCGTACGGCCTCGCCCTGGTCGAGATCGTCCTCCTGGCGGCCGCGATCTGCGTCACGGTCCGATACTTCGCGGGGGTGTCCCGCGCCGCCGCCCTGCTGCTGGTGCCCTACCTGGGCTGGGTCTGCTTTGCCGCGGCCCTCAACGCCGCGATCTGGCGGGCGAACGGCTGACGGCGGCGTCACGGAGGCCCGGCAGAGGATCAGCGCCGTGTGGGAGCTCCTCGGCGGCTGAGGCGGGGCGCCGGCCCCGGGTCGTCGGCCCGGGACCGCCGGCCCCGGGTCACAGGAAGCGGCGCAGCGGCCGGACCGCGAGTTCCCGGGCGCGGTGCAGGACGGAGCGGCGGCGCCAGCGCTCCGGGGCGATGCGCGTGCTGTCGCGGAGGTCCCGGTCGAAGTCCTCGTCCAGCTCGCGGGTGACGGTGGGGTCCATGACCGCCAGCATGACCTCCTCGTCGTGGTCGAGGGAGCGGCGGTTGAAGTTCGACGAGCCGATGAGGGAGACCACCGCGTCCATCGTCATGATCTTGGCGTGCATCATCGTCGGCTGGTACTCGTGGATCCGCACCCCGGCGGCGGTGAGTTCCTCGTAGTGGTGCCGGCCGGCCAGTTGGCACACCCGCTTGTCGGTGTGCGGGCCGGGCAGCAGGATCTCGACGGTGACGCCCCGGCGGGCCGTCGCGCACAGCAGCTCGACGAAGTAGTCGTCGGGGGCGAAGTAGGCGGTGGCCAGACGCACCCGCTCCTGCGCCGATTCCAGGACGACCCGCATCAGGGTCTGCATGTCCTGCCACCCGAAGGCGGCCGAACCGCGCACGACCTGCACGACGGCCGAGCCGGCGGGCTCGTGGTTCACGAAACGGTCGCGGTCGTCGAAGAGTTCGGGGTGGCACTCCGCCCAGTTCTGGGCGAAGGCCGCCGCGATGCCGTCCACGGCGGGCCCGCGGACCTCGGCGTGCGTGTCGCGCCACTCGCGCGGGTTGCGCGCGTCGCCGCACCACTCCTCGGCTATGCCGACGCCGCCCGTGAAGGCGGTCCGTTCGTCGACGACGAGGACCTTGCGGTGGCAGCGGTGGTTCTGCTTGAGCGGGGACAGGAAGACGGGTCTGCGGAACCAGGCGACGTCCACCCCGGCGGCGCTCATGCGGTCCAGCAGGTCCCGTTCGATGAGGCGGCTGCCGAAGCCGTCCAGCAGCAGCCGTACGCGCACGCCGTGGCGGGCCCGTTCGGCGAGGGCCTCGGCGAACCGGCGGGCGATGTCGCCCTTCCAGTAGACGAAGGTCATCATGTCGACGGTGTGCCGGGCACCGGAGATGGCGTCGAGCATCGAGGCGAAGATCGCGTCACCGTTGCGCAGGGGGCGTACGGAGTTGCCCTCGGTCGCGGCGATCCCGATGAGGCGTTCCAGGCGGCGTCGGATGCGCCGGATGCGTTCGTCGGTGTCCTCGGGGCCGGTTTCGAGGCTTCGGGCCCGCGTGTCCTCGAACGGAACCTCGAGCGGGACCTCGGACGGGGTCGGGGTACCCGTGTCGGTGGTGGTCATGGGGCGCCTCCCGGTGACGTGGTGATGGACGGCGCGCGTATGCCCCGAACGACGACCTCGAACCCGAACGACGACCTCGAATCCGGGCGGCACCCGGGAATCCGGCCCGGCCCGACTCGGCCCGTCCCCGGCCGGCCCGGCGGCCTGCGGTCAGGCGAGGCTGACCCGCCCGGCCTCGGCGTGCGCCGTCACGCCGTCGGGCCCCACGGTGACGGTGGTCGGCGTCAGGCCCAGGGGGAGGGGCGGCAGTCGGCGGCTCTGCGCGGACAGGGTCCGCTCGATGGCGGGGGTGTCGGCGGGCAGCCGTCGGCCGGCCAGGGTCGCGCTCTCGGCGTGCAGGGTGACCACGCCCGCGTCGAGCCGGAGTCCGGCGGTGACCACCAGCGGCATGCCCATGACGGCGGTCTCCATCCGCAGTCGGCCGTCTCCCGCGTCGGAGAGGCGCACCGCGCGGTCGCCGTCGGGGCCGAGCGCGTCGAACGGGGCCGTGAACGCGGCGTCCGCCGAGGCCGCCGTGTAACCGGCCGGGCTTTTGGCCACCTCGTGCAGGTCGACGGCGGCCTTGACCGGGATGCCGTCGGGCGTCCGGGCGTCGGCCGTGACCCGGACCTCGGGGTGGGAGCCGCGGGCCGCGTCGAGCAGGAACGGGTAGCCCTCGATCGTGACTTCGGGCGAGCTGACGTCCGCGTTCTGGCGGGCCGCTATCCGGTCGGCGAACCGCTCCTCGCCCACCTGACGGGCCAGGGCGTCCGCCGCGAGCAGCAGGGCGCCGGCCAGGAGGGTCGCGACGGCGACGCGGAGCACCCGGCGCGAGGGGCGGCGCGGCGGGGTCGTGCGCGCGGACTTCGGCCGAGGGGTGGTCGGGGGGACGGGGGAAGGGGTGGCCTTCGAGGGCATGGGGCGATACCTCAGGGGGCGGGGAGACGGTCGGGTGCGGAGTCGTCCGGCGCGGACGCGGAGTCGGGCGCCGGGTCGGGGTCGGTCTTCGGATCGGCGTTGGGGTCGGGCTTCGGGCCGGGCTTCGGGGCGGCGTCGGCGGTCGGATCCCGGTCGTCGACGGGGGCCGGCGGGGCGCCCTCGATGTCCATGTGGGGCAGGATCCGGTCGAGTCGGCGGGGCAGCCACCAGTTGCGTTCGCCGAGCAGCACCATGCTGGTCGGGACGAGCAGTCCGCGTACCACGGTGGCGTCCAGGGCCACCGCGGTGGCCAGGCCGATCCCGAACATCTTGACGACGGGATCCTCGGACAGCAGGTAGCTCAGGAACACGCACACCATGATCATCGCCGCCGAGGTGATGATGCGCGCGGTGCCGGCGAGTCCCTCCACGACCGCGCGCCGGTTGTCGCGGTGGCGCAGGTAGGACTCGCGCACGGCCGTCAGCAGGAACACCTCGTAGTCCATCGAGAGCCCGAACAGGACCGCGAACATCAGCAGCGGTACGTATCCCGGGATCGGCACCGGCCCGTCGAGGCCGAGCGGCCCGGCCCCCCAACCCCACTGGAACACCGCGGTCAGGACCCCGTACGCCACCCCGACCGAGATCAGGTTCATCACGGCGGCCTTGGCCGCGACCACCGGAGCGCGGAAGGCCAGGAGGAGCAGCAGCGCGGCGAGGAGGACGACGGTGGCGATGATGACGGGCAGCCGGTCCGCGAGCCGGGAGTTCAGGTCGGCTTGGGCGGCCGTCGGACCGCCCACGTGGGTCACGGCGTCGGCGTCGGCTCCGGCGGCGCCTTCGGTGTTGTCGGCGGCTCCCGCGACGGCCTCCGGAAGGGTGGACTCCCGCAGCCGTTCCACGAGCGTGACGGTGGCGGGATCGCCGGGGCCGGTGGTCGGCGTGACCTGCCACAGGACGGTACGGCCGTCGGGCCCGATCCGGGCCGGAGCGACGGCGGCGACCCCGGGGGTGTGCTCCAGCGCCACGGTGATCTTCGAGACGCGCGGGTCGGTGGGGCCGGCGGCTGCCGCGGGCAGGGTCGCGGTCACCTGGACGGGGCCGTTGGCACCCGGCCCGAAGGCCTCGGCCAGCCGCTCGTAGGAGGTGTGGCTCGCCGTACCGGCGGCCTTGTCGCCGGCGTCGAGCTGGCCGAACGTCAAACTCGCAGCCGGCGCGGCCAGTACGCCCACCAGCAGCAGGCTCGCGAGCAGGTAGCGCCAGGGGCGCCCGGCCACGTGGGCGGCGAGGCGGCGCCAGCGCTCACCGGTGGGGTCGGTGACGGGTGTGACGGGTGTGACGGGCGCGGTCGTATCGGTGGGGGAGGACGCCCCCGCCGGCCCGGCCGTCGCCCCCGCCGACTCGGCCGCGGCCTCCGCCGGGGCGCTCGTGTCGGCGGGGCGCGGGCCCAGTCGGTGGCCCAACAGCCCCAGCAGCGCCGGGAGCAGGGTCAGTGCCGCGAGGACCGCGACCAGGACGGCGATCCCCGGGGCCAGCGCCAGCGCGTGCAGCAGCGGCAGGCCGCCCAGGGCCAGCCCCGCCAGCGCGGCCGCCACCGCGCAGCCGGCGAAGGCCGCCGCCTTGCCGGCGCTCGCCGTGGTGTGCGCGGCGGAGTCCACCACCCCGTGCCCGTCGGCCAGGAGTTCCCGGAACCGCGTCAGGCAGAACAGGGTGTAGTCGATGCCCACGCCGAGGCCGATCATCGCCGCGATCGTGGCCCCCGAGGAGGGCATGTCGAGCACGTGCCCGACCAGACCGATCAGCGACAGCGAGATCACCAGTCCGACGACGCCCAGGAGCAGGGGGAGACCGGCCGCGAGCACCCGGCGCAGCCCGAGGAAGAGGATGACCGCGGCGGCGGCGAGGCCGATCAACTCGCTGTGGGCGGTGGACCCCTTGTCGGCGGCGGCCGCGAGGTCGCCGCCCGCGGTGACCTCGATGCCGGCCCGGCGGGCGGGTTCGGCGGCCGACACGACCGCCCGGCTGATCTCCGGGGTGATGTCACGGCCCGTCACGTCCAGCCCGACCGACAGGTACGCGGTGTGCCCGTCCCGGCTCATGGCCGCGCCGCCGGGCGTGCCGTACGGCGTGCCCACGCTCACCACGTGCGCGACCCGGCCGACCTCCTCGGCCGCGGCCTCGACGGCGCGCCGTGCGGCGTCGGAGGTAAGCGCCGGGCCGTCCGCGTCCGTGTGCAGGACGATCGGCTGGTTGCCGGAGGCCGGCCCGGGGAAGGCGGCGGCCACGTCCCGGGCCGCCTGGCTGTCGCTGCCGGGGATGACCACGGCTTCGCTGGTGACGCGGCCGTGCAGCAGCACGGCGGAGGCGAGCGCGATCAGGACGGCCGCCCAGAGGGCGAGGACGCGGAGCGGTCTGCGGGCACACCAACGGCCCAGGGCAAGGAACATCGGGCTGTGATTCCTCCGGGGATGAAGTTGCACTCTGAGTGCACATTCACCGTTGCACTTGGAGTGCAATAATGTCAATCGGAGAGAGGAGCGGCGGATGGGCGGGCAATCCGGGCCGGAGCGGGTGGACGGCAGGGCCGAGCGCGGTCGGCAGACCCGCGAGAAGATCGCCGACGCGCTCCTCGCGCTGCTCGACGAGGGGGCGACGGACTTCCCCGCCGACCGGGTGGCGGAGTACGCGGGGGTCTCGCGGCGCTCGGTGTTCCACCACTTCGACGACATGGCCCAGCTGGTCGACACCGCCATCACCCGCCGACTGGAACAACTCGCCGAGCAGATCCGGCCGTTGCCCACTCAGGGGACGCGGGCGGTGCGCGTGGCGGCCCTCGTCGAGCAGCGGGCCCGGATCCTGGAGTGGATCACCCCGGCCCGGCTGGCGATGATCCGCATGGACCACCCCTCGGAGCGCATCCGCCAGGTCACCGCCGAGGCCTTCGTCGACGCCCGCGAACGCCTGGAGGCGGTGCTGGCCGAGGAGCTCGACCGGCTCGCCGGCGGGCGGCGTACGGACCTCGTCAACGGGCTGGACGCGGTGACCACTTGGGGCGCCTGGCACCACTGGCGCTCCACCGGGCTCGGACCCGAGGAGGCGCGGCACGCCATGGAGGCCACCGTCCTCGCCCTGCTCGCCTCGGCCGACGGGCCCGCCCCACCGGCGTGACCCGGCACGCGGCGCGCGATGCCTTGCCCCCGGCGCCCCGAGCCCGGTATCCGGTACCTGGCCCGGGCCGACCGGCGTGCCCCGGAGCCCTGCGCGCGGTGCCCGGCGCCCTGGGCCCGGCACCCGGCATCCGGTACCGGGCCCAGGGCGGATCTCTGCCAGGGTTACGCCCTTGGCGAGGCCCTGACATCCGACGGGCCGCCAGGGTGACAATGACGCCGTGACGATCATCGTGGTGCCCTGGTCCGACGACTGGCCCGTCCGCTTCGCGCGGCTCGCGCAGACGCTGCGCGCCGCCCTGCGGTCCCTGCCCGACGCCGTGGTGGAACACGTCGGATCCACCTCGGTGCCCGGCCTCGCCGCCAAGCCGGTCCTCGACGTGGACGTGATCGTCCCCGCCGACGACGTGCCCGCGGCCGTGGCGGCCCTGGAGGCCATCGGCTACGTCCACCGCGGCGACCTGGGAGTCGCCGGCCGCGAGGCGTTCCGCGCGCCCGACGATGATCCGGCGCGCCACGTGTACGTGTGCACCCGCGGCACCCTGAACGTCCGCAACCACCTCGCCGTCCGTGACGTCCTGCGCCGCCGGGCCGATCTGCGCGAGGAGTACGGCGCGGTGAAGCTGGCCCTCGCGGCGGACCCGCGGATGGACGTCCCGGCCTACCTGGCGGGCAAGACCGCAGTCCTGCAGAAGGTCCTGGCAGCGGCGGCGTCCGAGTTCACCGAGGACGAACTCCTGCGGATCAGAAGGCTGAACGACCCGGAGGCCTGAGCCGCGCCGCCCCGGCCCGGTGACCGCCCCGGCCCGGTGACCGCCCCGGCCCGGTGACCGCCCGGGCCGGCGCGGCTCAGGCCCGGCGACCGGCCGGGGCGGACGACGGCATCGCGCCACTCCCCACGAATGAACGAGGAACGGACGGAATCATCCTGTCGACGGAGAACACCACGTCGGTGGCGGAACCGGCACCGGCACCAGCCCCGGCCGCGTTATCGGAGGGCCGTTGGCGCGGGCTGCCGGCGAACCGCGACTTCATGATTGTCTGGGGTGGGTTCACCGTCTCGTCGCCGGGTACGGCGCTCTCCAACCCGGCCGTGCCGATCCTCGCCCTCGGCCTCTCCGGCTCGCCCACCACGGCGGGCCTGGTGGGAGCCGCCCGGCTCGCCCCCTACCCGCTGCCGAACCTCCTGGCCGGCGTGTTCGTCGACCGCTGGGACCGCCGCCGCGTCATGATCGTCGCGGACCTGGGCCGCTTCGCCGCGCCGGCGACGATCCCGGTCGCCTACACCCTCGACGGCCTGACGATCGCGCACCTGGCCGTCGTCGCCTTCCCGGAGGGTGTCGGGCACGTCTTCTCGGCCGTCTCCCACCTGTCCGCCCTCTCCAAGCCGGTCCCCGAGGAGCGGTTGGCCTCCGCCAACGCCCTCAACGAGGTGGCCGACTCCGCGGCCGGCGTCGGTGGCCCCGCCCTCTCCGGCGCCCTGATCGCCTCCCAGGGCCCACGCTTCGGGTTCCGGGGAGCCGCCGTGGGCCTTCTCGCGACCTTCCCGCGCACCCTCGCGACGTGGCGGGGGACCCTCACTCCGCAGACGGCACCGGAGTCGGCCGGGTGCCCCGTGCGGGCCCGACCCCTGTCCGGGCCCGCACGCCCCCGCCGGCCCGGGGGCCGGTGTGCCCCGGAGCCGTTCGATGGGGGTATGAGGGGGCGGGGCGGGTCAGGCCACCGCGACCGTGTTCTGCGCGGCCCCGACGCGCCAGGTGCCGTCCTCCTTGACCAGGATGTAGAAGGGACGGCCCTCGGGACGGTCGGCGATGCGGGTGCCGTCACCGCGGACCGGCTGCTGGCGCACGTTCACCGCGGCGACGTCGGGGCGCAGGAACAGCACGCGCTCCACGTCGTAGACGGCGGTGGACTCGGCCGTCGCACCCGGCAGCACCTGCCCGGTGAAGGTCGCTATCTCCTCGAAGCCCGACAGCCGCTTGCCGTGGCCGGTGGTCCACACCGGGTCCTGCCGGCGGAAGACGGCCAGGAACCGCTCGACCGACTCGGTCTGCTGCGCGTACTCGACCTCGGCGACCAGGCGGCGGATCGCGGCCACCTCGGCGTCGGTCTCCGGGCCCTCGGGAGCGCCGAACACCTCGACGGGCCGGTACGAGCCGGACACCAGCTCGCTCACCGCGCCCGGACGGTTCGGCCGCCAGCCGAGTACGGTGCGGGCGGCGGCGCCGCTGACGCTCTGGTCCAGGGCGAGCGCTTCCGCGAAGAGCGGGCCGTACACCTCGGCGGCCTGCTCGGCCGAGACCGTGTGCGGTGCGGCGAGCACGCCGGCCGCGCGGCCGGCGGCCCGGGCGAGGTCGCGGACCGGCACGGCCGACTCGCTGACGCCGTGCCAGACGGTGCCGGCCTCCGCCCGCTCGACGGCGGCCACGAACAGCTCGGCCAGGTCGTCCACGTGGACCATAGGCCAGCGCACGTCCTCCTTGCCGTAGTACTGCGGCGGCTGGTGCTCACGGGCCCGCTCGACGAGCAGGGCGGGGATGCCGCCACCGCGCCCGTGCACGATCCCGGGTCGGATGACGACGGCGCGCACGCCCTCGGCGGCCTCGGCCAGCACCTGCCGCTCGATCGCCGGGCGGTAGCCCACGATGCCGATCGGGTTGGTCGGGGCCTCCTCGGTCACCTCCTGGGCCTCGCCGGTCGCGCCGAGCACCCAGACGCCACTGGTATAGACGAAGGGACGCCCGGTGCCGCGCAGCGGTGCGGCGAGCGTCTCGATGACGGCGGCGTCGACATCGGCGTCGCCGCTCGGCGGGGCCAGGTGGATCACGGCGTCCACCTCCGGGGTCACCGCACCTGCCAGGGAGGCCGGGTCGGCGGTGTCGCCGATCACCTGGCTGTGCCAGGACCGGCCGGTCCGGTGCTCGGCGCCAGGGGTGACAGCGCTGCGGGTGACCGCGACGACCTGGTGGCCCGCGGCGGTGAGGTGATCGGTGACGGCGGAGCCGATGTAGCCGGTGGCGCCGGTGAGCAGGACCTTCACAGCATTCCCCCTATGTCGAAAATTTCGATGTCGAAACTATAAGCTCAGCGATCCACCGATGTCAAACAGTTCCATGTCGAAATGTTAGGCTGCGGGCATGACGGAAGAAGCGAAGTACGACGGCGTCGACCGCATCACCGCGCAATGGCACGCGGTCCGCCCCGACCTCGACACCTCCCCCATGGACGTGATCGGCCGCCTCTCCCGCGCCTCGCGCCTGCTCGAAGCCGGCATCAAGGAGAACCTGACCGCCCACGGCGTCGAACCCTGGGAGTTCGACGTCCTCGCCACCCTGCTGCGCTCCGGCCCCCCGTACGTCCTCAGCGCCGGTGAACTCAGCTCGGCCGCGATGGTCAGCTCCGGGGCGCTCACCAACCGCATCGACCACCTCGTCAGGAAGGACCTGGTCGAACGGGCCGTGGACCCCACCCACCGCCGCCGCGTGCTGATCTCCCTCACCGACACCGGCCGGGACCTCACCCACCGCCTCGTCGAACACCACCTCGCCGGAGAGGAACGCCAACTCGCCGGACTCACCACGGCCGAACGACACCTGCTGACCGACCTGCTGCGCCGTGTCCTGCTCACCCTCGGCGACCACGGAGAACCCCCGGCCCAGCCGTAGCCTCCCTCCCCGGCGAAAGGGGACCGCGCCTCACCCGGTCCCGGGGCCGTTCGGAGGACGCGGGCGGCAGGGCGGGGCGCCTTTCCTGGAAGGGCCGGTGCCAGGCACCGGTGGGGAAGGGAGTGCCTCCCCGCCCGCTCCCTTCCGGAAGGCCCACCCGTGGAACTCACCCTGCTCGGCACCGCCGCCCCCGAGGGACTGCCCCGACCCGGTTGCCCCTGCGCCGGCTGCGCCGCCTGCCTCGGAGAGCACGTCCGCGCCGCCACGACGATCCTCGTGGACGGCACCCTGCTCCTCGACGCCACGCCCGCCGCGGGAGCCGCCGCCGCCCGGGCCGGATACGCACCCTCCGGGATCGGGCACGTCCTGTCGACCGGCCCCGGAGAGGGCGGCCCGCCCGCCGGGCAGGACCTGACCACGTCCTCCGGACACCGGGTGCGGGCCGTCCCCGTCGACGTACCGGGCACCGGCTACGCGGTCACCGGCCCCGACGGCACCCGGGCCCTGTACCTGCCGCCCGGCGCGGCACCCGCCGTACCCACGGAACCCGCCGAGCCCGCCGGCGCGGAACGCCCGTACGAGGTGGTCCTCGCGGACGTCCTCGGCCGCCCGGAGGCGCTGGCCCGGCTCCGGGCGGCCGGCGCGGTCGGCCCCGGCACCGACGTGATCGCCGTACACCTGGACCACGACGCCCCGCCCGGCGCCGAACCGGCCCGCCGCTGCACCGCGGCCGGTGCCCGGACCGTGCCCGACGGGACCGCGGTGCTCGCCGGCCGGCCGACGCCGACCCCGGTCGTGCCGCGCCGGACCCTGGTGCTGGGCGGCACCCGCTCGGGCAAGTCCCACCAGGCCGAACTCCGCCTGGAGGCCTACCCCGACGTGGTGTACGCCGCCACCGGAGGCGGCCGCGAAGGCGACCCCGACTGGCCGCACCGGGTCCACCTGCACCGGGAGCGCCGCCCCGCGCACTGGCACACCGCGGAGACCCGCGAACTGCTCCCGCTGCTTGCCGAGGACGGCCCGCCGCTCCTGATCGACTGCCTCGCGTCGTGGCTCTCCGACGCGATGGAGCGCGTGGACGCCGCCGACGACACGGCCTGGACGGCCGGCGGCCGGCAGCGCCTGCGGGCCCGGTCCGCCGAACTGGTGGCCGGCGTACGGGAGACCCGGCGCCGGGTGGTGCTGGTCAGCAGCGAGGTGGGCTCCGGAGTCGAGCCCGCCACCGCCCGGCAGCGCCGCTACCGCGACGAACTCGGTTGGCTCAACGCCGCGGTGGCCGCCGCCTGCGAGGAGGTCCTCCTGGTGGTCGCCGGCCAGGTGCTGCCCCTGAAGGGCTGACCACGTACCGGATCCTCCGGACGAGATCCCTCGGAGGTCGGCGGCGAGACGGGGCAGTATGTGCCTCGTGGACGACACCCCTGACTGGCCCACGGACAAACTGACCGCGCTCCGCCTCGGCAGGAGACTGGTGGCGGAAGTCCCGGCCACGCGGATCGACCGGCATGCCTTCGTGGACATCACCCCGGGACTGACCTCGCGTGATGCCGAGGCGCGCGAGCAGGGCTGGGTGCCCAGCGCAACGGACCGCGTATTCCGCCTTCAGCACTGGGAGTACGACGCCGAGCGCCTCGACGGCTTCGACCACGACATCGGCGCGGTCCTCATCGCGTCGGCTGAAGCCGGCGACGAGAGGGAACTGCTGACCGTCCTGAGCGATTGGGAACTCAGCCCCCGACGGTTCGTCCACCCCTGGGACAGCGAGGACCCCAAGTAGCGGCGGAGCCGCCGGGTCGACTACGCGCTCTCCTCCACCCGGGCCTGCCCGCGGAAGGCTGCGGGCGGCAGGCCGTAGGCCTCGCGGAACGCCCGGCTGAACGCGGACGCGTGCCGAAAGCCCCGCCGGGCGCCGATGACGTGCACGGGCACGTCCTCGTGCAGCGGGTCCGCCAGGTCCTGGCGTGCCCGTGCCAGCCGCTGCCCCTGGAGGAAGGCCGCGACGGTCGTCCCGTTCCCCTCCTGCTGGAACACCCGGTGCAGATAGCTGACGGAGATGTGGTGGGCGGCGGCGATCGCGGGGACGTCCAACAGGGGATCGTCGGCGTTGTCCCGGATGAAGGCCATCACGCGCAGCGCCAGGGCGCGCCGGTGCGTCTCCGGGGTCAGGGACCGGTCCGCTTCGAGGACGCCGGCGAAGACCGAGGCCACGAGATCGGCCAGTACGCCGCTCAGGCGCGGGCCCTCGGCTTCCCGGTAGGACCGGCTGTCCTTGGTCACCTGGTCGAGGAAGGTCGCCAGCAGGGCCCCCATCCCCTCCCGGGCCGAGATGCGCTTGCCGATGACCCGGCCGGCGGTGTCCGGGGGCAGCGGCAGCAGCGCCTTGGGCACCTCGACCCCGATGATCTCGACGGAATGCGGGCCGGAACTGATGTCGAACGGCCGCGAGGTGTCACTGGTGTGGATGTCGTACACACCGTGCACGACGGTGTCCTTGCCCAGGGTGACCGCTCCCGCCCCGCGCTTGATCAGCGAGAGGTGGAAGGCCTCGGGGTCCGACCTCGCTATCAGCTTCCGCGTGCGCCGGAAGGTCAGGGGACGGCATTCCATCGGATAGACGGTGATCCCGCCGAGAGCGATGACGCGCTGGTTCACCCAGAAGTCGGCGGCGTGCTCACTGTCCATCTCCATGGGAGCGTGCGTCTCCGACATCAGGGCCCGCCAGCTCTCGAAACGGTCGGCGGGCGCTAGTTCCGCGCTGCGGAACGTTCTCTCGGGCAGCATGACCACGGGTTTACACGTGTCGTGGCGCCCCGCGCAACAGATCCCGGGCCCCGGTGCGCGGGCGGCGGGGCGACTCTCCGTCAAGACACTGTCCACTCCTGGCCAATGCGCGGTGCTCCGGGGCTTGGCAAAGTGGGCGCCGCAAGGACGGTGAGGGGCCGGCGAACAGGGTCCCCCGCGGTCCGGCACTGAGCTGACGGCGCCCGAGGACGGGGGTTTCGGGCGACGTCAGCCGAGTGCCGGACCGGGTCACCTCGGACGGCCCGAGTGGAGGGCCGCCAGGCCTCGGGCATGGTGGAACGCCGCCACGGAGTCCTGCGCGTCCGTCCACGGCGCCGCTCCGCACCACCCGCCGATCAGCCGGAACTGCGCCAGGGCCTCCGCGTACCGCCCGGTCTTCACGAGCACGGCGGCGTACAGGTGCCGTATCGCGGGGAGTCGGCGGTCCTGGGGGTCGGCCTGCGCCAGGTCGGCCCGGACGCCGGCGAGCACGGCCTTGGTGGCCCAGGTGCGGTAGGCGGCGTCACCGTCCTGGAGGACCGCCTCGTACACGGCGTGCAGTTGTAGGGCCGAGAGCAGGCTCCCGGCCGGAGCGGAGGCCGCCGCCCGCTTGGCGAAGTCGAACATCAGCCGGTGGGAGCCGTGCCACTTCGCGCACCAGTACTGGAGGGCCTGCCAGTGGGCGTCGTAGTGCAGCGGCGCACGGCTCGTGACCTCGCTCCACAGGCCGCGGAACTCGTCGTGGGGGAGCCGCAGTCCGCGCGCGGCGGCGACCATCGTGACCCACGGCGAAGGGTCGGCCGGGGCCAGCCGCGCCGCCTCCTGGGCGGCGTACACGGCGGTCGGCAGCAACTCGTGGAACTGTGCCACCTGCGCGGAGGACGTGCGGTCGATGTACCCCTCGCCGCGCGCCGCCCAGGCGCGGAGCAGCAGGGCGTGGGCGTGTACGACGACGGCGTCCGCGTCCTGCGGTCGCTTGGCGCGCCAGACCCGCAGCCAGTGCTCGTCGTCCACCGCCAGGTCCGCGAACACCTCGACGAGCCGCCAACGTTCCTCCCAGTCCTGCCGCTCGGCGGTCTCCGCGAGGAGCCCGGCGGCGGGTTCCCACGCGCCGTTCAGGGCGGCGTCGACGGCGAGGCGCAGCGCGGGTTCGTCCGAGGGCGGGCCGGAGCGGCCGCTGTCGAGCCGCTCGCGGGGGACGAGGCCGTAGGCGGCGGCGTCGAAGTGGTGGGCCTTGCGGTTGCGGACGGCGAGACGGGTGGTGTGGACCAGCGCCCAGAGGAGGACGGTCAGGCCGACGGCGGTGATGATGTTGGTGAGCACAAGGGGTGATCATCGCTGGTCGGGGTCACGACGAGCGAACGCTGAGGCACCGTACCGGACTCGATTCCGGTGCCGGATCGCCGGATCCACCCGTTCCCGGCACCGGCCACACCGACGAGACCGGGCACGGAGTCGTCAGATCGCGATCGGGAGTTCCTCGATCCAGCAGTCGACCGACTTCGCCGTGATCACGCCCCGGGCCTCCTCGGCGTCGGCCCTGGTCAGGAAGACGCCCGCTCCGGTGACCTCCGGTCCGTCGCGGTGGACGACCCGTGTCATGACCACGTAGACGGGGCGGTAACGCTCCCGTCGGGCCGCGGGTTTCCCGTCGGCCGACAGCGCGTCGACGAGTTCCCGCGCCGAGGCCGTGTCGAGGCCGGCGTGAACGCCCTGGAGGGGCCGGCTGGGCCAGACGGCCGGCTCGGAGGGGTGGAAGTCATGGAAGAAGCTCATCTGGGTGCGGCGGAGTACCCCTTCCCTCCAGCCGACGGCCATGGCGACCACGAAGTCGGACTCGCCCTGGCTTTCGAGTACGAAAACGTGCTCGTCCCGGCTGAAGTGCACGCTGGGGTGGTCGGCCTTGACCCGCTCGCTCTCGGTCTCGGTCGCGCATCTGATCACCAGGCCGCGGTAGTGGCTACGGACCTTCACCACGGCGGCGGGCTTGAAGAGCAGGTCGATCGTCGTGTCGGGCTCGCCGGGCTCCTCGGGATCGCCGCCGCTCCGCATCAGGAGTTGCCCGTGACTCGCCGTGTAGGACCAGAGATGGAACGCGCGCTCGCTGCGGAAGAGTTCCTTGCCGGGGACGAGTTGATGATCGAGATTGAGCCAGGTGCTGTCCGTCATGGGCTCACGATCTCCGCCCCGCCCACGCTGGTCAATGCGTTTCCTCCGCCGAGGGAGCGGGCCCTCGGGACTCGTTCGGGTGAAGTCGGGCCTCAGTGCGAAGGCGCTGGGTAGGGGTGCCGTCGAGGTTCCGTGCACCATGCACCGGAGCCGATCGTCCCGGCCGCCCTGGAGGGCCCATGTCCGTCGTACGCCGCATCCCCAAGCTTCTGACCGCCGCCTCCGTCGCGGTGCTCCTGTCCGTCGCGGGCGCGGGCCTCGCGGCCCCCGCGAACGGCGCCACCGCGGTGCCGGCGGCGGAGCGGTCCGCGCGCGTTCCCGGTTTCAACGCCACCGGCGTGTACGACATTTACCAGAGCAACGCGACCGTCCACGTGGACTTCTCGCAGAACGCCGAGGGGCGTCTCTTCGGGTCGGTGCGCTCCGGCAACACGGTCGGCAACGTACGGGAAGGCTCGGTGGACGGTCAGCAGATCTACTTCGTCATCGCCTGGTCGCACGGTCCCGTGGGCCGCTACACCGGACAGCGCGGCCCGGACGGCCGGCTCTCCGGTACGACCTACGACCTGACCAACCCCAGCAGCCAGGCGACCTGGCGCACCGAGCGGCGGTTCTGACCGGGACACTCCCGGGTCGGCGCGGTCGCCGAGGACGCCGACGGTGAGGGTCGCGGCGCTGCCCGCCGCGCGGCTCCGTCCCGGACTTCCGTCCCACCCACCACGACCGGATCCGGGGGAGTTGCCGGAACTGTCCGCCGCCGGCATCCGCCACCGACCCACGCGCGAGCGGATCCCCGGCGGCTCTGGCGTCCCGCGCCGCTCTGATCGAAACTGACCTGGCGTGAGACGGGCTCGTCCGATCGAAGGTCGAAGGTCGAAGGGGGAAGCGTGCGCGTGGGATCGAGCAGGGGAGCGGCGGCTCTGGTGGTCGCGTTATCGGTGTGGGTGGCGGGTTGCGGCGCCGGGCAGGAGGGCGGGACCCCGGACGGGGGCAAGGACACCGGCCCGAGCCGTACGGCGGAGCAGACCACGGAGCCGACGCAGGAGCAGCCCCGGCAGCTGGTGGCGCACGACCCTCCGCTGAAGTTCGCCTCCGCGAGCGGGGAGCCGCTCAACCGGTTCGGCGTCGGCGCCGTCGCGCTGGACGGCCGCAAGGCCTACACCTACGCCTCGGGGCACGGAAGGATCGAGGTCGTCGATCTGGCCTCCGGCGAGAGCGTCGGCCCGGGAGCGGGCCCCAAGGGGACGCTGCCCGAGGAGTACGGTGAGGACGCGCTGGAGAAGAAGGCCCCGGTGTGCGAGCGGAAGCGGCCGGGAGTCGGGACGGTCGGCGGCAAGCGCCTGGCCGTCGGCGTCTTCCCGACGGTGACCGAGGGGACGGGTACCACCGCCGACACCTCGACCTTCGAGCTCGTGGCGGTGGACACGGCGTCCGGTCTGGCCGCACTCCAGGTACCGCTCGACGTTCCCGTGAGCGGCGACTTCTGCGAGGTCGCGGGGGTCTCGGACAGCACCGCCGTGCTCGTCCTGGGAGGCAACCTCGCCCCGGCCACCACGTACGGCATCGACCTGGCGACCGGCAGGCGGGTCTGGGACCGACCCGACTTCGAAGCGACCCTCGTGCAGCGCGGAAAGGTCGTCGGGAAGGACCACGCGGGAGGGGAGAAGACGGCGAGGGCGCTGGACGCCGCCACCGGACAGGAACGGTGGCGGTCGAAGAACCTCACGTCGAGCGCCACCATCCGCGCGTTCTCCCCCGATCTGGTCCACATCGCTGAGGACTCCGCCTACGGCGGGGACCAGGTGCTGAGCGTCGCCGACGGAAACCCCCGGGAGGTCGAGGGCTTCGGCCGGCGACTGCACCAGGTGGAGGCGTGCGTGTACGACGAGAAGTCGTCCACGTTCTGCTTCGCACGCACCACCAAGGGCGGGGAACTCGCCGGGTACGACGCGGTGAGCGGCAAGCTCCTGTGGACGGTGGGAGGCCCCTCCGAACAGGAGGGCCGCGAAGCGCCGCTGCTCCTGACGGCGTTCCACGGAGCGGTCTACGGCCGACTGCTGAGCGACGGCCGGCCCGGAGACCCCATCGTGCTGGACGGCGGGACCGGCAAGGACCGGGAGCTGTCCCCCGGCGCGGCGCCCCTCCTCGTCAACGAGTACGTCGCCCTGACCTCACGAGGCTGGTACACGACGGCCGGCTGACGCGGAGGGGCCGGGACGCGGGAACGGTCGGCGAGATGGACCGCCCGAGCCGAGGTCAGGTGCCTTCCGGCGGTACCGCGTCCAGGGCGTCGGCGAGGGCGGCGCGGGTGACCGGGAGGGCGGGATGGTTCGGGCCGAGGAGCTCCTCCTCGTCGGCCAGCAACTCGGTGAGTTCGGTCGCCGCGCGGACGGGTTCGCCCGCCGCCGTACGCCAACGGGCCAGGTCCATGCGGGTGCCCAGGGTGTGGGGGTGCTCCGGTCCCATCACGCGCAGGCGGTCGGAGAACAGCGGCTCCAGCAGGGCCACCGCCTGGACCGGGTCGCCCGAGCGTCCGGTCCAGTCGGCGATGCGGGCGCGCGTGGCGAAGGTGTCGGGTCCGTCGGGGTCCTCGACCTGCTGCACTTCGAGGAGGTCCCGCAGGGCCGCGAGCGCGCTCGGTACGTCGCCGAGTTCGCCCCGGTGGTGCATGGCCGCCGAGCGGGCGCGCAGCACGTCCGGGTGGTCGGGTCCGAGGCGCGCCTCGTCCTCGCGCCAGGCCTCTTCGTGCAGGGCCAGGGCCCCGGCGTGGTCCCCGGAGGCGGCCAGGAAGTTGGCGAGGTGATTGCGGTTGCTGACGGTGTCGCGGTCGGTGACCCGCCCCAGGCTGATGCGCAGTTCGTACAGGTACCTCAGTTCGACCACCGCCGCGTGGGGGTCGCCCGCCGCGCCCCGCCAGACGGCGGCGCTCTGCCGGGTCTGGAGCAGACCGGGATGGTCGGACGGGTACAGGGGTGCCTGGTCGGCGTAGAGGGAGGCGTACGCACGGGCCGCTCCGGCGGGGTCGCCCGCCTTGGCCTGCCACCACGCCAGGTGCCCACGGGTGTCGAGGCTGATCTCGTCGTCCGGCGCGAAGCGCGCGTCGACGACCTCGCGCAGGCGGCGGAAGTGGCGCAGCGCCGCACTCGCCTGACCGGAGTCGCCGAGGCTGTGGCCCATGCGGTAGAGCACGGGGTGCGGTACGGGCGTGAGCAGCTCGTCCTGGGCGTGGCCGGCGAGGGCGAAGGCGTTGGCGCGCAGGGCCCGGTCGAGACGGGCGGGGACGCCAGGGGCCTGCCAGCCCTCGACGAGGGCCTGCGCGGCGGAGCTCACCGCGGAACGGCGTTCGGATGCGGCCAGCAGGTCGCGGGTGGCGCGCTGGGTCAGGGCGTGGACGCGTATCGCCTTGCCCGCGAGCGCGCCGCCCGGGCCGGGCTCGCCGGTGGGGCGGTCCGGTGGACGGGGTGCGGTGGCGGTGGAGTCGACGGAGAGGAGGCTCAGGCGCCGCAGGTTGTGCACCGCGTCGTGCACCTCGTCGCGGGCGCCGGCCTCGGAGGGATGTGGGGCGAGCGCGGACAGGGCCGGGGTGACGAGGAGTTCGCCGGGGACTCCGGTGCCGTCCAGCAGACTGAGGACGTGCATGACGGGCCCGGCCACGCCGCTCGGACGCGCCGCGTCGGCCTGCTCGACCGACAGCGACCAGGCGGCGCTGAAGGGCAGCGGGTAGCCGTCGGGGAGAGCGTTGGGGACCAGCTCCGCGAGCCTGGCGCCCTCCCGGGCGAGGCGGGCGCGGTACGTGGCGGGGCTCATCTCGTTGTCGACCAGGAACGCGGCCGCCTGCGCGAGGCCGAGGGGCAGGTGGCCGAGGTCGGAGGCGAGGTCGGTCAGTTCTTCGGGGGTCGCGCGGTGCGGGCCGAGGCGGGAAGTGAGGTAGGCCAGGGATTCCCGTTCGTCGAAGTGGGTGAGGTCGACGACGGTGCCGCGGGCCCGGAGGGCCGCGTCCCGACAGCGCGTCGTCACCAGCGTGACGCCGTAGTTGGAGTGCGGCGGCCACAGGCCTTCGAGGTCCTGGGGTCGCGTGAGGTCGTCGAGCACCACGCACCAGCTGCGTCGGACGCGGGTCAGCCACCCTTCGAGTTGGCCGGCGGCGTGCTCGGCGTTCGGTCGGGTGGTGCCGGTGAGGTCGGCGGCGACCGCGGCGAGTTCGCCCACCAGGTCCTCGCGGGAGGAGGCCGTCACCCAGATCAGGAGGTCCAGGGAGCCGGCCGCGAGGCGCTCGCGGACGTACTCGGCGGCCGTCTGCGTCTTGCCGACGCCGCCCGCTCCGGTGAGCAGGAACCGCCCCGGCCCCTCGGGTACGCGCAGTGCGGGCCGGGCCAGGAAGGCGCCGGCGGCTTCGGGCAGCCGCCCGATCCGGCGCGGCCACGTGCGGCCCTCGGAGGCCGCGCGGGCGTCCGAGGCCGTTCGGGTGCCCTCGCGCCGGACGGACAGCAGATCGTGGAGGCGCTCGTACGCGCGCTCCCAGTGGTGCAGTTCGGGCTCGCCCGGTAGCCCCTGCCGGAGGTGCAGCGCGGTCACCAGGTTCTGGACGGTCTCCAGGCGCGGGGTGCGCTTGCCGGAGAGGGCGTCGCCGAGTGTCGATTTGGCCACCGGCAGATGAGCCCGCTTGGTCGCCTCCACCAGTTCGCCGTACGAGCCTCCGCCCCGCTCCTCGATGTGGGCGCGCAGCAACGCGGCGAACCATTCTCGGGGGGTCTGGCCGGGGGACGGTCCGCCGTGCGGGGCCCGGCCGTTCTCTTCGTCGGTCACGGGTCGATCGTAGGAACGGCGGCGCCCGGTGCACCGCCGTTCCCACGAATTCGGCACCTCGGCTTCAGTTCCCGCCGTTGGTGCGGTTCCCCTCCGCCTCCCGGCCGCGGCGGGCGCGCAGGTGGCGGCGACCCGCACGGACGGCCCGGCGTACGAGGGCCCCCGTCTTGCCGGCCGCGACGACGAACTGCAAGTACGGGACGAGATCGGTCAGATGACTCAGCAGGGCGTCGGACAGATGAACCAGGTCCATCACGGGGGCTCCTCCCCGGGCGGTGTGCGTCCCGGGTGGCTCCCGGTGACGTAATCCAAGGTTGGAGGCCCGCCGGGTGTCCGACACCGAACTCGGACGGCCGTCGGACGCGGCCGGACGGGCCCGTCGCGCCGGCCGCCGACCACGGCCGCACGTGACGGGCGAGTTTGCGCCAGTCGGGGCCAGGACAGGACCGGGTGGTGCCCGTAGAGGGCGGGCGCACGAATGTCGGGAGGGTGGACCATGGCAGCCGACATCACAGCGGAGATGTTCCTGAAGGCCTTCAACACCGTGGGTGGGGACAGCAGCGCGGCGGCGCAGGCGGTGGGCAACTACAAGACCCTGGAGAGCTGGCGGGCGTCCCAGATCGCGCAGGCGGCGGCCGCCGGGGCGGCCGCGATGGCGATACCCGTGGCCCACATGGCCACGCTGGCGGCCGACTTCGTCGTCCTGCTGCGCAAGATGGCCGTTTGCGCCTGGGGCATCGGCTACAAGCTGGGCGCCACGGTGGAGTCCGAGGACGACCTGGCGATCATCCTGGGACTGTGGTCGGGGGCGGTGGAACGGGACGCCCTGAGCGTCACCGCGGCCTCCGCGGGCGGAGCGGCGGGCCTGATCGCGCTCAACGCGGCGTACCCGACGTTCGCGCAGGCCGTGATGACGCAGATCCTGACGCAGGGAGGTCACACGGCGATGACGGTGGTCGCCGGCAAGGTCGGGGGCAAGGCCGGCGGCAAGATGGCGGTGAAGCTGACCAAGCCGGTCCTTCAGATGAAGGCGCACGCGATCGCGGTGAAGTTCTCGATGATGCTGGGCTCGAAGGCCGTCACGGGCATCGTGCCGTTCCTCGGGGCGCTGGCCGGGGCCGCGATCAACGCCCACTTCGTCAACAAGTTCGCCGACGCCGCCGAGACGTACTACCGGGCGAAGCTCGCGTACCCGGAAGGGCCGGCGGGCGCGCGCGTCCCGGCGCAGCCGGTGTAGCGGGCGCGCGGTCCGGTCGCGCGGGGCCGACCGGGCTCGGGGCCGTCACCTCCAGGTGACGGCCCCGAGCCGTGGCCGGGGGAGCGGCCGCCAGGGCGCGCCGCGTCGGCCCCCGCCGACCCGAGCGGACCGGCCCGCGCCGACCCGAGCGGACCGGCCCGCGCCGGCAGACCGACGGGGTCGCCACCGTTCGCGGACACCGGGGATCCGACGCGGACGCGACCGGGTGGAGGCGGATCCCGTTCCTGCGGTCACCGAATGTCACGGTTTCGTGACTGCCGCACACGGCGCCCGTGCCGCCCGTACGTTGGCGCGATCACGTCCGGCACGTCGAACGAGGTCACGCCATGTCGCAGCAGCCCCCGTACGGTCAGCAGCCCCCGCCCGGATACGGCTACCCGCCCCCGCCACCCCCGAAGAAGTCGCCCGTCGGCAAGATCCTCGGCTTCGGCTGTCTCGGGATCGTCGGAGTGTTCCTGGCCGTCGTCGCTGCGGGAGCGATCGCGGGGAGCGGCCACGACACGTCCGGTGAGGACCCCGCGCCGCCGGCCGCGGCGGCACCCGGGCAGCCGGAGGCCCCGGCGGGAAAGCCGGCGGGCAAGAAGGCCGCGGTGGAAGTGACGGCGAGGCAGACGGCGTTCAAGGCGAGCGTCCTGGCACAGGGCGACGGCTACACGAGCGTCTCGGTCACGGTCACGAACAACTCGTCGAAGGCGATCGACGTGAATCCGCTGTACTTCACGATCACCGACACCGGCGGCGGCAAGCACACGTCGGAACTGGGCGTCGACGAAGACCAGATCGGCACGGTGGAGCTGGCCCCGGGCGAGAACGTGACGGGCACGGTCACCTCGAAGGGGAAGTTCACGGCGAAGTCCGTGGCGTACACCGACGGCCTGATCGGGAAGGCCGTCCGCGCGGACGTGTCCTGAAGGCCGGGTCACACCGTCGCGCGCCGGGGCGGCCCGCACCCCTGGCGTCGGGCGCCAACGACGCCGAGTACGTCGACGACAACACCGGAGGTACGGCGGACGGCCTGGACGACGTCCTGGTTGACTGGTCCGGCACGCCGCGCCTCGCCGCGCACCGCACGCGGATCCCGGACGAAGGAGCGATCATGGCCGATCGGCAGGAGGCCCAACGCCGTCGCTACGTCTGGGGACGTTCCCGCTTCGAGAGCCGGACGGCCCCGGTCGCGTGGGCCGGCGACGTACTCCGCTGCGCCGCAGCGCACTTCGAGCCCTTTCCGGAGGTCGCCGAGGCCGTCCTCCTCGCCGAGACCGAGGCACGGTGGCCGCACGCCGCCGACGTCTTCCACCGGCTGCGGCTACGACGCCTGGACGAGGAGGCGCCCTTGAGCGAGCGGGCGGACGTGCTGTTCACCCTCGCCGAACTGGTCGCGAAGGTGGCCCACAACGCCTCGGGCGTGCTTCCCCCGTACGACCACGACTCGGGCTGGCTGATCGCCCCCTACGCCGACCGCCTCATCAGGACCTCCGACGACCTCGCGCTCCGGGCCGACCTCACGCGCGTACTCGGCGGCCGGCCGGACACCGACTGATCTCCTGTCCTTCGGCGGGGCCAGGACGACGGCTACGTTCCGCCGACCGGTGGTCCGCCCAGGAGGCGGGTGCGGTCGTGGGCGGTCCCGTCGTGCTCGACGGCGTCGCCCGGCCGCTGGAAGTGCACGGCCGCCGGCAGGCCCGCGCGGTAGGCGTCCAGACCGGCCCGGCAGTACGCCACCATCGGCCCGGTCAGGGTGTCCAACGGGTACCAGCCCATGCCGTCGCACCGGTCCGGTTCCATGATCCGCGGCCGGCCCGACCACCGGCGCACCTCGAAGAAGACCCCGACACGGGAACGGGACCCCGTCGGCGGGCGGTGGTGGACGGTGACCGCAGCGGTCACGTCCTCGACGCCGATGGACACGCCCGTCTCCTCACGGGCCTCCCGGATCACCGCCGTGACCATGTCCTCGTCGGGGTCGAGGTGCCCGGAGGGCAGGTGCCACAACCCCGACGCGTACACGGGCCCCGCCCGGCGCGACAACAGCACCTCCGGCCCGCCCCCGCCGTCGCGGCGCAGGATGAGGTGTACGTCGACCGGCACGGTGTGCCGGGCCCCGCCGCTCACCGCGACGTCCCGGGACGGCGGGCGAGCGGCCCCCGACCCCCGCTGGTGGCGCTCATGTCCGCTCCTCGGTCGGGGCCGTGGCGTGGGCGCCGGTGGGCTGGTGGGGGATCGTGGCGTCGAAGGCCGAGGCCTGGAGCAGGTAGGCGTCCCGGAACTCGCCGGTCCCCGTCGCCGGGTCCATCAGCCTCTCGAAGGTGCCCGACTCGGCGATCCGACCGTCCTTCAGGACGTGGATGAGGTCCGCGTGACGCACCGAGTGCAGGCGGTGGGTGATGAGTACGATCGTCTGCCCGGTGCCCGTGGCCAACGCCCGGATCTGGTCGAAGACCCGCTGCTCCGCGACCGCGTCCAGGGCGCTGGTGGGCTCGTCCACGATCAGGATCTCGGCCCGCCTGTACTTGGCCCGGGCGATCCCGATGCGCTGCCACTGCCCGCCGGAGATCTGGTGGCCGCCGCGGTAGCCGCGGGCCAGCAGCGTGCCGAGCCCGCGCGGCAGGTCCTCGAGGACGCGGTCGGCGCCGGAGAAGGAGGCGGCCTCCTCGACCGCCCGGTCGTCGATGGCCGTGCCGGGTTGGCCGATGCCGACGTTCACCCGGAACGTGAACGGCCACTCGTAGAAGTCCTGCGACATCAACGCGACCCGTCCGAAGACCTGGTCGCGGTCAGCGGTGCGGGCGTCCACGTCGTCCCACCAGATCGTGCCGCCGCCCTCGTCCGGCAGGTACAGCCCGGCCAGCAGCCTGACCAGCGTCGACTTGCCGGAGCCGTTCTCGCCCACCAGCGCGATGATCTTCCCGGCCGGGAACGACAGGCTCACCTCCCGCAGCGTCGGCTCCGGCTCGCTCCCGCCGCTGCCGGGGTAGGTGAAGGTGACGTCCTCGAACCGGACCTCGCGCAGCCGCTCGGGCAGATCCCGTCCGCCCACCGGGATCGCCCGGACCTTCGCCTCCCGGCACAGGCGCTCGAAGTCGGCGACGAACAGGCTCTCCTGGTGCAGCTCGGTGATCTGGAGCACCAGCGTGTCCAGACTGCCGGCGCCGGCACGGATGGCGAGGACGGCCGTGCCCGCGACGGCGAGGTCCATGGCCCCGCCCCACAGCAGGGCGCCCAGCGCGCCGTAGGTGAGGAGGGTGGCGATCCCGCCGGCGCCGTCGGCGACGAGTCCGACCCGGGCGGCCCGCCGGGCGAGCCGGGTCTGCTCGCGTTCGCTGGTCTGCGCCATGGTCCGGAAGTGCCCGAGCAGGAACGGGCCGACGCCGTGGACGCGGACCTCCGCCGCGGCCTCCTTCTGGGTCAGCAACTGCCCGAGCAGGTGGCCGGCCCGGGCGTGCTGCACGAAGGCGTGGAAGGAGACGTACCGCTGCCGGGAGATCGTGAGCGAACTCCACGCGCTGGGCAGCGTCATCAGGACCAGCAGCGGCAGCAGCACCGGGTGCAGCACGGTCAGCACGCCGGCCGCGGCGACCAGGGACACCCCCGCGTTGAGGGTGTTGGTGCAGTAGCGGATCATGCGCCGGGCGGAGTCCGCGCCGTAGCGGGCCGCGTCGAGGAGCCGGTGGAACTCGTCGTCCTCGATCGCCGCGAGCTCCGTACGGTGCACGAGCCCGAGGTACTGCTCCGTCGCCACCCGTTGCACCTTGGGTTCCAGCGCCCCGGTGGCCGCCGTCGACGCGGAGCGCAGCAGCGAGCCGAGGAACGCCGTGACGGCCACGACCGCGAGCGCGGGCACCGCCTGGGCGAGGCGCTGATGGGTGGTGCCTCCCGCCAGGACGTGCCCGAGCACGCTGTTGACGGCGACCAGGCCGACCGCCTGCGTGACGCCGCGGCCGGCCTCGGAGGCCAGCACCACGCGCAGGGCCCGCGCGTCGGCCAGGTGCGCGAGCCGCAGCCCGGTGCCCACCAGGCGGGGCAGCTCCCGCGCCATGGCCCAGAGCCCGAGCTTCAGCCAGGCGCCCTCGTGCCGGTCCCACCCGATGTCGTAGGCCAGTTCACCACCGAAGAGCAACCGCTCCGACTCCGACACCCCCGCGGAGCCGTGTCCGGCCTTCGCGTCCTGGCTCACGCGGCCCTCCCGGTGTCGGGCCGTACGGCGCGACCGCGCGGGGAGGAGGCGTCAACGCGACGTCCACCCGCCGGGCGGGGATGTTCGATTACGACGGGGAGGTCGAGCCGGTTCGGTAAGAGGTGCACGGGGTCCTCCGGATGGGCGCGCGACTGGTACTGGTGCTCCAACAACGCCTCCCGTTCGGGTGCGTCACGGCCGGATCGGAGACGCGTGGTGAACGGATGTTCTGATCCGGCCGAGTGGGCTTGGCGGGTCTGCGCCGGCGGAGTTGAAACTCGCTCGAACAGGTTCCTGTGGCCCCATCGGGGGATTGCGCTCGGTCGACGCCGACACCACGGGTCGAGCCGTTCGGCACGGGAACGCCTGTTGGCCGACTGCCGGGTGGGGCGGGGCATGGTCGTCAGGTCAGGTGGAAGACCGGGCCCTTCGGGGTGAAGGGGAGGGAGGCGGCCCGGGGGATCAGGTAGGCGTGCTCGCGGCGGATGCGCAGGGTGTCGCACCAGCCGTCGGTGATCACCAGGATCGGCGCCGCGGGCGGGAAGTCCTCGGCGCGCTGGAGCAGGTCGACGCCCGGCTGGAGCACCGTGCCGCCCCGACCGCGGACGCGGACCCGGCCCGCGATCTCGGTCGGCGGGACGTAGCCCGCGTCGTACGGCGCCGCGTCGCAGAAGACGACCCGCGCCGCCGGTACGTCACGGGCCTCGGCGTACGAGGCGATCGCGCCCAGCGCCTTGCCGAGCAGGGCGGCGTTCATCGAACCGGAGGTGTCGAGGACCACCCCGAACGTGCAGCGGGCGGTCTCCTCGGGCGGGAAGTACCGGCCCGCGCGCGGGATGTCCGGGGTCGAGGCCTGGCGGCGCGCCGGGCGCGCGTAGGACCGTACGGCCTCGGGCCTCGGCACGTGCTCGTCGAACCAGCGGGCGAGCCGGGCGTCCCACGGCACCGGCGGGTGGGCCAGCGCCCGGATCTCCTGGACGAGTCCGGCGGGCAGCAGACCGCGCCCGCCCCGGACGTGGAGGTCGAAGCCCTGGACGAGGCCGCGACGGTAGAACTCGTCGAGATCCGCGTACGGGCGCCCCGCGCCGTGCGCGAGCGGCTCGCCCAGGATGTCGCCGGCGCCCCTGCCGCGCAGGGTGGCCAGGCGTCGCATCCGGTGCAGGTCGCCGGCGATCCGGTCGTACACCTCCTCGACGGAGAGCCCGCGCAGCGCCGGATCGTGCAGCAGCCCCTCGGGCATGCTGCCGATCCGCATCTCCACCAGCCAGTCGTTGACGACGTAGTCGGCGGCGACGTTGTGCAGGTACGGGTCGCGGCCGCCGCGGCGCTCGCCGTGGCGCAGGGCGGCGTGCAGCATCTCGTGGGCCAGGATGAACCGCCACTCGTCGTCCTCGAAGGCGCGCAGCGGGTTGACGTAGATCTCCCCGGCGGCGGCGCTGACGGCCGCGATGGCGATGTCCTGGGCGCGGGCCAGTTCGGCGTCGGCGACGACGGTCAGGCCGGCGGCGAGTCCGCCGAGCAGCGGGTACGAGGACACGAACCAGTTCAGGGCCCGGTCCCAGGGGCGCTGGGGCACGCGTTCGCCGGTGGTGCGGTCGCGACGGCCGCCGGCCACGTCCATGGCGGCGGAGACGCTACGGGTCAGGGCGGCGGCGAACGCGGTCTGCCAGTCGGGGACGGCGGCTCCGCCCCAGGCCCGCCAGGTGGTCAGCACCTGGTCGGGGGCCTGCCCGGCGGTGCCGCAGTGCGCGTGGGCGGCCGGGATGCCGTCGCGGCGCCAGCGGGCGGCGAGTTCGTCCTCGTCACCGCCGGGGTACGCGGCGGGCAGGTGGTCGGGGGCGCGGCCGACCGGGAAGGTCAGCAGGAAGCGGTTGACGACCGCGCAACGGGCGGCGATGTCGAAGGGGTCCGGCTGGGCGCGGTCCTCCTCCTTGTCGGCCGGTACGTGGCCGAAGCCGAGGTGGAGCAGGGCGTGGGCGATCGTCCAGGCCCACTCGTGGGGTTCGGCCCGCCGGGTGGGGTGGACGTGGATGATGCCGTTGGAGGTGACGGTGGCCAGGCCCCCGTCCGGGGCCTGCGGGCAGCCTGCCTCGCGGCAGATCTTGGCGTCGAGGGCGCCGAGGGCGGGGTTCCGCTTGGCCAGGGCCAGGCCCTCGGCGAAGGCCTGGGTGGCCGGGTCGGGTTTGGCGGCGGCCTTGGTGGCCTTGCCGGACGCCTTCGCGGAGGTCCTGCCGCTCCGGGTCACCGGCGGGCCTCGACCAGGCGGGGCATGTCGCGGGCGGCCTCGATCAGGAACCATCCGGGCAGCACGGGCAGGCCGTCGGCGTCGTCGGCGATGACGGTCTGGGCGACCTCGACGGAGATCTCGGCGAGCTGCACGAGCAGCGACTTGAAGCGGTGGGTGTGCTGCCGCAGGGCGGGCGAGACGTGTTCCTTGCGCGCCGGGAGTTCCTTGAGCAGGCGGCCCCGGAAGGCCTCCGCGAGGTAGTAGAGCAGGTCGCGGTCCTGGAGTCGGGTGGGCCAGGAGGCGTCGCCCTTCAGGATGGCCTCGATGCCGAAGGTGTGACGGACGATCTTGGCGTAGCCGCAGAAGGAGACGGCGTGCGCGGGGGTGAGCGTGCCGTGGGCGACGACCTTGAGGGTCGGCTCGTCGATGTCCGCGCCGAAGGAGTGCAGGGCGTCGGAGAGCATGTGCCAGGAACGCGGGGTGGAGAACGGCTCCTCGGTCTTGGGCGGCTGGGACCAGAGGTGGTCGGGGCGGTCGGTGAGGTAGTCGGTGACCCACGGGTGGACGCCGTGCTCGCCGGCCCACACCAACCAGTCCTGCGCGGACGCCTGGAGGTGGACGTGCGTGAGCCGGTTGACCAGCGCGGAGGCCATGGGCCGGGCCAGCGCGTTGTCCGTGGCGCGGTTGCCGGCGCCGATGACGATGGAGCCGGCGGGCAGCTCGTAGGAGCCGATCCGGCGGTCGAGGATCAGCGAGTAGAAGGCCTTCTGGACGTCCGGGCCGGCGGCGTTGAGCTCGTCGAGGAAGAGGCAGTACGGCTCGTCGCGGGCGATCGCCTCGGGCGGGCAGAACACCGAGCGGCCGTCACGGATCTGCGGTACGCCGATCAGGTCCTCGGGGGCGAGCTGCGTGCCGAGGAGGCTGACGCACTCCAGGCCGAGGGAGTCGGCGAACTTCCTGACGAGCGAGGACTTCCCGATGCCGGGCGCCCCCCAGAGGAACACGGGCCGCACGGTGGCGAGACCGAGCAGCAGTTCGGGCATCTGGGCGGGGGTGACGGTGACGGCAGCCTGCACGGGCGGGAATGTCCTTCGGGGTGAGGTCGGTGGCGCGGTGTGGGGCGGGGCGGGGCGGCGTGGTGCGTGGTACGTGGTCCGGCCAGTGTGGTCGCACCACGCCCCGCCCGGCATCCGGTTTTCCCGTGGGATCCCCGCCGCCAACCGGCGGCACGGTGCCTCCGCTTCGGGACACGGGCCGTCGCACGGTCCCCTATGATCGCGGGGCGATTGGTGTGAACAGGTCATTCAAGGGTGGGGGCGGAGCCGTATGGCCGACGAGGTCACGTACGAGCACAAGACCGTGAAGACGGTGCGCGGCACCGACGGCAGGGTGATCACGAAGATGCGGGAGGAAGGCTGGGAACTCGTCGAACAGTCCCAGGGCAAGGTGCGCACCACCCTCGAATTCCGCCGGCCGAAGAAGCCGCTGCCGCGCGTCCTGATCGCCTCCGTGGCCGGCGGGTTCGTGCTCCTGGCCGTCGTCATCGGGATCGGCGCGGCGCTTGAGGGGGGAGGCGATGCCAAGGGCGGAGCGGACGAGCCGGCGGTGGCCGGCGCGAGCGCGGCGCCCTCCGCCCCGTCGACTCCGACGACTCCGACCGCGGCGGCGCCCCCCGCCCCGTCGGCCGCCGCAGAGGTGATCACGACTCAGAACAGCCCGGAGTTCGCGGCGCTGCTGAAGACACCGGACTCGTGCGACCAGGCGAACCAGGACTTCGCGACCAAACACGAGGGCAGAACGATCGCGTTCGACGGCTCGATCGTGAACGTGGCCCCCCACGGCACCTACGACACGCGCTACGACCTCCTCCTGGGCCCGGGCGACAAGGGGGCACAGACGGGGATCGGCCCGGCCTTCAAGTACGAGGACGTCAATGTCCTCGGCCTGAAACTGACCGGCCCGAACACCCCCGAGACCGTCCGCGCGGGAGACACGTTCCGCTTCGTCGCCCGGGTGGGCGAATTCAGGGCGAAGCAGTGCCTCTTCCTCCTCACCCCGGTCTCGACGGAACCCCGATAGCGGAGTGACCTCATGAGGTCACTCCGAGGGCGACCACGCCGTCGGGCTGGTAACGCAGGCGCACGGTGCGGCGTCCGGCCCGCGTCTCGTGCTCGGCGGTGCGGCGGGCGAAGGCGATCGAGTCCTGATGTGAGCCTTCGAGCATTCCGGACAGCGCCCACCGGGCCACCGGCAGCGGGTGGCGCTCGGCGACGCACAGGTCGACGAACTCTTCGAGCCGCAGGGGCGAGTTCACGAAGGCGAGCGAGGGGAAACGGCGCGTCGAGCTCGCGGGACGGTCTCGGCCCACGTCCGGCCCCTGTGATGACGGAGCCCGGGAGCATGTCCAGCTCCCGGGCTCCAGCTTGCCACCCAATTGCGCACACCGGCGGCGTTTAAGAACCGCGGGTCACGTTGAGATCGACGTGTTCTGCCTTTGAACTACAGCGCCACGAGAGAGGCGCCGAGGGGACTTGAACCCCCATCCGTCGATGTTCGCCCACGCTCGGTCGATCCGGTGTTCGGCGGCGAATACTGAGACTGGAGCGAGAATCTGAGTTTCACGGGGCCGCCTCTGCCAGGCTTGGGCCACCCCCGCACGTGGTGCGGGGAGAGGGATTCGAACCCCCAACTGACACCCCTTGATCAGCTTCAACATCAGTTTCAGCTTGCGCTCATCGCGCACCCTCCGCTCGCGACGGAGGGCGAAAGTGGGGCTACCGGAAGAGGTAGCCGAAGACCGCGTCGCCGACCCGTTGGTCGGTGACCTCGGTGTTGTTCGCCTCCTCGCGGGCGAACTTGACGGCCTGCTGGAGCTTCTCGACGCGGTCGAGGAGCTCGTTGACCCGCCGGGCGGGCAGCGCGCCGGAGAACTTCACCGTGGTCCAGTAACCGACGGGGACGTCCTCGTAGTACACCTCGACCTGCGCCGGGTGCTTGTCCGTGGCCTCGGCCTTCACGTGGTTGCGCGGGACCTTCTTCGTGCGGATGGTGCGCACCGGGTCCGTCTTCCACGCGTCCGTCGAGGGGTCCAGGTTCCACGACTCGGACGCGTCGAGCACCGGCAGCTTGCGCACGAAGGTGTGCAGATCGGTGAGCTGCTTCTCGAGGAACAGCAGGTACGGAACGGGCACCTGGGCCAAGAGCACCGTACCGTCGACCACGACGTCCGCGACTGCCGAGCGGTTCGCCCAGTCCTTCGTCGCGGTCACGTCGAAGAGCCGCGTCAGCGTCCCGGCGGTCGTCCGCAGCGCGTCCTCGGCCTTGATCTGCACCCGCGTGGACTCGGGAGGCAGCTGCTCGCCCTCCTCGTCCTTGGGCTGGTAGGTCCGGGAGATGCCGGCCAGCAGGGCGGGCTTCTGCACGTCCTGGTGAGCCTGGGTGAGCTCTTGGAGGGCCTTGGACTTGACGCCCTTTTCGACAGCGATGATCTGATTCAGCTTCGGCACATCGCGAACCTAACAACATCGCGCCGTACGCACATCTGAATTATGACCGTCCCCTGGAGCGCCGCGCGCGACCCCAACCGAACCAAGCAGACGATGCGGTTGGTGGGGCTGCTGATGCCCGGATCCTTCCGCTGATCGTGGCTCGGCCGGGCCGCCCGGGCTACCGGAGTGGCGCGAGGGCAGCTGGAAGGACCGGCTTCGCCGAGGTCGTGACCGGGCCCCGGGGAGCGTGTACGGCGACCGCTGTCCACCCCCTAGGCTGGGCGCCGATCGGCCCCGGGTGCGGGGTCCCGTGGGGTGGGGAACAGGATGTCCGTAGAACGTGACATAGCGGGGATGCTCCAGCAGATCGCCCGCGGGCAGGACACCGTCGAGATCGCACCCCAGGGCTCCGCGCGGAAGGCCGCCGCCCTGGCCCACGTCGCGGAGCGGTACGGCTACACGTACGGCACGGCGTACCGGACCGGGTTCAGGAACTCGCTCGTCCAGGTCCGGATGGAGCGGGACCCGCACCCCGACGCGCGCGTCCGCGAGGCGGCCACCGTCGCCGCCCATCCGCGGGCGGGCAACGGCGGGGCGGTACCGGGGCTGGAGCCGGGTTCCCTGAAGCCGCTCCCCGACGCGGTCGACGCCGTGGCCGTGATGAGGGACCTCGTCACCTTCGACGTCATGGCCCTGTACGTCGTCGACCGCCGCCAGAAGGTGCTGGGCTACCTCGCCTGCGCCGCCCTGACCGTCCTCCTGCTCCTGGACAGGTCGCCGGCCGAGGCGGTCCTCTCCGGCGGGGCGGTCGCGCTGCTCTTCACCGCGGCGTTCCGGACGGGCACCGTCCGACGCCGGACGATCGCACGGCGGCTGACGAACGCCGGGTTCCACGCGGTACGGGACCACCGGGGCGGCCTGCGGTTCCTGCGCCCGGAGCAGCGGTTGCCCTGACGGGCGGGGACCGGGGCGGGGCCGGGGCGAGGGCCGGGGCCGCGGCCCGAGGTGCCCGTCCCGACCCCACACGGCCGAACCGGAGGCGCGCCGGATCGGCCGGGCGGGGGCGTGCGTACGCGCCTGCGTCGCGCGCGGGAGCGGACCGGCCGGTCAGGCGGTACAGCGGATCATGGTCAGCGGGCGGTTCCCGGCGTAGTCCTGCCAGTACTCCTCGCCGAACTCCGCCACACCGGCCTCCGAGACGTCCAGGCGGACCCACTCGACCGCGGAGAACCCGGCCGCCGTCAGCGTCTTCTCGTACGTCTCCCGGGACGGCACGGTCGCCTCGAACGACACCTGCGGCTCCAGCAGGGCCGTGAGGCGGATCCCCCGGCCGATCTCGTTGTCCTTGCCGGTCGACTCGCACAGGAAGCCGTACTTGGCCAGCGAGGGACCGTCGAAGTCGAAGTCCGGGCTCTGCACGAAGAGGAAGAACGAGCCGCCGGGGGCCAGGCTGCGGTGGATGTTGCGCATCATCCGCTCGATCTCGGCGACGTCCCGGGCGTAGTTGAACGCCTGCACGGCCACCGCGACGTCGAAGGGCTCCTCGAAGGTCCGCAGGCCCGCGGTGTCCCCGACCTCGTACGCGATGCCGAGGGGCTCCGCCCGCTCGATGGCCTCGGCGGCGTCGACCATCGCGCCGGAGATGTCGAACCCGAGGACCCGGGACGCGCCGCGGCGGCGCAGCTCACGGCTGTAGAAGCCGGTCCCGCAGGCGATGTCCAGGACGGACTTGCCCGTCACGTCGCCGACCAGTGCGAGGAAGCCCGGCACCTCGGCGTAGCGGATGATGGGCAGGGTCTTGAAGCCCTCGAAGGCTTCCCCGATACCGTCGTAAAGCTGTCCACTCATCGTGGTGGTTCCCCTCGATTTGTGGCGTCGGCTCCTGAAATGAGCCGCGGCCCGTGGAGGAAGTTTCATCCGAGGGCGGACCCGCGCCGTATTGGCTGAAGATCCAAAAAGAGACCCCCGCCGATGTGCGGAGATCCCTCCAAAACGCCCCGTACGCTGGGGAATTCACCGAGCCGGCGTGTTCCGTTTCCGTTGCGGCCCCTTGCCCGGTGCGATCTGCGCCACCGTACGACTGTTCCGCTTCGGGTGGACGCCCCGCTTCCCGGCGGGGCGGTCCGGTGGGACCATGACGCCACCGGCGGTACCCGCCGGCGTCACCGTCCTGGAGTCCCCATGAACATCAGGCTCCTGCCCACCCGGCCCCATCGATTCCTCACCGCCGCCGCCCTCACCGGGTTGCTGCTGACAGGCTGCGACGACGGCACACCGGCCCCGCCGGCCCCCACCGCCCGGCCGACCGGCACGCTCCACTCGCCCTCCGCCCCTCCGCCGGCGACCTCCGAGCCCACCACCCCCACCCCCGCCGCCACATCCACCACCCCCACCACACCGACCACCCCCACCGCACCGGCCACACCCAAGCCCACCCCCACCCGCGCCCCCTCGGCACCCGGAGCGGCCGAACCGGCCCTCGGGGCGGGCCTCCACCCGCTGTGGCCGTTCACCACGCCCGCGCAGGTACGGGACTGGCAGCGGGCCTACCGCGAACGCGGCCACCAGCCCTGGCACCTGGACGCGGACCAGACCGCGCTCTCCTTCGTCCGGGGCTACCTGGGCTTCGGGGAGATCGACCGCATCGCCTCGCGCTCCGTCAGCGGACGGCACGCCCGGATCGGCGTCGGCCCGAGCGCTCCCGAAGAGGCCCGTCGAAGCACCGCGGCGGTCATCCACCTGGTGCGGTACGGGACGGGACCGGACGCCCCCTGGGAGGTGGTGGGCACCGACGACACGACGTTCACGCTGACCGCGCCCGCGTACGGGGCCATGGCGCGCTCCCCGCTCCGGGTCGGCGGACGGATCACCGGTGTGGACGAGAGCATCAACGTGCAGGTGCGCCAGCCGTCGTCGGCGCGCCCCCTGGGCACCGCCTGCTGCGTCCCGGCCGGCGGCTCGGAGCAGCCCTGGACCACGACCGTCTCCTACACCCGCCCCACCGACGCGGTCCTCACCCTGGTGGCCTCCACCGGCGGCCACCTGACGGAAGTCGAGCGCTTCACCGTCACAGCCGTCCGCACCCGCTGACCCCGCCCCCTTCGCGGCCCCCGCGACCGCGCAACCATGACGGCCCGGTGGGCGTCTTTCGCGACGCAGCTCATGGGGCGTGGTGGGACGCGAGGGCGGGGGATGTCCGTGGGGGTCCGCAGGGTGGCGAAGGGCGTGGGCGACTTCGTGATCGAGGCGCTGGGAGAAGCCGTCGGCGAGTTCGTCCTCAGCCTGCTGGCCTGCGCTCTGCTCGGCTGTCTGGTCCTCATCGCCTACCTGGCCTGGTCCTTCAGCCCCCGCCTGACGATCGCGGGCGCCGGAGTGATCGGTCTCCTCCTCGCGCATGGTGCCTGGCAGACCTTCCGTACCTCCACGAAGGGCCGCCGGCGAGGGCTCGCCGCCCTGACGGCGGCCGCCTTCGGCGCGACCGCGATCACGGCGGTCTTCCTGCTGCGCTACGGCACGGGCTGCGACTGCTGGTGAAGCCTTTCCGCGGCCCGGCGCTCCGGGCCGGCGCGGCTTCCCGAGCCCGTCGGCGGGGCCGCTGTGGGGGTCACGCCGGGACGGGCTGGTCCCGTCCGTCCGTGGGGCTGGGCGTGGGGGACCCGTCGTCGTCCCCTTCGTCGTCGTCGGGGCAGTACGGGCACCAGAGCAGCAGGCGGTTGTGGGTCCGCGCCACCCAGTTGATGCCCAGGGTGAGGCAGAGCGCGAGAGCGAGGAAGACGCTCGCGATCCATGCCACGTCACCCAGGCCGACGGCCCCGTACAGCGGCCCGAAGGACAGGATCAGGAGGAGGGCGAGGGAGACGACGTACGTCGGCAGCGATCCGAACAGGCTGTGGGACGCGCGCAGCGCCCATCGGGAGCCGCGGTGTTCCTCGGCGGCCTCCTGCGGGTCGAGCGGCATCTCCTTGACGCATTCCGTGCAGGGCGGGCCGAACTGGTGTCGCAACTGCGTGAGGGCGGAGAGGCCGAAGACCGTCTGGCCGAAGGCGGTGACGAGAAGGCCCAGGGGGGTCGCGTAGGTGAGCGGGAGGGTGCAGATCACGAAGGCGACGGCGACGGCCTGTATGTGCAGTCCGTAGTGGCGGTGTCGCGCGCGGGCGATCCTTCTGCGTCGATCGGTCATCTCGCGGTCTCCTTCGTCGGGTTGATGTGGGCGGGGGCCGCGGGAGCGGCGTCGGCCTCCCGCGGGACGAGGGACACCACCAGGTCGGTGCCCATCGCCTCCGCGACCCTGCGCAGTACGTCCAGGCTGGGGAGGCTCCTCGCGGCTTCCAGCCGGGAGACGTGCGGCTGTCTCATGCCGGCCGCCTCCGCCAGGTTGCGTTGGGACCAGCCGAGTCGTGTCCGGCGGTCGTGCACCGCCTGGGCGATGCGGTAGGCGAGGTCCCGCTCGTCGAGTTCGTCGTCAGCGTCCGTCCGGGGCATACCGCCAAGGGTATGTATACCGCGAGTGGGATGCAAGGGTCCGTCACGAGCGTGTTCTTCCGGCGGGGTTGCGCGACTCACCGACCCCCCGGCGCGACGTGGTCCCTGACTTGCCGGTAGACGGCGGCATCGCTCGGGAAGGAGGTGTGTTGGACGCAGGACGCCCTGGTGTTCAGCGCGCCGGCGAGGGCGACGCTCTCCTCCGGCTTGACGATGCTGTCGCAGGGCGAGCGCCAGGTGGCGTATCGCGGGCTTCCCGGCGTCTCGTCACCGGAGTTCAGCGCGGCGAGGAAGCTCGATCCCGGTCGCATTTCCGCACAGGCGGCCCCGCCGCACAGGTACGCGGCGTCCGTGCCGTGGTTGGGGCCGGCCAAGGACACCCACGCGTCGACCTCGAGGTCCCCACCCAGCTCCTTGAGGTAATGGCGCGAGGACAGACCGCCCATGGAGTGGGTGACCAGGTCGACCTTGGCGGCGCCGGTGTCCGCCCGGACGCGGTCGACCACGTCGGCCAACCGCGAGGCGGTCGTGGCGTTGGACTGGTTGGTGGGGTAGCTCCACTGCCGGAGGCGCTCGGCGGGCCAGCCGTCGCGGCGGAACCGATCGGCCATGGTGTTCCACGTGGAACCGTCGCTGTTCCAGCCGTGTACGAACACGATCGGATCGGGCAGCGGCGCCGCGTGCGCGGGCGCCACCGGTGCGGCGCCCTGCACGAGCGCGAGGAACGAGAAGGCGATCACGGGCGCCACGCGGCGCGGGGTCTTCGTCACAGGCCGGGTTGTAGCGGCAACGGGCATCGGGGCGTGACGCCGCATGGCCTCACGTCACCCGTCAGGCCGATCCCGGTTCACTCCGACGGGGAGTTCCGCACGGGGCGCCGGCCGCGTGGCGTTCAAGACTGTTCCGGCCGGCGGCGTGCGGCGCGTACGCCCCCGAGCCGCAGGGCGATGACGGCGGTCCCGGCGGCGGTCGCCGCGCAGAGGGCCGTGTACGCGTCCGGCGTCCAGGTCCACAGCGCCCCGGGGCCGACGAAGGCGAGGGCGGCCACCAGGACGGCCGGGGGAGCGGCGCCCGCGAGGGACCACAGGACGGCGGGGGCGACGCGCCGCGAGCCGCCCCGGCGCAGCAGGCGCAGCGCGTGCAGGGCTTCGGCGAGGAGGACGAGGGCCACGGCGGTGAGGCCCCAGACGGTCGCGTGGTAGCCGGCGGCGGAGGGGGGTTCGCCGGCCGTTCCGCCGGCGAGGACGCGGGCCGCGCCGAACCCGACGTCCATGACGGCGCCGTCGTGCAGGAGGCCGTGCAGGTTCTGCTGGAGGACGAGGGCGAGGCCCCGTTCCGGCAGGAGGAAGATCATCGCGGAGTAGCCGGGGGTGGCGCCCGTGTGCCAGACGGCGGTGTCGAGCGGGGCGTCGAGGCCGCCGACGCGCCAGCCGAGTCCGTATCCGGTCTCGGCCCCGGTGCCGGTGTCTGCCCCGGCTCCGGAGGGGTCGAGCCGGCCGGAGCGCCGCATGAGGCGGACGGACTCGGCGGACAGGACCGCGCCGCCGTCGGTGGTCTTCCCGGAGCGCAGTTGGAGGGCGGCGAAGGCGGCGAGGTCGTCCAGGTCGCCGCCGGTGTAGCCGTAGGCGGCGCCGTCGTCGTCCACGCCGTCGACGATCGCGGACGGTACGCCCCACAGGAGTTGATGCCCCGGCGGGAGGTTCCGCTTCCGGGCGGAGGACCGGTCGACGATCGCCCCGTCCATGCCGGCCGGGCGCAGGACGCCGTCCCGGAGGTGGTCGGCGAAGGGCCGGCCGGTGAGGGCTTCGACCAGCGCGGCCAGGACGAGGTAGTTGGCGCTGGTGTAGGCGTACGCGGTGCCGGGCGGGCCCAGGGGGCGTACGTCGTCCAGCGCGGCGATCCGGCCGAGAGCGTCCGGGCAGTCGGCGTCGACGCAGTCCGTGACCGCGAAGGTGGCCGACTCCGGTATGCCCGCGGTCTGTTGGAGCAGGTGGCGGACCGTGACCCGGCCGGCGTGGTCGCGGCCGCCGAAGCGGAAGGCCGGCAGGTGGTCGACGACCCGGTCGTCGAGTCGGAGCCGGCCGTCCTGCACGAGCGTCATCACGGCGCTCGCGGCGATCGGCTTGGCGACCGAGCCCCACAGGAAGGGGGTCGCGGCCGTGACCGGCCGGCCGTACCCGTCCGTGCCGTGGGACCGGGCGTGGATCGGACCGTCGGGGCCGACCACGGCGTAAGCGAGGCCGGGCGTGCCGGTGGCCCGCATGCGCTCGCGCACGTAGGAGTCCATCGCCGCGAAGCGGTCCGCCGGGGAGGGCGGGTGCGTCGCCGCCGCCGCGGACGCCCCGCCTAAGGGGAGCGGGGCGAGCAGGGCGAGCAGGAGGGCGGCCACCGCCGCGGCGGCGCGTCGCAGGGAGTGTCGACCGGTGCGGCAAAGGGTGCGGCAAAGGGCATGGCCAAGGGTGTGGCCAAGGGTGTGGGGCATCGGTGGGCCTCGCGCTTCCGGGGGCGTGACGGATAACCGTATGTCGATACGGTTATAGCCGTACGCTGGTACGGTTATCAAGTGCCGCGAACCGCCGACCACGAACAACGCCGCCGTCAGATCGCCGACGCCGTCAGCCGGTTGATCTCCGAGCAGGGGCTCGACGCCGTCACCGTCGCGCGCACGGCCGCCGCCGCGGGCATGTCCGTCGGCCTGGTGCAGCACTACTTCCGCACCAAGGACGAGATGCTGCTCCACACCTTCCGCGAGGTCTCGGCCCGCATCCGCGCCCGCGTCGAGGAGCGCATCCGGGACGGGGTCGCGCACAGGCGCTCCCTCGCGGGGGTCATGGCCGACGTGATGACCGAGTACATCCCCCTGGACGAGGCCCGCCGCGCCGAATACCGCGTGGCCCGCGCCTTCGCCGGCCGTGCCCTCGACGCGCCCGCGCTGGCCGACGTCGACACCGAGAGCGCCCGGCGGATGCGCGAGGACATCGCCCGCGCCGTCCACAACGGCAAGGAGTGCGGGGAGGTCGAGGAGGCGCTCGACCCGCGGTCCGCCGCCGTACGCCTCGCCGCCGTGATGGAGGGGCTCGCGCTCCAGGTCTACCGCGAGCCCGAGGCGGAGGCCGTCGCCGGGTTCGTGGCACCCGTGCTCGAAGCCGAGCTCGCCCTCGTCTTCACCGGCGCGTGCCGCCAGTACACGGCCTGAGCGGCCCGCCCCGCGCCGCGGGGGACCACCCACCCGGCGCACCCGGAGGTGCCCGGCGTCGGGCGCCCGGCGTCAGGCCGGGGGCACCAGACGGTTCTCGTGGGCGAAGACCACGGCCTGGATCCGGTCGCGCAGTCCCAACTTGGGCAGGATCCGCCCCAGATGGGACTTCACCGTCGCCTCCGCGAGACACAGGGCGGCCGCGACCTCCGCGTTGGACAGGCCCCGACCGACCGCGACGAGCACCTCGCGTTCCCGGCCGCTCAGCCGGTCCACCCGCTCGTCGCGGACGGCGCCCCGCTCGGCCGGCCGCGTACGGAAGTCCTCCAGCAGGCGCCGGGTGATCCGCGGGGAGAGCGCCGCGCCGCCCGCCGCGACCTCGCGGACCGCGCCGAGCAGCTCCTCGGGCCGGGCGTTCTTCAGCAGGAAGCCCGAGGCCCCGGCGGCGAGCGCGTCGAAGGCGTACGCGTCCAGGTCGAAGGTGGTCAGGATCAGCACCCGGCTCCCCGGGGCGGCCTCGACGATCCGACGGGTCGCCTCGATCCCGTCCGTGCCGGGCATCCGCACGTCCATCAGCACCACGTCGGGCCGCAGCTCCCGGCAGAGACGGACGGCCTCGGCGCCGTCCGCGGCCTCGCCGACCGGCGTCATGTCGCTCTGGGCCCGAAGGACCGTCGCGAAGGCCATCCGCAACAGCGCCTCGTCGTCGGCGATCAGGACACGGATCGTCATACGGCGACCCCCGTCCCGTCGTCGTCGAGCAGGAGCCGGGTCCGCACACCCCAGCCGCCCCCCGGAAGCGGACCGGCCGCCAGCGTCCCCCCGTACGCCGCCGCGCGCTCGCGCATGCCGGGGATGCCGTGCCCGGACGGCTCGACGGCGGGCAGCGCCGGCCGGGGGCCGCTGTCGACGACCTCCACGCCGACGCTCCCGGCCGAACACGCGACCAGGACCGCCGCGCGGGTGCCCGCGGGGGTGTGCTTGAGGGCGTTCGTCAAGGCTTCCTGCACCAGGCGGTAGACGGTGAGTTGCGCGGTGGCCGGCACGTGGGCGTGGCCGCCGCGGACCTCCAGGCCGGTCGGCAGCCCGGCGGCGGCCATCTGGTCGGCCAGCGCCCCCAACTGGCCGATGCCCGGAGGCGGATGGCGCTCGGCGTCCGGCTCGTCGGCCCGCAGCACCCCCAACGAACGCCGCATGTCGGTGAGGGCCTGCCGTCCCGTCTCGCAGACCTGCGCCATCGCGGCGGTGGCCCGCTCCGGGGCCCCGTGCTGCGCGCAGAGGGCGGCGTCGGTGAGCGCGACCATGACGGACAGGTTGTGGGTGACGATGTCGTGCACCTCGCGGGTGATCCGCGCCCGCTCCTCGGCGACCGCGAGCGCCTCCCGCTGCTCCTGGTACAGCGCGAGGCGCTCGGCCCGCTCCCGCACGGCGACGAGATGGGCCCGGCCGGTCCGCACGTTCACCCCGAGGACGGTGGCCGCGACCACCATCGCGGAGAGCGCGACGAACGGGGCCGCGAACGCGCCGTCCCGAGCCCAGCGCAGGCAGGCCGCCACGGCCCCGGCCTCCACGACGGCCGCGGCGAGCAGCGCGCCGCGCCGGCCCGTGTGCGCGGCCGCCGTGTACAGGGCCACCAGCAGGGCGACGTCCGCGGCCAGGGGGACGTCCGCGAGCCACTGGACGCAGGCCGCGGCCACCACGGCGGCGAACACCGCGAGCGGGGCCCGGCGCCGCCACACCAACGGCAGCGCCAGGGCGACGGTGAGCGCCGCCGCCACCGGCAGCTCCCGGGCCGGGTACGTGCCCACGACGTGGAGCAGGAGCAGCGCCGGCAGCGCCGCGTCCCACACCAGGGGCGGTATCCGGTCCCGGTGGCGCACCGTCACACCCCTTTGCCGATCGGTCGTCGTGCCGGCCCGGCCGGGGCCGCCACCGCGTACAGCCGCAGCGTAGGCGGCCCGTCCCCGCCGCACATGAGCCCGGCGTCGCATCGCACCGCGCCGGGGTACGACCACAGGAGGACCCCGCGTACCCCCCACGGTCGCAGTCCGACCGCCGGTCCGGGGCGGCCCGTTGCCACCCCGGCCGAGATCGGCGACGACCCGGGGCCGATGTGGCGGCGCGGGCCCGGCGCCCAGCATGGCCGGGTGACCGAAACCATCCCGGGGCTCCACCTGTCCCTCCCCGAACTCCTCCTCCTGCTGGGCGCCGTCACGCTGCTCGTGGCGCCCCGCCTCCCCCCGGCCGCCCGCCGGCCCGGCACCTTCGCGGCCGGGGCGCTCCTCGTGCCGTCGGCGGTCGTGCTCGGTGTCGCGGGGATCCGCTGGCAGATGCTGCCGGTCCTGGCCGGTGCCGCCCTCGCCGCCGCCGCGTACGCCCTCCCGCCCCTGCTGCGGCGCGGGCGGCGCCGTACCGGCCGGCGCCGTACCGGCCGACCGGCGCGCCGGACCCGCCGGTGGGTCGCCCTCCCGGCCTCCCTGGCCTGCGCCGGCCTGATCGCCACCGGCCCGGTCGCCGCCTGGGCCTTCCCCGTACCCGTCTTCCCCGAACCGACGGGCGACTTCGCGGTCGGCACCCGAGTGGTGCAGTGGACCGACCCGCTGCGCCCCGAGGGGTTCACCGCCGACCCGGACGACCGGCGCACCGTCGTGGTCCAACTCTGGTACCCGGCGCGACAGAGCCCCGCGGACGTCCCCCGGGCCCGGTACCTCGGACGCACGCGGGACGAGGCGCGGACCGTCTCCGAGGCCCTCGCCGGCGGGGTCGGCCTGCCCGGATTCCTGCTCGACGGCCTTGCGAGGGCCCGCGGCCACGCGGTCGTCGACGCCCCGCCGGCCGGCGGCGCGCGGCGGTTCCCGGTCGTCCTGTTCTCCCCGGGGTCGGGCGGGGTGCGGACCCAGAACACCGCCTGGGCGGAGGAACTCGCGGGCCACGGCTACGTGGTCGCCGCCCTCGACCACCCGTACGACTCCACCGCCGTCCTCCTCACCGACGGCCGCACGATCCGCGCCACCACCGCCTCCTCCGGGGACCGCGACCGCGACGCGGAACTCGCCGCCGGCTGGGCCTCCGTACGGGCCGCCGACCTCGGCTTCGTCCTCACCCGACTGGAGCGCCTGGACCGCGGGGAGGACGCCGACCCGCTGACCGGACGCCTGGACACCGGCCGCGCCGCGGTGACCGGCCACTCGCTGGGCGGAGCCGCCGCCCTCCAGGCGGCCCGGCAGGACCCCCGCTTCGCCGCCGTCATCGACCTCGACGGCTACCCCCACGGCCCCACCGAGCCCGCCCTCCGACAGCCGGCGCTCGCGCTCACCCAGGAGATCAACGCCGACACCGACCCGCGCTACCTGCCCCGGCTCACCGAGGCCCTCGCGCACAACACCGCCACGAGCCACCGGCTCACCATCCCCGGCGCCGGGCACCTCACCTTCACGGACGGCCCCCTCTACCTGCCGCCCGTCCCCTCGATCGTCGGCACCCTGGGCCGCACCGAAAGCCCCCGGGTCGTCGCCGCGGCCACCCTCGCCTTCCTGGACGCCACCCTGCGGGACCACCCCACCGACCCGGCCGGAGCCCTCCGACCCCACGGCACCCTCATGACGTCGGGCGCCCGACACACCGCGCCGCCCACCCGGTGACCGCCCACCCGGCGACCACCCACCCCGTACCCCGCCCCGCACACCCCGGCCCGGCACGAGGCCCGCCGGCCAAAGGAGTTGAGACCCTCGTGAGACTCCGGCGGGTGTCGCCGCCCGTAACGTCGTTGGTGTCCGCCTCTGACGTCAGGGGGCAGAGGCGCACCCCATCGGGGTGTCAAGGATAGTGAGGGGAATCATGATGCGACGGATGCGGATCGGCCTGCTCGGGGGAGCGCTCGGCCTGGGCGCGATGCTGCTCGCGGCCGTTCCGGCTTCGGCGGCGCCCGTCTCGGCCGGCCCGGCCGACTCGACGGGGAAGGTCCACCTCGTGGCCGACGGAGCCACCGCTCAGGCGTCGGCCGCGGCCGAGGGCTGCCGCTACGGGGGCTACATCATCTACTCGAACGGCCGGGTGGTGCACGTCTACATCTGCGATTGACAGGCTCCGTTGACGACCGGCTCCGGGAGGCCCCAGGCCTCCCGGAGCCGGCGGAATGCCCTCTTCGGCCCTGCCCGACCCGTAGCATCACCGGAAGTGGACCTCACGCTCCGTGGTCCGCCCGCTACGGCGTCCGACGGCCGGGAGGTCCGCCATGGAACGAGGAACATCCGAGCCCGCGTTACCCCCTGCGTCACCCCACACATCGCCCCCCGCGTTGCCGAACCCCGGGCAGGACGAGGTCCGGGAACGGGTGACGACCCTCCTCGCGACATCGGATCCCCCTGCCGTCATCGCCATCGTCGGCCCCCTCGGATCGGGCAAGAGCACCATCCTGAACGGACTCGCCGCCGGCCGACCGGTCCTCGGTGCCCCTCAGGACGATCCGAACGCCACCCTGCGCGAGGCCTCCGACAGCGCGCACCCGGTCGTCTACGTCGACGACGCCGACGGGCCCGGCCTCGGCCTCGCCGGGATGCCGCGCGAGCGACTCCACCGCCCCGACGGGCACGACGTCAGCGTCGTCCTGACGAGCAGGCACCCCCTCCCCGGCGCGACCACCGTACGGGTCCCACCCTGGACGGGCCCGCAGGTCCGCGAGCTGGCGACCTCCCTCGGCGTGACGGCCGGCCTCGACCTCGTGGTGACGCTGGCCGGCGGGCTGCCCCGCGTCGCGGCCGCCCTGAGCCGAGCGCTGCTCGCGCCGACACCGCCCGAGGTCCCGGGCGCCGTCGCCGACCGCGCGCTGCGCGAGCTCCTGGCCGAAGTCCCCCTGGACCGCCACCTGTCGGGGGTGGTGGAAGTGCTGGCCGCCATCGGGCGCGGGGACGAGGAACTGCTCTCCGAGCTGGTGGAGCCGGCCGCGGCCGCGGACTGGTTCGCCGCGCTCACCGACCTCGCCCTGATCACGGTCACCGAATGCGGGCCGGCCGTGGTCGAGCCGTACCGTTCCCTCCTCGACCTCCGCTACCGCTGGCGTCGCCCGGTCGCGCACCGCGCCGCGCTCACCCGGGCCGCCTCGCGCAACCTGCTCCTGCTGGGCGCGACCACCGACGGATCCCGCCGGCAGGCACTGGCGGAGCACGCGCTCCACCTGACGGACGACCCCGTCATCCGTCAGGCGCTGTTCCCGCCCGCTCCCCGCCTGCCCACCGTACGACCGGCCCGGCCGGGCGATCACGACCACATCCTCGCCCTGGCGGACCGGTGGGCCCGAGGTCTCGGCCACAGCACCGCCCGTACCGAACGGCTGCTCGACGCCTGGCTCCGGCACACCCCCGACGGCTTCCACGTGGTGTGCGACCAGGCCGACGAAGTCGTGGGCATGACCTACACCCCCCTGCTCGACGACGCTTCGATGGCCGTCATCGAACCGGTGACCCGACAGCACACCGACCGGCTGGCCCGCGGCGACGGCGGCTCCTTCATCGGCATGGCGGCATGCGCGGACGGACACCCCCAAGCGCACGCGGCGCTGCTGCGCCGCATCCTCGCGGACGGCATCGCCCGACGGCGTATGGTCGTGGCCACGCCTTCGCCCGACTACCAACGACTGGTACGCCGACTCGGCTTCGATTTCGTCGGCACCCCGCGCGGGGACACCTGCGACGGGGGAGGCGCCGCGGAGATCCACGAACTGGCGTTCCCCACCCCCGACGGCCTGACCGCGTGGCTCGGCCGGATCGCGGCCACCGGCCTGACCACGCAGCCCTCGCCGACCCTGCGCTGGTACGTGGCCGAGGTCCGCAAGGCCCTGGAACACCTCGACGACCCGGTACGCCTCTCCCGGAGCCCCCTGTTGGCCTCGACGACCACCCCGACCGCCGCGGCGCTGCGCCGCGCGCTGCTCGACGCCATCGCGGCCCTGAGCGCCTCCGACGATCCGCGCACCGCCCAGGCCGGCCGGATCCTGGACTCCTACTACGTGCGCCGCCGGGCCGACCACGTGGGCGTCGCACACCGCCTGCACCTGAGCCGGGCCACGTACTTCCGCCGCCTCGACCACGGCCTCGCCCGGATCGCCGAGTCCACCTTCACCGGTGACCGAACGTGGTGACGGGGACGTGGTGACCGGACGCGGTGGCGGGGACGTGGTGACCGGACGCGGTGGCGCCTCGGCTCCGCCGGTCGTCGCGAACGGCTCAGTCCCTCGCTTCGCGGACGTCCCTGCCCTCCTCGGCGAACGCCTTGAAGTCCCGCATGTGTTGCAGCGACTGCCTGCGGAAGGCTCCGGGCATCAGAAGTCCCACCAGCCGCATCGGCAGGCTGCTGAAGCGGTACTCGTTCTCGCTCACCCAGAGCGTCGTGTGCGCGCCGGCCTCGGTCAGCCGGTCGCGCGTGGCGCTCCACATGCCCTCGGCGACGATCTCGCGGTCGAAGTGGACGACGCTGCCCGCCGGGATCCCGTGAGGGTCCGCCGGTTCGCGGCGCGTGATCGTCTCGGTGGCCTCGAAGGTCCGCTTCCCCGTCCGCATCACCACCCGCGACGTGGTCCCGACCTCCCCGTGCACCCCACTGAGCGGCTCGTGCAGCACCAGGCCCCTCAGCCACATCGGCAGGTGCGCCGGGTCGGCGAGCAAGCGGACCACTCTCTCCCTCGGCAGGGCGACCTCGATCGAGACCGTGTACTTCACGACAGACTCCTTCGGGTTCCTGGACGAACGGGCGCCGCCACCGACTGGTCCCACCGCCTGATCCCTGCCCCGCAGGAGAGACTTCCTCACGTGACCACCGCCGGGGTCCGCCGGCTCGGAACCGGGGATCCCGGCCCGCGGTAGTGGACTTTCGGCAGTGCCGCGCGTCGGCCGGGTTCCGTAGGGTCGCGTCCGTGAGAGAAACGATCATCACCCGGGCGCCGGCACCCGTACTGTCCGCAGGCCTCTTCGTCGGGGCGATGGCGGCCGTCGGCACGGGCGCCGCCACGTTGTGGTGGGGTGTACCCGCGGCGGTCTGCGCCTTCCTCGCGGGGTGGCAGCCGGGGCGGAACCGGAGCACGGGGGTGGCCTTCGTCGGAGTGCTCGCGGCGGCCGTGGTGGCCGTGCTCCTGGTGCCGGCGTGGCTGGGCTGGGCGAGCCGGTTCGTGGGGTTGCTGCTGGTGGCGGCGATGCTGCCGTGGTTCGCGGGCCGGTTCCTGCGCCAGTCCCGCGAACTGGTCCGGGCCGGATGGGAGCGGGCCGCGCGGCTGGAGCGGGAGCGGCATCTGGTCGCCGAACAGGCCCGGTTGCGCGAGCGGACCCGGATCGCGCAGGACATGCACGACCTCCTCGGTCACGACCTCAGCCTCATCGCCCTGTCCGCGGGGGCGCTGAAGCTGGCCCCCGGCCTGTCCGAGGAGCACAGGGCCACCGCGCGGGACATCCGCGCCAGGGCGGCCGAGGCCGTCGACCGGCTCGGCGAGGTGATCGGCGTCCTGCGCGAGCCGTCGGACCCGGTTCCGGGCTCCGGACCCGGCGCCGGGCCCACCGAACCGGAGGGCCTGGAGGGTCTGGACGGCCTGGTGGACCGGGCGGTCGCGGCGGGGCTCGACGTCCGGCTGCGGGTGGAGGGCGAAGCGGCGGCCGTCGACGCGCCGCCGGCCGTCGGGCGGGCCGCACGGCGCGTCGTCCAGGAGGCGCTGACGAACGTCGCCAAACACGCGCCCGGGCACCGGGCCGACGTCGTCGTCCGGCACGCGGAGGGACGGACCGACGTCAGCGTGACGAACGCGCCGCCGCCCGCCCTCGCGTCCACGCCTCACCACGACCGCGCCGCCCGCGCCGCCCAGGAGCCCGGCATCCCGACCGTCGGCGAGGGCCACCGCTTCGGGCTCATCGGCCTGGACGAACGCGTCCGCCTGGCCGGTGGCACCTTCACCTCCGGCCCCGAGGGCGGCGGGTTCGCCGTCCGGGCCACCCTCCCGCACCGCCCCGGGGCCGTGCCCCCGCCGCGCCGCGGCACCGGGCCCGGCCGGCCGGGCGACCCACTGCCGCCGGAACACCGCAGCGCCCGCCGCCGGCTGGGCCGTACCGCCGCCGCGGCCGTCCTGGTCCCCCTGTGTACCTGCGCCCTGCTCATCGGCGGGGTGCGGGTGTGGGACACGGTGACGGCACGGCAGTCGGTCCTCGCCCCGCGGGACTTCGCCCTGCTGTACGTCGGCCAGGCCCGCGCCGACGTGGCGCGCCACCTGCCCGAGCGCCAGACCACGCGCCGCCCGGCCGCGCCCACGCCGGAGCCGCGGGGCGCGGCCTGCGCGTTCTACGTACAGACCGCCGACCCCTTCGACGACCGTTCGGGGGACCTCTACCGGCTCTGCTTCCGGGACGGGCTTCTGGTCTCCACCGATACCTACACCGGGAAGGACGTCCGATGATCCGGATCCTGATCGCCGACGACGAACCCATGATCCGCGCGGGCGTCCGCGCGGTCCTGGCCACCGACCCCGGCATCACCGTCGTCGCCGAGGCGGCCGACGGCCGGCAGGCGGTGGAACTCGCCCGGCTCCACCGCCCGCAGGTGGCCGTCCTCGACATCCGGATGCCGGGGACCGGCGGTCTGGAAGCCGCCGCCGAGATAAGGAGGACCGTCCCCGAAACGGGGGTCGTGATGCTGACGACCTTCGGCGAGGACGAGTACATCCTGCGCGCCCTGAGCGAGGGTGCCACCGGATTCCTGATCAAATCCGGCGAGCCGGAGGAACTGATCGCCGGTGTCCGGGCGGTCGGTGACGGCGCCGCCTACCTGTCACCGAAGGTCGCGGCCCGGGTCGTCGCTCACCTCGCCGCCGGCGGGACGGGAGCCCAGGCCCAGCGCCGCTCCGCGGCCCGCGCCCGCGTCGAGGCCCTCACCGCGCGGGAGCGGGACGTACTGGGCTTCCTCGGCAGCGGGTTCTCCAACGGGCAGATCGCGCGCCGCCTGCGCCTGGCGGAAGGGACGGTGAAGGCCCACGTCAGCTCGATCCTCGCGCGCCTGGGCGTCGACAACCGGGCCGCGGCGGCCGTGGTCGCGCACGAGGCCGGCACGGTCCCGGTGCCGTCCGACCGGCTGCCGTACGCCGACGGCTGACACCACCCGCAGGGCGAGCGGCCCCAGGAGGAGCCACACGGTCACCACGGCCGTGGCCCCGAGCGCCGCACCCGCCAGGACGTCGTGCGGATAGTGCACCCCGACCAGCACCCGCAACAGCGCGGCCGACGCGGCCACCGGCAGGGCCACGGCCGCGAGCCGGGGCCGTATCAGGACCACGCCGACGGCCGACGCGACGGCCAGGGTGGCGTGGTTGCTGGGGAACGACCAGTCGCCCGGCTCGGGACACGGCGCGAGGGCCGCGACCCCCGACAGCGCCCGGCAGGGCCGTTCCTCGTCGACGAGGAGCTTGACCGCCTCACTGAGCCCGTAGGCGACGACGGTCCCCGCGCCGACCGCGACCACCCCGGCCAGGCCCCGCGCGTCCCCGCGGCGCAGGGCGCGCACGCCGACCCAGGCCAACAGCAGGCCCAGGAACAGCAGCGTGCCCTCGCTCGCCGCCTCCAGAACGGTCCCCGCCCACGACGGCCCGTCCGCCACGCTCCCGGTCAACGCCCGGTGCACCCGCACCGACAGCCCTGCGGTGACGCGCACCGGTTCGTTCGTCCCCAGCGCTCCGTCGGGCGCCGACCGGACCACGACCGCCGCGCCCACACCCGCCGCCGCGGCCGCCATCGCCGACCGTCGACCCCATCCGTACCGCTTGCTCGCATCCATGCCCCGACCGTAGGAACCCGGCGGACGGCGCACCCCGGCCGAACGGCACCCCGCCACCCCGACGATCGTCGGGGTTGACAGGCATCGGGGCGGGGCTGTCTGGACGCGAATGTTCGAGATGGGTGAATTCATTCGAAATGCGTACTGGGCAACGAAAGGCTGATATCTGTCTATCTCAATAGGTTCTGTCCGTTTAGCGTTCTTCTCCTGTGATGGGTCGTGACGAGGGCGACCGTTGCGATGGCCGCGAACGGCGCCGTCCACTACACGCCGACGGTCCACTTCTGCTGATCGTGTGGCCACGCATGTCCTTGAGGAGAACCACCTTGATCGAGGCATCGATGGGCGCGGTTCCCGGCCTCCTGCTCGCCTTCTCCGTACTGGCCCTGCTGGTGTGCGTCCCGGTCGGTGTCGTCGCCCGGCGCAGGGGCGGGCCGGTGGCTCTGCCGGTACTGCTCGCGGCATCGGTGGCAGGGGTCCTCTGCGTCACGCTCGTCCCCGCCCTCACGGGCTACGCGGGGAAGAACGCGTGCGACACGGGGTTCGGCCTGGCGGGTCTCAACCAGTCGGCCTGGCTGAACCTGGCGCTGTTCGTCCCGCCCTCGCTGCTCGCCGTACTCCACTTCCGCGCGCCGGTCCTGACCGCCATGTGCGCGAGCCTGGGCAGCGCGTTGATCGAGATCGCCCAGATCCGGGTGACCGGGAGGTCGTGCAGCCTCACCGACTTCCTCATGAACTCGACCGGCGCCGTGGTGGGGACCGCGGCAGGTGTCCTCTGGATTTCGGTTTCGGCGAGAGAGCCCGGGTTCCGATGGGGTCGTGACGCGCGCGTGGCGCTCCTGGTGGGGGCCATCGGCGGGGCGGTGGCCTCGGCGCTCCTCGTCGTATGGCCTCCGGCTGTTCACGACGCGGTCGGTTCGGACCGGGAGGCGGCCGAGAGGGTGGCGGAGACGGACGGCGCGGCCGAGTGGCTCGGGCAAGCCGCGAGGGATGCCTTCGGCCCGGATGCCGCGACGCGGGGTGTCCGGACGGTCAAGCGTGAGGGGCACTGGATCGTGTCGGCCGAGAACGAGAAGGGAACGATCGAGGGCACGTGGCCGGAGCGAAAGATCACGCGGGTGATCGCCACCGACAACAGGGCCGAGTCCGGAGGTCTGAGCGCTGCCGAGGCGTCCGCGGTCGGACAGGAGTTCGCCGGCAAGTGGTTTCCCGACGAGGTGCGTGGCAGCACTCTGAAGACATCCGCGCCGGCCGGAGCTTCGGACGACCGCAGCGTCTACGAATTGACCTATCGCAGGTACGTCAACGACGTCATGATGCCGATGCGACTGGACATCGCGGTCACATCGGGCGGACGGATCCTCAGCGCGGTGTGCGCTCCGGAGCCGGACCCCTCCTTCGACGCTCCGGTCCTCACCCGCGGCCAAGCCGAGGAACGGGTCCGGCACAGCACGGGCCAACGCCCCACGGGCGCCGTGCTCCTCGCTCAGAAGATCGCGGGAGTCTGGCGCCCGGTCTGGATGATGGGCATGCCGGACGGGTCGCGGGTACCGGACGCGTTCGTGGACGCCCGGACCGGCAGCCTGATCGAACCGGGTTCCTGAAGCCCGTACGTCGGCTGCCCCGGCAAAGACGCCTACCGGTCCCGGTTGGGCGGGAACGTGCGCTCGTCGCGGCGGCGGTGGACGTCAGGAGGGGTCGGCCGCCGGTCGGCGAGCCGCTCGTACGGTCTGCCGCGCTCCTCGAACCGGCGTGCCACCCAATCCGGCCGTAGCGGTGTATTGCGGCCAATCTCCGGCAATCCGGCCGCACCGCCGCGAACCCCCGGCTACACAAGGGGGTGGGGGCGACACGGGCTGCCCCGCAGGGGTTCGGACGGGGGGCTGAGCGGTGCTTTCGATCAACGTGGCAGTGCTACTGGTGGTCATCGTCGTACTGCGCCTGCGTCGGCGCACCGAGGCCCGCAGCAGGTTCGACGAGAAGATGACCGTGGTCATCGTTCTGGCGCTGGGCGTCATCCTGGCGCCTACCGAAGTGGGCCGGGGCATCACCGACATCCTGGGCCGGATCGTCAGGGGCGTCTCACAGGCCGCCCAGTGAGCGTGACCGCTGCCCGTACGCGAAAGGCCCGACCGGGTACGGCCGCCTCCCGGCCCGTACCGGCCACGTGGTCGGGCGGAGCCCGATGAGCGGCCGCCGTCGTCCCACCCCGCGCTCCCGCCGGCGCCCCCGGGGGAGGCGTGCCCGGCGCCAGGACCGGGTTCTCCTCGCCGGCTTCGCGGTGGTCGCCGCGGTGGCCCTGGTGACCGCGGCGCTGCGGTGGCTGGCAGCCCACCCGTGGGCGGTCGTCCTCCTGTTGTCGGCCGTGGCCGCGGGAGCCTGCGCATGGGGGTGGCGACGGAGGGAAGCCGCGCGGAGAGATCGGGTCCGGGCCGCCGGTCGGCGCTACGCGCTCCAGCAGCTCGACGGCCTCCAACACCGCGCCTTCGAGTACGCGGTCCGGGATCTGATGTACCGCGACGGATGTGCGGACGCGCGACAGGTCGGCGGCCGTGGCGACAACGGCGCCGACGTCAAAGCCACGGACCCCTATGGACGCAGCTGGGTCATCCAATGCAAACACAAGAGGGACGGATGGTCCGGAAAACCCGTCGGCACCCCGGATCTCCACGTACTCAACGGCACCGGCAGGCAGATCCACGACGGCGACATCCTGGTCATGCTCACCAACGGCCGGATCACCGCGAACGCCGTCGCATTCGCGCACTCCCAACGACTGCACCTGGTCGACCGCCACCTCCTCGCCGAATGGGCGGGCGGATCGCGCCCCCTGTGGGAGCTTCTGGGAGCCCTTCCCTCACCGCGCCATCGGGGCGGGATCCCGTCCGTCACGCCGAGCCCGTCGCGGGCCTTCCCCTGGTCACGGCCGACCCGCCCCTGAACGAAACAGGTCTCCTCCTCGTCTCACGCATCCGGGAGTTTCGTGCCAGGGTGGATGGTCGCGTTCGCCGGTCCGATCAGTGGAAGAGGGACGAAGTGGCGTCTACAGTGCCGGAGCTCTACGGGCGGATCGCTGAGCGCTTCGGAGAGTTGATCCTCCACTGCCCGCCGGGAAGATGGGACGATCCGTCCCCGTGTCCCGGCTGGACGGCCCGGGACGTCGCGGCCCACGTGGTCTCGAATCACAGACGGGCCGTCGCCGGGCTGGACGGATCGGCCTATGCGGAGCCGGGCCGGGACGAGGACCTGATCCGGGCGTGGGAGGCGGTATCCGGGGAGATCGAGAACGCCCTGCGTGACCCGGTGAAGGCGCGCGCCCTTCTGGGGGAGGAGTTCGGATCCATCCCGTTCGAGGAGTTCGTGAGGCGGATGGCCTGTGCCGACACCCTGATCCACGGATGGGACCTGGCGCGGGCGACCGGTCAGGACGAGGCACTGGATCGCGAAGCCGTGGCCGTGGCGACCGAGATCCTGCTGCCGGAAGACGGGGACATCCGGATGCCGAGGGCGTTCGGCGCCAAGGTCCCTTCGGCCTCCGACGCGGACGCCCAGACCAGGTTGCTCAATTTCCTGGGTCGCAGGGTATAGCCGGCCGACCGGCCGACGTCGCGCCGACGACCCGTACGCGTCTCCGTCGAGGCAGAACTCGTTGCCCTCGACGTCCTGCATCGCGATGCGGGACTCGTCGAACCCGTCTGCGCGCGGGAGCCGCACGCGCACCGCGCCGAGCGCCAGCAGTCGCGCGCACTCGGCCTCCGGCGCGGTGAGGCGCTCCTCTTGATCGATGTCATCGGTCCTCCATGAATCGTGGTGGCCGCCCGGACGGGCGTGGCCGGGGCCGCAGCGGGCGGGCCTGTCACACGATCGCCCGGGCCTCGATCGATTTGTCCCCGATCGATTCGTCCCCGAGGGAACCGAAGATCATCGAGCCCCGTCTTTGAACATGTTCAGGATCATTGAACGCGTTCAAGTCGAGCTCCATCAGGAGGTTTCCACCCATGACCGCACCATCCCGCCGCGCCGCCCGATGGATCGCGACCACAGCCGTCGTGGCGGCCGTGGCGTTCGGCGGCCGGCAGGCGTACCTGTTCGCGTCGGCCCTCGACGGCACCCTGGGGGCGCCCTGCGACAGGGCCGCCCGGTTCGTCCGGGCCGCCGAACTGCCCGCCGGGACGTACGACCGGCGCTGCACCACGGGGCAGTGGATGAGCATCTCCTACGAACTGGACTTCCGTGCCCCCCGGGAGGCGACCGAGGCCTGGCTGCGGGCCTCGTATCCCGACGCGCCGGTCCGCCGGGGCGACTGCCGGAACGGTTCCGACGCCTGTGCGCACCCGCAGCCGCGCCCGGTGCCGCACACGGACGGGAACGGCGACCGGCAGGGTGACGTCCTGAACGTCCGCGTCGACTACGAGGACGGGGACGTCGCGCACGTACGCGTGTCCGGCGTGACCATCTGACCCGGCCACCGAGAGCGCCGCACGGCTGTTCACTCGCCGGGCGTCTGCCGTCCGCCGCGCGGACCCGTCTCGAAGGCGGCCAGTGCCGCGCGGGCCGCTGGGTGGACGTCTGCGGGGAAGCACCGGTCGGAAGACAGGGCGGCTTCCAGGAGAGGTGCCGCGGCGCGGGCCGGTGAGCCGACCCGGGCGATGTGGCGCACCGCCGCGCGGCAGGGTTCGTCGGCGGCGCCCGACTTCAGGGGCTCCAGGGCGGCCGGCGACACCCTCCGACAGGACCCGCGAGGACCGGTCAGCGTGCCATCCCGTGGACCTGCCGCGCCGGGGTGGGGCGGGTCCGGGACAGCTTCGCGGCTCTGCCGCGGGCCTTCTCGAATGCCATCACCGGATTCCCCGCCGCGCGCCAGGGCTCGGCGCCGCACCACGGTCCGATCCGGCGGAACTGCTCCAGGGCGGCCGTGTACAGCATGGACTCCACCAAGTGGTGTGCCAGCAGGTGGCGCAGGACCGGCAGGTGCTCGTCGTCGGGCGCCACGTGGTCGAACGAGGCGGCGATCCGCTTCAGCAGACGCCGGCGTACGGGCGTGACGGGCAGCAACCGGGAACCGGACCGTTCGGCGAGTTCGTCCAGCGCGTGCAGGTAGATGCCGGCGAGCGGGCTGCCGGTCGGCGCCTTGTGGACCGCCTCCCGGGCGAAGCGCATCATCAGCCGGTTGCTGCCGTGCCACTTGGCGCACCAGTACTGGAGGGCCTGCCAGTGGCCCTCGTAGTGGTGGGGGGCGCGCGCCGTGAGCTCTGCCCAGAGCTGCTTGAACCGCGAGCGGGAGTACCGCGCGCCGCGCGCCGCCGTGATCATGACGACCCAGGGGCCCGGGTTCGCGGGATCGAGCAGTGCGGCCTTCCGGGCCTCCTCGATCGCGGCCGGGAGCATCTCGCGGAAGCGGTTCATGTCCGAGGTCGGGACCCGGTCGGCGTAGCCGCTGCCGCGGATCGCCCAGGCGCGGTGGACCATCAGGCTCGCGAGGAGGGTCGCCGCGTCGCAGTCGCCGGGTTCGGCGGCACGCCAGGCGTCGAGCCAGGCGTCGTCGCGCCCGGCCACGTGCTGGAGGAACTCCAGCCGGGCCCACCGCTCGTCCCAGTCCTCGCCCGCCGCCCCGATGTAGCGCCGGGCGGCCTTCCAGTCCCCCTCCCACGCGGCGTCGGCGACGGCCTGCCTCTCCTGCGACCGGTGTGCCGACGGGAGCGGACCGGCGCGCCGGTTGTCGAGGGCGTCACGGGGCGGAAGACCGTAGGAGGTCGCCACGAAGTGCTTCTCGGCCCAGGCGTCCGCCCGTTCGGTGCTGAGGAAGACGCGGTAGAGGGTGATGAGGAGCACGCCGAGCAAGGCGACGAGGAAGAGGGTCACGGCGGGGAATGATCCCGGAGTTGATCACCGTACGCAATAGCTCGGGCCATCGATAAGGCGAGGTCGGGGCGGGTACGGGGGTCGCCCGGGAGGCCCGCCGCAGGGGGTCGCGTGCGGGTCGGGACGTGGGGCGGAGCGGGCCGCGCGGGTGGGCCGCGCGATCGGGATTGCCTGGCGACATGACCGATTCATGATGATTTCAGTTCACTTGGCATTCCGGATCGCGGCACCCGCGCCCCGGATCCCTATTGAAAACGAGTGTCATAATCAGATAGAAGTACGGGGTGCTCACCTCACGACAGGTGCTCGAGCGACGGCCGGCCCATGTCCGGCCCCTCGCCGTCACCGCGCTCCGACATCCCACCGTCTCCACGCTCCTCACGGATCACCGCTCCCTGCTGGCCGACCTCATGGACGGCCTGGGGTCCCCCTTGCACGTGGTACTGCCCGAGATCTTCGAAGAGAACGTCGGCCGACTTCGCGAGGCGTTCTCGGACGCCGGCGCCCCCGTGGACATCCTGTTCGCCAAGAAGGCCAACAAGGCAGACTGTTACGTCGGTTCGGCCGCCGGGCTCGGCATCGGCGTCGACGTCGCCAGCACCCCCGAGCTCGTGAAGGCGCTGGCCGGGGGAGTGCCCGGACACCGGATCGGCGTATCCGGGCCCGAGAAGGACGACACCCTCCACGCTCTGGCCGTACGGCACGGCTGCCTCGTCGCCGTCGACTCGATCAGCGAACTGCGTCGACTGGCGGCGACCGCGCGGCTCGCGCGCCGCCAGGCCGCGGTCCTGCTGCGATGTCGCACGGCCGGGCAGCCGGGCAGCCGCTTCGGGATGTCCGCCGCCGAGCGCGAGGCCGCCGTCGGCCTCTGCGCGGAACTCGCCGCCCACATCGCCCTCCGCGGGTTCTCCTTCCACCTGAACGGGTACTCCGCGGCGGAACGCGCGACAGCGGCGAACGAGATGATCGAGCACTGCCTCGACGCCAGGCGCCGCGGCTCACCCGCCGCCGAACTGGTCGACATCGGCGGCGGGTTGCCGGTCCGCTACGTCGACCCGCGGGTCTGGGAGGAGTTCCTGCGGGACAACGGGCCGGCCCACTACCACGCGGCCAAGGACTTCAAGGACTTCTACCCCTACGGCGGACCGACCGCCGCCCAGGTGGCACGCGCGATCATGGAACACCCCGTGGCCGGCGGACAGAGCCTCTCGGCGAAAGCACGGCGCAACGGCATCCGCTTCGTCGTCGAGCCCGGCCGGGCCCTGCTGGACCAGGCCGGCCTCACCCTGTACCGCGTGCAACAGGTCGACGACCGCCGGGACACCGACGGCTACGCGATCGTCACCGTCGCCGGCAGCAGCTTCAGCCTCTCCGAACAGTGGTTCAACAGCGACTACCTCCCCGACCCGCTGCTGCTCCCCGCCGACGCCGACGCCCACGCCCACACCCAGGCCCGCGCCGGCGAGACGTTCCCGGCCTGCGTCGCCGGGTCGACCTGCCTGGAGAGCGACCTCGTGACCTGGCGGAAGATCGGCTTCCCGCAGCCCGTACGGCGCGGCGACCAGCTGGCCTACCTCAACACCGCCGGCTACCAGATGGACTCCAACGAGTCGCCGTTCCACGACGCGGCCCTCCCGCTGAAGGCCGTGATCCGTCTCGACGACGCGTCGGGCCGACCGCGCTGGCGCCTCGACGGCATCTGACGCGACGCCCAGCCCCACCGACGCAACCACCAGAGAACAGAGGAGAGATCCCGCATGTCACAGAGCTACGCCCCACCCGGCAAGTTGTGGCTGTTGCCGCAATCCCAACAGGAAGGGCTGGACCTCGACCACCGACAGGTGATCGCGGTCGTCGAGCAGGCCTACCGCGCGTTGCGCGAGGGCGGCTCGGACAACCCGGTCAAGACGATCATCGACGATCCCGAGCACCGCTCGCTGAGCTACTCGATGGTGGCCAGGGACGCCGGAAGCGGCACCGTCTGCTTCAAGGCCGTCTACGAGTTCGACCCGCGCCGCACCCGCGACAGCTACCGCTTCCGGTCGTTCGTCTTCCTCGTCGACGACACCACCGGCGCGCCCATCGCCCTGATGGACGTGGTGAGGCTCGGCCCCCTGCGGTCCTCGGCCACCACCGCCCTGTTCGCCCGCGCGGCGTGCCCCGACGCCCGCGACGCCCTGGTCGTGGGCACCGGAGTCCAGGGCCGGGCGGCGCTGCCGATGTTGCTCGCGGCCCTGCCGAAGCTCGAACGGCTGCGGGTCTTCGGGACCTTCCCCGACGGCCTGCGCGCCGTCCGGGACAGCGTCGACGGCCGGGAGGTGGAGGTCGTCGAGGACCTCCGGGAGGCCGCCGGCGAGGCGGACGTCGTGATCGGCGCCGCCGGCCTGTCCGCCACGCGGGAGGTCCGCCGTGCCTGGATGAAGCCCGGTTCGGTCGCCGTCCTCCTCGGGTACGGGGTGCACCCCGACGTATGCCACCAGGCGGACTACCGGATCGCCACCGACACCGCCCAGATGCACGCCACCTGCGACGACCTCCGCGGCCCGGACGGCAGCCTCCCTCCGGTGGACGCCCAACTGCCGGACATCCTGCTCGGACGGGCCCCCGCCCGCCGCCACCGGGACGACGTCGTCTTCGCCTACAACAGCGGCATGGCGGTCACCGACGCCGCGCTGGGCCGCTACGTCGCCGATCTCGCGCGGGCGGCGGGGCGCGGGGAACAGGTCGACTTCTGGTGAGCGGCGACATGACCGAAGCGACCCGCGCCGCGGGGCCCGGCGCCGGGGGGACCCGCGCGGCGGGCACCGGCGGCGCGGGCACCGGCGGCGCCCGATGGTGGGTCGAGAACTCGCGGGTGCTCCTCTCGCTCGCGCTCCCACTGATCCTGACCAACTTCGCCTACGTCGCCCTGACCACCGTCGACATCCTGATGCTGGGCAGGCTCGGCACGGTCGAGATAGCCGCCGCCGGACTGGCCATCGCCCTGTTCAACCAGTTGCGCACCACCGGAACGGGCCTGGTCACCGGCCTCGGCAACCTGGTCGCCGAGGCGCGCGTACGGGAGGATCGCCCGCGCGTCGCCGCGCTGCTGTTCGCCGGGTTCTTCTGGGCCACCGTGTGCGGCGTGGTGTTCTGCGCCGCGCTCCTGATGATCGGCCCCCTCCTGGTCCTGCTGGGCCAGGACCCGACCGTGGTCGACGAAGCGGGCCGGTTCCTGATGGTCCTGGCGCCGGGCATGCTGCCCTGCCTGTGGTTCCAGACGCTGCGGCACTTCACCACCGGACTCAAGCGACCCGGGCCGCTGCTGGCCATCACCCTGGTGTCGGTCGCGCTGACCGTCGGGCTGAACCACGCCCTGATCCACGGCGAGTTCGGCCTGCCGGCGTTCGGGTTCGTCGGCGTCGCCATCGCCACCGTGACGGTCTTCCTCCTCTCCTTCCTCGCCTTCCTCGCGGTGATCCTGCGGGACGACGTGCTGCGCCCGTACCTCACCTCGCCCCGGACGCGACGCTGGAACGGTGACGCGGTCCGGTCCGTCTGGCGCCTGGGGCTGCCGATCGCGGGAACCTACGCCTCCGAGGCGGGGTTCTTCAGCGTGCTCACCCTGGTCATCGGCTCCCTGGGGGCGCAGGCCCTGGCCGCGCAGACGGTGCTGAACCAGATCGTCTACATCGTCTTCATGATCTCCGCGGGGCTCTCCCACGCGGCGTCCGTCCACATCAGCGAGGCCGACGGCCGCGCCGACCACGCGACCGCCCGCAAGATGGGCGTCCTCGCCACCGCCTGGGGCGTGATCGCGACGCTGGTCGTCGCTGTCGTCTACCTGGTGATCCCGGACCGGATCGTGTCCCTGTTCCTCGCGGCCGAGCACGTCGGCAACGCGGACGTCATCGCCCTGACGGTGACCGGACTGCTGATCGCCGCCCTCATGCAGGTGTTCGACGCCGTGCAGAACATCGGCAACGGCATCCTGAGGGGCATCGGCGACACCGCCGGCCCCTTCCGGATCTCCTTGGTCGGGTACTGGCTGATCGGACTGCCCGCGGGCTACCTGCTGGGCGTGAGCGCCGGCCTGGGTGTCGAGGGCGTCTGGATCGGCCAGACCGTCGGCCTCGCGGCCACCGCCGCCCTCCTGCTGTTCGCCTTCCTGCGCCGCGTCGACCGGCTGCACCGCACCGCACCCTCCCCGAGATCGGAGCCCTCGTGAACCCCGTCCTCGCGTCGACGACCTCGGCGCCCCTGATACGTCCCGAGGTGGCGGCCCTGCCGCGCTACGATCCCGGCGCCGACACGGACGAGGTGGCGGCCCTCAGCGGCTCCCGTCGCGTCATCAAGCTGTCCAACAGCGAGACCCCGTACGCCGTCTCCCCCGCGGTCGCCGCAGCCGTACGCCTCGCGGCGGAAGCCGGCTTCGCCCGCTACCCCGATCCCTCCGGCAAGCGCCTGACCGAGGCCATCGGCACGTCGTTGGACGTTCCCGCCGGGCGCGTCGTGCTGGGCAACGGCTCGGAGAACCTGCTGGAGCTGCTGTGTCAGGCCGTACTCGGCCCCGGCGACCTGGTCGTCACCCAGGCCCCCGGGTTCAGCCTGCACGAGATCTTCCCGCGGGTCATGGGGGCCCGGGTCACGAAGGTCCCGGTCACCGCCGGGTTCGGATGCGACGTCACCGCCTGGCGTGACGCGCTGGCCGCCGGGCCCAAGCTCGTCTTCCTCGCCAACCCCTGCAACCCCACCGGCGCCGTGCTCACGGGCGAAGAGCTCGCGGCCGTGGTGGCCGACGTCCCGAAGTCGGCCCTGCTGGTACTCGACGAGGCGTACGGCGAGTTCGCCCGCCCCGACCCCGCCTATCCCGACGGGTTGGAGGCCCTGCGCGGCCTGGACCGGCCGTGGATCGTCCTGCGCACCTTCTCCAAGGCCTACGGTCTGGCCGGACTCCGCGTGGGATACGGCATCGCCTCCGACGCCGACCTCGTCCAGGCACTGGACCGGGTCCGTACCCCGTACAACGTCAACCGGCCGGCCCAGGACGCCGCCCTCGCCGCCCTCGGCGACCACGCGCACCTGGCCGACACGGTACGCCGCACCCGTCTGGAGATCGCCAGGGTCACCGAGCGGCTGCGCGGCGCGGGGCTGCGGGTGGTGCCGTCCTCGACCAACTTCCTGTTCATCGACACCGGCCTCCCCTCCGACCGGGTCGCCCGGGACCTGCACCGCGCCGCGATCATCGTCAAGGCGTGGCGCGAGCCGGGATACGAAACCTACATCCGAGCCTCCCTGTCGACCCCCGAGGACAACGACGTCTTCGTGCGGTGCCTGACGGAGATCCGCGCGAAGGGCAACCAGTGATCACGAGCAAAGTGTCGGACCTCATCGGGCGCACGCCCCTGCTCGAACTGTCGGTCGCGGAGGGTTCGGCGACCGTCCTGCTGAAGCTGGAGCAGTTCAACCCCACCGGAACCGCCAAGATCCGGATGGCCAGGAACATGGTGGACGAGGCGGAGGCGGCCGGCCTGCTCACCCCCGGCGGCCGGCTGGTCGAGTCCACCTCCGGCAACACCGGCCTCGGTCTGGCGCTGATAGCGGCCGAACGCGGCTACAAGTTCACCGCCGTGGTGGACAACCACTCCAGCCCGGACAAGCTCCGCGCCATGCGCGCCTACGGCGCCGACATCCTCAATGTCGCCGGCGACGCCGACGGCCTGGCCACCGCCGAACGCGACACCGTGGCGGAGCGGCTCGCGGCAGAGCACGGCGCCTACTGGACCGCGCAACACCGCAACCAGGGCAACCCCAACGGCTACCGGCCCCTCGCCCGCGAACTCCACGACGAACTCGGCGACGAGATCGACTACCTGTACGGAGCCGTGGGCACCGGCGGCTCCCTCTGCGGCACCGGGCGCGTCCTGCGCGAGCGCATCCCCGACCTGAAGATCATCGGCGTGGAGCCGGTGGGATCCGTCGTCTTCGGCGGAGCGGGCGCGCCCTACCACCAGTCCGGCACCGGCACGCCCGAGGGCTCCGAGATCGGCGCGGTCGTCGACTACGAACTCTTCGACGAGGGGGTCAAGGCCGGCGACGCGGAGGCCTTCGAGACCTGCCGCTACCTGGCCCGGAACTTCGGCATCCTGATAGGCGGTTCGGCGGGCGGCGTGGTCTACAAGGCGTTGGAGCGGGCCCGCGGGGCCGGGCCCCGGACCACCATCGTGGTGCTGGTCTGCGACGGCGGAGACAAGTACCTGGACACCGTGTTCAACGACGACTGGATGGCCGCCCACGGCCTGCACGACGAGCGGGTCGTCCACCGGCTCGCCGCCATGCTGCGCTGAGACCCCCGCGTCGCGCGGTGCGCGCGGCGCCGCGTCGAACCCACACCGACGCACCGAACTGCGCTACTGGCGTGGGGAGTTCGCGTCACCCGTCCCCTTCTGCCACCTCGTTCGAAAGTGATACTCTCCAGACAATGAAAACGAAAACGATTACCATAACGCTTACGGCTCTGACGGTGCTCGCGGCGGCGGGTTGCGGGGCCGGCGGCTCCTCGGACGCCGAGGGGAAGGCCCAGGACGCGACGAAGGACACGGCCAAGACGGCGAGCGCGACCGCCTACCCCTTCACGCTCAAGAACTGCGGCACCGACGTGACGTACAAGGCGGCGCCCAAGAAGGTCGTCACGCTGAACCAGAGCGCCGCCGAGATCCTCATCCACCTGGGTGTGGGCGACCGCATCGTCGGTTCGGGCTACGAGGTCGAGAAGACACCGGACGCGATCGCCGAGCAGTACAAGCGGATTCCCCTCCTGTCCGCTCGTGGACAGGAGATCAAGCACGAACGACTCCTGGAAGCGCAGCCGGACTTCGTCTACGGCTCCTTCGCGAGCATGTTCACCGCCGAACAGTCCGGTGACCGCAGGCAACTGCACGACCTGGGCGTGCCGACCTACCTGACCGAGTTCGACTGCACGTTCCACGAGAGCGTGGCCGGCGCCGACTTCGACATGCTGTACGAGGAGTACCGCCGGCTGGGCAGGATCATGGGCGTGCCCGCCGCCGGGGACAAGCTGGCCGCCGAACAGAAGTCCGTGGTGGACAAGGCGCTGAGCACCGTCAAGAAGCGCGACACCCCGCTGAAGGTCATGTGGTTCTACTCCACCTACGAGGGCACGCCGTGGGCGGCCGGCCCCGGCGGCCTGCCGCAGCACATCTCGGAACTCGTCGGAGTCGAGAACGTCTTCGCCGACGCGAAGACCAAGTGGGCCGAAGTCAGCTGGGACCAGGTCGCCGCCCGCAACCCCGACGTCATCATCCTGGCCGACCTGACCCGGGGCGAACCCAACGACACCGCCAAGGAGAAGATCGACCTCCTCAAGAAGGACCCCCTCACCAGCAAGCTCGCCGCCGTGAAGGGCGACCGGTTCATCTCCATCCCCGGCTCGCACATGGACCCCGGCCACGGCAGCGCCTCCGCCGTCCCCGCGCTGGTCGACGGCCTCAACAGGCTCGGGTGACCCGCCCACACCATGACCACCACACACAAGACCGCGGAGCCCAAGGGAGCGCCGACCGCCGGTCGTGAGAGGGCTCCGGCGCGCCGGCCCGCCCCGGCGATGGCCCTCCTCCTCCTGGCCGGGGCCGCGCTGCTGGTGTCGATCGTCGCCGCGTCGCTCTTCGGCAGCGCCGACATCCGCCCCCTGGACGTCGTCTCCACGATCCTGCGCCACGCGGGACTGGAGGACCTCGCACCCACCCCGCCCCTGCCGGGCCTGCTCGACGCCCTCGTCTGGGAATCCCGATTCCCGCGCGTGTTGCTGGCCGCCGTCGTCGGCATGGCCCTCGCGGTCTCCGGCACGGTCCTTCAGGCGGTGACGAGGAACCCCCTGGCCGACCCCTACCTGCTGGGGGTTTCCTCGGGCGCCTCCACCGGCGCCGTCGCCGTGCTCCTGCTGGGCATCGGGGGAAGCGTCTCGCTGTCCACCGGGGCGTTCGTCGGCGGCCTGGTCTCCTTCGGCCTGCTGCTGCTCCTGCTCGGCGGGGGACGCGTCGCGAGCGCGTCCCGCGTGGTGCTCACCGGCGTACTCGTGTCCCAGTTCTTCGCCGCCGTCACCTCGGTCATCCTCATGGTCAGCGGCGACGCGAACTCCACCCGCGGCTTCACCTACTGGCTGCTCGGCACCCTGGGCGGCGCCCGATGGGAGGGCGTGACCCTCACCGTCGTCATCATCCTGGCGGGTGTGATCGCCGTCCAGTTCTTCGCACCCGCCCTGGACGCCTTCACCTTCGGCTGGGACTCCGCCTCCGCCCTGGGAATCAACGTCACCGCGGCCCGCGTCTGGCTGATGGTCCTGACCTCCGTCATCACGGCGGCCGCGGTGGCGGCCTCGGGGGCGATCGGCTTCATCGGCCTGCTCGTCCCCCACGCCGTCCGCATCGTCACGGGGAGCATGCACCGCCTGCTGCTCCCGATGTCCGCGATCGTCGGCGCCGTCTTCCTCATCTGGGTCGACGTCTTCGCCCGGACCGCGTTCTCACCCCACGAACTACCCGCCGGCGTCATCACGGCGCTCCTCGGCGCGCCCGCCTTCGCGCTGGTGCTCAAGCGTCTGGAGTCCTGATGGGCCGCATCACCACCACCCGACTCTCCTGGTCGGTCAAGGGCCACCGCCTGCTGGACGACATCGACATGGCGGCACCCGACGGGGGGATCGTCGGTCTCCTCGGCCCCAACGGATCGGGCAAGTCGACGCTGCTGCGCCTGCTCGCCGGCCTGCGCCGCCCCGAGGCCGGAACCGTCAGCTACGACGACACCAGCCTGGACGACCTCGGCCGCCGCGTACTGGCCCGCCGGCTCGCCGTCGTCGAACAGGACGTCTCCGCCCACCACCACGTCAGCGTCCGCCAGGTCGTCGAACTCGGACGCACACCGTTCCGCGGCCGTTTCGACGGCCTGACCGAGCACGATCGACGGATCGTCGACGCCGCGCTCGAACGGACCGACCTCACCGAGAAGCAGGGCCGCAGCTGGCACACCCTCTCCGGAGGGGAGAGGCAGCGCACCCAGCTCGCCCGCGCCCTCGCCCAGGAGCCCCGCGAGATCCTGCTCGACGAACCGACCAACCACCTCGACATCCGGCACCAACTGGAACTCCTCGAACTGCTCACGTCGCTGGACGTCACCTGTGTCGTCGCCCTGCACGACCTCAACCTCGCCGCCCGATACTGCGACCACATCGTCGTCCTGGACCACGGACAGGTCGCGGCGGCCGGCAGCCCCGAGAAGGTGCTGACCCCACACCTGATCGAGGCGGTCTACGGCGTCAACGCGCTCGTCGACCGCGAACCAACCACCGGAACCACCCGCATCACCTACCTGACCTCGGCCGGCCACCGCGCGACCACCGGCGGGTCAACGCCCCCCAAGGGCGTCCCCCGCCCGTTCCGGCAGGACGCGTCAGGACGGCCGCAGCCGTCGACGACCTCCGTAAAGCCTCAGGACGACGATGCTGACGGGGACCATGAGGCTCATGACCACACCGCAGCCGACGAGGACGGCCGGGGCACCCGTCCGATCCAGGAGGAAACCCCCGAGCGCGGCTCCGAGCGGTGAGGCGGTCAGGAGCACGGCGCCGCGCGCGGCCAGAACCGTGGTGAGCGAGTCGGCGGGTGCGCGCTCCTGGATCAGGGTGAAGGAGAGCGCGGAGTACGGGCCGTAGACGAGTCCCGCGAAGGCGAACCCGAGGAGTGAGGGGAGGGCGCTGTCCGTGAGGGCGAAGGGGAGCATGCCGATGCCGTGGCCCGCGATGATGCCGAGCATGGCCGGCCACAAGGGAAGGCGTCTGGCCGCGCCCAGCGCGAGGGCGCCGACGACGGCTCCGATACCGAAGGCGGCCCAATAGACGCCGAGCAGCCCCGCGCCGGCGCCGAGGTTGCCGGAGACGAACAAGGGCAGAGCGACTTCGACGGGGCCGAAGGCGAGGTTGAACACCCAGGTCACGAGGAGCAGGCCGAGCAGTTCCGGCTGACGGCGCAGAACGCGCAGCCCGCCGCCGTGCCCCGGCGGTAGACGGGGCACCGATGACGGGGGTGGGCCGACGCGGCAGGCCTGGAGGGCGAGAACGGCGAAGGTGGCGGCGTCCAGGCCGATGATCCATGCCGGGGAGACCACCCCCACGAGGAACCCCGCGAGAGCGGGGCCCACGATGGTCGCGCTCCACACGCTCGTGCTGAGCACGCTGTTGGCCGCCAAGCGCTGGTCGTCGGAGAGGAGCGGGGCGAAGAACGCGTGTTTGCCGGCCTTGCCCCAGGCGTGCAGCAACGAGGAGGCGCCCAGGAGCCCGACGTACACGGCGGGGGTGAGCACCCCCGCCATGTGCGCGAGCGGAACGGCCCCCAGCAGGACGGCCCGCAGCGCCGAGTCGGTGACCAGGAGTCGCCGCGCGGGAAGCCGGCGCATCCATCTGCCCAGCATCAGCGCCCCCAGTGCGCCGGGCAGGACGTAGGCGGCGACGGCGAGCCCGGCCAGCGTGCCTTGGCCACCGTCCGGCCCCAGCGCGAACGCGAGCCACGCGACCGCGACGACGGACATGCCGTCGCCCAGGTCGGACAGCGCGAAGACCGGCATCAGCCTCCGAAAAGCGCGGTCGGCGAACAGCGAGCGGTAGGGGCCGGGGGTCGAACGTCCCCGTGCTGATGAGAACATGCGGGTCACAGTGGTTCTTCAAGCGCGCTTGAAGTCAAGCCCGGACCTGGGGCGAAGGAGGCCGGGCATGCGGTACCTGCCCATCGGCGAGCTCGCGGAGAAGGTCGGCGTGCGCGCTTCGGCGCTGCGCTACTGGGAGGAACGCGGGCTGCTGCCCGGAGCGCGTCGCGAAGGGGGACGCAGGGTGTGGCCCGCGACCACTCTCCGCCGCGTCGCCCTGATCAGGATGGCGCAGCGAGCAGGGTTCACACTGGCCGAGATCACCCAACTGCTGGCCGAGGGAACGACTCCGTCCGCCACCCGCCAGTGGCGGGACATGGCCACGCGCAAGCTGCCCGAACTCGATCGGCACATCGCCCAGGCCCAGGCGCTGCGGCAGGCGGTTGCGGACTGTCTGGAGTGCGGCTGCATGAAATTCGATCAGTGCGTCCTGCTCGATACGACCGACGCGGCGCCCTGACCGCGACTCCGAGTGGACCGGGAGTCAGGCGGCGATCGGAGCTTCATGTTCGGCGTCCTCCGCCGGCGTCCGTGTCCGGGGCAGGGCGAGGGAGGTGAGGGCCGATCCGATCAGGCTCAGCACCGCGCGCCATCGCCGCGGCCCCGGCCGACGTCACGCGCCGGGCCCTGGCTTCACCGTCCTGACGGGGCGTACGGGGGGTCTCGTCACCAGCCGAGCACCGGCTCACCCAGGACCTCGCCGCCGATGCGGGCGGCCAGGTCCTGGGCCCGGGAGAGGCAGCCCCATTTGCCCACGTGGACGAAGACGGTGTGGTCGTGGGTCGGAGAGTCGAAATCGGGATGGTCGCCGTGGAACACGACCTGGACCCCGTCGTACTTCGGATGCGCGTACTGGCCCGCCTCCGGATGATCCGGCCACGAGCCGTACCAGTCGATGGCGGCCATGCCCCGGCCCAGTGCCGCCACGAATTGATCCTCCACACCCAGCGGAGCCTTCAGTCCCAGCATCTCCAGGGGCAGGTGCGGCTCCAGAGTGCGGTCGTCCATCGTCGTCACGTCGAGGTCGAACCAGAGGTCCTCGCCCGCCGAGCCGGTCCGCCTCCCCATGTAATCGAAGGTCGCCCCGGGCAGGATCGCCGCCATCCGCCGGACGTCCTCCACCGTCAACAGCTCCGTGAAGAGAGCGATTTGGTCATCACGCTCCCACAGCAGCGCGCACAGTTCCCTGGCCTTGGCGTATGCGATGGCGGCGTCGTCGGTACGGAAGACGGGATACGCCTGTGAGTTGCCCATGGCCGAACCGTCACACGCACCGAGCACCCCGTGCCACCGAATTTCCCCTGGTCGGATCAGGTCAGGCCAGGTCAGGTCAGCCCGCAGCGACCGGCGCCAATCGCGCGAGCCCGTCCACCGGATGAGGCCGGATCAAGGCCAAGCCGGAGCACCTTCTCGTAGCGTGCGTCGGCAAGGTTCACGGACCCGTATTGCCCTCGAACGCGCCCAGGCTGATCAGGCATATCCGGTCGTCCCAGGCATCCCACCGCACCTGCTTCTGCGCGCCCCAGTAGTAGGTGTCGTAACCCATGAGGTCGCCGTACACCTCGTCTGTGCTCGGGCCTGCGAGTGCCACCCTCGGGCGGGAACGCCCGTCAGCGGCCTATCGCCCGAGGGAACTCCCTGGTGGGAGACGTTCGAGAGCCTGATGGAGCGGACGGCGGGCCGAATCGCTCGCGTCGAACGATCGCGGAGTGGGCCGGGGACGCGACCCCGCACGGCATGCGGCATCCGGTACGCCGGCACCGCCGAGGTCACCGGACGGACGAGGATCCGCGAACCGGCCTCCCCACCGAGTGCGCACGACGGACGGGAACGGGAACGGCCGCGTACCCTCCACGGGCAAGGTTGTTCGCGACACCCCGCTGCCGTTCTGGCAGGTGACGAGCGGACGCGTCGCCCCTCGCCTCCCGGCGGCGCGGCGCCCCTCCCGGCAGGAATGATCACAAGCTGACACCAATGTGGTCATGCTCCGGGCGCGAGGCGGACAGGCGTCAGGCTCGGCGGATACGGTGCGAAGAACGCGCCAACAGCCGGCGCGCGGTGTGCCGGGAAGTCTGGTCGGCGTCCCGGGGGCAGTGTGCCCTCTTGCCGCTGACACCCGACAGGAGCCGATACCGATGATCTGGCAGTGGATCGGACTGACGGTCTTCTCGCTCACCCTGCTGCCCGCCGGCCTGGCCATGGCTGCCGGCAGGGCACCCGCTCGTCTGCGTGGCCGGCTGACGCCGGTGCGCGCACACGGCTGGGCGCTGTTGGGCCTGTACGCCGTGGCGCCCCTGAACGCGATCCCGCGCCTGACCGCGGCGTCCCCGGAGGTGAGCCTCGCGTTGACCGCCGCCGGGGGCGTCGTCGCGGTCACCGGCTGCCTGGTGGCCGGCGTGGCCCGCCTCGCCGTGGTCAAGAGCGGCGTGCGATGACGTCGCCGGCGCCCGCCGGTGAAGTCGCGGCCCGGTCCGTCAGCGGCTGGTGCGCGGTCCTCCACGGCCCCGCCTCGGTCACCCTGTGGTCGCCTTCGGTCTCCCCCGCACGGGTGAGCGCCGCTCAACCCGGGGGCGGACGCTGAGAACCGCCCCGCACGCGAAGATCGACAACGTCGGATTCCGTCGGGGAGGGCGCACATGACCACGCTTGTCAGGGCCACAGCGGCAGCAACCACAGCAGAGGTGCCGGTCGGTGCTCCGGCCGGACGCGGGCGGGTGGAGCCCGTTCCGCGCTGGGCGGTCCGGGTCGCGCATGCCATCCCGTTGTGCGTCCTGCCGTCCGGGTTGTGGCGTGTCGCGCTGGTGCTGGGCCTGGCCGGCTACGACGCGGACTACCGGTGGGCGGTGTGGGAACGCCCGTACGTGATCGGGCTGTCCGTGGTCTCCGAAGGACTCGCGCTCCTCGCTCTCGGGCTGGTGCGGCCGTGGGGCGAGGTCGTCCCTCGTTGGGTGCCGAAGCTGGGCGGCAGACGGATCCCGATCCCGGCGGTGGTCGTCCCGGCCGCCCTCGGGGCAGCGCTGATCATGATGCTCTGCGCGTACGGCGTGCTGAACCAGATCTTCGGCTTCGTCGCACCGTTGAACGAGAGCGGCGACGGGTTCCCGACCAGCGGCCCGGCCGCCTGGGCCCTGTGGACGACGTACGCCCCGCTCCTCGCGTGGGGCCCCCTCCTGGCCATCCTCACCGTCGCGTACCACCGACGCCGCCGAACCGGCGACGCACCGACCGCCGTCCGGCCCGAAGCCGGATAGCCGGTCTTCGGGAGATCGTACGTTCGGGGCAGGGGATCAGCCGTCCAGCGAGAGGGCGTTCTTGGCGTGCGCGAGGGATGCCTCGGAGGCGGGACCGCCCGGGTTCTCGGTGGCCAGGGCCTGGTTGAGGGTGACGAAGGGGCGCATCCGCCGCTCGTAGCGCGCGTACGCGGCGCGGTGGTCGCCGGCGTCCCGGGCCAGGCAGTCGGCCAGGACGTGGGCGCCCACGAGGGCCAGGCTGGTGCCCTGCCCCGAAAGCGGGGAGGGGCACCAGCCGGCGTCGCCGAGCAGGGTCACCCGGCCCCGCGACCACTGGTCCATGCGGATCTGGGCCATGGCGTCGCAGTAGAAGTCCGGCGCCTCGCGGGCGGCCTCGGCCAGGCGGGCCCCTTCCCACCGCAGCGACGCGAGCCTGTCGACGACGAGCTGCCGCAGCGCGCCGCCGTCGCGGAGGTCGTGGGGGAGCGGGGCGGACTCGAAGCCGAAGGCGACCCTGAGTTCGGTGTTGCCGCGTACGGGCATGATGCCGAAACCGGCGTCGCCGTCCCGCAGCCACATCTGCCAGTCGTCCAGGGCGAGGAAGTTGTCCGCGCCGAACACCGAGAGGTAGCTGCCCAGGTGGTGGGAGTACCGCTCCTCCGGGCCGAAGGCCAGGCGCCGTACGGTGGAGTGGAGGCCGTCGGCCCCGACCACGAGGTCGAAGGTGCGGGCCGGCCCGTGCGCGAAGTCGACGCGCACCCCGCTCTCGTCCTCTTGCTCGTGCAGTGCGGTGACGCTGTCGCCGAAGAGGTACTCGACGTCGGTACGCGTGTGCTCGTGGACCATCCGTACGAGGTCCTCGCGGAGCACCTCGATGTCCTCGCCGTCGAGCCGGCCGCTGCTGAAGGTCGCCTCGGTGGAGCGGTCGACCTCGTGGCCGTCGGCGTCGAGGATCGACATGCCGCGCATGCGGGTCCGTACGCGGCTCACCCGCTCCAACAGGCCCATCCGCGCCACGACTTCGAGCGCGACCCCGCGGATGTCCACGGCCTGGCCGCCCGGGCGCGGGCCCGGAGCGCGTTCGACGACGGTGGGCGCGAAGCCGCGGCGGCGCAGCCAGTAGGCGAGGACGGGCCCGGCGATGCCGCCGCCGGAGACGAGTACGGTGCGCATGAGAAGCTCCTCCAGTGCTCTGTACGGTGTAAGCGATCTGAACGTACGCCGTACACGCAGCCCTTTCAACTGGTCGGATGCGCTGGCTGTACTAGGGCAGGCGCCTGCCCGATCGGCATTGCCGCTGCTACGCTCTGCACTAGTACAGGAGAGGAAGGCGGCAGGACGTGACGAAGACCACGGGCACAGCCGGCGATCCGCCCTACCTGCGCATCGTCGCCGCGATCCGGCGGCGCATCGCGGACGGTGAACTCGCCCCCGGGGACCGGGTCCCCTCGACCCGTCAGATCGCCCGGGAATGGGGCGTCGCGCTCGCCACCGCCACCAAGGCCCTGACCACCCTGCGCCTGGAGGGACTCGTCGAGGCCCGGCCCCGGATCGGCACCGTCGTCGCCGGAACCGCCACAGGGATCCCCGCGACCCCCGTCACCCCCGCCGCGCCGGCCCGCAGGCGCCCGTCGCCCTCCCCGGCTCCCTCCCCGTCGCCCTCCCCGGCTCCCGAGCAGGAGCTGAGCCTCGACCGGATCGTCCGTACCGCCATCGAGATCGCCGACGCCGAAGGGCTACCGGCGCTGTCCATGCGCGGCGTCGCGGCACGGCTCGGGGTCTCGGCGATGTCGACGTACCGGTACGTCCCGAGCAAGGAGGACCTCGTCCTGCACATGGCCGACGCCGCTTTCGGCGAGGAGTCCTACCGCGCGGACGCCCCCGAGGACTGGCGTACCCGGGTCGAGCTGGGCGCCCGGACCCTGTGGAGCCTGTACCGCAGGCACCCGTGGCTGGCCCAACTCGGCTCCCTCACGCGCCCGCTGCTCGTGCCCAATCTGATGGTCCACGGCGAGTGGATGCTGGGCGCCCTCGACGGCCACGGCCTCGAACCCACGACCCTGTTCGACATCCACGTACTGATCTACAGCCATGTCCAGGGCCTGGCGGTGCACCTGGAGAGGGAAGCGCACGCCGAGGCCGCCACGGGCCAGTCGGAGGACCAGTGGATGGACAGCCGCGCCCCCGCCCTCCGGGAACTGGCGCAATCCGGCCGCTTCCCGACTTTCGGCAGGGTCGTCGGATCCTTCGAGGACGGCAACGGCTACGACCTGCGTCTCGACGCGCTCTTCGCCCTCGGCCTCAAGGCACTGCTCGACGGCCTGACCCCCATCGTCGAAGGTCGGGAAGCCGCGCCGGCCGTGGACGTGTGAAAGGGTGCGCCGAGGACCGGACCCACGGCCCACGGGCCCTCGGCCCTCGGCCCTCGCCAGGCGCCGGGGCCAGAGGCCGTTCCGGGACCCCCTTCCAGCGCTCACCGGGTGGCGACGTAGGCGTCGGCGTTCGCGAGGGCCGCTTCGGTGGCTCCTGCGGTGAGGGCCTCGTGGATCAGTTTCCAGGGGGCCTCGGGTTCCTGCCGCGCGAGTTGCCGCAGGAGTTCCGAGGCCAGCGTGGTGGCCCCGCCGCGGATCATGGAGGGGATCCGGGAACGGAAGTGCGCGAGGCCCTGGGCCAGCATGTGCGTGGCGAGGAGGGTCCCGTGGGGCGGGTCGTCCACGGCCACCTGCTCCAGGAGGAGGAGGGGGAAGTCCTCCTGCCGGGCCATGCGGGTGATCAACGCGGCGGCAGTCGAAGGCTCTTGGTCGAGCATGCGCCCGAGCGTCCGGGCCGTCACCCGTGTGGCATCGCCCCGGGTCGATGAGGTCTCCATCAGGTACAGCAGGTCGGCCGCGCCGCGGGTGTTGATGCGGAGGAAGTGGAGCAGGACCCTGGCGGCGACCGCGCTGTCGGCACGGGCGACGTTCAGGAACGACTTGCTGATCAGGCGTTCCGGGGTGGCGTCGCCGAGCAGGCTCCACTCCACGGCCACGGCGTTGAGGACGCGGGCGGTTTGCTGGTGGTCGCCGGCCGCCATGTGGTGCAGGACCGGGTATGGGTGGGGCAGCCCCACCAGCAGGTCGGCCGGCTCCTTGGCGCCCTCGCTGTCCCGCGCGGTGGCGAGCAGGAACTCGGCGGCGACCGGCGCCGGCGCTCGCGCCAGCAGCGCCTCGGTGGCCCCGAAACCGATGGTCAGCCGGTTCGCGGAGGTCGAACCGCGCAGGACGGCGAGCGCCTGGGAACGGGATACGGCCCCCAGGACGTCCGTGGCCAGCGCCCTGTCGTCCTGGTCGAGCCGACGGAGGGCGAGGGCGGCGAGCTCGCCGTGGCCCCGCAGGACGAGGGCCCCGAGGACGGCCGCCAAGGTGCGCGCGTCCTCGGCGTCGCCCTGACGCAGGTCCAGGATCCTTCGGGCGGCGTCGGAGAGGTCGACGCCTTCGTGCCCGAGACCCAGACCGGCCAGGTAGTCGGGCCGCGGGCTCTCCTCCCTCGGAGGGGGCGTCGCCCGGATGAGGAGGTCCGCGGCGGCCCGGGCCACGTCACCGCGGCGGATCAGCAGCGCCAGACGCCTGCCCTCGAAGGCCGCCGGGTCGAGGTCCCCGATGCTCACCGCGGGCACGGCAGCCTCGTACGCCTCCACCTCGTCCGGCGCGTCGGGCGGCAGATGACGCCGCACGGCGGCGGCCACGTCCTCCGCACAGCCCTCCAGGGCTTCCAGCCAGGTCTCGGCCCGGCCGCGGTGCCCCTGGGCCAGCACCTCTTCGATGACGGCGGCCGCCGCACCCGGGCTGCGGCTTCCGATCTCCCTCAACACCTCCCCGACACCCGACGCGTCGTCGAGGCCGACGTCGACCAGCCGCTCCGCCACCAGTTCGTAGCGGCCTTCCATGACGAGCCCGAGCAGCGGCACCAGGAAACCGGGACCGGCCAGGGGCTCCGGAGCCGGCGGGGGCGCCTGTGCGGCAGGGCGCGCGGCGGGTCGGCTCGTCTGGGCCCTCTCCCAGAGCCCGCGAACCTCCCGGAGCCATCCGTGCGGATCGTGGCCGCCCGCCTCCTGGACGAAGTACGTCACGACCGCTTCGGCCACATGCCAGTCAGGGCCCGCCTCGCGGTGCAGCTGACGGTCGAGGGCCTGCTTGGTCATGCCCCGTGCTTCGGCCGCCGCGGTCAGGGCGACGTCACACTCGACGGCGATCTGCTTGACGCGCGCGACGAGTTCCTTGACCTCGGGTGTTCCTTTCCTCAGCAACACCGGGTCGGCGACCGGCTTCCGACCGGGCCGACTCCTCGGGGTCGAAGTCATCGAATGTCCTCCCGGCCTCGCGCGCCCGTGTGGCTACGGACAATCCTGGCCCCTGCCGACCGCTCGCGTGATGACATTCGGCAAAGTCGCAAAAGTGCAGGTCAAGGCATTGTCCGGCTGGGCGGACATTCCTTCGACACCCTAGAACTGAGGGCATCCACCAAGCCCGCCGGACAGGCTCCACCCCCTGCGTCCAGCGGGCCCCGGTCCTCACAACGGAGGGAATCCATGCTCGACCGAACGCCGCCCGCCGGCAACGGATGGACGCGCCACACGAACGGCCCGACCCGCCACAACCGCCTCCGGGGAGGTGCCGCATGAGCGCGTACGCCCTCCTGTTCCTGCTCCTCGCCCTCACGGTCCTTCTGGTGCTGTGCGCCGTGATCGGCGTCCTCGGCTACAGCACGGCCCGGTTGGGAGGCGCATCGGTGAACGCCGCCTTCAACCAGGGCGCCCTGGTCTTCTTCTGCGCCCTGACCCTGGGCATCGCCCTGGTCGGCATCCTCTTGCCCCACTTCATCTAGCCGGGGCCGCGACCGGCGCCGGGACGTCATCGACGCGACGCGCAGACATGATCCGTACCGGTTCGAACGGCTGTCGACGAAACGGGACAGAACCGGGACGTTCCTGTCGACGGAGCGGCTTGCTCCGCACGGGGTCCCCGGGAGAAGGTTCTTCCGAACCAAGATCAACTTCGGTGCCCGCAAGCACCGCAACTCAGGGGGAAGACCATGCAGATCCGCAGGAAGCTCGCCACCGCCGCAGTGACGCTCGCCGTGGCCGGAGCCGGCCTCGTCGCCGGGACGGGGTCGGCGTTCGCCGGGGCCAACGGCCAGCAGATCCAGATCGACGACGCGTCCGGCCGGGCCCAGTCCGTCTACATCAAGGGCTCCAACCAGAACGGCAGCACCGTCGGCAAGTGCTTCAACATCACGCGGGACTCGTCCACGAAGCTGGGCGGCTGGTGGTGGAAGAACAACGTCGAGGTGACCGCCTACACCTACAACAACTGCGGCGGAGGCCGTTTCTACACCCGTACTGCCTGGATCAACACCACCCAGAGCTGGGGTGACTTCCAGGTCGTCAGCGTGCACTGACCCACCCCGCACCGCGCCGGCCGGGAGCGCATCCGCCCCCGGCCGGCGTGCCTTCGTGCCGCCGTGCGCTGCCGGCCTCTCGGTCCGGTGTCGGGCCCACCGGGGTCGTCAGCCCCGGTGGGTGGGGATGCCGTTGTCGATCAAGTCCCGGCCGGCGCGGACGAACAGGGGGAAGCCGAGCAGGTCCAGGGCGTCGCGGACGTTTGGACTGCCTCTACGTCGACCAACACCCCGCCATCATCCACGTTCAAGGCGAGGCTGGTGTAGGCCGCGTGGCAGCCGAGGTTCAGCGTTCGTCCGTGGCCGGCCGGCGGCGAAGGTGGCTCCAGTCGCCCAGGCGCGTGACGAGGAACTGCTGTGCGAGGGAGCGTATGTCGTTCCACGCCGGGTCGGTGGTCAAGGCCTCATGCCAGAGGCCGCCGCGGCCGGCGGCGTCGATTTCCCCCAGGCGACGGTTGACCGCCCGCAGGTGATGCCAGCCCTCGGGCTCGGGGACTTCGGCTTCCCCGACCCGGATGCACGCGCGGCAGAGGAGTTCCACTTCCTCGATGAGCTCCACCGTATCCACCTCGCGCTCGCCCAGCCAGGCGATTTGGTCGTGGACGTCGGTAGCGAGGAGGACCATGCGGGACAGCGTCCCGTGGTACTCGGCGGAGATGTCGAGGCGGTTCACACACAGATGATCGCACTCCTCCTTGCCTTGGGGACCGGCCCCGCAGAACAGGGCCCGCCGGCCATGGCCCATCGGGGAGCGGCGTCGCTGCGCGGGCCGCCTTCGCGGAGCGCGTGCGGGCGCGTCCAGCCTTCTACGTCGGCATCGGACGGACCCGCCCGGAGCCGCCCGCCGAAGTGCGCCGCCCCGCGACCACGGTACGCATGGAGCGGATCAGCGGCGCGGCCACGCCCGCCCCTACCGCCGCCGGATGCACCGCCGGCTCACAGGGCGGCCCGTGCCCGGGCAGTGGCGAACCGCCGCAGGCCGATCAGCAGCCGTTCGGAAGACGGCGCCGCGGCTCCGGGAGCCGTTCGCAGGCGTTCGACCTGCCGCATCCGGTCCTGGACTCAGGGGCCCCCTCCTGGGAGAGCTGCCGGGTTCCTTGAACGCGGAACCCATCCCCGCGGATGCGGGGAGCAGAACATCCTCAGCGACGAGCCGTGCCTCAAGCAGGGACCATCCCCGCGGGTGCGGGGAGCAGGAGGATGCAGTGGCGGCCGGTGGTGTCCCGCAGGGACCATCCCCGCGGGTGCGGGGAGCGGGCTTTCTGAGCTGGGAGTCTACGAGGACAGGAAGCTCTGGTAGACCACTTTCGCCGAATCGGGCAATAGGATATATATCGCTTTCCGTCTGTGCTGACTGGCAATCAGCGCATATGACGCACAGGCCCTTACGCTCCAGCGCGTTCCTCCGAATCCTGAACGCCCTGAGAGGATCGGGCGCATGGGCAAGCGCCGTCGACCCGGCACCCGAGCCGGCGCTTCCGCGTCGCCCTGCGGATCGACGGTGACGGCCTCTCGCCGAGCACGGCGAAAGGCGCCGGGCGCGATGGAAGTTGAGCGGCGTAGCCCGCCGGATCGGGGTGGCGTCGGCCGTCACGCCACCTGCTGATGCCACCGCTTTGGGTGGCTCCCCCTACCGTCGCGACACCGGACCGGAGACAGGGAAGGCACCACCATGAACACGACCGAGCGGATCGCCCTCGACCTGGCGATCCGTTACGAGCGGTCGCAGGGACGCCAGGTGACCTACGTGGGCGAAGGGGCGCCGCCCGGGTTCCTGCCGGCCGTGATGGCCTGGGCGCGAGCGCGCCACACCGACGTACCCGGCCGGCCCGGGTGTGACCTCGTGTCGCAGGACGACGCCGGCGACTTCGAGCGCCTGATCGAGGTCAAGGGCCGCGGGAAGGCGACGAGCGTGTCGATCGTGGACCGGCAGCGGGATGCCATGAACGCGCTCGGGCCGGACTGGTGGTTGTACGTGGCCGTCGACTGCGCGACCGAACCCAGGCTCGTGGTCGTCCGCGAGCCGCACCGGCTGCCGTGGGAACTGCGTACGCCGGCCGTCGAACTGCCGGCCGGCCGGTATCGGCGGGTTGGCCAGGAAGCCGTCTGGGACGTCTCCCCGTCGGCGATCCTCGAAGCGGGCCTCGTCGTTGAGGTCCCGGCGCCCTGACGGCTGCCACACTGGCCCGGAAGGAGGGTGCCGTGGACATCGCACTCGAGAAGTGGGACCGGCCCGACGGCCACTGGACGCGGGAGATGTCCGCGATGGTGGACGAATGCCGGGCGGGCCGGCGGACCACCATTGCCTGCCCGGCCTGCGATGCGCCGACGACGGGCCTGTCGATCGACACCATCCACCCGGAGGTGCACGTTCCCGGCCGGGACGTGGTCCGGTACTCCGCGTCGGGTCGGCTGATCACGCTGGACCCGTGCGGACACGTACTCAAGTCGACCCGCCATCGGCCGTAGGCGGACGGACGGAGCCGACGAAGCCCTCTCGCCCGGCCGGTGAGGGGACCTGCTCACCCGACGGGGCGGCGCCTGCGTGCCTACCGGTTCGTCGCCCGGGTGGCGGAGATCAGCCCGGCCAGCGAGGTGCGGGTCTCCGAGAGTGCGGCGATGCGGTCGTCCAGGCCCTGAAGGTGCTCCTGGAGCGTCTCCAGCTTGCACTCGGCGACCGTGCCGTCCTGGCGGATGCACGGCTGCAGGTCGCGGATCACCCTGGTCGGCAGCCCCGCGTCCAGCAACGCCCGGATGCGCCCGACCACGGCGGGGGCGTCGTCGGCGTAGCGGCGGTGACCGCTGTCGAGGCGGTGGGATGCCAGGAGGCCCTGTTCCTCGTAATAGCGCAGCAGCCGGACGGACGTGCCGGTCGTCGTGGCGAGCTCGCCGATCTTCATGTGGTGGTCCTCACAACCCCTTGAATCTCACATGGATGTGAGATCTTAGCGTGGGGGTCATGACGAACACAGACCACCCCATCGCCCTCTACGGTTTCCTGCGTCCCAGGCCCGAGCGCGCGGACGAAGTCCGGCGCATCCTCTCCTCCTTCGTGGAACCCACCCGGAGCGAGCCCGGCAACCTGCAGTACCACCTCCACGAGCACGACGACGGACGCTTCTTCCTGTACGAGGTCTGGCGCTCCCAGGAGGACCTGGACCGGCACAACGCGACGCCCCCGCTGCGCGCCTTCCTGGAGAACCTGTCGGCCTTTCTGGAGGGCACCCCCGAGGGCTACTTCGACACCATGATCAGTCCGTACGCCGACTCCCGACCGGTTCCGTCGGCCTGAGCGGAACCCGACTCGGACCGGCTCCCGCGCCGCCCTGCCGCGCGGACGGGGTGTTGCCGCGGCTCTCGACCCGGGGCAGGCCGCTGACGAGCCACGGTTCCCGTTGCCGGCGGGGCCGGTGATGCCAGATGTCCCGACAACGTTGCCGATATTCCCGTTGCCCGGGTGCAACGGTCCGTTCACGTTCCATGCTGTGGCTCTCTCGTCCGGTCGTCGCCGGGGGAGCTGTGCAGCGTCGGGTTCCGGTTCGGCGCGGGTGGATGAAGAGGAACGTGATGGACCGTTCACTGCTGTCGCCGCGGGCGACTTTGGTGTTCTTGTCGGCCGCGCAGGCGGGAGCCGTGGCCGGCGTACTGGCCAGGTTCGCCGGCGAGGGGCTCGCCCGTGGCGTGCTGTACGGCCTGGCCGTCGTCGCGCTGGGAGTTCCGTTCTTCAACCGGCTGATCGCCGTCGACCCCGACGGGGAGCAGCCGGTCCGCGACCGGGCGGGATCGGAGACCCGCCATGGGTGAGCTGCGGCCGTTGCCGGACGGTCTGACCCCCGAATCACGGTCCTTGGCCCTGGCCTTGAGGGAGCTGTTTGACGGGCTGCGGGTTTCGGTCCGGCGGTACGCCGCCCGCCGCACCCGCGACCCGGGCACGTTCTCGCGCTACCTGAGCGGAACCCGCGTACCTCCCTGGGAGGTGGTCATGGACCTGTTCACCGACCTGGCCGAGCAGCGCGGGATGAGCCCGACCCCCGAGGCGATCGAACTCGTACGGGGTCTGCACCGCGCCGCCGTCTCCGCGAGCACCTCGCCCAAACACGCCATGGAGGTCCTGGAGCAGCAGCTCGCCGACGCCGACCGGGTGTCGCGGCGCTCCACGGTCCGCGGCGACGTCCTCGGGGACGCGCTGCTGGATCGTCAGCACCGCATCGCGGACCTGGAGGTGCGCCTGAACCACCTGGAGGCCGAGTGGAGCACGGAGCGGGAGCGGGCGGACCGACTGGCAGCGGCCCACCCCGACATCTCGGAGCTGCTGAGGGAGCGCGACGTGCTCCAGGACGAGGTGGCCCGGCTCTGCGCGGAGCTGTTGGCCGCGCAGAAGCAGCACGGCGAGGCCGAGGAGCGCTGCGCCCTTCTGGAGCGGCAGCTGGAGGCCGTCGAGCAGGTCTACCGGCCCGGTGTGGCCACGATGCCCGGCGCGGCGCCTTCCCCGTCTCCCGCCGCGACCCCCACACCGCAGGGGATGCCCAAGATCCTCGTCGTCGACGACCAGGCGAACAACCTGCTGGCGATGAGCGCCGTGCTCTCGACCCTCGATCAGGAGCTGGTCGCCGTCTCGTCGGGCCGGGAGGCGTTGAAGGCGCTGCTGGACCACGACGACTTCGCGGTGATCATCATGGACGTGCAGATGCCGGACATGGACGGCTACGAGACCGCCGCGCACATCAAACGTCGGCCCCGCACCCGGGACGTGCCGATCATCTTCCTCACCGCGATGGGCACCGACCCCGAACACTCCGCCCGCGGCTACGCGGCCGGCGCCGTCGACTACATCTCCAAGCCCTTCGACCCCTGGGTCCTGCGGGCGAAGGTGGCGGTGTTCACCAGCATCTACCTGGAACGCCACCCGTGACGCCCGGCTCGGGCGGCTGACGGCCTACGGATATCCATGCCCGAGCTCGATCATGGGGACGAGGACCGCGGCCGCGTCGCAGTGGTGACACGCCTGGGTCCCGGGGCGGAGCAGGGCGTCCAGGGCCCCGTCGAGACCGAGCTCGGCGCCGTACGGTCCCGCGGCCGGCCCCGCTGCCGGTCCCGTGCCTGCGGCGAGCTCGCAGTCGTGGTCGTGGAGGGTGGCGGTGCGGCCGCCGGGGTCGGGGCGCAGGACCCAACCCCACCGGGTGGGGGCCGCCGGGCGGTCGAGGTCGCCGCGGTGGGTCGGGACGGCGGAGAGGTCGACTCCGTCGATGGGCCGCAGCTGCTCGGCGGTGACCCACGTACGGAACTCCATGGCCTCTACGTCGCCCTGCCCGGCGTACTGCCACAGGGGCGCGCCGATCAGGTAGAGCCACCGGCCGGTGTCGTCGTCGCGGCGGCGCTCATGGAGACGGACGCGCAGGCGCTGGCGCCCGTCGGGCAGCACCATCATGATCGGCGCCCACCGGGCCGGACGCGGGTCGACCCCGGTGTCGGCGGGGGCCTTCGCCCAGGGGTCGGGGACGGTCGCGCCCACTCACGCCGCCTCCACCCATCGACGTACGCGGGCCTGCCGGCGCAGTTCCGCCATGGTCGCGCCCGGATGGCCGGGTACGGCCCAGAAGGGGTGCGCGGAGATCCGTCGGGAGAGGTCGAGGAGCTGCCGCCGGTGCGCGGTGGCCCCGGCCGTGCGCGGCAGCCGGGCCATGTCCTCGTAGGTGCGGAGCCAGGCCGTCTCCAGGATGAGGAGGTCGTCGGGGAAGCGGATGGACGTCATCCACTAATTCAATCAGATGTTCGATTTCTGGCGCACGGCGAAGGGCGCGACAGCCCCGCCCGGCTGTGACTGAGTGCCGGATCTGTGCAATGGGCGCCGAGCTTGTAGCGCTGCGCACTCGTGTTGGCGGGCAACCGCGCCCCGACCTCCAGGACGGTCGTGAAATCGGGTTGGCCTGCTCGGAGGTTTTTGTCAGGATCATGGGCATGACGCCACATTCAGCTGATTCCACCGGTCTGTCCCGGATCGGCCCTCCTGTCGATGTCCGTCGCCTGTTCCTCCCCGAACAGACAGCCCTGATGGCGACGCTACGCGGGCTGACGCCTGCCGACTGGCGGGCGGAGGCGGTACCCGGATGGACCGTGCGGGACCTCGCCGCTCATCTCCTGGGCGACTTCTACGGACGGCTGAGCCGCGACCGCGACGGTCATCAGGCGGGCCCTGCACCGATGCCGGGCGAACGGGTGGAGGCGTTCATCCACCGGATCAACCAGGAATGGGTCGAGGCCCACCGCCGGGTCAGCCCCGCTCTGCTCACCGATGCGCTCGACCGGGCCGGCACCCAGCTCGCCCGGCACTTCTCGGGGGTCGACCTCGATGCCCCATCCCTGGGAGTGTCCTGGGCCGGCGTCGACCCCGCCCCGATGTGGCTGGACTGCGCCCGCGACCTCACCGAGTTCTGGACCCACCGCCAGCAGATCCGTCACGCCACCGGCCAGGGAACGGACACCGACCCCCAGCTCCTCGGCATGGTCCTCGACACCTTCATGCGGGCCCTGCCCCACACCCTCCGCAACGTCGCCGCCTCGACCGGAACACAGATCCGCGTCGACATCCAGGGCTCGGCCGGCGGCACCTGGACGGTCACCTCCGCCGACGGCTCCTGGTCCCTCGCCCCGTACACGCAGGCGCGCCCGGCGGCACGGATCGAACTCGACACGGAAACCGCCTGGCGCCTGTGCACACGGGTCGTCACCCCGGACACCGCCGTCGCCGCGGCCCGCATCGACGGCGACCGGCACCTGGCCGAAGCCGCCTGCCAGATCGTGTCGATCGTCCACTGACCACGCACTCGGCGGAGTACCCGACTCGCCGGCGCAATCACCGCACGTACGAAGGAACCAGCATGCCGACCCCTCACCACCCGACCCCTCCGACTGAGCCGAGCGCCCTCCTGATCACCGGCACGGTCGGCGTCGGCAAGACCTCGACCGCCGACCTCCTCGGCGACCTCCTCGCCGACGCAGGTGTCCCGCACGCCGTCATCGACCTCGACCGCCTGTGCCAGGCATGGCCCGCACCCGACGACGACCCTTTCCACCACCGTCTTCTCCTCGGCAACCTGCGCGCCATCACCACCAACTACCGAAACGCAGGCGTACGGCACCTCGTGCTGGCCGGCATCGCGGAGAACGCGACCGAACGGAACTCCTTCCAAGCCGCACTCGGAGTGCCGCTTCGTGTGTGCCGCCTGACCGCCGAGCCGGCGACCATCCGCACCCGTCTCCAGCAACGGCACGAGAGCGACCACGACACGGAGTCCCTGCCCTGGCACCTGACACGAGCCGCGGAACTCGACCTCATCCTCGACGGCGCCGACATCACGGACGTCACGGTCGACACCACCCATCTGGCACCCGCGGACGTCGCCGCCACGATCCTCAAGGCCACTGGCTGGGCCCGGACCCCGGCACAGCCGACACGGGAGACCGACGTCGTCTGAGGTGCTCAGCCGTCCCCTCCTGGAGGTCGACCGTGCGGTCGAGACGGCAGGCGGTGGCCGCGGCGCACCCGAGCGGATGGTCGCGCCGTGCCCGAACCGCCACGCGATCAAGACCCGAGGACGCGGCCTCGCGACCCTCCGGAAGCTCCTCCTCGACGTCACCGCCCGCCGACACGGGGAATGGAACGCGCCCCCGTCGCGCTGATCGAGGCAACCTGACACACGACGTCGAGGGAGCCCGCCATGCCCAACGCCCCGCACATCGCACTCGATTCGACCGGCCCCGGAGCCGTCGACGGCCGCCAGATCCGGGCCCTGACCTTCCAGTCCGTACGGCTGGAGTACTTACGCCAGGTCCTCTCCGAGGTCGACCTCGCCCCGGCCGGCAGCCGCGCGCTCGTCATCGGCAGCGGCCGCGGCCTCCTGGCCCAGGGCCTGGCCCGGCTCGGCTTCGAGGTGGTCGCCACGGACCCGTCCCCGACCGCGACGGCCCTCGCCCAGAAGGCCGACGACGGCCTCGGCGTCACGTACCTGACCTCGCCCGCGGAGACGCTCGACCTGCCGGACGGCTCCTTCGACCTCGTCTACTGCGCCGACACCCTGGAGATCACCGAACGCCACAACGCCGTCCTCGCGGAAGCGGCCCGCGTCCTGCGTCCCGGCGGAGCCTTCGTCTACGACACGGTCAACCGCACGCCGCTGTCCCGCCTCATCTACCTCGGCGCCTTCCAGACCATCCCCGGCACCCGGATCATGCCGCCCGGCCGCTACGCCGCCCACCGCCTGCGCCGCCCCACCGAAGTCGCCCTCGCCCTCGCCCAGGTCGGACTGGCCACGAAGGACGTCACGGCGTTCAAGCCGGGCAACGTACGGAGCCTCGTGAGCGCCACCCGCGGACGCAGGAACGGCACCCTGACCGACGAACAACTCCCCGGCCTGGTCGCCATGGTCCTCACCCCGAAGGCCAGCCCGCTGGTGACGTACCTGGGCTACGCGATCCACGCGGCCTGACCGCCCCCGCCTGACCCCCCGCCCCGCGCCCTCCTACCGGGCCGGCACGACGACGCCGGCGGCAGCCGACACGTCGGCGACGGGGCGCGGGGTACCGTCGGCATCGGTCACGGCCGCCATCGACTCACCCGGACGCGGAAAGGGTCAGGCGAACGCCCCACCGCGATCACGTTCCGGACGCACGACCTCGGGGTGGTCCTCCACCAGGTGCTTCTCCAGTGCCTCGCGTCGGTTACCGGCCGCACGGAACGTCTCCTGACGTCGCACGCACACGGGCTGGTACCAGGCGTGTAGCCACCGGAGGCCACCGGAGGGCGGGTCAGCTCCGGGACACCAGCTCGATCGTCACCGGTGCCGCCGAGTCCAGGTCGAGGGTGTCTCCGTCGTCCTCGGACAGAGCCTCGTCGGGGTGATCGGCAGGCACCACGACCAGCATCGTGTGCGGGCGGGGAAGCCAGCCCACGTCCTGGGGAGGGTCGTAGCGGCCGATGTCGACGATCCGCACCAGCGTCTCGGGGATGCCCACGAGGCAGCTGTCACCGACGCGCAGGTTCCACGGCTCGGGGTCGGTCTTGAAGAGGCTCATGGTCCACTCCGAGGAGTCGGCCGACACGGCGAAGGCCCGCCGGCCGTTCCACCCGATCCGAGACCGCGGATCGACCTCGGCCCACGGCCACTCGACCGAAACGTGGGAACGGGACACGTCGGCCACCCGGCCCCGAGCCGGCGGGCAGCTCACGCGCAGAACGTCGCCGACCCGGAAATCATCGTGTGGTGCGTTCGTTCCCATGCTGCCCCTGTCGTTGCTCGCTCAAGAGCTGCACGGTACCTACTGCCATCACCGCGGCTGACCCCGAGGGTCGTTCCATGACGCGAACACGCGCACGGCAAGGCGGGATGGCACCGGCCGTACAACCATCGGCCGCGGTGAGCGATCTGCTCCTGTGTACACCGTCATCGCACAGGGGAGAGCCGTGAACCACCGCACCGCCACTGCCGTACTTTCGGCCGTAGTCGTCGCCGCCGCGCTGACCGCCTGCGGCAGCAGCGACAAGGGCACGGACAAGCCCTCGGCGAAGGAGCCGGCCGCTGCCGCACCGAGTGCTGCCGCACCGCCTGCCGCCGCACCGAGCGCTGCCACCACACCGAAGGCTTCGAGCAGCCCGTCGGCCGCGGCCGAGGGGCCCAAGGGCAAGGGGATTCCGCCCAAGCCGGATGCTGCGACGCAGGCGAAGTACATCGCCGCCCTGACTGCCATCGACCCGGACATCGTCAACACCAAGCCTGACAAGGCGGTCGACCGGGGCCGCAACCAGTGCGAGACGATCGCCAACTTCCCGAAGGACGAACAGAAGCAGGTCGACCTCACCAACCAGAGGTTCACCTCGCCCAACCACCCGGACGGATTCGGGCCGGCCAAGGCGGCCAAGATCCGCGACGCGGTCCACACGCACCTCTGCCCCACGTACTAGGCAGGATCCGAGGCCGCTGCGGTGGCCGCCTCACGGGGCGCCCCGCGTCTCGGAGTCCGTGCGCTCGGCGAAGGGCAAGCGAATTCGGAACCGGGCTCCTACCCTGACGGAGCGCCACGGAGACAAGGAAGGAACTCCGATATGTCTCAGCCTGCTGTCACCCGCCTGCGTCAGCTACTCCCGGCACCTGTCTCCGGAGGAGACGCGGTGGACTGGAAGGGACTCACCGAGGCGGTGCAGCTGGAACTCCCGCAGGACTACCGCGAGTTCGTGGAATCGTACGGTGGGGGAGAGATCGACGAGTACCTGTCCGTCAGCACGCCTCCCGTCCCGGGATCGCCGTACGGAGATCTCCTCGAGAGAGTCGATCCCGCACTCTCGGACCGGGACCTCCAGGAACTGGGCGCTCTCCTTGGAGGGCAGGACCTGCCGCCCCTGCTGCCCTTCGCGGACTCGGCGAGCAGCGATGTCGCCTTCTGGCTGCGAAAGGGCGCCGCCGACAGCTGGAGGGTGGCCATTTTCCGGAGGCAGGCGCCGTGGGGGACGAACCGATGGACGGTCTTCGACGGTGGCATGGCGGAGTTCTGCCTGGCCGCCCTGACCGGCGTGGTGGATCCGTTCAGCCAGCGGATCGCGGGATCAGGACCCCACGTGTTCGTGAGCTGGCGCGACGTGTAACCGTCGGGCCGGCCGCGGGATCACCCGACCCGGTGAGTCCCATGGGCAGACGAAGCCTCCAGGCCACGGCACCACCTCCGCCGCGCATCCTCCTGGGCTACTTGACCAGCCGGAAAGCGGGGTGCGCGGAGAGTAGTTCGATCGGCTCCGCAGCCGCTCAAGTATTCTCCCGGACCGAGTCCAGTCGGTCCGTTGGATCACGGCGACCTGCTCTTGCGCGGGTTTCGGTGACGCCGGTCCAGGGCGCGGTGAGGGTGGCGGCCAGGGAGATGGCGGCGAGCAGGGCGAACAGCGGTCCGTAGCCGCCCAGGGGCACCGCGAGCGTGGCTCCGGCGAACGGTGCGAGGGCCGCTGCCGCGTGGGCGGGTGCGCCGAGGAGTCCGGAGAGCCGGCCGTAGTGGGTGGTGCCCCAGCGGTCGGTGACGGCGGTGGCCTGGAGGAGGGTGAGGTTGCCCCGGACGAGCCCGGCCAGGACGGACAGCACGACGAGGAGCCCGTACGGTCCGGGGACCAGGGCGAGGGCCGCCGTGGTCAGTCCGCCGAGCCCGACCAGGGCGGTGGTGCGGGTGAGGACGCCGGTGTGGCGGGCGAGGGTGGCGTAGAGGACGCGGCCCAGGACCTGCCCGGCGCCTCCGAGTCCGAGAACCCAGGCGGCTTGGGTGGTGGTGTAACCGCGTTCCAGGAGGAGCGGGACGAGGCCGATGAGGACGGCGAACATCGCGAACGAGGACAGGGTGAAGGTCGCGGCGAGCATCCGGAACGCCCGGCTGCGTACGGCGGGGTCGGGCCCGGCGGTCGGATGGTCGGGGCCTTCGGGCGCAGGCGGCCAGGGGGCGCGGAGCGCGAGGGCGTGGGTGGGGATCGTGAGGGCGGCGAGGACCGCGGCGAGGACGGCGTAGGTGGTGCGCCAGGAGTGGTGGTCTGCGAGGGCGGCGGTCAGCGGGGCGAAGACGGTGGAGGCCAGTCCTCCGGCGAGGGTGACGATGGTCAGGGCGCGGACGTGGTCGGGGGCCCACCAGCGGGTGAGGGCGGCGAAGGCGGGCGGGTAGAAGGTGGCGGCCATGGACACGCCGGCCAGGAGCCATCCGGCGGCGAAGACCGCGAGGTTGGGCGCGGCGGCCACGACGAGGAGGCTGAGCGGGCCGAGGACGGAGCCGGCCGTCATGACCCTGTGGGGCCCTTGGCGGTCGAGGACGCGGCCGACGTGGATGCCGACGACGGCGGAGACGACGAGCGCCGCGGAGAACGCGGCCGTGGTCAGGCCGGCGGGCCAGCCGGTGGCGGCGGTGATGGCGGGGTTGAGGACGGGGAAGGCGTAGTAGAGGACGCCCCAGCTGGTGATCTGCGTGACGCACAGCGCGGGGAGGACGGCGCGGGGCCGCGGCCGGACCCCCGTCCCGGTCGCGGCCACGCCGGCCTGGGTGTTCGGCACCGTCAGCAGCCGCCGGAGGAGACGGCGGCGGGGGTGGGGCCGGAGGCGCCGAGGGTGAGGAGGGCCGGCGCCGCGCAGCAGCCGCCGCCGTTGTGCTCCTGCTCCCGCGCGGTGGGCTCGGGCTGGTCGAAGAGGCCGGCTCCGCCGCACACGCCGGTTTCCGGGAGGGTCAGTTCGACGCGTTCGGCGGCCGCCCGGTCGCCGGCGAGGTGGGCGGCGACGGAGCGGACCTGTTCGTAGCCGGTCATGGCCAGGAAGGTGGGGGCGCGGCCGTAGGACTTCATGCCGACGAGGTAGACGTCCTTCTCCGGGTGGGAGAGCTCGGCCTGGCCGTGGGGGTAGACGGTGCCGCAGGAGTGCTGGTTGGGGTCGATGAGGGGGGCGAGGGCGAGGGGGGCCTGGAGGCGTTCGTCGAGGCCGAGGCGGAGTTCGTCCAGGAAGGTCAGGTCGGGGCGGAAGCCGGTCAGCACGATGACCTCGTCCACGGGGTCCAGGCGGCGGCCGTCCTCGCCGACCAGGACCGGGCGGCCGTCGCCGTCCCGCTCGAAGGCGTCGGTACGAAAGCTCGTGACGGTGTCGGCGTGGCCGTCGTCGACCGCCGCCTTCGCTGCCAGGCCGAGGGCCCCGCGGGCGGGCAGCTGGTCGGCGTCCCCGCCGCCGAAGGTGGAGCCGGAGATCCCGCGGCGCAGGATCCACGTGGCATGGGTGCCCGCGCCCTCGGCGGTCTTCGCGAGGTCGGCGAGGTAGGCCAGCGCGGTGAAGGCGGAGGCGCCGGAGCCGATGACGGCGGTGCGCTTCCCGGCGTAGCGGGCGCGGACGGCGGGGTCCCGCAGGTCGGGGACGCGGTGGGTGATCCGGTCCGCGGCCGCCTTCTCGCCCAGGGCGGCGAGGCCGCCGGCGCCGGCGGGGCCGGGGGTGGACCAGGTGCCGGAGGCGTCGATGACGGCGCGGGCGGACACGCGCTCCTCGCGGCCGTCGGTGGTCTCGACGTGGACGGTGAAGGGCTGGGCGTCGCGGTCGGCGTCGACGACGCGGTCGCGGCCGGCCCGGGAGACGCCGGTGACGCGGGCGCCGTAGCGGACCCGGTCGCCGAGTGCGTCGGCGAGGGGCTGGAGGTAGAGGGTGGCCCAGTCCCCGCCGGTCGGGTAGCCGCCCGGGTCGGGCTTCGTCCAGCCGGCCCGTGCGAGGAGCTTCTCGGCGGCGGGGTCGACGACTTCGCCCCAGGTGGAGAAGAGGCGTACGTGCGACCACTCGCGTGTGGCGGTTCCGGCGTGGCGGCCGGCTTCGAGGACGAGGAAGTCCAGACCGCGCTCGCGGAGGTGGGCGGCGGCCGCCAGGCCGACGGGGCCGGCCCCGATCACGACGGTGGGCAGTGCGGTGGTGGTCTCGCTCATGGCGTGTCTCCGGGTTTCCGGGCCTTCGGCACGTAGGCAGGCGGGCGAGCGGGCGGGTAGTGGGCGGGGCTCGGATGCGCAGTCGGCAGGCGGCGCCGGGGGATCCCGTCGGTATTTCGATGTTTGTCGATGTCGGCTTGTGTGATCAGCATGGCAGCTGTTTCGATGGCCGTCAACATAGACATTTATCTAATTCATGGGTGGTGGCGGAGCGCGCCGAGTCCCCTGCCATGTTGATTCGACGTATGTCAACATAGACGTATGTCGAATGCGAAGGTTCTGCCGCTCCTGGAGCCCGAGGTCGTCGCCCCGTGCTGCCCCCCGCTCAACGAGCGCCCCATGTCCGCGGACGAGGCCGAGGTCGCCGCGAAGATGTTCAAGGCGCTGGGCGACCCGGTCCGGCTGCGCCTGTTCTCCGCCGTCGCCTCCCACGAGGGTGGGGAGGCGTGCGTGTGCGACATCTCTGACGTGGGAGTCTCCCAGCCCACTGTCTCGCACCACCTGAAGAAGCTGAAGGAGGCCGGACTGCTGTCCTCCGAACGGCGCGGGACGTGGGTGTACTACCGCGTCGAGCCCGCCGTCCTCGCCGCGATGGGTGCGCTCCTGTCCGGCGCGGCGGGGGCCGCGGGAGCCGAGGCGTGAGCGCGGTGCGGATCGGGGCGATGCTGCCCGAGCACGGCGAGCAGGTCCTGGCGATCTACCGGGCCGGGATCGACGAGGGTGACGCCACCTTCGAGACGCGGGCCCCCGAGTGGGCGGCGTTCGACGAGGGGAAGCTGGCCGGGCACCGGTTCGTCGCCCTCGACGACGACGGGCGCGTGCTCGGGTGGATCGCGGCGAGCGCGGTCTCCGACCGGTGCGCGTACGCGGGCGTGGTCGAGCACTCCGTGTACGTCCACCCCGACGCCCGCGGCCGGGGCGTCGCCCGTACGCTCCTGGACGCGCTGATCGCCTCGACGGAGGCGGCCGGGATCTGGACGATCCAGTCCGGGATTTTCCCCGAGAACACCGCGAGCCTCAGGCTCCACGAGCGGGCCGGCTTCCGGACCATCGGCACCCGCGAACGGCTCGGCCGCCACCACGGCACGTGGCGGGACGTCGTCCTCCTGGAGCGCCGCAGCCGTCTGGTGACGTGACCCGACCGCCTGCGACTTCGGGCACGCGGGCGGCGTACGGGAGTACGGGAGTACGGGAGTACGGGAGCGCGGGATCACGGGATCCGGCCGCGGCGCGATGATCCCCGCCCGGCGGTCTACTCGGCCATCTCCTCGGGAGAGAGACGGGTGATCTTCATACCCGCCTCCGTCTCCACCAGAGTCACCGCACCGATCCAGTCGCCCTCCGGATACTCCCAGTTGGCCGGGTCCTCCAGGACCGCCGGGAGCTCGTCACGAGGTATCAACTCCCCGGGCCGGCGGCCTTCCCCACCCGACGGGGGCGTCCACGGAGCGACTCGACGGACCTCGATCCAGCCGCGATCGACGAGACCGAGCAGGATCTGCGCCAACTCCCGCACGGGCCGGGACTGATCGGCCTCGTCGAGGTCCCCCCAGACGCCCGCCAGGATGTCGATCTCGTACGAGTTGACCATGAAGGCTTCCTCGGACTTGGTCAACGCCTGCCACTCACGCTCGCTCATGCGCCGATCATCGCAGTGCGGTGCGTCGTGCCGCGGGCGCCCCGTGGCCGCTCTCCGTCCTGCCGCGCGTGAAGATGACCGAGACCAGCGTTAGGCCCACCACGGCGCCGATCAGCTGCATGGCGACGAAGCCCGGCACCGAGGCCGGGGCGATGCCGGCGAAGGTGTCGGTGAAGGCGCGGCCGAGGGTGACGGCGGGGTTGGCGAAGGAGGTGGAGGAGGTGAACCAGTACGCGGCGCCGATGTACGAGGCCACCGCGACGGGGGCGAGGCGCAGCCTGTCCGTACGGGCGAGGCCGAAGACCAGCAGGATCAGGCCCGCGGTGGCGACGACCTCGCCGAGGAGCAGGTTGCCGGCCGAGCGGTCGTGGGTGGACCACTTCACCAGCGGCTCGCCGAACATGGCGTCGGCCAGGACCGCGCCCGCGATGGCGCCGACGATCTGCGCGGGGACGTGGACGGCGAGCTCGCGGGCGGTGACGCCGGCGTCGCCGCGGCGGGCGTTCCACCACTCGGCGAGGGTGACGACGGGGTTGAAGTGGGCGCCGGAGACCGGGCCGAGGAGGGTGATGAGGACGCCGAGGCCGAACACGGTGGCGGTGGAGTTGGCCAGCAATTGGAGGGCGACGTCGTCGGTGAGCGCGGTGGCCTGGATGCCGGAGCCGACCACGATCGCGACCAGGGCGGCGGTGCCGACCAGTTCGGCGGCCGCGCGGGCGACCAGCGGGGTACGGGGCGCGGTGGCGCCGGGCGCGGGCCGCGGCGACGTACCGGCGGAGGCCATGGCGTCGCTCGCGGCGGACTCGGCGGCGGGCTCGATGGCGGACTCGGCGGCGGGCTCGATGGCGGTCAAGGCGGGAACTCCTCGGGCAGGTGAGGCATCGGCGGGCGGGCCCGCCGGGGGCTCAGGGGCAGGACCGCTTGAGGTTCGCCTCGGCGGTGAGGCGCGCGGTCCGGGCGAGGTCGGCGAACTGGCCGGCCAGGGTTTCGATGACGTCCGGGCGCAGGCGGTAGTAGGTGAACCGTCCGCAGGGCTCGGTCTCCACGACCCCGGCCTCCCGCAGCACCTTCAGGTGGTTGGAGAGGTTCGTCTGCCTGGCGCCCGTCTCCTCCACCAGGTGGGTGGTGCAGAGCGTCTCGCGGGCGAGGAGGGTCACGATCCGGAGCCTGAGGGGGTCGGCCAGAACCCGCATCAGATCAGTGTCGACTGATGTCATCATGTACTGATACTTTCACATCAGTCGGCACTGACACCAGCCCGATCCGGCCTGTCCGGGCCGCCGCGACGCCACCACAGCCGCCCCACCCCGAGGAAGAACAGATGTCCACCGCTCCCGCCGCCTCCGTGCTGTTCGTCTGCGTCCACAACGCCGGCCGTTCCCAGATGGCGGCCGGGTTCCTGCGCCACCTCGCCGGCGACCGCGTCGAGGTCCGTTCCGCCGGCTCCGTGCCCGGCGACCGGGTCAACTCCTCCGCGGTGGCCGCCATGGCCGAGCTGGGCATCGACATCTCCGACCAGACCCCGAAGGTGCTGACCCCCGAGGCCGCCCAGGCGTCGGACTACATCATCACCATGGGCTGCGGCGACGCCTGCCCGTACTTCCCCGGCAAGACCTACCTCGACTGGCGGCTCGAAGACCCGGCCGGCCAGGGCGTCGAGGCCGTCCGCCCCATCCGCGACGAGATCCGGGGCCTCGTCGAGGGCCTGATCGCCGAGATCGACGCGAAGAAGCCGAGCTGACGTCATCTGGTGCCGAGACCGTTGCCCATCCCGTCGATCACGGCGCGGCGATGATCACCGCGATGGCCAGTGACCCGGTAGGGTGCGGGATCCGCCGGGTGTCTACAGTGCGGCCGTGGCCGTTCCCGAGATCATCCCCATCGCGTATGAGCCGGACCATCGAACGAGCACCATCGGCCGGTTCGACGGCGGCCAGTTCCTGGCTTCGATCACTTACGCGCTCCCCGAAGGGTTCGTGATGGGGGACGGCTGGGAGGAACGCAAGCGGCTGTTCGTCGTGCTCCACACGTTCGACGCCGCCGGTCACCATCAGGAGTCCGACATCTGGTGCGCCGGCACCTGGGCGGAGCAGACCAGGCGTCGGTGGGGCGACGACTCCGTGACCGCCCGCGCGGAAGCACGGCTGGAAGCCGTCCTCTCCGCCCTCCCGGGCCGCGAGTACTGCGACATCGCGATCCGGCCGTTCCGACTCACCGACGACGGCGTGGTCTTCGGCCTCGTCGCCGAATGCCATGCCGAAGATCGAGACGGCGAGGAAGACCGGGCTGAGCTGTATCCCGACGGGCTGGGTTTCTCGGCTCCCTGGGACGGCCTGTACGACACCTGACGCACCAGCCGATCAGGCCGGCCGACCACCGGTCGGGCGCCCGGTCGCGAACTTCGACGAACGCTGCCGACCCGGCAGCGAACCGTACACGGCCCGCCGACGAGTTGACGGCCGACCTCGTTCGGGAGGTCGGCGACTTGCTGCTCCCTCGCCTGGAGCCCCTCGCCGCATCGGTGGCCGCACCGGTCTTGCCATGGGGCGGAGCGGTTCAGCAGATCCGCGACATGACCCTCGCGGCGCAGAGATGATGTCGCGGACCGGCCGGCCCCCACGGTGCGGACCTTGGTGCACTGATCACGCAACCACAGGCCCTCCACGGGACGGAATTCATGGCCTCGACGAACACCACCGCGCGTCACTCCGGCGGACTCGGCTTACCGACCCGCTCTCCCCTGATCGGTTGGCTGGCCGTCAGTTCGGTCATGCTGGGAATCTTCTCGATCGTCACGACCGAGATCCTGCCGATCGGCCTGCTCACCACGATCGGCTCCGACTTCGCCATCTCCGACGGGATGGCCGGGCTGATGATCACCATGCCCGGACTTCTCGCTGCCGTCGCCGCCCCCGTGGTCACCGTGGCGACCGCACGCGTCGACCGCCGTCTGATGCTGTGCGTGTTCATGCTCCTGCTGGCTATGGCGAACTTCCTGGCCGCCGCGGCACCCGACTACGGGCTGGTCCTGGTCTCGCGCGTCATCGTCGGGATCGTCATCGGGGGCTTCTGGTCGATCGGCGCCGGACTGGCCGAGCGGCTGGTGCCCGCGGCGTCGGTCGGCCGCGCCACGGCGGTGATCTTCTCCGCGGTACCGCTGGGCTCCGTGCTCGGCGTACCGGCCGGCACGTTCATCGGAGACCTGGCGGGCTGGCGTACGGCCTTCGTCGTCATGGGTGTCCTCACCGTCGGCGTACTGGCCGTGCTGCTCCTGGTGATGCCGCCGCTGCCGCCCGACCGCACGACCCGTCCGAGGGTGCTGCGCGCCATGCTCAAGGGCGTCAACACGCGCTTCGCGCTGCTGCTGACCTTCCTGGCCGTGTTGGCGCACTTCGGGACCTACACCTACGTCACTCCGTTCCTGGAGCAGGTCACCCACGCCGGCCCGCAGCTGATCACCGTCTCCCTGCTGCTCTACGGTGCCGCGGGAATCGTCGGCAACTTCCTGGGCGGAGCGATGGTCACCCGCCACCCCCGAGCCACCTTCGCCCTCGCCGCCGGCATGATCGCAACCGCCACCCTGCTGCTGCCGATCCTGGGGCACCGGCAGATCGGCGCCATCGCCCTGCTGGTCGTCTGGGGTGTTGCCTACGGCGCCGTCCCCGTCTCCTCCCAGACGTGGTTCGCCAAGGCGACCCCCGACGCGCCCGAGGCGGCGTCGGTGCTGTTCACCGCTTCCTTCCAGATGACGATCTCGCTTGGCGCGGTGGCCGGCGGCGTCATCGTGGACCGGACTTCGCCGTCCACGGTCATGACCCTCGGCAGCCTTGCCGCCCTGCTGATGGTCGTGGCCGCGTGGGCGCACTTCGCCCGCCGTCTGACCTGGCCGGACACCACCTGACGGCCGGCAGAGGCCCCGAGCGTCTGTTCCGACGGGAGGCTGGGCCCGGCCGTTTGCGGGCGATCTCGGCCGCCCGCCTACCGGCGGCAGATCCAGTAGCCGTCCCGGACCGGGTGCGTACGCCGCTCTCCTGTCGGACGGGTCACCACGACGGCGTGACCCTCGTACGCGACCCGGTCACCCGCCTCGACGAGCAACGGTCCGTCCAACTCGACCTTGAAGTCCGGTCGGAGCAGGAACTCACTGACCAGCAACATGCGCGGCATCGGAGTGACCCCGTCGAAGTTCACGAGCATGAGGCAACTATCCCGGATGACCCGGTGCGGGAGCGAAGGGTTTCCGGACTCCGCTGTGGGGTCGGCCACGGCGCCGAGCCGGCGTTCGTCGTCACGTCCCCATCGGCACGGACCGGTCCGGCCGCGAGCACGACATCGACTTCGCCGCCGTCCGGATCACCGCGAGTGGAGACGCGAGCGGAGAGAGGACCACCAGCGCCCGCGAGGCGGCTCCTCTTCGACGACGAACCGCGCCGGCGGGGGAGCGATCCGGTCCGGCTCCACCCCGATCCTGTCCGGGTGGACGCAGGCGGGCGTCCCGTCGGCGGTGTAGCGGTGCCCGTCACGTTGGTCGAACGGGCACTCGCGTGAGGGCCGGTCGTAGACGACGAAGGCCTCGCGCGGCAGTCGCAGCGACGGACAGATCCCGCACGCCGGATGGTCGCTGTCCTCGGTGGTGAACGGCTCCGCCATCCCGGCAAGATACCGCCCGACCACGGGCGACGGCGCCCTTCAACGGAACGCCGGATGTTCGGCCGGGCCGGCTCCGTCCCCTCCGCGAGCGCGTCCTGCTCCACTCGTGGAGCACAGGTCAGACCGCATCATCAATGAGGCCGAACCCCTCGGGGAACCCTTCCAGGAACTCCCGCCGCGCGGGGTCGGACTCGGCTTCGGCCATCGTTCCCAGCAGGCCGATCAGTTCGCCCCGCTGGACGCTCGACAGCCGGCCGACCAGATGGGCGACACCCTCCAGGACCTTGACGGCCTCATCCGGATCCATCTGCTCGTCTTCACTGCCCTCGATGAACCAGAGGACATCGACCAAGGCCTCGGCCAGGGCATGGGTCAGAGACGGGTACACAGGCAACAACGTGGTCTCCCAGCGGATCAGGACAGCAGAATCCAGCCATCCCACCACACGCCACCGACACCACCGTCAGTCGGCCTTCCACGGAGGTGAGCCGGCCAGGACCATTCAGTGCGCATCAACACCGCTCAAGACCACCAAGTCGGCAACCGACCTTGCCGCAGGCAGGGCTTCGGCTCAGGTTCCGGGGCTCCCACACCGCGTACGGGGCAGCACTCCTTCCCCCGGAAGCCGCACGACCGTGTGTTGTCAGTTCGTCGCCCCGGAACCAAGGGATGTCGTCCACGGCGTGATCATAGGACTTCATCACGAACGGTACGCCGGGCCTGCGGAGGAGCGCGGGTCGCGGACCGTTCAGGGAGATCGGGGGACGTGCTGATGAGTCGGTGGACCAGGAAGCCGCGGGAAGAGCGGGCCCGGTGGGTGCTCGAACCGCTGCTGGGGGTCGGGCCGTTGCGCTTCGGCATGGATCCCGAGCGGGTGCGGGCGGCGTTGGGCGGGGCGCGCGTATCGCCGTCGCGGACGTCGGGCGGCAGGCTGTCCTGGCAGCGGTACCCCGACGTGGGCGTGACCGCGATCTATGGGCATGGGCACGGGCACGGGCCGCGCCTCGTCGCGGTGGCGATCGATCCGCGGTGCGGGCCGCTGGTGCGGCTGGGGGACGTCGAGCTGATCGCTCGGGCGCCCTCCGAGGTCCGTGCGGACATCCTGGGCCTCGCCCGGAGTGCCGGGGTCTCGGTGAGGTCGAACTGGAGCGGGGATCCGGAGGTGGCGGCCTGGGGGCTGTCCATGGGGGCGGCGCAGGAACGGGGCACTCCGTCCGAGGAGTGGACGCGCACGGACCGGGTGATCACGGACGCCCTGCTGGTCGGCCCCGAGTCGGCCGAGGATCCGTACGCGACCGCCCCGGTGATCGGTTGGTACGACGTTCGCGAGGCGAGGCCGAACCCGGGGACGTCCCCGCTGCCTCCGCGGGAGCGGCCCCACTGGGCCTGGACGCCGTCGGCGGGCGTCGGACCGCTTCGGTTCGGGATGTCCGTGAACCAGGTGTCCGCCGTGCTGGGTGGCGAAGCGCCGGCCATCCGCCGGGGGTGGAACCTGTGGGCCGGACGCGGCGCCGGACCGTGGTACCTGAGGGAGGAGCAGTTCGACGCGGCGGGGGTCACCGCCCACTACTGGTCCCCGGAGGGCCCTCCCACCCTGGCGGCCGTCACGGTGGACGGGCGTACGGGGCCCCAGGTCGACTGGGACGGCATCCGGCTGATCGGCCGCCCGGTCTCCGAGGTCGACGCGGAGGTGATCCGGCGCATCGAGGAACGAGGCCTGGAGTGGACGGTCCACTGCGACGGTGGTCCGGGTCCGGAGGAGCTCAACATGTACGTACGGGCCACCCGGGCCGGTGACGCCGTCGTGAGCGGAGCCCGCTTCTTCGCGCCGGACTGGGAGGACCGCGGCCGATGACCTGAGGCGGCGGGTGTCCGTGACCGGATCGGAAGCGGCTGACGCGGTGGATGGGTCCGAGTGCCCTGGCTCGGTGTCACGAACATCTTGAGCGGTTGGGGCGGCTTGTGGTCCGGCCGACCGTGAGGGGCCGAATCCGGCCCGCGTGGGGTGCGGGGCGCATCTGGCAGACTCCAGTGGCGCGTCCGGCGGCGCCGTGGAAGCGGCCCCGCCCGAGGCCGGCGTCGTCGGACGGCGTGCCTGGGAATCGATGAGGGGGGTGGTGGGCATGGGGGTCGCGGAGAGCGAAGCGCGTGCCATCTTGCAGGAGTTCACCCGTGACGGTCGCCTGTCACCGCGTTCTGCGGAGCGTGCCGGGTGGGGGGAATGGGAACGGGTCACTCCGGCCTGGGTCCTCCTCTTCGGCCTCAAGGCCCTGGTCGTCCTGCGCTGGGAATCAGGCCTTGCGGGTTCGGGATTCCTTCCCGGGCAGCCGCCTTCCGGCTTGTCCCATGACGAGACCGACCGCCTGATCGAGGTCCTGCGCGGCAACCTCTCGGCTGCCCGTGTCGCCCGCGAGGACGGACTGCTGAACCTCGAACACGTACTCGCCCTCCTGGTCCGCGTGATCGCCGAGGAGGCGATGACGGACGAGGACGTCGCCTTCGTGCTCGCGTCGGCGCGGGCGATGAACGAGGAGGCGCTGCGATCCGGCGACCTGTTGCGACCGCCGTACCGAGGCGTCGACGTCGGGCCCTGGGACGTGAGCGAGAGGGGATGGCAGGCGTTGGACCTGCTCGACCTCGGCGGATTGAGGATCCCGCACGAGGGCGTGCGGAAGGTGGAACTCAACTCCTCCCGATCCGGCACGGAGACCGAGTACGTAGAGGCGGTCCTCCTGCGGGATACGACCGCCGGCTTGCAACTCCAGGCCTTTCGCACGTCCGGAGAGCCGGAGTGGGAAGGGGCCTGCGCCCGACTGGAGGCGGACGTGCGGGCACGCGGCGGCGAGGCCGAACGATGGTCGGGGCGGACGGGTATCGAGCTCAGGGCGGTGATCCCCGTCATCCGTAACGCTCGGGGGCGTGACTCCAGGACGGTACGGTTCATCGGGTGCGACGGCCCGGGATGGCTCCTGAGGGGAGTGGTGACCGGCGACGTGGCACTCCCCGGGAGCCGCGACGACTGGGCGTACGCCTGCTTCGAGAACGTGGTGGTCGTCCCCTCCTTCACGGCGCGCCCCCGGGCCGTCTCCCTCTCGCCCACCGTCTACGCTCCGATCGCGTCGTCGAAGCCAGGCCGAATGATCGCTCTGCGCATGCCCGAGTGACCGCCGTCGAACCCGGGCGGGACTCCCGTCGACAGGGATTGCGGTGTCGCCAGGGATTTCCGTCGCCGGCGCGACGACCTCGACCGCGCCGGGGCGGCATGCTCCGACCAGGCACCCCTGCACGAGGAAGCTGCTCCGGGCACGGCCTCTTCCCCGCGCGCGGAATCCGCCCGAGTCGGCAACATCGCGTCCTCACCCTGTCCGAGCTGTCGGGGAAGACCGCTCCCCGCGGGTGCGGGGAGCGGTCGCGCCCAGAATCGGCTGCGGCCGATCGCACCGCCCGACTAGGCTGACGGCCCCGCGCGCTCCGCATCGCGCGGAGTGGGGGGCACGACCATGGACGGCCTGGAGGGCATCACCCGACGGCGGCTGGTCATCGTGGCGATCACCGACTACGGGGCCGCCGAGGACGAAGAGTTCAGCAAGGCCATCGCCGTTCAGACCGGACGGATCATCGACTGGCTCGCCGGCCCCGGCTTGGACGAGCAGCGGCGTTTCGAGGTCAGCCGCGCGCCCGCGATACGGTCCGTCCAAGAGCTGCGCACCTTCCTCCAGACGGAGAACCTGGCAGCTGCCGAATACCAGGAAGCCGTGGTCGTCTACATCACGGGCCACGGCCTGAAGGGCGCATCACAACGCCACTACCTGACGTTCGCGGAGACGGAGAGGAAACGCCCGCTCGCCACGGCCTTCCAGACCAGCGAACTCATCGCCGCAGTCCTGGACAGCGAGTCGGAGCACGTCCTCGTGCTCGTCGATTCCTGCTTCTCCGGCACCCTGCACGCCGAGCTCGGCTCCCTGCGCCAAGACCTCGGCAAGGAACGCCGCTCCTTCCACGGAGCCGCTGTCGTCACCGCCGGGGACTTCGACGAGGAGCCCTTGATCGGAACCTTCACCGAGCGTCTGGCCCTGGCCTGCGAACGGATGCGGGACGAGGCCGCCGGATACACCGCTTCGCATCTGTCCTTCAAGGAGTGGGAGGAGCTCCTCGACATGGTCGGGCAGGACGAGGGCGGCCTCGAAAGGAGTCTCCCCGAGGCCGTGTGGGCCTTTCCTCAGGCGCGCAAGCGGCTCCCCAGCGCCTGCCTGCCCAACCCCCGCCACCGGCCCGCCCCGAGCACCACGGCCCCCGCGTTGCGGCAGCTGGCTCTGACGACGGCCGTCGGCACCGACGTACCGCTGGACCAGCTCGACGAGTTCTGGCTGGAGCGCGCCTCGGGGCGGGCGGCCGCCGACGACATGGGCTGGTACTTCAGCGGCCGGGTCGCCCCGATGAAGGTCATGACGTCCTTCCTCCGGGGCGACGAGGACGAACGGATCCTCATCGTCACCGGGGCCGCGGGATCCGGGAAGTCCGCACTGTTGGCCCGCCTCGTCACCCTCTCCGACCCGGGCTTCCTCGCGGATCCCCAGTACGCGGCCCTGGTGGCGGAGGTGCCCCAGGGCGCACGGCCGCTCCCGGGTTCGGTGGACGCCGCCGTCCTGGCCCGCAACAAGTCCGCGCAGGAGGTGGTGGGGGATCTCCTCGCCGCACTGGGCGCCCAGGACGCCGCCGGTCCGGACACGGCCGTGCCCCTGCGGGCGCTCCTGCGCACGATCGCGGCCCGCGGCTCGGCCGACCGCGGGCCCCTCACCGTCGTCATCGACGCGCTGGACGAGGCCCAGGACCCCCTCGCCCTGCTCAACGGCCTCGTCCTCCCCCTGGCCCGCCTCGATGCCGCCGGTGGCGGCAGCGGCCCGGTGCGCCTCCTCCTCGGGATGCGGAGCTCCCCGCTCCCGGACGAACTGGGCGAGGAGGCGCTGCGCGATGAACGCGCCGACGCACTGCTGCTGCGCCTGACCGAAGCCCTGGGCAGCGAAGGACTGCGACCCCGCATCGTGCGCAGCGACGGGCCGTCGTGCGTCGACGACATCGCCGCCTACGTCACCACCCTGCTGCTCGCCCCTCCGGACAGCCCCTACCGTTCGTCGGCCGAGGCCGCCGCCGAGGCTTCGCGGACCATCGCGCACGCCGTCGCGCCCTCGTTTCTGGACGCCCGGATCGCCGCCGATCAGCTCCGCCGGGCCGCGTCGCGCCAGGACCTCACCGATCCGCTCTGGCTGCGGAGTCTGGGCGACGGGACCGGCGGGCTGCTGCGCGAGGACCTCGCGGCGGTGTCGCTGAGCTCCGGCGTGTCGACGTACGCGCTGGTGACCGTCTTACGGGCGACGACGTTCGCTCCGGGGGCCGGGCTTCCCTGGGCGGAGGTGTGGCCCGCCGTGACGTCCGCCCTTGCCGTGGCCGAGTCCGGGCCCGACATCGACCGGCACACCGCCGACCGGGCCGTTCGGGTGTTGCGCGACAGCCGCCTCGCCGGCTACCTGGCCACGGCCGAGGAGGACGAGCGTGCCGTCTACCGTCCGGTCCACCAACGGTTGGCCGACCTCCTGACCGCCGACCACACCTGGCTGTTGGCCCCGCCCGACGACACGTCCACCCCGGGGCAACGTTCGGACACCACCCCGCAGGCACATGCCGCGGCCCACGCGGCGATCACCCGCGCCCTGGCGGACCTCGTCGAACTGTCCCGGCCCCACACCGCCCACCCCTACGTCCGCAGGCACTTCCTCCACCACGCCGCGGCCGGTGGGATGTTGACCGACGAGGGCGTGCCGCAGGCGCTGCTGGCACAGGAGACGTCCGACACGCTGCGGACCCGCCTGGGACTGCCACTGCCGATCACGGACCCGAACCGTCGGACGCTGACGGCCGCGGCGCTGATCGAGCCGTACGTCGACGCGACCGTGGACACGGCCTCGCACCTGGGCAGCATCGCGTTCCAGCGGTCCGTGAGGGAGGAAGCCCGGCAAGAAGCCCGGCACGAAGCGCGGCAGGAGGTCCCCGAGGGCCCGGGTCTGCCGGCGAAGCTCACATGGGGCCGATGGGCGGCTCCGGTGAACGTCCTGGCTCCTCTCGGTGACGGCGCGGAAGGCATCTGCTGTGTGCCCACCCTGGACGGGCACACGCTGATCGCGGTGCTGACGCGGAGCGGCCGGATCGAGATCCGGGACTCGGCGTCAGGACGGCTGACGGCCGAGATCGGCTCCGAGAACGGACGGGTGCGGTCCCTGCGGGCGATCCGGTCCGCCGACGGGCGGACGTTCCTGGTCGTGTTGAACTCCCGCAGCGCCGCCATCCACGATCCGACGTCCGGCCAGACGCTCGCCCACGTGCACCTGCCGTTCACGGAGGAGGCACACGTCCTGCACGAGGGTTCCGCCGGCCGGCAGCTGTTCGTCCTCACCGGCAAGGGCGCGTTCTTGTGGACCCCCGCCAGGGCCGACGAACGAGGGGACGGTATCGAGGACCTCGTCCGGGCCGAGGGCTTCCCGCCGGTGCGACGGAGGCTCCCCCATGCGGCGACGGCCGTGGTGCGCGGGGCCGACGGGCATCCCCGGGTGGCCGTCGCGACCCCGGACGGAGTGCGGCTGTGGGACCCCGTCGCGGGACGACGGACCGCCGCGCCCCCCTTCGGGGGCGTGCACACGTACGCCCTGATGTCCGTTCCACGGCAGGGGGAGGACGACCTGCTCCGGGTCATGAACGGGATCTCGGCCACCTCCGTCGGCCAGGTGTGGGATCCGTTCCGAGGCGTACGGGTTCCGTACGGCAGGATCGCCACGGAGGCGGTCGCGGCGCTGCCGGACGGCAAGGGGTTCGTCCACGCCGAGGGCGGCCGGATCGTGGTCTCGGATCCGGAGGGCTTCTCGGAGACGTCCTTCGACACCGGCACCCCGTACGTCGACGCCCTCGGCGCGTTCGCGGGAGCGGAGGGCCCGCGCATCGTGTCGGCCGATTCTCGGGGCATCAGGATCTGGGACCTCGGGGAGGACGGTGGTCCCAGTGGCGCGAGGACGCCGCAGGCCCCGTACCGACCGCCGCTGAACCAGAGCGCCGAGTGGCCCTCGTGCCGGAGCGCCCCGGGCGTGGTGCTCATCGGGACCGGTACGGGGCTCGACGTCCACGACGCGGTGTCGGGGCTACGACTGGAGCCCTTGCACACGGGCCCGGTGCTGTCCGTGGAGCCGATCCCCGCTCCTTCGGGCGCCGCGTACGTGGCCGTCAGAGGACGGGCGGGATGGGCCGTCTGGGACCTCGACCGCCGTGAGCTCGTGAGTCGTCCCGGCGGGGAGGGGCTCCCGCACGCACCCTCGTGCGTCGCACGCACGCCGACGGACCTGACCCTGTTCGCCACCGTCTCCGAGGGCGGCACGATCGACGTCCTCACCTGGGACCCCGTGCGCGACGGCGTCCTCGCCCCGCCCGTGACCTACCACCACCGCACCCGGGAGGCGCAGGCCTGCACCGCCCTGCCGGCGGGGAGCGGGCGCGGCGGCTCGACCGTCATCGCCGTGGCCGCCGCGGACGGCATCGACCTCGTCGACCTCGGTTCCGGGAACCTCCTGCGGGTGTTGCGTGCCGAGGATCCGAGTCCGACCGTGGGCCCCTTCCGGTCCCCGTGCGCCTTCCGGAGTCGGGGGCGCACCCTGCTGGCCGCCGCCACGTCGTCCACCCTCCACGTCTGGGACACCGCGGACGGCGCCCTGCTCGCGACGCGCACCACACACGACACCCTGGTCCTCTCCGAGTTGCCCCACCCCGACGGTCGCACCCTGCTCGCCTCGGGGAACCGCAGCGGGCTCCGTCTGTGGGACCCGCAGTCCGGCGACTTGCGCCACACCGTCCTCACCGGGGCGCCGGTGCACGGCCTGGCCTTCGGCCACGGACCGACGGGCGCCCTCCTCCACTTGCACGGCCCGGCGGGCCTGGCGACGTTGACCCTTGACGAAGGCCTGTGGTCGGGAAGGAGCGCGTCGACGCTCAGAGATGCCCGGCTTTCCTGAGGCCTTCGGCGAGGGCCGGCTTGTCGAGGTAGCGACGGACGTCGTGGGCTTTGAGCCCGCCGTTGTCGACCGCCACGTCGCTCACCCCGACCGCCAGGTCGGACAGGCCCTTGCCCCTGGTCACCGCGTCGTTGGGGGCGTAGAGGTTGGTCCACTCGATGCCGGCCGGGACCGACAGCGGGCCGTCGCCGGCGTGGACGCCCCTCCTGACGGCCAGCCAGCTCAGTGGAGATCCGCAGGTGATCAGGGTGGTGACGCCGGGCTCCGCGCCCGGGCCCGCCGGTACCTCGCCACGGCTCAGCATGTCGTAGAAGACGACGCTGCCCAGCGAGTGGGCGATGACGGTCCGCGCGCCCGTGGCGACCAGCGCCGCCCGTACCTCGGCGCGTACGGCGGCCCCCGTCCGCGCGTCGCGCAGGTAGCCGTGGGCCTCTCGGACCAGCCACAGCAGGCGGTCGGTGACCCCCTTGCCGGCCAGGCGGTCCACGGCGTGGGCCCGCGCGAGGACGCGTGGCGTGAGCCGGCCGTCCCCCAAGGTCCGACCGGCTGTGGGAGAACCGTCCTCCTCGGCGACCGCCGACGGCGCGTAGGCGGCCAGGGCCTGGAGGATGAACTCCTCTTCCGCCTCGTCGACGGGCGCGTCCTCGGCCTCCGCCTCGGTGCCCAGGCGCATGTACCGGGTGGCCGTCTTCGGGTAGACGCCCTGGTACGAGGGAACGGTGATCCGGACCGGACCCACGCTCCCGCCGGGAGCGGAGGCGGCCAGCGCCCTGTCCAACGGCTCCTGCCAGGTGCGGCTCAGCCCCTCCTGCGTGGCCGACGCCCCCTGTCGAATCCCGTGCACACCGACGATCTGCAGCATGTTCGCCCCCGTCCCACCGGCCGGCCGGTCCGCCGGACCTCTCCCGCGGCCGATCGTAGCCTCGTGCGCCGGCTGTCGACCGCCGTTTCGCGAAGACCTCCCCGGAGCCGGTCCCGGGGGCTCGGCCGCGCCCGCGATCACCGGGGCTCGGCCGCGCCCGCGGTCACCGTGGGCGGGCCAGGACGCCCCCGACCCGAGCTACGGCCCCGGGTTCGATCCGGGCCAGGACCGGCAGGGCGTGGTGCCAGTCGGCGGTCGGCAGGATCGGGCGGAGGAACCGGGCGGCCCGTCGTTCGTCGGCTGTCGCGTACGGGGTCACGCGCAACGCCAGGCCCTGGACGGTGCGGGTGAAGGGGTCCGGCGGCACCGGGTCGTCGCCGGGAACCGGACGGACCGGAACCCGGGCCAGGTGGCCCGCCACGGCGGCGAGCGCGACGGCCCGCACCCGTGCCACCGCCGAGCGCTCGGCCACGCGCCAGGCGGATTCGACGTCGCCCCGCGCCGCGTGGACCACGGCGAGGGCGGCTGTCGGGAAGTGCTCGGGCCCCCGGCTCTCCAGGTCCCGCGCCAGCCACCGCACCTGCGGGTCGGGCTGCTCTCCCGCCCCGATCCGCAGGAGGGCGTGGACCAGGACGGACTCGGGCCGGCCGGCCTGGGGGTCGCCCGTGTCCGCGTGCGCGAGCCCGGCGTCCTTCAGCCCGTGGAGCCGCTTCCGGTCCGCGTGCCCCATGGCCGCCTCTGCGGGCAGGAGTTCGGCGAAGCGGGCGAGCAGGGCGGCGTCCCCCTTCGGTGCCCCCCGGCTCGCGTGGACCTCGTCGAGGAGGGACCGCAGCAGCTCGCCCGCCGTGTGCGGATCATGCGGGGCGAGCCCCTCGGCGACGGCGACGCGAGCCTGCCGATCAGCCGTCCTCCAGGCCGCCTTCGAGACGCCGCGCCCGGGCTTGGACCGTCGTCGGACGAGGTCCAGGGCGGCCTGCCCCTCTCCCGCGCAGGCGAGCGCCTGCGCGGCGTGAGCCCAGGCCCCGTCGATCGGAGCCTCGTCGGAGGTACGGGCCGCCGCGGACGCGTGCCTGCGCGCATCGTCGCGTCGGCACGCGTCGGCGTAGGCGAGGGCCGAGGCGGCGTGCGCCCGCACCCGGTCGGCGAGGGTGCTGCACCGACCGATCAGCGCCTCGGCGTCCCGTGTCGCGTCGATGTGTACGAGGGCTCCGACCAGCGACGGGAGCCACAGGGTTGCCGGGTCGGTGCCGAAGCCCTCCACCGGCAGGAGCGCCAGGGCCCCTTCCGGGTTTCGACCGCTTGCGTGATCCCCGCCGGCGGGCGCCGCCCCCGGGGCCGTACGGGTCGACGCCTCGGCCTGCTGATCGGACTCCTTCGGCATCTCCGTGACCCACCCCTGCCCGTTCCCTCGTCACGCCGATCGGATCGGCGCTGGTCTCGACTGACTGCCCGCACAGGCGGGGATGGCTCCCGTGAGGAGCAGAGCCTCCCGATCCCGCGTGCGCGGGAATGCGTCGGGGCCCCGCGGCGCCCTTCCCTCACCGGGTCAGGATCAGCCCGCAGCTGTAGGCCCTGGCGTGGCCGATGCCGTTGGACAGGGCCGCGACCAGGGTTTCCGGGTCGGTGACCGTCAGGGATCCACGGATCTCCGCGCGGCCGACGCGCACGGACTTGTTGCGGTGGGCGCTTGTCACGGTGGGCAGCATCCGGATGCCGAGGCCGTCCAAGTCGGCGGCGGCGCCGATGCGGACCACGCCGTCCTCGGCCGTGGCCGGATCGCCGTCGGGCTGCAACCTGCGGGCGAACCAGCGCTTCACGTGCTCCGGGGTGGTGTGTGCCGCCCTGGTACCGCGGGCCTTCTCCGAGGCGGGTTTGCCCGAGGGCCGGCTGTGCGTCGGGTTGACGACCGTGCGGAAGCCGACGACCTCGCCCGCCTTGTAGGTCCGGTCCACGGTGATGATGTGCGGAGCGGTCGTGAAGGCCGCCCGGGGGATACGGGCCCAGTCTCCGGGGATCCTGGACTGCACGACCAGGACGAGCGCCGCCGCCTTGAGGTCGACCGACCACGTCGACAGCACGCCCATCTGCGAGCGGGCCCCCGGATCTCCGTCCTCCACCCACCCGCGGAATCCGCTCATCACGGTGCGGTGCATCTCCTGGGCGTCGACGAGGGACTTGGCGACGAGGGGGTGGCGGGCGTCCAGGGACAGGACGGAATGCGTCGCGACGAAGCGGGCCGTGGAGGCCCGCGTGCCGTTCACCGGGTTCACCGGGTTCACGAGGTTCACGGGATGATGTCCCATTCGGTGGCGGTCGGTGCGATGGTGACGCGCGTACGGGTCTCCCAGCGCGTGGCGTGGGCCCGTCGCTCCGGATCGAAGCTGATCGGCTGGTCGTTGATCGGTGTGGCGCCCTTGGCTCCGGGAGCCGCCTGGATCCACGCCCAGGGACGCCGCGCGGGGGCGTCCGATGCTGCGGGGCCCTCGGGTCCGGGCAACAGTCGTTTCCTCGCGAAGGCCTCGGCGATCGTGCCGGGCAGGATCTCGGCGGCGAGGGTACCGGAGGGCGGGCAGGACTTGCGGCCCAGCCACAGCAGCTGCTTCGGGTGCTCCAGTGCGTGGGCGACCTCCCGCAGCGGTGCCTCGTCCTCGTGTTGGAGCCCGACGACGAAGGCCGCGTCCGAGAGGTACCAGCGCTCGGTGATCATCGCGCTGCGCGAGAGCTCCCCCGAAGTGAGCGCCCCGGACACCGGATCGGCGGCGATCTTCTTGGGTGCCCCGTACCAGCCGGACAGCTCGTGGTGGCCGAACGCGGGCCCTTCGGCGGCCGCCATGGTCTCGGCGACGGCGTCCGCCCGCCGGTGGTCGGTGATGACGTCGCGTGGTCGCAGGGGGAACGTGCCCGCGCCGACGGTGTGGTAGTCGCGCACCGGCGTCCCGGGGTGATCGGCGCGAACTCCGAAGACGAGCCGGGCGAGGTCGTCGACGGGCTCGGTGCGGTCCCTGCCGAGTGCCGCCGCGCACAGACCGATCACCGCGGACTTGGTGGGCCTGCTGTGGGTGTCCCGGTAGGAGAACCGGCTCGCCACGCCCCAGGACTGCAGGGGAGCGGCGAGCCGTACGAGCAGGACGTGCGTCACGCCGTCAGCTCCTCGACGGAGGCCACCGGGTGGAGGCCCGGGGCCTTCAGCGTGCCCAGCAGTTCGTCGATCTGCGGGTCGTAGGTCAGCACCCGACCGGACCGGATGTCGGGGCGACGTCCGCTGACGAAGGTGTGGTGCCTGACGAGCCGCTTGACGGCGGCCGGTCCGGCCGGGCCCTCCCCGCCCTTGTCCAGGGGGTTCTCGTCGATCGGTGCCTGGAAGGCGGCCGCGTAGTTGTACGGGCGCTCGGCCTCGAAGGCGAGGACCAGGGCGGGCAGGGAACCGGTCGAGGCCGTCGAGTTCTTCTTCGCCTCGGGGAAGGCGTCGACGAAGGCCGTCACGAATTCGGCCTCGGCGGCGACGGAGGCCTCCTCGGCCTCCTCGACGGACATCCCGGCGGCGTGGAGGTTCCTGCGGAGCTTGTGCCGGTCGAGCACGGCGTGCCGGTAGAAGGTGCCGGTGATCAGGGACTGGTATCCGGTCATGCCGGCGCCGGCGTCGTCGGCCACGTCGAGGAAGTCCAGGGCGTTCTTCTTTCGGTCCAGCTTCGCGTCGTCGGCTGCGGCGTAGAAGTCGTCGACCTGCTCCGCCTCGTGCACGGTGAAGGCGTGGCTGCTCTGGACGGCGCCGTCGACGTTCGGGGAGTCGGCGATCTCGGCGAGGAAGCGACCGTACAGGGCGATGTCGATGGCATCGCGCGGAGCCAGCGCGGTGAGGACCGCGGCGCGGGTCTCCTTCGGCAGGGCGGGAAGCTTGGCGTCGGCCGCCGGGGCGCCTTCGTCGGACTCGTCGGACTCGGCCGCCTCCCGGTCGGCGGACTTGCGGCGGGACTTCGTGTTCTTCGCGGCCGCCTGTGCCTGCGCGGACGTGTACGCGTCCGTCCACGGCCGGAGTTCCTCGGCCCTCTCGTTGATGTGGGCCGCGATGCGTACGCCCGCGTCGGACGGGGCGAACAGCAGCACCTTGGTGAGGTTGGCGACGGTCTTCTTCGTGGGGTCGCCGAACTTCAGCCCGGTGGCCTCGATGACGGCACGCGAGGTTCGGACCGCCTCGTCCCGGTCCCAGCCGTGTACGGAGTCGAGTTCCCGTGCCGAGAACAGCGCCCACTCACGGGTGCGGATGCCGGTGCTCCGGCCGGCGAGGGCACCGACGCCCGCGTTGGCGCGGTCCCTGGTGTGGACCCGTTCGGCACGGCGGCGCGCCTGGCTCGTGATCATGTGCCGTTCGAATCCCCCGTACACGATCGACTTCGGGGCACCGTTCTCGTCGCGCACGGGCAGTACGGCGACCAGCGTCTCCAGCAGGTGGAGGGAGAGGAATTGGCTGCCGGTGAAGGGGGAGGTGCTGGTCACGTGGTGGTGCCCTTCTGGGTCGAGTCGGCGGCGGAGGTGCGGGGGGCATGGGCGCCGGTGGATCGGGGCCGGGCCATGTGGAAGGCCACGGCCCACTCGTAGGAGACGCGGGCCTTGCGGTCGTGCCACCGGCCGAGGTCGTCGGCGAGCCGTGCCCAGGAAGGCGGCCGCTGATCACAGGCGCGCAGCCGGGCCACGGCGTGCTGAAGGTGACGCCACGGGATGCGCCGGCTGGACACGATCCGGTCGACGAGCCGGGCGGCCCCCGGGTCCACCTGGTCCCCGGTGCCCGGCTTCGGTCCGTTCCCGATGCGCCGGGCCGCTTCGCCGAGGCTGCCGCGGCCGTGGTCGGCCCGGGAGCGGCCCTGGTGGTAGATCGCGAACAGGAAGGCCACCTGCTCGTAGATCTCCTCCTGTTCCCGGCTCGGGCTGTACCAGACGGCACGGAAGTGGGGCTCCTTGCGGATCCTCGGCCTGCGGAGCTCCGCGAGGGTTCCGTACTGGTGGTTGCGCACCAGGCTCGCGAGCCAGGTCGTGAGGGCGGCGGCGCTCTCGCTGGGCTCGGTTCCGGGCGTGGAATCGGTCGGGTTCGTCATGCCCTCTCCCCTCGGAGTTCGGCCGGGGCCTTCGGGTGCGCCAGCTCGTCGTCGAACCGCTGCAGGGCGGCGGCCTGGGCTTTCGCTCCGCGTGAGTTCCTCGGGAGTGAGTCGAGGCGGGAGGTGAGGAACTTCCGGGCGGCCTCGGCCACGGTGGCGGCGTAGTCGAGGAGGCCGGTGTGGACGTCTTCGCCGATGGTGGTCTCGTCCATCAGGAACTCGAACGGCTCCTGGGTGGCCGCCCAGTGTCGGCCGCGCGCGTCGAAGCGGGCGATCTGGCCGGCCTTGTCGGCCGGCTTCGGGTTCGGGTACTCCACGGTCCAGGCGGCGTACGCCGCCTTGCTCAAGGCCGCGGCCACGTACTCGGCGATCGCCGATCCACGGGACGAGGCGATCCAGAGCCGGGTCTCCAGCCCCGGGGCGAAGGGGAAGGTCCCGTCGACCCACGCGATGCCCGTGGTCTGCCTGGCGACGAACCCGACCGCCCACAGTTCGACCCGGCGCGCGGGCTGTTGGCCCGCCTCGGGAGCCACGTTCTCGGGGGGAAAGAGCGCGAGCCTCCGGTACAGGGTCGCGCCGTCGTTCTTCGTACCGGAGGAACGGGCTTCGCCCACGGCGGCGTAGAGGGAGTGCGCGTCGCGCCAGACGGCCCGCGTCGCCGAGGCCCAGAGGGGCTTCGTGGTGCCGTCCGCCTTCTTGGCCGGGACGGCGTCCTGGAGGTGCTCGTCCGTCAGCGCGAGCAGTTCGCCCGCACCGAGGAGCACCCGGTCCACGGCCTTCCCGTCGGAGGTGGGGCGGAGCAGGACCGAACGGCCCAGGCAACTGTGCAGGTCCGCCGGACCGGTGACGGGTCGGCCGGCGGGCTTGGTCTTGAAGCCCCGGCGCTCCTTGCCCGCGGTCCAGGAGAGGTTCAGCTCGCCGCGCGGCCCGGAGACCGGGGCCATGTTGAGGCGGAGCGTCTCGCCGAGGGTGGAGCCCAGTGCGAGGACCCGGATCCGGGTGCCGAGGCGGGTGGCGGCCAGATTCGTGAGGGTGGGGCCGAGCGTCGCCTTGCCGGAGATCCGGGCCCTGCCGGCGGGCCCGTACACGTGCTGGGTGAGCATGGCCCGGAAGGCCTCGGCCACGGGTAAGGGGCGCGGATCCGCCAGATGGTGGTGGTCGAAGAACTGGTTGTAGTCGCCGACTCGCTCGATCACCAACTGCGCCGGTCCGGCGCCGTGCTCGTCGAGGAAGGGGGCGAGGAGGGAGTTCTGTCCGAGTGGCTCGGTGGGGTGGAAGAGGTCCCAGACCTCGCCGGGTCGGGTCTCGGCCAGCCACGCGGCAGCGGGCAGGAGGGCGTCCTTCCGGTCCACCCAGGCGGGCCACTCGTCCGCGGACTTCGGATGGGTGCCCGAGGCGTAGCAGACGGCCAGGAGGAACTCGATGAGCGCGACCTTCTCACCGGGAGTGTTCGCCTCGATGGTCCGAAGCCGGTCCGCGTCGTGGAGCAGGTCGACGAGGTTGTGATCGACGAGCTCGCCACCGCGGGTCAGAGCCGTGACGCACGGCTCGTGCCGCGGGTCCCAACGCGGTCGTATCGCCTCGTCGCGGTGAGCGCGTGATTCAGCCAAGTTGCATCGTTCGCTCTCTGCTCATAACGGTTGGCTGGTGCAATGAGCCAGGACGCTAGCAGCCGAACAGGGTGGGTATGGCATGTTTTGAGAACTTCAATTCGGCTGACAAGACGGGCAGTTGGGGAATTTTTGGCACGCTGCGTCGAGTGGTGCGCCCCCCTCACCAGACAGCGTGCCGCGTGCTGCCTTTGCCTCTGCCCCTCATTCGAGGGGATGTCCCCGACGTGTGAGAGGGCCTCGGCCAGGCCTACATCTGTTCCCTGCACCGCGGGGATGGCCCTGCGGCCCGGTAGCGGCCGGAGCTGAGCGTGGCCCGCTACCCGGGTATGCGGGGATGTCCTCCGAGGGTCGGTCGGCGATCGCGCCGTCCGGCGCCCCGCGGGGGAGTCCGGCCCGGCGGCAACGGTTCGGTCCTCGATCATGACGGTCAGCTGATGGCGCCGCCATGGAATCGGTGATCTGAAGGAATCGAACCCGGGTGGCCCGGATCCACGGCAAGCCCCGCGACACACGTCGGAGCCCCGGTCGCCCGCCATGCGGAGCGTCGGCCTCCACCGCTTCGTTCCGGTCCCGGACCCTCCTCAGACCGACCGTGACCGCCCGGCGGACTCCAGGACCGCGGTCAGGAAGCGACGTACCGTCTCCAGCTCGCTCGCCTCGAAGTCCTCCGCGGCTTCGACCACCTCGCCGATCACGGGCCCGAAGAAGGCCCACCCGAGTTCCTCGGCCTTCTCCTCCACCTCCAGCAGCACGCGTCGCCGATCGGTGGTGTCCCTGCTGCGCCGGACCAGTTCGAGCCGCTCCAACCGATCCACCAGCGCGGTGGTCCCGGCAGAGTTCAGGCGCAGTTGCTCGCCGAGCCACCCGGGCGTCGGGCGCGTACCGGCCCGGGTCGCGTCCAGCAGCTGGATCAGCGCGCGCACGTCGGTGGCATGCAGTCCGTGGCGCGCGGCGAACTCGGCGCCGAGCAGGTCGAACTCCACGGTCACCGCGCGCAGCAGGTGCACCAGTCCCCTCACCGGGTCCCGATCGTCCATTCCCACTCCCCGAACCACTGGCTAATATCTCGCTGAACGAGATTATCGGTGAGCGAGAGGAATGGCCATGTCGTCTCCGTCCGCCTTCGACCGTGTCTACGACGAACTCCGCGCCCGCTGGCCCGAGTCCACCGAGGAACGCGACGTCGACACCCCGTACGGACGCACCCGGGTCCATGTACACGGCCGAGCGGACGGCCCCCCGCTCGTGCTGCTGCCCGGCGGCTCGGCCACCGGCCTGGTCTGGTTCGCCAACGCACCGGCGCTCGGCGAGCGATTCCGGATCTACGCGGTCGACCTGTTGGGCGACGCCGGCCGCACCGAACGCCGGGGCACACCGCTGAAGGGCGCCAACGACCTGACCGCCTGGCTGGACGCGCTGCTGGACGGGCTCGCCCTCGCCCGCACGCACCTGTGCGGCCACTCGTACGGCGCCTGGTTGGCCGTCAGGTACGCACTTCACGCCCCGCAGCGGATCGATCGCCTCGCCCTCGTCGACCCCACCCAGGTCTTCGCCGGATTCCGCCCGGGCTACCTGCTGCGCGCACTGCCCACGCTGCTCCGCCCGAGCGAGGCACGCGCCCGAGCCTTCCTGTCCTGGGAGACGGCGGACGCCTGCCCGGACGAGACCTGGCAACGTCTCTACGCACTGGCCACCACCGTCCCCGGCCGCAAGTTCGTCGCGGGAGGCCGTCCCCGGACCGCAGACCTGCGCATGCCCGTGCTGGCCCTGCTCGCGGAGCGAAGCCGCGCCCACGACGCCGCCAAGGCCGCGACCAGAGCCCGCCGCACGCTCACGCAGGGCGAGGTGGCACTCCTTCCCGGCGCCACCCACCACTCCCTGCCACTCGCCGCGCCGAAGCAGCTGGAGGAGCGACTGATGGACTTCCTGGGCTGACAGCGGGGGAGGAGCGCCACCGGCCCCTCCCCCGCCGATCGATATCGAGACGGGTGCGGACGGCTGCTCGCCGCGGCTGCGGCGGTGGATGTAGAGGCCGGCGCTGCCTGCCGACCGCCCACGACCTGGCGGAGCCGTCCCCTGAGGCCCTCCCCGTCGAGCCGGCGGTCATCCGCCCGGCCGTCGTCCCGATGAGCGCAGCCGGCGGCAAGCCGCCCCTGCGGTGCAGGGGGCGGGTGCGACGCGCGATACTGGCCGCATGGCGCAGCTGTCCTCTCCCGTCCCTCCGGCCAAGGCCGGCGCGGTCCTGCGCGCCCGGTACGCCGACCGTCTGCCGGCCTCCCTCGCCGAGCTGGCCGGCCCCACCGCCGGGCCCGTCACCCTGCCCCCGCACGTCGCCTGGTCGGGGCTGCGCACCTACGACCTGGACCGGCCGCGCCAGCGCATGAGCCTCTACCGCACCGTCCTCGCCGAAGGCCTCCGCGACGACCTGACCACCCTCCTCGATCGGCGCCTGCTGATCGCGCAGTGGCCCGTCCTGCGCACCCTGGTCAGCCGCCACGTCCGGCAGGTCTGGGAGGACGCCTTCCCGCAGCTCGCCGCCCGCGCGACCACGGCCGCGTAGCCGCCGGGGTGAACCTCAGCGCCCTGCACCGCCGGCTGCTGGCCGACGTCATCGCCATCGGCAGCCCGTACCCCCTGGTGATCACCGGCGGCTACGCCGTCCAGGCCCACGGTCTCGTCGACCGCCTCAGCCAGGACCTCGACGTCGCCACCGAGAACCCGGCCCCCATGGACGACATCGCCACCGACCTGGTCCACGAGCTGGCCAAACGCGGCTGGCGGGTCGAGGTCCTCGGCGTGGACCCGCTGGCCGCCCGCCTCATGGTCACCGACCCCCGCGACGGCGAGCGGTGCGAGGTCGACGTACTCAAGGAGAACCTCTGGGCGGACCCGAAGCCCACGGAGTACGGGCCCGTCCTCGCCCTCGACGACGTCATCGGTACCAAGGTCCGCGCCCTGGCCGACCGCGGAGCCCCCCGCGACCTCATCGACGTCCACGCCGCCCACCGCCGCCACCACAGCGCCTTCCCGGACCTGGAACGCCTCGGCGCCCGCCACGGCCGCGACGAGTTCCGCCTCGACGACCTCCACGCCCGCCTGATCGGCGCCGACTGGTACGACGACGAGGAATTCACCGCCTACGACCTCGACGACGAGGCCATCGCCGGCCTCCGCGCCTGGGCCCGCGCCTGGGCCGCCGACCTCGAAACCCGACTCGACACCGCCCGCGACGAGCCCTCCTAGCCCCTCCGCGGCACGCGAGCCGGCCGATACCCTCGGACGACAGGGGCCGGCCGCGCGGCGGGCCGGGACGAAGCGGTGCGGGAGAGTGCGTGGTGGCCGAAGCCAAGCTGGTACGGGACCGGATCCCCGAGATCATCCGCGCGGCCGGGGCCGAACCGGAGGTCTACGTGGCCGATCCGGCCGAGTACCGTCGGCGCCTGCGCGCCAAGCTCGCCGAAGAGGTCGCCGAGTACATGGAGGCGGACGATACGGACGCACCCGAGGAGCTCGCGGACGTGCTCGAGGTCGCCTTCGCACTCGCCGCGGACCTCGGGGTCGACGCCGATGGGCTGGAGAGGCTGCGGGCGGCCAAGGCGGAACAGCGGGGCGGATTCGCGCAGCGCATCGTCTGGACCGGCAACCGCTGACCCGCGCGTCTCGACGGGCTGCCGGTCGGACAAGATGATCTACGGTCTGTCGGCGAATGCCTTCCCACCAGGGCGAACGCATCGAAGACCCCGCAGCGTGCGGCCACGGTTGCGCGTCTGCTCTTGACCCTCACGTGGCGTCAGGCCGCATAGTCGGTGCCGTGGAAGATCACTGGACCGTGGGGCGCGTGGCCGAGTTGGCCGACGTGAGCGTCCGCACGCTGCATCACTATGACGAGATCGGGCTCGTGCGCCCGTCGGCGCGGACGGCGGGCGGATACCGCGCCTACTCGGCGGACGACGTCGAGCGGCTGCGGGAGGCGCTGGCCTACCGGCGCCTGGGCTTCGGTCTGCGGGAGGTCGCGGAGCTGGTCGGCGACTCGACCACCGACGCGGTCGCGCACCTGCGCCGACTGCGTGGCCTGCTACTGGAGCGGCGTGATCGTGCCGGCGCCATGGTGGCGGCCATCGACAGGGAACTCGAGGCACGGGCGAGGGGGCTCAAGGTGACACCGGAGGAGCAGTTGGGGATGCTCGGCGCACGGCTGTACGACGCGATCGGCGGCGCCTACACGGCGACGCGGCGCACCGATCCGCGGATCGCCGCGCAGATCACGGACGCGCTCGGGGACGCGCGGACGGTACTGAACGTCGGGGCCGGCACCGGCTCCTACGAACCTGCCGACCGCGAGGTGATCGCGGTGGAGCCGTCGAAGGTCATGCGGCGTCGGCGGCCCGCCGGCTCGGCGCCGTGCGTGGCCGCCGCCGCGGAGAGCCTTCCGTTCGAGGACCACTCCTTCGACGTCGCCATGGCCGTCTCCACCGTTCACCACTGGGGGACCCGATGGCGGGGCTGCGCGAGATGCGGCGCGTGGCCCGCCGCGTGGTGGTGCTGACGTTCGACACCGACGAGCCCGGATGGCAGGACCGGTTCTGGCTCACCCGCGACTACCTGCCCGAGTTCGCCGGCGTCCTGGCGGGATTCCCCTCACTCGCGGGGATGGCCGACGCGATCGGCGCCCGCGCCGAGCCGGTGCCCGTTCCCTGGGACTGTGCGGACGGCCTGTTCGAGGCGTACTGGCGCCGCCCGGAGGCCTATCTGGAGGAGCACGTCCGCCGCGCGATGTCGGTGTGGACGAGGGTCGGGCCCGACGCCGAGCAGCGGGCGGTGCGGAGCCTCCGCGAAGACCTCGACTCCGGCCGGTGGGCCGAGCGCAACGGCGACCTCGTCCACCTCGACACGGCAGACCTCGGCCTCCGCCTGCTCACAGCCTGAACGGGGGACCGCTCCGGACCGGACCGATCCTGGGTACTCCTTCCGGTCTTCCCGGCCCCCGCGGTACGTTCGGCGGATCCGGGCCCGGCCGACTCACGGCGAGGCGTCCTGGATCGTGGGCGCCTTCGCCTCGTGGAGACGTGCCTCGACCGGACCCAGGCGCCGTGCCGGGTCCTCGTGCGGCCGCTACGACCACGTGGTTCCACGCGCCGGACAGCGGCCCCGAAGCGCCGCCGCGGGCGGGGCCGCGCGCATTCGTGTGGCAGCGGTGAACCGCCCCTCGATCATGGGCCGATGACCATCGAAGCGGGCCTGCTCAGCCTGAGCGTCGTGTGCCCACCGCCCGGATGTGCATCGTGGGGAAACGCATGACCGTGGACACCGCGGGGAGGACCGGCCCCGGTTGAGTCTCCCGTGGGGGGAGACACCAAGGTGGGGGCATGGACAGCGACACGCTCCATTCCATCGGAGAACTATCCCGCCGGACCGGCCTGACGGTGAAGACCATCCGGTTCTACTCCGACCAGGGCATCGTCCCGCCGACCGACCGGAGTCCGGCGGGCTACCGGCTCTACGGCCTCGACGCGCTCGCGCGCCTGGACCTGGTCCGCACGCTGCGTGATCTCGGGCTCGATCTCGCGACCGTACGCAAGGTGTTGGACCGGGAGGCATCCCTGGCGGAAGTCACGGAAGCGCACGCCAACGCCCTGGACGTGCAGATCGAGACGCTCCGCCTGCGCCGGGCAGTGCTCCGCGCAGTCGCCCGACGCGGCCCCACTCCCATGGAGATGGATCTCATGCACCGACTCGCCACGCTCTCCCAGGCCGAACGAAGCCGGCTCGTCGCCGGATTCATCGACGACGCCTTCGAAGGAGGTCCTCACGTCAACCCCGAATTCGTGACCCTGATGCGATCCGCCGTGCCCGAGCTCCCGGACGATCCCACGCCCGAACAGATCGAGGCCTGGGTGGAACTCGTCGGACTCTGCCAGGACGCGGACTTCTGTGCCGCGATCCGCCGCACAGCCGAGGACCAGGCGCAGGAACCTTCCCGGCAGGACGTCACCGCACTGCACGACGCCCTCGACCGGGCGATGCGCGAACGGATCGCGGAGGCCGTGTCCGTCGGCCTCCTGCCGGCCTCCGCCCAAGAGGCTTCCCTTGCCGACTTGCTGGGCGACCTCTATGCCGATGCATTCGAGCGGGCCGACGAAGACGATCTGCGCCGCTGGCTCCTCGCCCGTCTGCGGGCGACCGCCGACCCGCGGGCAGAACGCTACTGGCAGCTCCTGGCAACGATCAACGGATGGCCCGCGTCACCCACGCTCGCTCCCGTCCACTCCTGGTTCACCGCCGCCTTCGCCAAGAGCGGGGAAGACCACCACGAAGGCCACCACGAAGGACCGATCCGATGAGGACGCGGGAGCTGAAGTTCGGCCTGTACGCCGACGAGCAGGGTCTGGCATGGGTCAGGCAGCTCGTTGAGGACGCGGCACTCTCCCGGAGCGCCCGGATCGTCGTGCCCCGTGGCGGGCCTCCGTGGTGTCAGGTGGTGGTGATGGTCTTGAGGGCGAGGGAGCGCAGGGGAGCGATCCGGCGGCGGGCCTCGCCGTGGTAGACGGCGTTCGTCAGGACGACCAGGTAGCGGCCCGCGTCCGGCTTGAGGTAGAGGCTCGTGCCGGTGAACCCGTGGTGGAAGGCGACATCGCCCCGGGCGCGGATCCAGGACAGGCCGCGGTCGAGGCCCGGCTCGATCGGGGCGAACGGGACCATGGAGGCGCGCAGCCGGTCGTGGAGGCGGCCGGCGGGGTCGACGAGGTGATCGGCGTAGCGGGCGAGGTCGCGGGCGGTGGAGAAGACGCCCGCGTGGCCGGCGACGCCGCCGAGGAGGGCGGCGTTGTCGTCGTGTGCCTGCCCCCAGATCCGCGGCGCGCCGGGGATCCGCTGCTCGGTGGGGGCCACCTGCGGGCCACGGGCGACGGGCCCGTACGTGGTGCCGGCCATGCCGAGGTCGTCCCACAGCGCGCGGGCGAGTTCGTCGAGCGGGCGCCGGTGGGCGTGGGCGAGGGCCAGGCCGAGGAGGACGTAGCCGCGGTTGACGTACCGGTGGGTGCCGGGCTCGGCTTCGAGGGGCTCGCGGCACAGGAGTTCGTGCAGCGGCGTCTCGGCGCCGCGGTAGCGGTCGAGGCGGGTGGAGGCCTTCAGCCCGGCGGTGTGGGTCAGGAGCTGCTCGATCGTGGCCTCGCCGCTGGGCGCGGGCCCGTCGATGGCGGGCAGGAACCGGCGCACCGGGGCGGTACGGGCGAGTACGTCGGCGTCGAAGGCCCGGCAGACGAGCGGCCAGGTGGCGACGACCTTCGTCAGGGACGCGACGTCGTAGAGCGTGTCCGGGTCCGGGGCGGTGTCGCCGAGTTCGTCGGCGACGCGGCCGGCCCCGAGGAAGCGCGGGGGCTCGCCGAGGGTGCCGAGGGCGATGACGCCGCCGGGGGTGGCACCGTCGGCGACGGCCCGGTCGAGGGCTTCGCGGAGGCGGGCGGTGTCTGCGGACGTGAACGGGACGAGCTGCGTCATCGGCGGGCCTCCGCGGCGGTGATGCCGGCGCCGAAGGCGCGCAGGCGTGTGACGTGGGAGTCGCGTGGGGGACGGGACACGCCGCCCCCACAGGGAGAGCATCTCAGTGACGGGCCTGGCATCCCCGCGCGCCCGCAGACAAGCGGCCCGTGACGTGCCGGCCCGTGACCTGCCGGCCCGAGGTCGGTGGAGCCGGCGGTCGAGGAGCCCGGGCCCACAGGACGCCCTGCACCACGACTCGCTCGGTGAGGCGCGGAGCCGGCGGGATGCCCACCTCGACGAGCTGTGCCTTCATCGCGACGTGCCGAAGCCCGGTGGCTCCTGCGCCGGTTCGACCGGCGCAGGAGTGCGTTCAGGGTTGTCGTGGCGCCTGTGTCACACCAGTGCCGCGCCGCCGTCTATCGCGAGCGTGGTGCCGGTGACGTAGGCGTTGGCCAGGACGAAGAGATAGGCCGCCGCGGCTTCCTCGGCAGTACCGACACGCCGCGTGAGCAGCTCGGACCCCGCGCCCTGGAGGAAGGCCTCCGGGTCCGGGACACTGCCGTCCCACAGCTCGGTACGGATCACACCGGGCTGGATCACGTTGACGCGCAGAGGGGCGAGTTCGACGGCGAGTGCCCGGGACAGGGCCTCGATGCCGCCGGTGATACCCGCCGTGAGCGCGGTTCCGGGCAGGGGGCGGATCGCGAGGACGCCGGAGCTGAAAGTGATCGAGCCACCGTCGCGCAGTCGCGGTGCGGCGTACTTGGCGGAGAGGAACGCGCCCCAGAACCGGCGCTCGAAGACGGCCCTGGCCTCCTGCGGGGCGGTGTCGACCAACGGCTTGATCAGCAGGGGTTCGCCCGCGGTGTAGACGAGGTGGTCGAACTCCCCGACCCGCTCGAAGAACGCGGCGATGGCGTTGCCGTCGGCGACGTCCAGGCGGCGGCCTTCGGCCGGCTCGCCCAACCGCTTCGCGGCGGCGTCCACGCGGTCCTGATCGCTGGAGGCGACCACGACGTCCGCGCCGGCCGCCACGGCCTGTCGGGCCACGGCGAAGCCGATGCCGGAGGTTCCACCGATGATCACGATCTTCTTGCCGGCCAGAGACATGGGATCCGTTCCTTCGTCGATGCGGTGCGGGGTTCGGCAACCGCCATGACAAGAACGTACGCCTCCACATCGAGACGCTGAATGACCAAAGATCTCGATTGCCTGTCATATCGTCTCGCTGTACGGGCACTAGAGTGGCGCCATGGACATCCTGAGCGACACCCTCGAAGTCCTGCGCACGGGACGCCCGATGGTGACGCGCACCGACGCGCACGCCCCATGGGCCCTGAGGTTCCAACCCCTCTCAGGAGCCGGATTCCACGTGGTGGTGGAAGGGCACTGCCACCTGCTGCCACCGCACGGCCGACCGCTCGCGCTCGGACCCGGCGACATCGTGTTCCTGCGGCGCGGCAGCGGACACACCCTGTGCGACGTGCCCGGCCGCGACCCGGTGGACTTCGTACCGGAGCGCGTGGACCGCTCCTCGCCGATCGGCCAGGTCACCGTGGACGGACCGGGGCCGCACACGGTGCTGGTGTGCGGCGCGTACGCCATCGACGTCGATCGCCCGCACCCACTGTTCAGCGATCTGCCGGAGGTCATCCACCTCCCCGCGGTTCCCGGCCGCCACCCGGTGCTGCGCTCGGCGGTCGATCAGCTGTGCGCCGAGTTCCACGCGCCCCAGCCGGGTTCGGACGCGGTCGTCACGGCGCTCATCGATCTGCTGCTGCTGTACATCCTCCGGTCGTGGTACGCCGAACTGCCGAAGGAGCGGACCCGGGGCTGGGCGGCCGCGCTGACCGACCCGGCAGTCGCCCCGGCCCTGAAGGCGATCCACGACGATCCCGGCCATCCCTGGACCGTGGAGTCGCTGGGCACCCGCGCCGGACTGTCCCGCGCGGCGTTCGCCCGCCGCTTCGCCTCGGTGGTCGGCGAGCCGCCGTTGACCTACCTGACGAACTGGCGGATGGCCACCGCGGCGCGGTTGTTGCACCAGTCGCCCGCCCCGCTGAGCACCATCGCGCAGCACACGGGCTACACGTCGGAGTTCGCCTTCGCCAAAGCCTTCAAACGACACTTCGGGTCGCCGCCGGGGGCCTACCGCAAGCAGGTGATGACGCGGCGGCCCTCTCGCCCCTCCGCCACGTCGTGAGGCGGTGCTCTTCCGCCTCGGCGATCAGCCGTCGACGACCGTCACCTTCCCGAAGCGCCTCAGCCGCGGTCCCACATGGACCGGCCTTCAAGGTGGTCGGAGCGGTGGCGTCGCAGGGGCCCGCGGTTCGACCCGTCTGCTCGCAGATCACGCGTGCGACGCTACGTCACCCCAGCGACAGTGCCCGCCGGGGCAGGCTCCCCCCGGTCCTGCCCGACGCGCCAACCGACTTGGTCGGCTGTGGTCTTCAGGTCTCCGTCGGTTCCTGATCGTCGTGTTCCCGCTCCTGTGCCCAGGTGGTCGCCCATTCGTCGAGCGGACGGAGTGCGTCGCGGAGTGCGGCCCCCAGCCGAGTCAGCTCGTAGCCCTCGGCCGAGGGGGCGATGATCCCGCTCGACGTGAGTTCACGGATCCGCTGGTAGAGCACGCTGGAGGACAGTCCTTCGCACCGTGCGAGCAGCGCGCGGGCGCCGAGCGGACCTTCACGCAGTTCCCAGAGGATGCGCAGCGCCCACCGACGGCCGAACAGGTCCATCGCGGCCATGAGGGGACGGCCGGTGGTCGATCCACGAACCGGTGTTCCTGGGCGTGGTGTCGACATGACCCTCCTTGTGTTTCGTTATTCGAAACACTAGCATCCACCCAGCGTTTCTGATTCCGAAACAAACCCGATGGGGGAGCCGATGTCGCGGAAAGTCGTGCCTGAACCGCCGTGTACCGACCAGGTCGGCGCACGGCTCGCGCGCATGTTGCCCGGGTGGGGGCGTTACGAATGGGGCAGCACCCTGACGCCTGGGGACGGAGGTCGTCATGCATAGGCTCGTCGTCCTCTACTCCGAGCCCGCCGACCCCGACCACTTCCGCGACTACTACGTGACCAGCCACCTTCCGCTGGTCAGGTCTTGGCCCGGTCCGCTCGCGTGGCGCCACAGCTTCGACGTGGCGAAACGCCCTACTTCGCGGTCTTCGAAGCCGACTTCGCCGACGCCGCCGCCATGGACGCCGCATTGACCTCGCCACACGGCCGGCGGTTGGCCGCCGATGTCGCCAACTACGTCACCGGCGATCCGGTCATCATCCACTATCCGGTACCGCACGGCACCGACTGAGGCAGGACGTTCGAGGACGTGCCGCGCGATGGGGGCCTTCGGTCAGGCGGGCCCATGGCGCCGTCGTGGGCGAGCCACAGCCGTAGGCCTTGCCCGAGCCGGGGCGGGCAGGTCGACCGCGGTGACGACGGCCTCGTTCCGTCCCTCCGAGGCGACGACGGTGACCGGAGCCCCGTTGGCGGCCTCGCCGTGGACGGTGCGGGCGTCGGGGCCGGTGAAGGCAACACGAACCGGCGAGTCACTCTTTCGAGGGTCTGACCAATCCGCCGGGTGGGTGCTGCCGAATCCCGGACGTGAGCAGCTTCCGCGACACCCTCTCCCGCGCCGCACGGGGCGCCCTGGCCGGATTTCTGGCCGCGTTCACGGCCCTGGCCGTGGCCGAGCTGGTCGCCGGGCTGGTGCGTCCGGCGGCCGGGCCCGTGACGGTCGTCGGGGGCGCGGTGATCGACCGGACCCCTGCCGCGGTGAAGGACTTCGCGATCCGGACGTTCGGCGAGAACGACAAGGCGGTCCTGGAGCTGGGGATCCTCGCGGTCCTCGCCGTCATCGCCGTCGGCCTGGGCGTCCTGGCCCTGTCCCACCGGCGCGCCGGCGCCGCGGGCGTGCTGCTGTTCGGGATCGTCGGCTCAGCGGCGGCTCTCGGCCGTCCCGACTCCACCGGCATCGCCGACGCGCTGCCCTCGATCGCCGGGGCCCTCGCGGGAGCGGTCGTCCTGTACGTCCTCGCGTCGAAGGCCCTGCCCGTCCCCGCCTTGCCCGTGCCTGCCCGGGCCGATACCGACGGACGGGAGGACGGCAACGAGGGTTGGAGCAGGCGTGGTTTCCTCGCCGCGGCCGGGGTGACCGCCGCGGCGGCGGCATCCGCCGGGGTCCTGGGCCGATTCCTGACCGGCCGCCGAGGCCAGGGCGCCGTCGCCTCCCGAGAGGCTCTCGTCTTGCCGGCGCCCGCCTCCCCGGCGCCCGCGGTTCCGGCCGGAGTCCAGTTGAAGGTGGCCGGCATCAGCCCCTTCAGCACCCCCCACCGCGACTTCTACCGCGTCGACACCGCCCTGACCGTACCGAGGGTCGACGCCAGCACCTGGCGCCTGCGCATCCACGGCAAAGGCGTCGGCAGTCCTCGCACCTACACCTTCGAGCAGCTCTTGGCCCGCCCCCTCATGGAGCGGGACATCACCCTGACCTGCGTCTCCAACGAGGTCGGCGGCCCTTACATCGGCAACGCCCGCTGGCTCGGCGTACCCCTCGCCGACCTCCTGCGCGAAGCCGGAGTCCGGCCACCGTCCCGAGGCGGGAAGGCCGACCAGTTGGTGGCGCGCTCGGTGGACGGCATGACCCTCGGCTCACCGGTCGAGGACGTCATGGACGGCCGCGACGCGATGCTCGCCATCGGCATGAACGGCGAACCCCTGCCGTTCGACCACGGATTCCCCGTCCGCATGCTCGTCCCGGGCCTGTACGGGTACGTGTCGGCCTGCAAGTGGATCACCGACATCGAGCTCACCACCTTCGACGCCTACGACCCGTACTGGGTCAAGCGCCAGTGGGCCCGCAGGGCGCCGATCAAGACGCAGGCCCGCATCGACACCCCCAAGCCCTTCGCCCGCCCCGCCGCCGGCACCGTCGTTGTCGCCGGAGTCGCCTGGGCACAGCGACGCGGCGTCACCCGCGTCGAGGTACGCGTCGACGAAGGCCCGTGGCAGGACGCCGACCTCGCCCCCCAGGCCACCGTCGACACCTGGCGCCAGTGGTCCTACCCCTGGCAGGCCGGCCCCGGCGGCCACACGATCACCGTCCGCGCCACCGACGGCACCGGGACGGTGCAGACCGAACAGCGCACGCGGACCATCCCCGACGGCGCGAGCGGCAGACACAGCGTGTTCGTCACCGTCCCCTAGACCACCGGAACGGCCCCCCGGGCCGGATCCGGCAGTGCAACCAGCCCGACCAGCCCAACCAGCCATCTCGCAATCCCCGTACCACCGAACCTTCACGGAGTGGAAGATCATGAACAGCCTGAAGATCCGCCGTACCGCCATCGCCGTCACCGCCGCGGCCCTGCTGCCGTTCTCCCTGGCCGCGTGCTCCGACTCCGGCGGCGACACCAAGGCCGCCCCCTCGGCGGCCTCCGGCGACGAGGCCAAGACCGGTGGCGCCACCCCCTCGGGCGACGCGATGACGGGCGACCAGCCCTTCGGTGCCGCCTGCGCGGGCGTGCCCAAGGAGGGCGCCGGCTCCTTCGACGGCATGGCCAAGGACCCGGTCGCCACGGCCGCCTCCAACAACCCGGCCCTGTCCACCCTGGTCGCGGCGGTCAAGCAGGCCGGCCTCGTGGACACCCTCAACAACGCCAAGGACATCACCGTCTTCGCCCCGACCAACGACGCCTTCGCGAAGATCCCGAAGGCCGACCTCGACAAGGTCCTGGCCGACAAGGCCACCCTCACCAAGATCCTGACCTACCACGTCGTCGGCCGGAAGCTCACGCCCCAGCAGCTGGAGAACGGCAGCTTCGAGACCCTCCAGAAGGGCATGGTCACCACCGCCGGCTCCGGCGAGGCGTACAAGGTCAACGGCACGTCCAACGTGGTGTGCGGCAACGTCAAGACCGCCAACGCCAACGTCTACATCGTCGACACCGTCCTGATGCCCAAGTAGCCCTTACAGAGCGGCGATTCCCCGATCACTGGCGGCCCCGCGTTCCTCCTCCGAGGGATGCGGGGCCTCGTTGTCGCGCTCGATGTCCAGCTGCGGCCGGAGCACGCCCTCGACGGCGCCGTGCTCCTCGCGGGCTCGCGCTGTCCGTGAGGTCGACGGCGTGCACGGTGCGGCCGACGCCGGCCAGGTGGGCGGCCGGCTCCCCGGTCCCGCAGCACGAACTCCCACAACTCGCAGGACCCAGGATCCCCGGTCGCCGACCGTGCGGCCCTCTCCTGCCTCCCGGCCGTGATCATCGGCTTCAGCAACACCCACTGCCCCTTGCGCGAAGGGCTTGGGGGCCAGATCGAGAACGGGGAAGTACGGGGTATCGGGCGCGGGGCTGTGCCACGATGGGCGGCATGCCATGGCCGACCGAGGAGCCGCTCGACCCCGCGTCGATGCTGGCCGAGATCAAGGTCGTCCGACGCGAAGGCGTGACGCGGCTGAGCCACCTCGACGTCCCGCTGCTGCGTCGTGTCGCGGCCGGTGTCGCGGAACCGGCCGCCGTCGCCTGGCCGATGGCCGTGGAGCGGATGCTGCGCACGGCCGTCGAACTGCTCGGCGAGGGAGAGCTCCGACAGGCAGCCGAGTACTCGCTCGGCCTCACGACGGCCATGCGCGGCCGGGCCGCCGCCGATCGACGCCGGCTCGCGGCGGGGGTCTACGGGGTGAGCACCGAACGGTTCCGCAAGTTCCAGGAGGGCATGGTCCTGAACCAGGTGGCGGAACAGGTGTGCTGGATCGCCGCGAACGGCGCGGCCGCACGCTCCGGTACGCCCGCCGAGCGGGCCGCCCCGCTGCCCGCTCCGGACCTCCAGCACCAGCGGGTCGAACTGCGCGGCGCGGGGCGCCACGCGCGGGTGGTCCTGCACGTCCACCCCGTGGAACTGCTGCGCGGGGTGGACGTGGTCGTGGCGCCGACCAACACCCACCTGAACCTGCCGGGCCCGTACAAGGCCTCGGTCGCGGCCGCCCTGCGCCGGGCAGCGGAGGTCCGGGACGCCTCGGGGGCCGTTCTCCAGGATCCGCTCCAGGAAGGGCTGACCGCCTGGCGCGGGCAACACGGCCTGACGCACGGAACGGTGGCGGCGGGCACCGTCGTCCCCACGACCGCCGGAGCCCTGGCCGGGCAGGGCGTACGCCGCGTCTACCACGCGGCGGTGGCGATCCCGCGTGCCGGCTCGAACGACTACGACGTCCTGCCCCGCGACATCGCGGCCGCCGCCTCCGGGGCCCTGGCCCTGATGGCGCGGGAAGGTCCGCTCTTCGATCCGCCGCTGCGCTCGGTCTGCTTCGCCCTGCTGGGCGCCGGGCGCGGGGGACTGCCCGTGCAGGAGAGCGTGAGCGCCCTGTGGCCGGCGCTCGCCGCCGCCGTCGGCGCCGGGCGCGAGGTGCACCTCGTCATGCGGCGGCCCGCGGTCGCGGGGACGCTGCTGCGGGTGCTGGACGGCCGCCGGGTGGAGGGGGCCGGGGACCCGGCCGCGTACCGGTGCGACGAGGTGGTGGAGGGGACATGGTGAGTCCACCCGACATGCTGGGCGTGTTCGCCGCACGGTGGGACCGTCTGGCGCCGCGGCTCCCGCGGTCCGCGAGGGACGAACTCGCGGTGCTGCTGGGCCGGCTCCGCGCGGAAGAGGGGGAGGCCGGGGCCACGGCGCGCGAAGAGGCCGTCGGGCGCGCCGTACGGGCCGTGCTCGACGCCCTGCCCGAGGACGAGGCGGAGCGACTGCGCGACGACACCGACCCGGCCCGGTACGCCGGAGCCCAGGCCCAGGCCCAGGCACAGGCCCAGGTCGCGGCCGGGTTCGACGCCGCAGACCTGTGCATGCTCGTCATCGACGGCAATCCCATGGTGGGACCCCGGCTCGGACCGGTACGCGAACGACTGCTCGGCGTGCCGGCGTTGTCCGAGGCGGAGGTGGTGCGGGCGGGCGGCGATCCGGCCCGCCGGGACCTGATCGCCCTGTCCGACGCACGGGGCAGGCGCCGCTTCCCGGCGTTCCAGTTCGAGTCGGGCGCCGACCTCTGGGACGTCGTCGCCCGGATCAATGCCCTGCTCGGCTCGGCCGAGGACCCGTGGGGCACGGCCGATTGGTGGGTCTCCGAGCACACCTGGTGGGGGCGGCCCCCGTCGGCACTGCTCGGGACCGGCCACGACGCCGTGCTGTGGACGGCGGGCCGTGAGGCCGCCGGCGCGGGCGAGGAGGACTGACGTGCCGAACCAGCCGCCGCCCGCCACCCTGCCGGGCGTTCCACGACAGGCGGTCCTCCCGGCCGGGACCCCGCTGTACCGGGTGCACTCCTCGCGCCGTCCCGGTACGGCCTTCAACCCCGTTCCGGCGCACGAGCTCTACGGCGGCGGCCGGTTCGACGCCACCGCCCGCGCCCCCTTCGGATTCCTCTACGCGGGGTTCGGCGTGGGCGCCGCCGTGAGCGAGGTGCTGCTGCGGTCGGTGCCCTTCCGTCCCGACGGCGGGCTCCGTCTCCTGCCGAGGGCCGCGGTGGCCCGCCGGAGCCTGTCCTTCCTGCGGCTGACCGAGGAGATCGAGGTGCTGTCGCTGATGTCGGGCGCCGACCTCGCGGCCGTCGGCCAGGACTCCTGGCTGATTCACGCCGAACCCCCCGAGTACCCGCAGACCCGTGACTGGGCCCGGTGGATCAGGGAGCGGACGCAGCCCTGGGCGGCGGGCTTCGTGTGGCCGTCGAAGCGGGAGCCGGCCGACCGGGCGACGGTGCTGTTCGAGGACCGTTGCCCGGCGAAGCCGCTGGAGGCGGACGCGGCCCCGCCGATCGACTTCGGTACGCCGGAGGGCGAGCACTGGCTGAACCAGGTGCTCTCCGGATACGGGGCCAGGGTCGCTCCCGCCGTGTCCGCGTCGCGGAGCGTGTCCTGACCCGCGCGGGCGTCGCCTGTCGCGAGTGCCCGCGCGGGGATTCCCGGACGCCCGCCCTCAGCGTCGTCCCGGGCCCGGGACCACGGTGCGCAGAGCCAGCATGGACGTGCCCCACTCGCCGACCGTCGGCGGACCGCCCGCGTCGCGCCCTCTCGCGAGGGTGTCGAGGCGCAGGAGCGGTGCGGACGCCCCGCGCGTCGCACGCCCCGCGTTCTCGGTGGACCAGGCGGGGAGCAGGAGGGGATCGAGGTCGAACTCGTTTTCGCAGACGATGAGTTTCAGCCAGTCCTCAACGTACGCGCCCGGCAGCACCGGGCGGTCGCCGGGCAGGTAGAGCAGGGTGGGGGCGCCCCTGCGGGCGTACGCCGTGTGGCCGGGTGCCACGAGGTCGCCCGGGTAGAGCGCGTGGGAGATGCCGTGGCTGTCCGTCAGGTCCAGCAGGGTGCACCAGAGCTTGCGGTCCGAGGTGTTGTGGATCGTGATGCGGACCTGCGGCGGCTGCCCCTGAGGGGTGTACTCGTGCGTCAGCTCGCCCGTGGCCGAGAGGTGCTGGGCGCCGAGGATCGGCTCCACCCGGAGGTGGACGAGCTCGGACAGCAGCGGGTCGGGGTTCGCGAGGGTGCGCACGCGGTGCCAGTGCGCCAGGTGTGACAGGGCGTTGACGACGCCCGCCACGTCGCCGTCGCCGCGCAGCGGCAGCGGCGGCAGGGGGCGGACGCCGTCGGTGACCCGGGCCGCCCCGTCCGCGACGGCGACGGTCAGCGGCGTTCCGTCGCCGCCCGTCGACAGCAGCGGATGGTCCTCGATCGCGGACCTGAGCGGACCCGTCCAGGCGCCGCCTCCGGCCACCGTGACGGCAGCGGGGCGGAAGGCCATGGCGGAGGGCACGACCGGCGTGAGCCGGGTGCGGTCCAGGGCCCCGGCGGTGTCGTCCAGCGGTTCCACCCGGGACCGCTCGGGGAACACCTCGCGCACCACGACGGTCCCGGCCCCGCCCGACGGGGTCCGTACGGTGAACTCCCCGCCCACCGTCTGCAATCCGTGCACGGAACCGCAGTTGACCGACCAGGCCCCGTGGGCGAAGCCCAGCCGGAAGCGCGACGCGGGCACCTGCCCGCCGTGCAGGAACCCGAGGTCGCCCCGCCCGTGGAGGGTGGGGTGCTGCCGTTCGGGCCTGCCGAGCATCCGCCCCGTCGCGAGGTCGAGGAGCTCGCGGCACGACGCGCCCGGGCCCAGGTCGGCGAGGACCTCCAACAGCGCCGCGCTGAAGACCCCGTGGCTGCTGCCCGGCTCGACGGGGGAGGCCGAGGCCCCCGTCGGCGTGTACGGGCCCGCGTACGGGTCCGCGTACGGATCCACGGCCGGGTCCATGGCCGGGTCCGGGACGCGGGTCTCGTAGGCGAGTTCGTCGAGGCGGCTCGCCGCCAGCAGGACGTGCCGGCGCGTGCCGATGGCCAGCCCCGAGGCCGACCTCTCGGTGCCGCGGCGGGCGACCCGGTCCCACGACGGCCGCCAGGGCAGACCACGGGCCCCGAGGCCGTCGCGGGTCGCCCCGCCCGAGTAGCAGCAGTCGAGGACGGCCACGACGTGCGCACCGGTCGCCGCGATCCCGTCCAGCAGCGCGCCCAGCTCGTCGTCGGCCAGGGGCAGGCCGCCGTCGTCGAGGCTGTCGTGGCAGACGAGTGCCTGTGCCCGGCCGGTGGCCTCCCGCGGATCCTCGGTCGCCCTGTCGGAGCCGTGCCCGCTGAACCACAGCAGGGCGGTGTCCCCGGGGCCGACCGCGCCCAGATGCGTGGTGATCGCCTCGACGAAGGCCGACCGGTGGGCCTCGGCGTCGGTGAGCACGCGGATGTCCACCGCGGGGTCCCCGAGCGACCGGAGCCACCGCTCGGCGGACGCGATGTCGTTGCGGCAGCCCGTCAGGGGGTGGGTGGGGTAGGCGTCGATGCCCACGAGGAGGCAGTTGACCGTTGGCATGCGGCAAGCCTGGCAGAGAGCGCGGGTCGCCCGTAGGGCGAATCCGGGTTGTCTTCGGGGCGTAGACGGTGAAACGGCCCCCGAACGGGGCGGGTTGGGGTTCACTTGGGGTCGGCACCCGTCCGGCGCGCGGGCTCGGGGGCCGGGCCGTGACGGCGTTCGGGCACGCACGTCACCGTCACCCGGCGTGCCCGCGCACGCCTTCGTACCGCACGCTTCCGACCGCACGCTTTGGCACCCGCACACGCCTTCGTACGCACACCTTCGTACCGCACACGTACAGCACGTCTCTCCGCACCCGCCCGTACGGCCGTACCACCGCGCCGTCGCCCGGATGCCTCCGCCTGATCCGTTCCGTAGCACCGCGCCGCCCTCTCGGAGGTCTCCGGCGCAAGGGGGACACCATGACCGACACCACTCCGAACGCGACACCGCCGGGCAACCCCGGCGGCCCGTACGGCCACGGGGCCATACCCGGCCAGCCGCAGCCCTGGGGCCCCGGGCCGCAGCCCGGGCAGGTCTGGGGGCAGCCGGCGCCCCAGTACCCCGCCCAGGGTTGGGGACAGCCGGGCCCCTACCCCGCCCAGGGTTGGAGCAACAGCCAGCAGAATGCTGGGAGTTGGGGTCCGGCCGCCGCGCCGGAGGAACCGCAGGGCTACCGCGAGTGGCGGTCGGTGCGACAACTCGCGGGGTCCACACACGGCTGCGTCAGCGCCCTCGTCGTGCTGACGCCGGGAGGGCTCCTCTGCGTGATCCTGTACGAGCTGGTCCGGTCCGCGCGCAACCGCGCGCACCGCGTCTTCCGCCTGGACCGTGATCCGGTCCTCGACCCTCCGCTGTCGCGGGTGAAGAAGGCGCGCGCGGTCCTCGCCGTGCTGGCCTCGTCCGTCTTCCTCCTCGCCTACGGGGCGCAGAACGACATCGAGGACGCCATGGTGGGCGGCGCCGTACGCATGATGATCGCGCCGTGGCTGCTGGCGCTCACCGCCCCGTTGCTCGTCTACCTGCTCATGAGATGGGCGTCGGTGAGCGAGCACGCCCGGATGCGGAGCACGCTGCGGGTCCCGCTGATCACCTTGGCCAAGTACGTGGGCGCGCTGACGTCCGTACCGCTGCTCGCGCTGGTGACCGTGCCGCTGCCGGACACCCTGGGGGAAAGCAGCCCGTTCATCGCCTTCTGGGTCGCTGTCGTGTTGTTGGCCATGCTGGTGTGGGCCGTGGCGTTCACGTTGTTCTCCTCGACCGTCGTCGTGCGCGCCGGCTTCGGGACCGGCCAGATCCACAAGGCCCTGCCCGGTCTGCTGACCGCCCTCCTGGTGTGGGAGTTCGTGCCCGTCGGCCTCCTGACCGCGGGCCTGCCGCCCGGACCCGTGCCGCTCGCCCTGCTGTTCGTGTTCGGCGGCCCGCTCACGGTCACCGCCGTGACGTGGTGGGAGGTCCACCGGCTGACGACCCGGCACGGCGTGGTCCTGCGCCCCTGACCGGGACGACACCGACCCCGGCGCCCCGGCGCCCCGGCACCCCAGCCCCCGTACCCGGACGAAGCACCCTGAGGGGACATCCCGATGACCGGCTCCCGCCACCCCCGCTTCGATCCCGCGCACCCGCTGCCGCCCCCGTGGGAGAGCCGGTGGTACGACGCCTCCCGCTGGGACCGCGACCTCCTGCTGGGGGAGGCGCGCCAGGCCGCCCCCGGGTCCCCGGAGGCGGCCGGCGCCTGGCTGCTGCTCGGAGTGCTCTGCGCCGAACGGGTGGCGGACGACGCGGACCCCGAACAGGCCCCGTACGACCGTGAACTGGGTCGGGCAGCGCTGGAGCGGGGCCTGGCGGCGGACGGCGGGCCCGCGGAACTGCGCGCCCGCGGCCACCTGCACCTGGCCCGACTGCTCCTCGGGGACGACGAACACCCGACGCCGGCGACCGTGGACCGGGCCGAGACGCTGGTGGCCGTCGTCGTCGGCCTCCCAGTGGGCACCGTCGACGCCGAAGCGGCCCGGTGGGCACGTCTGCACCTGCCCGAGATCGCCGCCCTGCGTTGGTCGCTCACGGGCGAGCCCGCCGACCGCGCACGGGCCGTCGCGGGCTACACCGAGCTTCTGGAGAGCGCAGACGGCGAAGGCGGCGAACTCGCCTTGGCACCGGCGGACCTCGCGGCCACGCGGGAGGCCCTGGCCCGGCTGCTGTACGAAGGGGCCTCGGCGGACGGCGACGCCGCCGGCCTCGCCGAGGGCGCCCGCCGCTTCGCCGAGGCCCAGGCGGCCGCCGAGCGGGCGCAGGACGCGGACGCCGTCGACGTGTCGCTGCTCGCGGGCGGCCGGGGCTTCGCCCTCTTCGACCAGGCGGTACTCACCTCCGACGCCGCCCTGTTCCGCGAGGCGGAAACCGCCTTCACCGAGTCGGGCCGGGCGGCCAGGGCCCGGCAGGCCGCCTCCGCGACGGCTTCGGAGCCCGAGGAGGAGGCCTTCTGGGCCGACCGCGCGGAACGGGCCGAGACCCTGGCCGTCTGCTCCGCGGTGCAGGCCTGGCGGACGGACGGGTCCGTCGGCCCGCCGGACGCACTGGCGTCCCGCGTCCGAGCCGTCACCGCTTCCCCCGCCCACCTCGGTACGGCCGTCCCGAACGTCCTCGTCGCACTGGCCTCGTTCCTCCTCGACCTCCCCACCGGCGGCACAGACGCGGCGGAGCGGGCGCGGGCCCTGCGGCTGATGGAGCGCGCCGCCCACGCCTGGCTTCCGGAACACGGTCCCGCGCACGTCCCGTACCTGAAGCTGGCGTCGTACCGCCTGGACCTGTCCGGGGACCGGCCGGCGGAGCTGCTGGCCGCCGCCCGAGCCGCCGCCGTCGTCCTCGACCGGACCGAGGAACCGAATCCGCTCCTGTCGGCGCTGCTCCTGCGGGCCGTCGTCCGGGCGCAGCTCATCGACGGCGGGGGGAACCCCGCCGGTCGCGACGCGGCCGGCTTTCGAGCGGAGACGGCCGCGGCGGCCGGCGCGGACACGCCGACGGCCGCGAGGCACTGGACCGCGACCGTCGACCGGCTCGTCGGCCCCACCGAGACCTTCGAGGAACTGCTGCGCCGCTGGCGGCAAGGGGCCGGCCGCGACAGGGAACACGTCGCGCACGCGATGTTCCTGCTGCGGCACACCCCCGTGCTCGACCCCGAACGCAAGCGGCTCACCCCCGATCTCCTCCGGGCACTGCTGGACACCGTCGAGAGCGGGCCCGCCGACCCTCGGATCGCGGGGATGGCCGTCAGCGTCGCGCAGGCGCACTACGGGGCCCTGCGCGCCGGTCCGCTCCTGGGCCGCGCGGTCGAGGCGGCCGCCGTGGCGGCGAACCTGGCCGACGCCCCCGGCGCGGGCCCGGCGGCGGCAGGGCACCCGGAGGCCATGGTCGGCCTGGGGGCCGTCCTCAGGATCCTCCACGGCGTGATGAACGGCGGCCACGACGACGTCCTGGCGGGCATGGGGGCGCTGCGGGACACGATCCGGCGCATGGAGGCGATGACCGAGGCCGAACGCGAGGGCCTGCCCGACCTCGCTCCGCTCAAGCGCGCCTTCTCCGTTCTCTCGCCCTTCTTGATCTCGGGACCCGCCGACGGGCGGGACGTGGCACTCGCCTCCCTGCCCCCCGAGGCCTTCGGTCTGGATCCCGATCACCCGGGGTGGGCGGCCCTGCGGCCCTGGTTGGATCGGACCGCCGCCGGACCGGTGGGTCACGACGTCGCCGCGCACGAGCTCGTCCGCTCCACGACGGACCTGCCGCCGCCGCAACGCGCCGCGCTGCTGGGCATGATGGGCGCCGTCCGCCTGGCCCGGGACCGGGATCGCGAGGACCGTACCGTCCTGCGCGACGCCGCCGTCCTGCTGGGCGCGGCCCGGGAGCTGGCCGTCCGCGGTGACGACCTGTGGCTCATGACCGGCACGCTCCTCGGCTTCGTCGGCTGCGCCGAAGCGGTCCTCGGTCGTGCCTGGTCGCGGCGCCGGCGGCTGGACGAGGCCATCGGTGCCCTGGAAGAGACGTACCGAGAGACCAAAGGCCCCGAGCACCCGCTGCGCGCCCGCATCGGATTCCTCCTCGCCAAGTCGCTGCGCCTGCGCGACGACCGGGCCCGGGGCGATCGACAGGCCGCCCGGAGCATCGCCGCGGACGTGCTGCGGGCCACCGCGTACGGCGTGCTCCTCCAGTCCGGTACGGCCGACGCCGCGACGGCCGCGGCCTGGGCGAGCGCCACCGCGTCGACCGTGGCCCACTGGTGCCTGGCCGACGGCCGGCCGGCCGAGGCCGCCGCCACGCTCGACGCCTGCCGCGGCCTCGTCCTGCACGCGGCGACGACGGCCCGGACCGTGGAACGACGCCTGACGGACGCCGGGTACCGCCCGCTGGCGGACCGCTGGGCACGGGCGCTCGCGGCCGGCGCCCCGCCGGCGAGCGCCCTGCGCCGCGAGGTCCTGGACGTCCTGTTGGCCCTGGACGACGGCACGGCCGACCGGCTGCTCTCCCCGCCGGGCGTACCTCGTACGGCCGCGGCCCTGCGGACGCTCGGGCGCGACGCCCTGGTCTACCTGCTTCCCGCCGGGCCCGCGGGAAGCGTCGGCGAAGACGCCGGTGCCGCGCTGGTGGTGGCGGCCGACGGCCGGACCGGCGTCGTACCGCTGCCCCTGCTGCGCGAGGACGCGGAGCCGATGCGCCGGCTCCTCGCCCGGCCACAGGACGGGCCGGTCCGCCATGCGCGGGGCACGGCCGCCGCGCCGGAAGCGGGCGGACCGGGGTGGGGCATCGGCTTCGACCCGGTCGCCGCGTTCGACCGCCTCGCCTCCCTCGCCACCGGGCGGTCGCGGCGGGACGCGGGAGCCGGGCCGGGTGCCCCCGTCCCGCAACGCGTCCGGTCGTTTCCCCAGCGGCTCGATCAGGTATGCGAATGGGCCTGGCGGGCGGTGGCGGACCCCTTGGCGCGCGGACTGCGGCAGGACGTACGCGTCGCGCCGGCCGGCCGGACGCCCCGCCTGGTCCTCGTGCCCATGGGCGACCTGTCGGCCGTCCCGTGGCACGCCGCCTGGAGCGCCGAGGTGGGCGGCGGGCGCCGCTACGCGCTGGACACGGCGGAGTTCACCTACACCGCCTCCGCCCGACTGCTGTGCGAGGTGGCCGAACGCCCGGCGCGGCCCCGCACGGACGCGGCGCTCATCGTCGGCGATCCGACCGGAGACCTGCCCTTCGCCGGCCGGGAGGCGGTGGCCGTGCGCGAGGCCTACTACCCGCGGGCCGCCTTCCTCGGCCGCGCCGGTACCGGCGCCACCACCACGCCCGCCGGCACGGGCAGTCCGCAGGAGGTGATCGCCTGGCTGCGGTCCGGCGCCGGCCGGGGCGGCACGCTGCACCTGGCCTGTCACGCCACGGTGGTGGAGAACGTACGGCACAGCGCGGCACTCCTGCTGCACGGCGGGCACCTGGCGGCGGAGGAGCTGACGGAAGCCATCGACGGCGACGCGGACGACGGCCACCCGGACCTGGTGGTGCTGGCGGCCTGCCGCAGCCACGTCTCCGGGCGCGGCACCAACGAGGCCTACACCCTCGCCACGGCGTTCCTGACGGCCGGGGCGCGGTCGGTGGTCGGCTCGCTGTGGCCGGTGCCCGACGAGGCCACGTCGCTGCTGATGTTCATGACCCACCACTACCTGCGGGCCGAGGGACGCGAACCCGCCGAGGCCCTGAGGCTGGCGCAGCGGTGGATGGCGGACCCGGGCCGGGTGCTGCCGCCGCACGCGCCCGACGGGCCGGCGCGGCTGCTGCCGCGCATCGTGCCCGACGACCTGAGCGCCTGGGCGGGCTTCATCGCCACCGGACGCTGATCGCACGCACGGGGTGGACACCCGCGGACGGGGCCGCCCCGCAGGAACACGACGAAAGGCCACCGATGGACATCAGACTCGCCAAGGGCGCCAACGCCCCCCTGCCCGCGTCCTCGTGCCGGGTCCGGCTCGCGGCGCCCGGCACGGCGATCGACGTGTGCGCCGTGCTGCTCGGAGCCGACGGCAGGGTGCGCGCGGACCACGACCTGGTCTTCTTCAACCATCCGGTGGAGAGCGGGGTCGAGCTGACGGACACGACGATCACCGTGGACCTGGTCGCGGTCCCCGCGTCGGTCGAGCGCGTCGCGATCGTCGCCGCCCTCGACGCCGGTGTGGACGGACCGGCCTCCTTCGACGCGGGGAGCACGCCGCGGGCCGCGGTCGAGTGCGGTGGGACGCGGATCGTCTTCGAGCCGCCGCCGCTGGTGAGCGGGGAGACGGCGGCCCTGGTGGTCGAGTTGTACCGGCGGGCGGGCGCGTGGAAGGTGCGGGCCGTGGGCCAGGGCTGGGCCACCGGCCTCGCCGGCCTCGCGACGGACTTCGGCGTGGTCGTCGACGACCCCGGCCCGGCCCCGACCGTCACACCCGCCGCAGCTGCCACACCAGCCCCGACCGTCGCACCCGCCCCGACCGTCGCGCCCGCACCCGTACGGATCCCCGCCCCGGCCCGGCCGGTCGCCCCGCCGGCCCCCGCCGCGCGGCACGTCGTCCTCACCAAGTCCGGCACGGACGTGCTCTCGCTGCGCAAGGACGATCCCCGCGTCGTCGTCACCGCGACCCTCGAATGGGACGGCGGGAGCGCCCGGCGCCGGCAGGCCGGCGCGGACCTCGACCTGTACGCCCTGTCGGTCCCGAGGCACCTCGTGACCGCGCGGGGGCAGCGGCCGAAGGCCTCCGACCTGACCGTGTACTACCGCCGCCTCGGCTCGCTCGCCGGCCCGCCGTTCATCGCCCTGGACGGCGACGCCCGCCTGCCGGGGCGCGAGACCGTCTCCATCGTCCGCCCCGACCTCCAGGGCTACGTCCTGCTGTGCGCCTACAGCGCGGTGGAGAACGGCGTCGGATCGTTCCGGTCGTACGGGGCGCGGGTGGTCGTCACCGACAACCGCGGCTCCACGGTCACCGTTCCCCTGTTCAGCACCCGGGCCCAGGCGTACTGGGTGGCCATCGCCATGGTCGACTTCACGGCCGAGGAGGGCGTCCGGATCAGGCACATGGAGCAGTACAGCGGACGCAACGTCGAGGCGCGGCCGACGCTCTACTCCAACGGCAAGTTCCGCATGGGCACCGGCCCCGTCGAGTTCAAGACCATCCCGACCGGCGGTTGACCCCGTCCGCGGCCCCGTCGGAGGAAGGCGGTCGCGGTCAGGGTCGAGCGGGAGGAACTCCCCGCCGCCGAACGTGTCCCGGGGACGGTGCGGGAAGGGCTAGGGCTGGGCCAGCTCCTGGAAGAGTGCGCCGATCTCGTCCCGGTCGGCGATCAGGGGGAGGGTGTCGAAGTACAGCTCCCACTCACCGCCCGGGCCGAAGCGTTCCACGATCCCGAACGGGATGTCCCTGCCCTTCGGTCCGGAGGCCGTGCCGTGCCACTCCACGTACGTCGTGGTGCTGCCGAAGGCGACCTGGCCGGCCTTGAACCGAACCTCCGCCCTGTCGAAGAGTCGTTGGAGGTAGGCCCGCTTGCCGGCCGTGGTCTTCAGGGGCGCGTCCAGCCCCGGGCCCGACAGTCGTGCGTTGCCCGTCCGGGCGAGCAGGGCGTCGATGTCCTCCCCGTTCCACGCCGCCAGGCGGTCTCGGACCTCCGAAGCCCTCAGGGGTTGCGGATCCGGGCTCCGGGAGGCGACGGGACCGGAGTCCGCGATCCCGTCGAACAGGGCCTCGGGCGCCACCTCCGGGACGGTGTCCCGGAACAGGGCGTAGCGGTCGTAGTAGCGGCGGGCCTGGAGGGTCTTGCCGTCGTCCCCCAGGACATTGCGCGCGATCTGCGGGTAGGCCACCTTGTGGCCCTTGACCGTGACCTCGTTCCACTGGCCGAACATCATGACCGCGCCGTCGGCCACCACGTCCGTGCCCCGGTAGCGCAGGTCGGGCACGAGCCTGAGCGAACCGGTGATGGAGGTGCCGATCACGCCGTGGCCGCGCTGCGGTGCGCCGCCCGCCTCCCAGAGAGTGGCGTCCTCGTCGAAGATGTCGAGATAGGCCTTCACCCGAGGGTGGCTCAGCTCCCCGGCGGCCGGCGGGGTACCGGTCGGCGCCTCACCGAAAGCGATCTGACGCCGCATGAACGCGCAGGCGTTCGGGGTGATCCGACCCTCCAACCGCTCGACCTTGGCGCGCACGTCCCGGCAGTCGCCCCCGCCGGCTCCCTCCTCGCCGCCCGGTAGCGCTGCCGCCGAGGTCGCCACCCCCGCGACGATCGCCGCGACCACCGTCGCCACCACACCACGCCGTCCCACGAACATCCAGCCCCTCGATTCGCCACACCGACGCGGCCCGCTGCCGCTCGTATGGAGACCATGCCCGCCGGTCGACGCAGGGGTCGATTACTCGTGGGGTAATGGCCAAGGCCGAAGGGAGGAGGGCCCGTGCTCGAGACACCCGGAACCGGCCGACCGCCGAGTCGTCAAGAGCCTTTGTGTTCACCAGGACAGGTCGCAGTGCCATGCCGGCGATCCTGTGCATCCGCTCGGCAACGTGGTCGACCGAAGCGACCGGTCGCGTGCCGAGCGGTGCCGGCCGGACTGCCGGCGTCAGTGGTGCCCGCCGCGACGGGGGGTGCGGCGGGCCTGTTTGCTGACGGCCTTCCACTGGCGGCGTACGTCGGCCATCTCGGCCGGATCCTCACGACGGCGGTGATAGGCGATCTCCGCCTGGACCTTGCGCCAGGTGGCGAGGCGGTCGGCGTCCAAGGCTCCGGTACGGGCGGCCTCTTCGACCGCGCAGTCGCCGTCGCCGTCGTGGCCGCAGTCGCCGTACCGGCAGTGGACGGCCAGGGCCGCGATGTCGGTGAAGACGTCGTCGACCGATGCCTGCGCCGCCGCCACGTCCAGGGAGCGGATGCCGGGAATGTCCAGAAGCACCCCGCCGCCGGCCAACAGGTGGAGGCGGCGTGTGGTGGTGGTGTGGCGGCCACCCGCGCGGCCGGGGGCGGCCACCGCCTCGGTGGTTCCTTCCAGGGCGTTGAGCAGGGAGGTCTTGCCCGCGCCGGAAGGACCCAGCATGACGGCGGTGGTGCCGTGGGTGAGGTGGCCGCGCAGGAGGTCGAGTCCGTCGCCGGTGAGGACGCTGACGGGGATCACGGGGACACCGGGGCTGAGGTGCTCGGCCGTGGCCGTGCCCTCGGCACCGGCGTCGTCGGTGGTGTCGCTCTTGGTGAGGACGAGGACGGGCTGGGCGCCGCTGTCCCAGGCCATCACGCTCAGGCGTTCGACCATGGTGGTGTTCAGCCCGCCTTCCAGCGGGACGACGATCATGACCGTGTCGATGTTCGCCGCGAGGACCTGGCGTCCGTGGCCGGAGTTCTGACCCCGGCCGAGTGTGGTGGTGCGGGGGGCGACGGCGTGGATGCGGCCGTCGTGGCCGAGCCGGACCCAGTCGCCGGCGACGGGGGTGACGTGCAGGGAGGGTGCCGAGCCGACCGTGTGCGCGGTGAGGCTGCCGTCGTCGCGGGGCTGGAGGACCTCGCAGACGGTGCCGTGGTTGACGACCGCTCGTGCCCATCCGTGGCCGTCGGGTGCCCGGCCGAGCCGCGTGACGGTGGGAATGCCGGTCATGGGGTGTCCTTGGTGGTGATGAATCCGGTCCGGGTGCGGTGGTGCATGCGGTCGCCCGCGGGGGTCTCGACGAGATCAGGGGGTGTGACGGATGCGTCGCGGTTCACGCGTTCGCCTTCCTCGTCCGTCCGGCGAGGCGTGCGGCGGGAATGCTCAACAGGACGAGGAGAACGGCGACGACGGCGAAGACGGTGTCGTAGTGGGCGGCGAACACGCCGCCGATGAGCATGCCGACCGGGACGCCGGCGGCGTTGACGAAGTTGTCCACGGAGCCGAGCCGGGAGAGGAACCGTTCGGGTACCTCGCTCTGGTAGGTCGTGTCCCAGATGATGCCGCAGGCCGCGATGGTCAGGGAGGCCAGGGCGAAGGCGGCGCCGATGACCGCGGTGGGCAGTTCCTCGCGCAGGGTGAGGGCCGCCATCTGCAGGACGACACCGAGGGTCACGACGACGGACGCCGCCTTCCACGGATGCCGGTTCATCGCCATGACGGCCAGGGAGCCGACGAGGGAACCGGCGGCGAGGCAGGTGGCGAGTACGGACCAGGCTCCCGTGCCGCCGAGGGACTCCACGGCGATGACCGGACCGGCGACGGCGGCCAGACCGATGCTGAGGGAGATCACGAACCACAGGGCCATGCCGAAGGAGAACCACGGATAGCGGGCCATGACGGGGAACGCGGCGCGGAACCGGGTGTCGCCGTCCTCGTCCACCCTGTCCGCGGGGGCGGTGCCGTGCTCCGGTTCCACGGACGGCTCCGGCCGCCGACGGACCGGGGTGTGCAGACGGGTGAGTCGGATCAGGCAGCCGAGGTTGACGGCGAACGAGGCCACGTCCAGCCAGAGCACCCAGGAGAAGCCCACCGTGCTCATGAGGACACCGGCGAGCACGGGCCCGAGGAGGAAGCCCACGTCGGCGAGGAGGGACAGCAGGCTGTTGGCCCAGTGGAGCTTGCCTTCGGGGACCAGCTCGGGGGTCAGCCCGATCTGCGCGGGGTTGTAGAGGGCCGTGCCCGCCCCGTACACGGCGGCGGACAGGCACAGGTGCCAGGTTTGCAGCGGCAGCGGACCGACCACGACGACGGCCAGCGCGCCCTGGGCCAGGATCCGCAGCACGTCGGCGCCGATCATCACCTTCACCCGGTCGTAACGGTCGGCGAGCCGGCCGCCGGTGGCGACGAGGAGGAAGCGGACCGCCCACAGGGACAGCAGCACCGCCGTGAGTCCGCCGGCCGACCCCGACACCTGGTAGGCGGCCAGCGCGAACGCGACGGGGACGGCCGCGTCGCCGAGGCTGGAGACCGCGTGACCCGCGAAGAACGTCGCGAAGCGGCGCTCCCGGAATATCGCGGCCCGGTCCTTGAGGGGGGCGGTGAGCACAGGCGGGTCATCCTTCGCAGATCAGGAAGTCGTTGCGGGCGCCGAAGGCGACCAGGGCACGGAGGTCGGCGGCGGGCACGCCGGCCGCGGCGAGCAGGGTGTCGAAAGTGAAGGCGCCACCGCCGCACAGGAGCACGACGGGACGTTCGAGACGGCGATCGAGACGTATGCGCCGGCCCATGGTGGTGACCGTCACGTGCGCGTCGTCCGTGGTGATGTGCGGGGGCCACCGGCCGGCCCAACGGATCCGCGTGCTCGGGCCGACGTCCCCGGTCAGGGCACTGCGCAGGGAGGCCCCTGCGCGTCGGTCGGGGCGCAGAGCCGCCGGGCGGTCGGTCGGGGACGCGTCGCCGAGTTCGGCGAGCGGCTCGTATCCGACGGTGAGGTGGATGCTGAGTTCGCCGGTGCCGCTGACGCGGTGCGCCGTGTCGCGCGGCACGGACAGGCACATGCCGGGGGTCAGGACGCGGTCGAGGCTGTCGTCCGCCAGCTTCGTGGAGCGTGCGCCGGTACGAGAGTCGACCTGCCAGCGCTTTCGCCCCAGGAGTTGCAGGATGAGGGTGTGGTGGCCGTCGCTGTGCAGGTCGAAGGCGGAGGAGTCGCCCGCGGTGATGTAGCAGTGACCCACGCGCGGGCGCACAGGAGGTATTCGAGAGCCTCGCCCAGCAGCGTGACCCGATCGTCGAGCGCCTCGAGGTGGCTGATGACGAGGGTTGCTCCGCGTTCGACGGCGTTGTGCAGGTAGGCGGGCACGAGAGCGGTGTGCAGGATCTCCCCGTCGCCGACCCGGGACCGCATCCACCGGCTCCGGTCGACGGGCCGGCCGGACTCGACGAGCCGGAAGTTGGTCGCGAGCGCGCCCGGTCGGGCCAGCGCGGACCAGACACCGGCCAGCAGGGCTTCCCGCGCGCCGTGGTCCTGGTCGGGATCGGTGGGTTCGTGGAGGCGGACCCCGCCGGCCGGCGGCCGCTGGTCTCCCAGGCCCGCGAGCAGCGCGTCGGCGTGCCGGAAGGCGTCGAACGCGGTCATGCGGCGATCACCGCTCCCAAGGCGTACAAGGTGCGGGCGAGTTCGGCTCGGCTGTCCGGGGCGAGTCCGGAGGGCAGGAGCGCCGTCAGCTCACGGAAGGAGAAGGGGGCGGTGGAAGCGGTCGCCCGCACCAGGGCGTCGAATGCGGCCCGGTCCTCGACGGGGACCGTGACGCTGCGGCCGCGGACGACGAGGGTCGTACGACCGGCGTGCGCGGCCACCGCCACGGCACCGGGTCGGGACCAACGCAACGGGCGGTCGGTGACGGCGGCGCCGGAGCGCGGCAGCGCGGCGCGGTGGGGCCGGCCGAGATGGCCGTTCGTGCGCAACCGGAGTCGGGCCAGGGCCAGTTCGTGGTCGACGCGCTCGGCGAGAGGGGGATGGGCGGTGTCCTCGGTCAGCAGGGCGCGGGCGCGGTCGGCGACGGTGGCGGCGGGCGGGTAGGCGGGGAGGGGGTCGGCCGGACCCGCCGCGCGCCACAGTGCCTCGGTGATCACGGACCGGGTCCTGGCCGGGTACGGGGTGAGTCCGAGGAAAACGGAGGGGCCGAGGTTTCGAAACACGTGATAGGTGTCCTGCGGAATCAGGAGGAAATCGCCGGGCCGCAGGAGGTGCCGGTCGGCGGAGCCGAGATGGTCGTCGATATCGAAGGAGATATGTCCGAAGGAAGGGCTCGGGATCGTCCGGGAGGCGTCGAACGGGTTCTCGTGCCAGATCCACACCTCTTTGGGAGAGGGGCCGAGGTGAAATATCAGCGAGGGCTCGTCGTCCTTGTGGATACCGAAAGGAGTCCATCCGGAATGGGCGATGAAGGTGTATGCATCGGTTCCGGAGAGAAGTTCGTGGACCCCGTCGGTCACGAGTTCCTCGACGATCTCGGAGACCTCGGTGGACAGCCCGAGGTCCCATGCGGAGACGTCGTTGACGGCGACGCACGCCTCGTCGTCGCCGGCGGTACGGGCCAGCCACTCCACCGCGCTCTCGTCGTCCGCGAGGGGTGAATCCACGAAACGCTTGGTGAGCGGGTAGTCGAAGGCGCCGGGGCGGAAGGCTCGTAGACGCAGGTCACCGGGGGCCCGGCGGGTCGCCGTCCGCAGACTCCGGTCGATCAGCCGACCCAGCCGCTGCGGGTCGGTCACCAGGCCGGGAAGGAAGACGGGGCGGGAGAAGCCCGGAGCGTGGGCCGCCGCGAACGCCTTCCAGGTCCTCATGTCGATGCTCATTCAGCTCACCACTCGTTCGGGAGGTACGGCCGGCGCGGCCGGCCGTCCGTGAGGACGGCCGACCGCGTGACGGTGCGGACTCAGTGGCCGACGTCCCGACGCGGGTGGAACTCGGCCTCGAAGTCGTAGTTGTCGTCCTCGAGGATCTCCATGACGAGGTTCTGCTCGTTCTCCATGATGTGGAGCCTTTCTTTCCGTTGATTTCTTCCCCAGGTTCCGGCGGGAGCGTCGAAACCCTCCGGGGCGGGATGGGACGGGGCTCGCCGGGTGGCGTTCCGTTCCTTTCCCCGCTCCGTTCTGAAAACAACTCTGACATTCGCTCAAGGGTGTTGTCATCCTTTTGGTTTGACATGAAGTCCCCCTGGCACGGTTGTGTCAGATCAGGCCCTGCTGCGCGGCCTGGAGCCCAAGCTGGAATCGGCTGCTGACCTTGAACCGCTCCGTCAGGGCGGTGATCATCCGTCGTTCGCTGCGCAGGGAGATGCCGAGCCGGCGCGCCGCCGCCTCGTCGGTCAGCCCTTCGGCCAGGAAGCGCAACAGCGCCCGCTCCTGAGGTGAACAGGTGGCGGGGGCTTCGCCCTCGGACTCCTCCTCGGCCGCCAGGTCCCACAGGTACGTGAAGACAGCGCGCAGGCCCATGAGGGCGCCCGACTCGGTCAGCGCGACGACTCCGGCGTCGGGAGCCCGCGGATCCAGGGGCAGGACGGCGCGCGCGTCGTCGACGATCCGCAGGTGCAGGGGCAGGGAGGGCAGGGTGCGCGTCTCGGCGCCGGCCTGCGCCAGGCGCCGCACGGCACTGCGACGCTGAACGCCGGCCAGGTGAAGGACGCGCACGCGCACCCCCCGGGCGAGCAGGTCGAGGAGGACCGGCACATCGAGGTCCCAAGGGCCGCGACCGGCCGCGGCGGTGGGGGCGAGGACGAGGAGCTCGCCGCGGGCCTGCGCCGACAGGTCGGACTGGACCCGTCGTGCGGCCTCGGCGCCGGTGAACCGTTCCACACTCGCCGCGCCGGTGCGGCCGTGCGCGACGTAGTCGGCGAGGAGGGCGTCCACGGCGGAACGGCTCGCCTCGATCTCCAGCCGGGTGCGGGCGAGTTCGTTCTGACGGCGCTCCAGAAGCGCGCCGAGGCCCGCCCGGGGCGGAACCAGCAGCGGCGTGCCCGGGGCCGAGCCGTCCGTGTCCGCCGTGCGCAGCAGGGCGAGATCGGCAAGCGAGTCCAGCGCCCGCGTGACGACCGACCGGTCCTGGCCCAACCCCCGGGCCAGCTGGTCGACGTCCCAGGAAGGCTGCTCCAGCATGAGCCGGTAGACCCTCTCGGTGCCGGAGTCGAGTCCGAGGGCGCCCAAGGGCATGGCCTTCTCGCCGTCGTGTGATGCCGGGCGCAGGTGTGTCACCGCGTTTTCCTGGCTCCGCCAGGCTCGGGATGCGTGCGTCGTCAAGGCTCAAACTCCGATGTGGTTCCGGCAGGTTGGCGCAGCATGAGGAGACCCCGCTAGCGGATCACTAGGGACGGGGGCGGCTGACGTAGGCTCCCGTCATGCATGGTCAGCGAGGCGCGTTGTTCGACTTCCGGATACTGGGGCCCCTTGAGGTGCGGTGCGCGGGGGAGACGGTGGCCGTCACCGCCCCCAAGGAACGCGATCTGCTCGTCCTGCTGCTGCTGAAGGCCGGTCACACCGTGCCGGCGGAGGAGCTGATCGACGGGCTCTGGGGAACCACACCGCCGACGACCGCGCGCACCACGCTGCAGAACTACGTCAAGCGGCTGCGCCGAGTTCTCCCACCACCGGGAAACACCCACCGGGAACTGCTGGAGACCCGGCCGGGAGGCTACCTGCTGCGGCTGGACGGCGAGTTCCTGGACCTCGGGGAGTTCGAGCGGCTCGTGCAGAGCGCCGCCACGGCCGCCGCACGCGGTGACGACGTCACCGTCTCCGCCCGGCTCGACGCGGCGCTGTCCCACTGGCGCGGCGAGGCGCTGGCCGGCAGCCGCTCCGAGTACCTCCGGCAGGTGGAGGGGCCCCGCCTCGAAGAGGCCCGGATGGTCGCCTTCGAGCAGCGCGTCGACGCCGACCTGCGGCTCGGGCGGCACGCCGCCGTGATCGCCGAGCTGCACACCCAGACCGCCCGGCAACCCCTCCGGGAACGGCTCCGGGTGCAACTCGTACTCGCCCTCTACCGCTCGGGACGGCGCGGCGACGCGCTCGCGGCCGTCCGACAGGCCCGCGCACACCTCGCTCGGGAACTCGGCCTGGAGCCCGGTCCCGAACTCGCCGCGCTCCACACCCGCGTCCTCGCCGACGATCCCGCCCTGATGGAGATCCGACCCGCGGCGGCGCCCGCGCCCACCGCTCCGTCCGGCCACTCCGACCACCGCGGTCACACCGGGACCGGATCCGCCGGCCCCGCGCCGTCCGTCCTTCCCTACCAACTCCCGCCCACCACCATGGTGTTCACCGGGCGCGCGGAGGCCCTGCGAAGACTCGACGAGCTGATGCCCGCCGCAGGACCACGCCTGCCGGGAGCGGCACGCGTCGTCCCGATCACCGGCCAGGGCGGGGTCGGCAAGACGGCTCTCGCGGCCCACTGGGGCCACAGCCGACGCAACCGGTTCCCCGACGGCCAGCTCTACGTCGACCTCCGTGGTCACGGAGGTGGTCGGCCCCTGCGGGCGATCGACGCGCTGAGCGGCTTCCTGGAGGCCCTCGGTGTGGCCCCGCGCGACGTCCCCACGACGGAGGAACGCGCCGCCGCCCGGTTCCGTTCACTGTGCGCCGACCGGCGGCTGCTGGTGATCCTGGACGACGCGCGGTCGGAGGAGCAGGTCAGGCCACTGCTCCCCGGCAGTGCGGACTGCATGGTGATCGTGACCAGTCGACTCGCCCTCTCCGGCCTCGTGGCCCGCGACGGGGCGCTGCCCGTCCCGCTGCCGGTCCTGGAGCCCTCCGAAGCCGAGCGGATGCTCGTCAACATCCTCGGGCCCGCACGGGTTTCGCGGGAGCCCGCAGCGGCCGCCGCGCTGACGGCCGCCTGCGCCCGACTGCCCCTCGCCGTCGGCATCAGCGCCGCCGACCTCGCGCTCCACCCGGACCGGACCCTGGCACAGCAGGTCACGCTGCTGGCCGGGACCGACGCCCTGTCCGCCCTGGAACTCCCCGGCGACAGCCAGAGCGCGGTGCGCACGGTCTTCGCGAGGTCGTACGCCACCCTGGAGCCCGACACCGCCCGCATGTTCCGACTCCTCGGCCTCCTGCCCGGCAAGGACATCACGGCCGGGGCCGCCTCGGCGCTCGACGGCACGCGCCCCGCCCGCGCCCGTGAGCTCCTGGACACCCTCACCCGCTCCCACCTCCTGGAGGAACGGACCGTCGGCCGGTACGCCCTGCACGACCTCCTGCGCGCCTACGCCCGCGAACGGGCCCACGCCGAGGAACCCGACAGCGAGCGCGACGCCGCCCTGCGGCGTCTGTACGACTGGTACCTGGCGAACGTCGACAAGGCCGCCAGGATGATCCAACCCGAGATGGTGCGCCTGCGGACGTACGCGGACGGCGCCGACCTCGCCTTCGACACGCTGGACGACGCCGCCGGCTGGCTCGACGCCGAACGGGCCAACGTCGTGGCGATGGTGCAACGGGCCGCCGACGAAGGACCCCTCGAACTCGCGTGGGGCCTGGCCGACGTGTTTCGGCCCTACCTGATGCACTCCGCACACACCGCCGACTGGCTGGCCGTGGGAGAGGCGGGACTCGCGGCGGCGGAGGCGGACGGCCACGCCTTCGGTCAGGCGGCGACCCACCGGATCCTGTCGAGCGCCCATCTCGTCCTCGGCCGGTACGAGGACAGCACCCGGCACGACCTGGCCGCGGCACGCCTCTACCGGAGCCTGGGGGCCGCTTCCGCCGAGGCCGCGGCCCGCAACAGCCTCGCACTCGCCGCCTGGTACGCGGGCAGGCTGGACGACGCGGTCGCTCACGGAAGCCGCGGTCTCGCCCTGGCGAAGAGCGAGGGTGAGGTCGTCCCCGAACTCATCGTCAGCTCCAACCTGGGCGCCATCCTGCACGAGGCGGGCATGCTCCGCCAGGCCGAGGAGCTCTACGAGAGCATGATGGGCGGCCGGGCCATGGCCCACGCGCCGACCACCGAGGGCCACATCCTCCGCAACTTCGCCGCCGTCCTGCACGACCGGGGGCAACCGGAGCGGGCCGCCGAACTCCTCGCGCGGGCCGAGGAAATCCAGCGCAGGGCCGGTCAGGGACCCAGCAACCTGACCTACACCCTCTTCTGGAAGGCGGTCATGGCACTCCAGTGTGGCGACCGGGCCGGCGCCCTCGCACACCTGGAGGAGGGGTTCTCCCTCGCGGGCGGCGACGTCAGGGCCGAGGCACACCTGCACACCGCGCGGGGCATGCTTTCCGAACGCACGGGCGGACACGAGGCCGCTCTGCGGAGCTTCGAGCGGGCCAGGGACCTGGCCCGGCAATGCGCCTCGCGTAAACCCGAGCTGGACGCCCTGACCGGAATGGCGCGTTGCTCCCTCGCACTGGGCCGGACCGAACGGGCCCGCTCGCTCGCCGAGGAACTGCTGGAGGAGGCCACGGCCGACGGCTATCGGCTCTTTCGGGGCTACGCGCTGACGCTCCTGGCCGAGACGGCCTGCCAGGAGGGGAACCACATCGAGGCAGCGCTCCGGGCCACGGAAGCGGTGGCGCTCCAGCTGGCGAACGCCCACCCGAGGGGCCGGGCGGACGCGCTCGTCGCCCTGGCGCACGCGCTGCGCGGCGCGGGGGACACCGAGGCCGCGCGTCTTCGCGTGGAGGAGGCGGCGGAGCTCTGGTCCGACTTCGCCCCTCAGCGCGTGGAGGAGTTCCTGCGACGAGCCCACTGAGCCGCTCGCGGAACGGACACCGGCGGCCGGCGCGCCGAGCCGGAACCCCGGAGGCGGGTCCCGGCGACGCGCCTTGTCGGACAATGTTCATGGACATGCCGAGGCGATGAGGGGCGACATGCGTGCGACGACTGCGGGGGCGCGGAGCAGGGTCGAGGAGACGGTCGGGGTGGTCAACGCCTTGACCGCGCGGTGGGCGGCCGCGGCCACCGGGGGTGCGGACCCCGGGTCCGATGCGGCGAGGGGCGGCACGGTGTTCTCCGCCGCCGGAGTGTGGCCCCTCCTCGCGTTCCTGGCCGACGGCGCGGCCGGGCCCACCCGTGCCGAGCTCGCGGCAGCCGTCGGGCTCCCGGCCGACCAGGCGGCCGAAAGGGCGCGGGAGTTCCTGGTCGCGTTGCGGGAACTGCGCGGCGTCGACGCGGCGCTGGGCCTGTGGACCCGCCGGCAGTTGAAGGTGCGTCCGGAGTGGATCGCCGGGCTGCCGCCGCACAGCCACCGCAAGCTGACGGGCTTTCGGGCCGTCGACCGGCGGGCGCTCGACGCCTGGGCGGCCGAGCAGACGGGCGGGCGGATCGAGAGGATGCCGGTCGACCTGGGCCCGGACAGCCTCCTGGTGCTGGCGAGCGCGCTCGCGCTGGCGACCCGGTGGATCCGCCCCTTCACCGCCGACCGCGCCTCCGGTAGGGGGCCGTGGGCCGGCCGGGACCTGGCCGGGCTGTCGCGCACCACGTCCCTCCTCGACCGGGTCGGTGTCGCCGACACCCCCGCCGGCCACGTCACCGACCTGCGCGTCGTGGGCGACCGCGGCATCGACGTCCACCTGCTCCTCGGCGAGCGGGACATGCCCGCGGACCGGGTGCTCGGCGCGGGCGTGGACGTCCTCTCCGGCCGGCAGGCCCTCGTACCCGGCGACCGGCTGCCGCACGGCGAGGTCGGGCCCGGACTCACCGTGGAGGCGGTCCGCAACTTCTATCCGGTGCGACCGAAGCTGCACGTCGCGACGGTGGCCTTCGAGATCGCCGCCACCCACGACCTCACCGCCCACCCCGACGTGTTCGGACTGACCTCGGCCATCGACCGGTCGGCGGGCCACTTCCCCGGCATCAGCGACCGCGCACTCGCCGACTACCGTGCCCGCCAGTCGGCCACGGCCGCCTTCACCGAAGAGGGCTTCGAGGCCGCCGTGGTCACCGCCTTCGAATTGGGCGAAGGCAGCGCGCGGATGCCGGAGCCGACGTACGTGAACAAGGAGGTCCACGCCTCGTTCCGGCGGCCCTTCGGCTTCCTCGCCGTGCACCGCGTCTCCCGGCTGGTGCTCGCCGCGGGCTGGGTGACGGACCCGCAGCCCTACCGGGAGACGCCCGGCGGCTGGTGAGGCGGTCAGGCGTGGAATCCGGTGGCTGGACGCCGCCGCGTCGGAGCCCCGCGCAAACTCGTGCAGAGCCCCACGTACGGACACCGCTACACGGTCGAGGAAGTCTTTCCCGACGCCCCGGACGGCAGCTACTTCCGTTCGGTGGCCAACCAGACCAACACCTCGGTGTTCGTCTACGAGGCCGACGCCCGCGCCGGCGCCCCGCGCGACCGCACCCCCATGGAGCCCGTACGGTCACCGGGCCGCCGTCGACCGTGCCGCGTGCGGCCGCGACGACGGCCCAGGGCAGGTCATGCCTGGCGGGTCGGCAGGACGATCGACCGGCGCAGGTTGACGTGCCGGGGACGGCTGACGGTGTAGGCGACGAGGTCGGCGATGTCCTCGGCGGTGAGGGCCGGGATCGCTGTGAACATGCCGCCGAGCTGCTCGCGCAGTTCCGGGTTGTCGATGTGCCCACCGAGTTCGGTGTCGGTCAGGCCCGGCTCGATGGCGCTGACCCGGACGTCGCGCGGACCCAGCTCGGTGCGCAGCGCGGCGGACAGCTGGGTGAGGGCGGCCTTGGTGGCCCCGTACACGGCGTAGTCGGGAAAGAGGACGTGGGAGGCGATGGAGGAGACGTTGACGAGGTCGGCGGTGAGGCCGTCGGCGGCGGACGCGGTGAGGTCGGGTACGAAGGCGCGGATGACGCGCAGGGCGCCGGTGAGGTTGGTGTCGATCATGCGGGTCCACTCGTCGAGCCGGCCTTCGGGGAGGGGGTTGGGCAGCATCACTCCGGCGTTGTTGACCACCAGGTCGACCCGGCCGTAGGCATCGTGGACGGCCTCGGTGGCGGCGTCGACGGACGCCTGGTCGGTGACGTCGGCGGTGACGGCGAGGGCCTGGCCCCCGGCGGCGGTCAGTTCGGCGGCCAGCGCGTCCAGCCGCTCGGTGCGCCGGGCCAGCAGGGCAACGCGGGCGCCGTCCGCCGCGAGCAGTCGGGCGGTGGCCGCGCCCATGCCGCTGGCCGCTCCGGTGACGACGGCGGTGCGGGTGGCGAGGGCGGGGTAGCTCATGGGGTGCTCCTGGGTCTGCTGTGCGGGCCGGTCCCGGTGGGCCGGCCCGGTGCCCCGGCGGGCCGGTGCGTTGGGCGGATGCGGACCACTCTGCGCCCGGCCGGGACGGCCAACCAGACTCTGCCGTTCCCTGGGAACGCCAGTACCCCCCTGGGCGGGGCGGCCCGCTCGGCGCTGCGGGCGTGGGGGCTTGGAGGGGGCGCGGAAGCGGCATCGAGGCCCGGGGCGGCCGGCCGGTCCGGCCAGGGGACCGTCAGCACCAGGCGGATCCGTCGTGACTGGCCGTCAGCTCGATGGTGTATTCGCTCGGCTTGGCCCGCGCCCGGCCCGGGATGTCGTAGGCGTCGGAGAAACCGAGCGAGAGGTGGACGGTGAGGGGGCCCTGCCGGCGGGTGAAGCAGTGCGGGCCACCGGTGGCTTCGCTGAGGTCGGGCTGCCAGCCGTGCGTGGTCGCGGCGGCCCGGTAGTGGGCGATGAGGTCGGCGCGGCTTCCGGGGTGGTCGTAGGTCCGGCCGGCGTAGGCGAAGCCGTCGTCCTCGTCGCACCCGCTGTAGGGCTCACCGACCGGGGTGGACCCGGGCCGTGCGGCGTCCAGGATCGGATCCTTGCCCAGATCGGCCGAGAGGGACGCGTCGCGCGCCGAGCAGCCCGTCAGGGCACCCACCACCGTGCACGCCCCCGCGCAGCAGACCGCCGGCACCACGAGAGCCAGGACCACGGCGGCGCGCTTGAGTATTCGCATGGCCACGCAGCCTAGTCAGTCCATCGCCGTGACGGCTCCGTCGATCCGCCGTGGCGCCGGCACCGTGGATCCACCCGACTCCCGCAGGGGGAGCGTGCGGTGACGTGAGCACAGACATGGCCGAAGAACGCGGCGAGGCCTTGCTCCACCTGTTCCGGCACGCCGGACATCACGCCGCGGCGCTCGTGGCCGAAGCACTCGGACCGCGGCAACGGGCGGACATCCTGCGGGAACGGGGGTCCGTTCCCGAGGGCTTCGCGGACTGGGTCGCGGACCACGGCGAGGCCGACGAAGTGGAATCTCTCCTCGACCGCTGGGGGGCTGACCGGTCGTCAGGCCGCGCTCGTCGCCGCACCCGAGGGTCTCGGAGCCGACCAACGAGTGGCTGTAATCCTTCACTGAAAGGCTGCCCAGCCGTCCACAACCTCCCGAGGCGCACTACGGGTAGGCTCGTAGGTATGGGAATCGACTGGGAGAACATACTCGACGCAAGCGGTGACGGTCTCGCCGATGCCTACGACAACGCGGTCTCCGCGGTCATCTACAGCGATGACCCGGGGGACGACCGTCCGCCACTCCCAGTCGGCGAAGAGTACGACGACACAGACGGCTTGCGCTGAACTCGGTGCACGGACGAAACGCCCCCGCATGCCGCGGCGTTTCGCCGTCTCAGGGAACGTGTCAGGTCAGGGCAGCCAAGAGGCGGCCGAGCTCAACTCCGCGGCTCGTCGCCGCCTTCACCGAACTTGTCCTTCCCGGCAATGGCCCAGGTGACGGCCGGTACTACGGCACGGGGGTGCTGCCCGAGCATCGAGGTCACGGTCTTGGCCGATGGATGAAGGCCGAGTCCATCGGACGGGCCCCAGGGCCTATCCGGACCTCGGTGGCCTCCTGACCGACACCGCCGACAGTAACGCGCACATGCGACGGGTCAACGACGGTCTCGGCTACACACCCACGCACACGACACACCGGTATCAGCTCGACCTGTAGCAGAGAGCGCACGTGCCGGATCGGGACTTCACCCCGCCCGGCCCGTTCATGCCTTTCGATAAACGCCCTAACGGCTCCGTAGCCTCACGCCGTACCTCGTGCGCAGGCGGACGATCTCCCACCACGCCACCGCCGAGACGGATGCCGGTCCGCCGATCAGGGCGCTGATGGTGGACCTCGGAGGTGCCGAAGGCGTGGCGGATCAGCGTCGGGGAGGCGAAGCCGACGAAGAGCAGTGGCGCGGCTGTGAACGCGCCGAAGTACCGGAGGGCCGAGCGCATGGCGGGCGGCGCACCGCGAGAGCTTTTCGAGCTGCTGCTCGACGACGGCGACCCGCAGGTCCGCGAACACCTGGCGGAGAGCGATCACATGCCGGCAGACCTGCGTACCCGGCCGGCGACGGACCCGAACCCGAAGGTCCGGGCGACGCTTGGCCGTCGGGGCGCCGCGCGGTTCTTTTGATCACCTGGTGGGGAAGCGACCCGGGTATCGCCGACAAGCACCTTCGGGGCTACGGGTGGGTTGATCAGCTCATAAGCTGGTGTCGGTGCCGAGCGACCCGGCGCATCGCACCCGCTCCGGGTGCACTCACCGAGATCGGAGAGCCCCGTGAAGAACAGGGCGTTGTGGCGTGTAGTCGACAACGAGAGTGGTATCCAGTCCATCGTCAGCACGCCCTCCGAGGCGGTCGCGTTCGTCAACAGCCGGTTCGACACCGATGACGACGACGAGCCGTTCGGCATCACCGAGGTCGGTCCTCTCCTGCCAAAGCCGCTCGGGGTCATCACCGCATGGGCCGCCGAGAAGGACGGCGAGCGAACCGACGGGCGTACTGCCCCGATCACCATCAGGCCGGTGGTGACGGACAACGCCGGCGAGTGCGATGACGTCGTGCTCTGGGGCGACGTGTACGTCTCCTGGGACCACGACATGTACACCGTCGAGGGGCCGGACGGCTCCGAGTACAGCGAGGCTTACAGCGCAGCCGAGTTGAGCGCGACCCTCGACGAGTACGCCGACGACTACGAGTACGCGCCTGAAGGGCCCGACAGCCACAAGTGGCCGAAACCGCAAGAGTTGATCGCCTACGGCGCCCAGGAGTGTGCCAAGCGGTTCGGGCACCTCGACGACGACGCCCTGCTGTGGCTCGCTGCCACCCGCATCACGCTCGCCGTGTGGCGCAACACACCCGTCGAGAACTGGCATGCCGGGAAGAGTCCGCTCCACGACGGCACAATGATGCGGATCAACACGGCAACCACCCGACTCGTGCGCTCGATGCTGTCGTTCGACCATGTCGACTGGATCGCTCTCGGTCTCGCGATCGTCAACCCGTCCCGGGTTCTACCGACCGGGCAGTCTGTTCTCGAGCTCGGGCTGGCCTGCCACAACCCTGACGACCCGGCACACGAGGTTGATCCGCGCGCAGAACTCGCGGGGATGGCACAGGTCGCGATCTCATGGGGGCGAAGGTGCTGCCTCGACGAGAACGAGTTCGGCTTGAGAACCCTGATCGAATCCTTCTGCGCGTTCGACAACGGCTGGTTCGGAGCCCCGAGTTGGGGGCGCATCGTCGATCGGTTCCTCACGGCTGTCGACGACCGGGAGAACGCGCACTGGCGCATACACCGGGACAGGCCTTGGTTCGACGAGTGGTTCACCAACCGGCCGGCCGACATTGCGGACACCGCGGAATTTCGTCGGCTGCTCCTTGCCGGGCCCGACCTGCTGTCCGAGGAGGCCGCCGAATGGTGCGTGGATGGCGCCCTCCGCTACGTCTGCCAGGACGACCACGCGAACGACTGCCGGCGGTGCGGTATCCCGCCGCGTTGATCGCCGAGTGCGGGGTCACTGGCGCGAGCGGCAGGGCGGTGGTCTCGGGCATGACGGCTCGTCCGGTACGGGCCGCCGTGCGCGAGCTGTCAGTGGCTGTCTCTAGGGTCAGCCCATGAGAAATGACCTGGTCCAGGAATCATGGGACCGCATCGATGCCTGGTTGCGCGAGCACGCGCCCCGCACGTTCGCCACGCTGAGGCCGCCCGCTGGGCATGAGGAGATCGCGGCAGCGCAGGAGGTTCTGGGCGTCACCTTTCCTCCCGACCTGGTCGCGTCGTTGCTTCGGCACAACGGGGCTGTGGACGGCCCGGACGCGTTCTGTTTCAGCACGGACGACCGGCTGCTCGGAGTGGGCGAGATCGTCGAGGACACGCAGTGGATGCGCGGCATCGCCGAGGACCTGGATGAGGAGGACGCCGAGTACTACTGGATCGACGAGTACCTGAAGTTCGGTTCCTACGGGGTGACATCTGACGGTCTGACGGTCGATTGCCGCCGTGGGCAGGACTCCTACGGTGCCATCGGACGGTTCTTCGACGAGACCGGCACCGACTTCGGACGGGCCGACTCGCTGGGCAGGTATCTGGAAGACCTGGCCGGCCTGCTGGAGAGCGGCCGGGACGGGGGCGCCGTCACGTTCAACGGCCGACTCTTCTGGGAGTGGGCCCTGCCGCCCCGCCCGGACTGGGGCAACGCCGACGACCCCCTTCCCGGGCCGGACGAGCACGTGCCGGAGCTGGACCTGCCCTGCGGCCCCACCGATGTCCTCCACGTCGGAGCCCTGGAGGGGCTGGAGGAGATCGGGGCGCTCCTCGCGGTCCTGCCACGTGAGCAGGTGGCCGAAGCCGCACGCAGGCAGTTGCGCAGAGTGGCCGTCGAGACGGGCCTGGACAAGTACCCGGAGATCCAGACGGCGCTGGACGCGCTGGAACGGGGCGAAGCTCCGCCCCCACCGCAACAAACCGGCCCGCTCGCCCTGCGACTGCGCACGGTGATCGTTCAGGCGGACGCTCACCGGGACGCTCCTCGCCGGTGGGCGGCGGAGAAGATGGTGCACGGGATCTGGGGCTCGCCCTACAGGTCCGTGTGTGAGAGCGCGAGCATCCGCGGTCGCCTCGCCGTCGACTGGCGTACGGATCTGCACGCGGACCTGGGCTACCCGCCACTGCCACCGGTACCCGACGATCGCTTCTGGGGGACCCTGCGCAACCCTGCCATCGACTCCGGTTGGTACGCGGCTCAATACGCCCAGGACCAGGGCCGACCGTAGGAAATCCGGTTCCGCACGACCGCCACGGCGCTGGGGCTCGGGCTGCCCGCGGCAGGCCGAAAGACGGCCGGCTGTGACCGCGGTGGCGCGGAATTCCCACCCCGCACTGCCGCGCTCGGTACCCGGCGGGGCGAATCACCGCGGCGCCGGCCGGGGTTTGAGCTGGTGCAGGGTGAAGCCGTTGCCTGCCGGATCCAGGGACTTGGTGCTCGCCTTGAACAGGTACTCGGCCCGTTCGTAGGACAGACGTCGACGGCCGGTGTCCGGGCAGAGATCCGCCGGCGCGGGTGTCCGGGCCGGTCCGGGCCGCCGGTCGGAGAGGAAGACCGGGCCCCGTGTCCGGCCGTCCAGGAGCCGGGGCAGGAGCGCGGCGGTACGGGAGCGCCAGCTCAACCAGCCGCGCCCCGTGCGTGCCCTGCGGTCGTCCAGGTCCAGGTCCTCTACGTCGAGTGCCAGGACGGCCTTCACACCGGCCGCCGACTCGTGCAGGAGGCTCCACAACGTCTCTTCGCGCAACGGTAGGTCACTGCGGCTGAAGAGCGCGTCGAGCGGCGGGCGGGCCAACGCCCGGGAGCCGGCGCGGGGACGGGTGTCGGCCCGGCGTTCCAGCCCCGCCGCGAGGTCGCCCAGCGAGGCCCAGGTGCCGAACGACCGGACGGCCGAACGGTGCCGGTTCCAGGTACTGGCCGCGGCCCCTCCCCAGGCGGTCGTGAACGTCTGCGCCACCTGGTCGGCGGTCAGCGCGGCCAGCGGCAGCTGTCCGCCGAGGGCGAGGCACAGACGCCGCAGCGTCTGCCCGTAGGAGTGGAGCGTCGCGGCGTCCAGATCATCGCGGCCCAGGAAATCGTGCGCGGCCTGCGCGAGCGTCGGACGGGAGGGGCCGCCGGTGGGTGTGATCGCCTCCGCACGTCGGTTCAGGAAGGCACGCTCGGAGGCGTTGCCGGTGAGCGCCGCGGCCCGGTGGAACTCCAGCCGCGCCTCCTCTTCCCGGCCCAGGCGGAGCAGCAGATCCCCCCTGACGCTGGGCAGGAGGTGGTAGTCGCGCAGAGTCGCGTCGGTGACCAGGGAATCGACCAGGGCGAGGCCCGCCTGCGGTCCGTGGGCCATGCCGAGTGCCACCGCCCGGTTGAGCTGCACGACCGGTGTCGGAAGCAGCCGGACCAAAGCCCCGTACAGCTCCGCGATCCGCGCCCAGTCGGTGTCCTCGGCGGTACGCGCCTGGGCATGGCTCACGGCGATCGCCGCCTGCAGCAGGTACGGGCCGGGTGTTCCACCGATCTCCCTGGCCCGCAGCATCGCGGTGAAGCCACGGCGGATGAGCAGCTGGTCCCAGCGGCCCCGGTTCTGCTCGTGCAGCGGGACGGGTTCGCCGGCCGGGTCGGTGCGCGCGGCCGAGCGCGAGGCCTGGATCTCCATCAGCGCGACCAGCGCGTGCACCTCGGCCACCTGAGGCGCCGACTCGGTCAGCAACCTCCCCAGCCGCAGGGCTTCGAGACAGAGACCGGGCCGCATCAGATCGTCGCCGGAGGTCGCGGAGTACCCCTCGTTGAAGATCAGGTAGATGACCTCCAGCACGGAGGAGAGCCGCCCGGCCAGCTCTGCGGCCTCCGGCAGGTCGATCGACACACGCCGCTCGGCCAGGGTCCGCTTGGCGGCGGCGAGGCGCTGGGTGATCACCGTCTTGGTGACCAGGAAGGCCCGTGCGATCTCCTCGGCCGTCAGACCGCCGAGCAGACGCAGCGTCAGCGCGGCCCGGGCCTCGGCCGGCAGCACGGGATGGCAGGAGACGAGCATCAGCCGCAGGACGTCGTCCTGTTCGTGGTCCTGCTGCTGGTCGAGACGGTGGGCGAGCTGCTCCTGTTTACGCGTCAGCCGCTCGGAGCGCCGGATGTGGTCGACGGCCCGTCGTCTGGCGGTGGTCGTCAGCCACGCGGCGGGGTTGTCGGGGACCCCCGAGTCGGGCCACTGCTCCAGTGCGGCGACGAGCGCGTCCTGAGCCAGTTCCTCGGCGAGCCCGACGTCACGGACCATCCGCGTGAGTCCCGCGACGATCCTGGCCGATTCGAGCTTCCAGACCGCGTCGACGGTGCGGTGGACATCGGGCGTGGACACAGGCCCGATGACAGCACGGGCCCCGGGTCGCCGGCAAGCCGGGGCACGCCTCGCCGTAGGCCGGGGGCCACGCCCCCGGCCGCGGCGGCGGTGCGGCTCAGGGGCCGAAGACCTGCTGAACCACGCTCTCGCCGTCCCCGACGATCCTTCGGAAACGCCGGGCCAGCTCGATCGCCTCCTCCCTGGACCGGACCTCTATCAACGCGAAGCCGGCCACGGCCTCCTTGGCCTCGGCGAACGGCCCGTCCGTCACCGTGATCTCGTCACCGGCCGAGCGAAGCAGGACACCTCCCGGCTCCAGGCCGCCGGTGGCCAGCAGCGAACCGGCGGCCGTCAACTCTTCGATGAACCGGCTCATCTCGGCGTAGAGCTTCTCGTCGGGGACGGTGGCGGAAGGCCTGGTCGTCATCAGGTAGCGCACGGGGATCCCTCTTCTCGTTTCGTGTCGGGACGCCGCGACGGTCGATCGCGGCGGGCTCTCCTGTCCACCCTCACGTCGAACGAGCCTATGTGACAGGGAATTCGAGCATTCCCTGTCACATCGCTCCTTCGACGTGAGGGCAAGCACCGAACACGACGAGCCGGAGGCACCCGATGACCACCCTCGACCACCGCACCCCCACCACGTCCACCGCGACGGGCACCCCGGCCGCCGCCCGGTCCACGACCCGCCGGCTGCTCACCGCCACGGTGGTGGCCTCACCGCTGTGGGCGGTCGTGGCCCTGACCCAGGCCGCCACCCGGGAGGGCTTCGACATCACCCGCCATCCCCTGAGCGCCCTGAGCAACGGCTCTCTCGGCTGGCTCCAGATCGCCAACTTCCTCGCCGTGGGCACCCTGCTCATCCTCGGAGCGACCGGCCTGCGCCGGGCCCTGCACGGCACCCCCGGAAGCACCTGGGCGCCTCGACTGGTACGGATGTCGGGCATCGGCATGATCGCGGCGGGCGTGTTCGTCATGGACCCGGCCGATGGCTTCCCGGCGGGTACCCCCTACGGAATGCCCACCGCACTCACCTGGCACAGCTACGCTCACTTCGCCGCGGGCGCGGTCACCTTCCTCTCGATGATCGCCGCCTGCTACGTCCTGGCCCGCCACTTCAGCCGCACCGCCCACCGCGGCTACGCCGCCCTCGCCCGTACGGGGGGCACCGCCCTCCTGCTCGGCAACGGTTGGTCGATGAGCGGCGGCAAGGCGGGCACCCTGACGCTGGCCGTGGGCGTCATGACCGCGATGTTCACGATCTCCCTGATCGCCGCCCGCTACCGCCGCAGCCACTGAGCTGCATGCGGACAGTGGCGCGCGCTTCCCGGCAAGGCACCCCGACCACGGCCCCCGGCATGGTCTGCCCCCGTGACGGGCCTGGCCCCTCACAAGGACATCGTCCCCAGTTCCCCGGCGATGCGTACGAAGGACCGGACCATCGGGTTGTCGTTGTCCGACCTCCAGACCAGGCCCCAGCGCATCATCGGGGCGTCGTGGAGGGGGATGTAGGTGACGTCGGGCCGGACGTGGAAGCGGGTGACCTGGGACGCGAAGGAGTGGACGGCCTCACCCGAGGCGATGATCATGAAGATCGAGTCCAGATCACTGGCGAAGCAGATGTTCCGTTCGACCGTCCGGCCGCTGGGCGTGTAGAAGGGCATGAACGCGTCCTCCCAGTAGTCCGGCTGGAGCGAATCCCCGCCGATCACACCGTGGTCGGCGAACACCTCCAGGGACACCGAGCGCCGGACCGCCAGCCGGTGGTCGGACGCCACGGCCGCGACCCGGGGCTCCTCGAAGAGCACCGGGCCCACGGTGAGATCCGGTTCCTCCACGGGAAGCCACGCCAACAGCAGGTCCGCCTCGCCCCTGCGCAGCGGCCCGAACGGATCGATGAAGCCGTTGTAGCGCAGCCGTATCCCGCACGTCGGGTTGACGGAGCGGAACGCGTCCCAGAAGGGCCGCAGTTCCTGGACGTTGGAGACCAGCAGGTTGATCCGTAGGACGTCCGTCTTGCCCTGCGCGGTGAGCCGGGCCCGGTCCACGCTCGCTTTCAGCCCCCGGAAGACGGGGAGCAGGTCGTCGCGGAGCTGCTCCCCGACCGGTGTGAGCCGTACCTGGCGGCTGGTGCGTTCGAAGAGTTCGGCTCCGATCGACCGTTCCTGCTTCTTGATGGCCTGGCTGATCCGCGCCGCCGACACGTGCAACCGTTCGGCGGTCCGTCCGAAGTGCAGCTCCTCCGACAAGGTCAGGAAGATCTCTATGTCGCGCAGTTCCACGTCGCGCCCTCACGTTCTCGTTTGTCTACTGATTGGGGCCTGATCAGCGACGCCTGATCAGGCGTTGACCGTCGGCTTGTCGCCGGGTGCACACGGTGCGAACCGGAGGATCGCGACGGCGGCTGGTGCTTACAAGGACATCGGCCCGAGTTCGCGGGCGATGCGGACGAACGACCTGACCATCGGGTTGTCGTTGTCCGAGCGCCAGACCAGCCCCCAGCGCAGGAGGGACGTGTTGCGGACAGGGATGTAGGTGACGTCGGGCCTGACGTAGAAGCGGGTGACCTGATTGCCCAAGAGGTGGATGACCTCCCCGTCGGCGACGAGCGTGTACAGCTCGTCCAGCGTCGTGACCAGGAACTTCCGTTCGATGGTACGGCCACTGGGCGTGGTGAACGGAGCGAAGGCGTCTTCGAAGTAGTCGGGCTGCGGCCCGTCCGGCCCCACGATTCCGTGGTCCGCGAGCGCTTCCAGGGTCACCGACGAGCAGCCGACCAGCCGGTGTTCGTTGGCCACCAGGGCCACCCGGGACTCCTCGAAGAGCACTGGCCCCACGGTCAGATCTGGCTCTTCCACCGGGAGCCAGGAGAGCAGCAGGTCGACCTCACCTCGCCGCAGCGGGGCGAACGGGTCTATGTAGCCGTTGTGGCTCAGGCGCAGGCCCCACTGCGGATGCCGTGAACGGAAAGCGTCCCAGAAGGGCCTCAGTTCGTGTCCGTTGGTGACCATGAGGCCGATCCGCAGGACGTCCGTCTTGCCCTGGGCGGTGAGCCGGGCCCGGTCCAGGCTCTGCTTCAGGCCCCGGAACACCGGCCGCAGATCACCGAGCAGCTGCTCCCCGACCGGTGTGAGCCGTACCTGGCGGCTGGTGCGTTCGAAGAGTTCGGCTCCGATCGACCGTTCCTGCTTCTTGATGGCCTGGCTGATCCGCGCCGCCGACACGTGCAGGCGTTCGGCCGTCCGTCCGAAGTGCAGCTCCTCCGACAAGGTCAGGAAGATCTCTATGTCGCGCAGCTCCACGCGCCCCCACGTCCCCGCATGTTCGTTAACCCCTGGCTTAACCGGCGTTGCATGATCAACCGTTGATGATCATCTTGTCCACACCGGATGCTCACTGCATGAACGTCGTCACTACCAAGGTGTCCCTGATCGTGGATGACGTGGACGCCTCCAGCCGGTTCTTCACCACTCATCTGGGCTTCCACGAAACCGAGTCGGCGCAGGGGTACGTCTGCCTCCGTCGGGAGGACACCGCCGCCGAGATCGCCCTGACCGAGCGGGACCCCGAGCAGTCGCCGCGGGCCTGGCGGGGGCAGGGCCTGGCCGACCTCGCAGTAACCCTGACCGTCACGGACCTCACCGCCGAGTACGAACGGCTGAGGCGCGAGGGAGCCCACGTCGACGGCGGCATCCGCCGGGAGCCGTGGGGTGAACGACTGCTCCAGCTCACGGATCCCAACGGCGTCGTGGTGCAGCTCACCGAATGGGTCCCGCCGGCAGGCGCCCCCGAACACTCCTAGTCGAAGGGCCTTCCGTCGGTGCCGCACTGCCGGCCCTGTGCCTCCTGCGGAGCCGCAAGGCCGAAGCGGCGGTCGAAGAGGACCAGGCCGGGGGAGCCGCCGCCGGCGGACCCGAGCCCAGCCAGGACCGGTTCGCCGCGGTCGCCGGCCCCTGACGCACGACCACCCACCAGCGACAACGAGCTCAAGGAGAGCACCATGCACAAGTTCGACACCCCCACCGCGCCCGCCGCCGTCCTGGAGCTCCCCGCAGGACGTATCCGGCTCGTCGCCGCCGACCGGACCGACACCACCGTCGAGGTCCTCCCCTCGGACGCCTCGAAGGCCCGAGACGTGCGCGCGGCGGAGCAGACCACCGTCACGTACGGCGACGGAGTCCTGCGGATCACGGCCCCCGCCGCGAACAACCAGCTCCTCGGCAACTCCGGATCCGTCGAGGTCACCGTCCACCTGCCCGCCGGCTCCCGCGTCGAGGCGAAGACGGCCGCCACCGAGTTCCACGGTGTCGGGCGGCTCGGCGAGGTCGCCTACGAGGCCGCGCAAGGCACGGTCGAACTCGCCGAGACCGCGGGTGCCCGCCTCGTGCTCCAGGCCGGAGACATCTCGGTCGGCCGCCTGGGCGGCGCCGCCCACATCAGCACCCGCAAGGGCGACATCCGCGTCACCGAGGCCGTGACCGGCACCGTCACCCTGACCACGGAGCACGGCGAGATCTCCGTCGGCGCCGCCCCCGGCGTATCCGCCTCCCTGGATGCCCGCACCGACCACGGCCGGATCCACAACGCGCTCGCCAACACCGACGGCGCCGACGCCGGTCTGAAGATCCGCGCGACCACCTCCTACGGCGACATCACCGCCCGCAGTCTCTGACCCCGACCCGGCCATCCGCACACCGCGACCGACGAAGGAACGACAACGATGAGCACCACACAGGACTACCAGGCCGCGGAGCGGCTCCTGCGCCGGATCGCCGTCCCGGGCGAGCTGGTGACCGGCGACAAGGTCAGGCCCCAGTGGACCGACGGCGGCGCCCGCTTCTGGTACGCGGTCGGCAACGGCGCCGGCAAGCGGTTCGTCCTGGTCGACCCGGTGGCCGGCACCCGCGAGCCCGCCTTCGACCACGCCCGGCTCGCCACCGCGCTCACCGCCGCCGCAGGACAGCACACCGACCCCGAGGCCCTGCCGTTCACCGGCATCGCCCTGCTCGGCAACGCCGTCGAGTTCGACGCGTTCGGCCGGTACTGGCGCTGCGACCTGGACCGGTACACCTGCGAGCAGGCCGAGTTCACGCCGCCCGGCAACCCGCTGGAGGTGACGTCGCCCGACGGGAAGACCGCCGTCTTCCGCCACGGCCACGACCTGTGGGCCCGCTCGCTGTCCGACGGCAGGCAGTGGGCGCTGACCGCCGACGGCGCCCCCGGCCACCAGTACGGCACCGGCCCGGAATCCACGGCCAACAGCACCCTGCTGCGCAAGATCGGCCTGCCGTACCTGCCACCCGCGGTGGCCTGGTCGCCCGACTCGACCAAGGTCCTCGCCCACCGCACCGACGAACGCGAAGTGCGCGAGACGCACCTGATCGAGGCCCGGCCCGCCGACGGCGGCGCGCCGCGTACGCACACCCAGCGCTTCGCCCACCCCGGCGACGAGCACGTGCCGCGGGCCGAACTGATCGTGCTGGACGTCGCCTCCGGCACGGTGGTCCGCGCGCAGGCCGAGCCGCTGCTCATGCCCGTGATGTCGCCCATAGCCGCCCAGTGGGCGTGGTGGGCCGCGGACGGCTCGGCCGTGTACTACCTCGGCCGGCCCCGAGACCAGCGCACGCTCACCCTGTACCGGCTGGATCCCGCCACCGGCGAGGTCACCACCGTGCTCGGCGAGACCGGCTCCACCCGGGTGGAGCCCAACCAGTGGGCGTACGAACCGCCGATCGTACGGGTGCTGACCGACGAGGTGCTGTGGTACTCGCAGCGGGACGGCTGGGGCCACCTGTACCGCTACGACCTGCGCACCGGCGCCCTGCTCGGGCAGGTCACCTCCGGGGAGTGGGCGGTGCGGCAGATCCTGCACGTCGACGAGGCCGAGCGAGCGGTGTACTTCACCGCCTCCGGCCTGGTCGAGGAGGACCCGTACCGGCGCACGGTGTGCCGGGCCGGTCTCGACGGTTCCGGCTTCACCAGGCTGACCGACGACGGCCTGGACCACGTCGCCACCCTGCCGGGTGACCGGGCCTACTTCATCGACTCCGCGTCCACGGTCGACACCCCGCCAGTGACGACGGTCCGCGACTGGACCGGAAAGGTGCTGGTCGAGCTGGAGCGCGCCGACGTCACCCGGCTCGCCGCCACCGGCTGGACGCCGCCGGAGCGGTTCCGCGTCAAGGCCGCCGACGGGGAGACGGACCTGTACGGGGTGCTGTACCGGCCGCGGGGCTTCGACCCGACCCGGCGCTACCCGGTCATCGACAACATCTACCCGGGCCCGCAGCTCACCCGCGTCACCCCCAGCTTCGACCCCGGCGGGATGGGCATCGACGCGGAACCCCTCGCCGCGCTGGGCTTCGTCGTGGTGGCCCTGGACGGGCGGGGCACCCCGGGGCGCAGCAAGGCCTTCCACGACGCCTCCTCCGGCCGCCTCGCCGACGCCGGCAACCTGGCCGACCACGTCGCCGCACTGCGGCAGCTGGCCGAGACCCGGCCGTGGATGGACCCGGACCGGGTGGGCGTGTTCGGCCACTCGGGGGGCGGGTTTGCCGCGGCGCGGGCGATGCTGGACTTCCCCGCGGTCTTCAAGACGGGGGTCGCCCTCGCCGGCTCGCACGACGCCCGCCACTTCAACGCCGGCTTCGTGGAGAGCTACGACGGCGCGGACAACCCCGAGGCCTGGGCCCGCACGTCCAGCGTGGACCTCGCCGACCGCCTGGAGGGCAGACTCCTGCTGATCCACGGCGAGATGGACGACCAGGTCCACCCCGAGCAGACGCTCCGCCTGGCCGACCGCCTCATCGCCGCCGGCAAGGACTTCGAACTGTTCATCGTGCCGGGCGCCGAGCACACGTTCATCGACCACCTGGCCTACGTCCGCACCCGCTGCTGGGACTTCCTGGTGCGCGAGCTGATGGGCGAGCAGCCCCCCGCCCACCGTCCGGCACCGATCCCGATCGGCCCCGAGCTGCTCGCGGACCTGTTCGGCTGAACCGAACCGAACCGGCCCGGCCCGGTCCTCGCGGGCCGGGCCCAAGGCTCCTGCCGGGGTACTCGCCCTCCCACGGCCGGGAAGGCGTGGAGTACGTGGACCCCAGGCCGGTGAAGAGGGTGGGCAACGACGCCGCCGCGGCCCGGCCCCGGGGGGCGGCGTACCCCCTCTGACCAAAACCCCGACGAAATCAACAGGGCCTGCGAACGCAACCTCGGGAGCCTTTACACCCTCCCACTCCACATGGGAGCGAATCGACTCATGGGGCTCGACGCGGCCCGCGGCATCGCAGTCCTCGGCATGTTCGCGGTTCACGTCGGCCCGACCCCCCGTTTCTCCGGCGCCGGCTGGTTGCTCGTCGCTGCCGACGGCCGAGCCCCGGCCGTCTTCACGCTGATAGCGGGCTTCTCCCTTGCCCTGGCTCGCTCTCGCATCGCCGAAAAGCGCCTGCTGTGGACGACGCTGACCCGCTGCGCCGTCCTCGCCGCCCTCGGTCTGTGGCTCGCGGCCCTTTCCCCCGGGATCCTCGTCATCCTCGCTTTCTACGCCCTCTACTTCCTGGCCGCGGAGCCCTTCACCCGCCTCCGCACCCGCACGCTGATCGCGGTGGCCGCCGCGAGCATCGTGGTGGGCCCCGTGCTCTCCTACGTGTTGGGCAACGCGTTCGGCCTGCGCACCGGCGGACGCGGCGCGACGCCCCTCCCGGGCGACCTCGCCGACTGGAGCGACGCCGGCCGGGCCCTTGGACAACTGACCCTGTCAGGCGCGTACCCCCTGCTCACCTACTTCCCGTACATCCTGGTCGGCATGGCCTTGGGCCGCCTCACCGACCTGCGCCGCACTCGCTCCGACCGCCTGCTGATCATCGGAGGGACCGCGGCCACCGTCACCGGGTACGGTCTGTCCTGGCTCGCCCTGCACCCCGGAGGGCGCCAAGGCCCGCTCCTCGACGCCGTCGCGCGCGAACACCGCTGGGCACTGGCTCACCCCGACCCGATCGCCGCCGTCCTCGAATCGCAGTTCGGCGCCGTACCCAGCACCTCGTGGGACTGGCTGCTCCTCGCCACCCCGTACAGCCAGACCCCACTGGAGACCCTCGGCAACGCCGGCGTCGGGGCCCTGCTGATCGGACTGATGGTGGCGCTCGCCCGAACGCGGGTTGCGGCGAAGGCGCTGGGTCCGGTCGCCGCCGTCGGCGCGATGGCCCTGTCCGTGTACGTCGCACACGCACTCGCCCTCGTCATGCTCCCGGACGCCAGGAGCGACTGGGCGTCCCTCCTCTGGTACGTGGCGGCAGCTCTGCTGGGCTGCCTGACCTGGCAGTACGCATGGCGCGGCAGCCCCCTGCGGCGCGGCCCGTTGGAATGGGCCCTGCGCGCCCTGACCCGGCCCCGGAGCGCGGGCCGGGAGGGGGCTGCCGTCAGCCGTTGAGCGGAGTCGGCGGTGCGCGGGGAGGAACATGGGCCGGGGCCGACCCGGATTCGAGGGACTCCACCGGGGCCGGCGCAGGGGGTTCCATGGTGTGCTGCCGGGAATCGGCCTGGGCCTGGTAGGTCTCGGAGCGAGATTGAACAGCCGCAGCACCTTGTCGTTCTTCCACGAGCAGGGGCCGGGCGGTCGCAGTCGGTTCCGGCTTGAGGGCGCCCTTGCCCGGTGGCGGGGAGTGCTGCCCGCGACGGCAATGGTGCCCGACTCGGTGCCTTCGGCACGCCGGCGCCGGGCCCGGGCGTGCTACCCGGAAGCGAGAGAGGGATGGCTCGAAAACGCTGAGAAGCATGCCCTCACCGAAGAGGAAATCGGTGAGCTGGAGGCAGAGATTGCTACGCTGCGGGAGCGTGGCTTACTGATGGAGGACTGCTGGGTGAACCGGGCCGTGGTGACAGATTTTTTCCCCTTTGCCAAGGGGGATGGTGCAGTTTATTTTGATCCCATCAATGGAGATTTCCGTACCGGAGATCACGTGAAAATCATCCGCAGGGGAGTTGAAGTCGCCGAGGCGGTCATCTTTCCTCGCGATGGGAACGTGGCATCTTCCGGTCGAACCGGACCACGTCCGCATGCGCTGGTGAAGGGTTTCGTCTGCGCAGTCGGCGACATCATCGAAGCCGGCTGAATTCGCATCCACTGCTCAGGCGGGCACCGAATCGAGCAGGAGTTTTGAATGTGGATATTCGACAACCCGAATCCTCCAACTATTGACCCCGTAGTGGTGGGCGACAGTGGAAGTCTGGCATTTCACGACCGTCGCAGTACACTGCCCATCCATGAGGTCGCTGCAGCAGTTGAGGAGTTTTGTCGAATCGGCACAGGGGCGCGGTCTGAATCAATCAGCTGGGTATCAGGAAATCCTGCCGGTCACCGAATTCCAGAAGACCAGTAAAGACCTGGCTAGAGGGCTGTCTCGTAAATGCTCTCAGAGCTGTCTCGGGCGCGGGCGGCGGTAGCGTGGGCAGCGTCGCTATCCGGCGAGCGTGAGATTGTGCATCCGTGGGATGCCGAGCATGGTGTGGTGGACGCCGTCGCCTTTGAGGCGGGAGCCGCAGAGGATCTTCCATGTCTTCATGCGGGAGCGGACCTGATTGTGGGAGCCGGTTGTGCTGCTCCTTCCGGCCCGGGAGTTCGGCCTGGCCCTTCGCCTTTCGGTGCGGGATGACCAGGCCGGTGCCCTGGTGGCCGCCGCCCGCGATCGTGGTGGTGTTGCCCACGGCGGCTTTGGCACCGGATTCCTCCCAACCGCGGGAGTCGTGCCGCTTGGCCGCCAGCGGTCGGCCGATCACCACGACGAGGCGGGTGTCCGCGTCGATGACGATCTGGTGGGCGGTGGAGTAGCGGTAGTTCTTGGACTGTGTTCGGCCACGGTGTGATCCCGGGTGGGTACGAGCGTGCCGTCCACGATGAGCGCGGTGCCCTTGGCGAACCTCTTGCGGGGCTGGAGAGCGAGCATGGGCCGAGGTGGTCGATGGTGCGGTCCGCCGCCGACTTCGAGACCCCGAACAACGGAGCGAGCTGTCGCATCGTCGGGTTCGTTTCACCAGTAGGTGTTGACCAGCAGGGCGCGGTCCTCCGGTGGCAGGCTCCACGGCCGGCCCTTGCGGACCGCGTCGGCGCCCTCGCGCCGCAGCACCGTCACCGGCTTGCCGAAGTCGCGCGGGCTCAGCCCGGTAATCGGGACTATCCAAGACGGCTCTGACGCTGTGATCGCACCAGCCATACCAAGATCATCTCGCCCGCGACCGGCAGTTAGCGGGACAGCTCTTAGCCGACTGACCTGCGATTCCTCCAGATCGCCTGTTTCGGGTACTCGAGATGACGCTCCGTTACCACCGAACGTGAGGCAGAGCCGTTCGATTGATAGACCCACAGGGCGCCGAACCTCGGAACTGGATTGCTGTAGGGCTTATGGGCAGCCGACGGCTTCCTTTGGTGGGCTGGTCGCGGGACCGAAGATCTGAGTCAGCGGGTCAGGGAAGTGGGCGACGGTGTCCTTGCCCGCAGTACCCAGGGCGCGGAAGGGCCCGACGAAGCGGCGGTAGGTGTTCCCGTCATGGGAGTAGTCGACGAGGACTCCCCATTCGTAGTTGCCCTTACAGGCCTTCACGTCTACGCGGATGATGGCTGGATCAGTGGCGCTGACGGAGAACCCGGGGCCCAAGGGATTGGCCTTGGCCTTCTCGCCGTCGGGAAGCGTCTTGCCTACGACACCTTGGTCAGCGAAGGTTGAATTGTCCAGGTCGTAGTCGAAGACGCGACCGTAAGTGTCACCGCAGCCGCCCTGGGTCACGGCGATCCATGCGGGAGGTCCGATCCGGGCGGGGACGGAGGTGGAGGGCCGAATGTCCTCCACGATGACGGTCTTGCCTGCCTCGGCGCTCAGGGTGAGGTACAGATGGCCGGCGCCCCAGGTGGCCCCGCCCTCGGCGGTGACGGTCTCGCGGAAGTCAATGCTGGAGCGGAAGTCGATGCCCCTGGACACGAAGTCCGCCAGTGGTGGCCCGCCGGCTGGCATCGCCACCGATGTGGCGCCGTCGCACTCCTTCAATGCCGGCCATGACGAGTTCAGACGTAGTGGTCCCGTGTCGGCTGCGGACGCGCTCGGCTGGGGAGGTGCGGAGGCGGCGGGGGACTGGACGCGGGGCTTGTCGCTCGTGCTCTCGCCGCCGCCGTCCCCGCCCTGGATGAACGCGCGAATGCCCAGGACGGCGGCGGCCAGGCCGACCACGACGGCAGCGGCGATCGAGACGACGGCCACCGTGCGGCGCGCGTGCCCAACTGTGGCGGGAGTCGTATCGTAGGCGACCGGCTCGGCCGGATCGGAGACCGGCGCGTGAACCGCAGGGGTCGGGGGTGGGAACCGCGGCCCGGGGTCTCCTCCGCACCGCCGGTAGGCATCGGCCCAGTGGGTCAGGGTCTCGGTGATGTTCTCGTACCGTTGGTGTTTCAGGCAGATCCTGATCAGCAGCTCGACTTTGTGCCATTCAGGCTGGGTGTCGGGCAGTCGGCGGTCGAGGAGGTTGCTGAAGGTGGTCTTGCTGTAGCCGCGATCTGTGGCCGTCTCTCTGGCTACGTCACGGCTCTGGATGGCCAGTTCCTCGAACGTCGGTCCTTCCTTCTGCAGCGTGCGCAGGGCCTTGCGGTAGCCCTTCCACTCGCCCGCCGCTTCCAACTCTTCGAGCCAAGTCCCCACCCGTGCAGCCCCTTTCGCCGCCGTGCCACGGGACCAGCATCCCGTACATCCCACCTGTCACGGTCCTAGAACGGCACACTCGCCTGACAATCTTGTCCATTCGATCTCTACTTGCATGGCTGAACTGCGTGAACGTCGCGCCCGGCGGACCGGGAAAATTCAGGAACGCTCCTCCTCTCGATCGGCTCTCACCGGTCCTGTTGCCTCGTCCCATGCCGCTCACGAGGCTGCCCGCCCCACCCGGAGCGGGAAGAACCGCGGAAAGGATCAGCCACCCATGGCCGTCAACAACCCGCCCTCACAGGGCCTGACGAAGACGGTGAAGATTATGGCGATCATCATCGCCATCCTCTTCGGGCTCGTCGCAGCCCCCATCGCCTACATGCTGAGCCGCCACCTTGGTGGCAGCGCGCTCATCGGTGTCGGCTGGTCCGCCGCCAGCTTCACCGTCACTCTGGGCATCGTCATGGCCATCGAGGAGAAACTGGGCATCCTCTGACCGCACCACCGCACCACCGCACGTCCCGGCTGCCCCGGTACTCCATCGTCGGAGTGCCGGGGCAGCCGGGACACTTCGGTCCCCCCGAACGCACGCCCGGTCACGCGGCCTGTCGGCAGCAGCGGCCCGAAACAGGCGTGGGTGGTCGCCGTTCGCGCGGACCATCACGCCAAGCGGCGTCACGCGCCTTCCTCGGCCCGCCGCTCACCGCGCATGTGCGCCCCGAGACAGTCCATGGCATCCCTGTGCTTCACACGCTACGGCGCGTCTCTTGGCGGAATCCGCAACCCATGACCAGCAACCCCCAAGGCCCGGTACCGAGCGGGCAGGGCATCGTCGTTTCCGGGGTCGTGGCAGCCCTCGGTCCGGCGGTTCCACCGAACTTGCATCACGTCGCTGTATGCATTGATGGCACGCTTTGACATTTTGTTTAAGCTGAGCGTCGCTCAACTTGGACAAGCAGGAGACAACGCGTGTCGACGCCCCCGCAGCCCGGCTACCCCCAGCAGCCGTACGGCCGGCCCTCCATGCCTCCGCAGCATCAGGGCATGAGCACCGGCAAGAAGATCGCTCTCGGCTGCGGCATCCCGATCGTCCTTGGCCTGATCCTCGTGGGCGGCTGCACCGCGCTCGTCGGGAAAGCCGCTGACGACGTGTCCAAGGAGCTGGACAAGAACTTCGACTTGGCCCAGGTCGGCCCTTCCGCGTCGGCCGCGGGCGGCAAGGCGGGCGACGGCCGTCCGGACATCACCAAGGACGTCCAGATCGCCAAGTGCAAGGTCGAGAAGGGCTACTTCGGCAACAAGGAACTGAAGGTGACCGTCGCGACCGCCAACGGCGCTGACAAGAAGTACAGCTGCTTCGCCGAGGGCGAGTTCCTGTTGAACGGCGTGAAGAAGGCCGACATCATGTCCGCTCGCAACAACCGCGCCCCGGAGGGAAGTTCGTTGACGACAACGCGGGCGGCCTCGGGTAGGGCATTGCACAGAAAGCCAAGTCCTCCGACAAGGTGGAGTGCAAGATGTCCAAGGTCACCCGGCACGCGTTCTGACCCGAGCCGCACCCCCCAAGCCCCGCCCTGGAACGCTTCGGACCTGGTGGGGCTTCATCGCAGCGAGAGGCGCACATGACCGTCTGGCTTATCTCCGCGGGAGGGTCTGACGACGCCTTCCTCCCCAAGTTCCATGAGTACAAGGCCGCCGTCTTCTCCTTCAAGGAGGGCGGTGACATATCCGGCCTCACCAAGGCGCAGATCATCGCCCGCTTCGAGGGACAGCTGTACCTCGACAAGCCCGGCAAGATCATCGAACGGTCGACCGCCATCAGGTACGCGTCTCAGCTGATCCACATCCGCGACCACGTGGAGAAGGGCGACTACCTCTACACCCGCATCGCAGGCGGGGCCAAGTTCCTCATCGGACGCGTCAAGAAGAACCCGTACGAGTACCACCTCGAGCACGACGTCGACCACCGCCACATCCTGCGCACGAAGTGGGCCACGCCGGTCCTTGCGGAGAACCTCGCAGACCTCGTCTCCGATCTCGGAACGCACCGCTGGACGATCCGCACCCCCAAGAACACGCAGCAGGAACTCACGAAGTTCGCCGACGAGTGCTTCGGCTGACCAGCCCGGTCCCCGCTCCCGGAGCGATCCGGACCCGGCGGGGTTCCGTCGCCTTCATCTCGGCATGGGCACGCCATGTCTGGCGCCTCGTCCTTACCACCAGGGCATCTGTGCCCCTGAGCCCGGAAGATTCTCATGACCACTCCACCTCCGCGCAGCCCGGAACCGATACCGCCGCACCCCGCATACGGCTACCCGCAGTCCGGAGGCCTTGACCCTGCCGCATGGCCGGCACCTCCGCAGCTGCCGAAGAAATGGCCCACCTCGGCCAAGGTTGTCACGGGGGTCGCGGCAGCCGTCCTGGCCATCGGTGGAACCGCGCTCACCACCTGGGCCCTGACTGGCGACTCCGACACCACCGCGGCACCCAGACCGTCGACGTCGTCCCCCACCCCCTCGTCGTTCCCCACGCCCGTTTACAGCCCGACCCCCGCGCCGACCCCTACCCCATCGGTCGACCCGTCCCTGAAGGCCGCCCTGGCACGCGCCATCGCCCCCGGCATCGCGGAACAGCAGTGGAACAAGATGCCCGCATCCGAGCAAAAGGAGATGTGCACCTCGTACAAGACCTTCGGGCCCGACCTGGTGAGGGCGTTGTTCCTGTCCGGCATCAAGCCGGACAACGAGGCCTACGAGTACAAGGACGTCATGGGAGACGCGTTCATGCAGCTCCTCGCCAAGCGCTGCTGACAGACAGAGCCCCGCTCCGGACCTCACGGTGGTGGCCTGGCTCGGCGCTGTCGGGAAGCGACCGTTCCCGCCGGTCTGCCGTCGGGGGTGCTGGTGCTGCGCAGGACGGGGCCGCGGTCGGTCCGGTTCGAGGACGTGGCGCTGGACCTTGCCGGGGACGCGGCCGGCGAGGACCGCATCGCCGGCTGGATGACCCCCGAGGGCGCCGACGTGCTCGCCGGGCCGCTGGAGGGGAGCACGACCGTGGGCTCGGGTGGCTGACGGTGCCCGGGGCGCGGCCGGTCGCGGTCCTGGGCTGTCTGCGGTTCGCCGGTAGGGAGCAGCCGGGTGCGAGCGGGCTGTTGGTGGGGCCGGCCTGGCCGGCCGGCCCGCGAGGTACGGCGGCCCGCTTCGGGGAGTGGCCCACCACGCGGTGCTGTACTCCGGCGTCGGCGGGGAGCTCGGGTGCGTCCGGCATGCCTGCACGGCGTCACCCGCCGGCCGTGGTGCCCCGATCACGGCACGGCGGCCGGCCGGGTGATGGAAGACGGTTCGTTGGACCGGATTCCGTCATCAGCCGGTGTGCGGCCCGCCGAGGACCCGGCTGCCGACCAGGGCGGCCAAGTCGCGGGCCCGGGGCAGGCAGTCGGCTTTGCTGAGGTGGACGAGGACGGTGTGATCATGGCTCCGCGAGTCCGGATACGGTTCGTCGCCGTGGAAGACGACCTGGACCCCGTCGTACTTCGGGTTCCCGTACCGGCCGGCCTCCGGTTCGTCCGGCCACGAGCCATGCCACTCGATGAAGGCGACGCCCCGACCCAGCGCCGCCGCGAACCGGTCCGCCACCTCCGCCGGAACGTGCTCCGCCACGATCTCCAGGGGCAGGTGCGGCTCCAGCGCGCGATCGTCCGCCGTCGTGACGTCGAGGTCGAACCAGAGCTCCTCGCCCTCGGGCCCGGTGCGTGTGCCCAGGTGATTGAACCTTGCCTCGGGCAGGAACCCCGCCGGCCGCCGGACATCCTCCACGGTCAACAGTTCGGTGGAGAACCAGATCAGATCCTCGGGGTACGACAACAGCGCGCACAGCTCCCTGGCCTTCGCGTACGCGATGGCGGCGTCGTCGGTACGGAAAACGGCATACGCCGTGGAGTTGCCCATGCCCGAACCCTCACACGCCCCCAGGCCCCCAGGCCCCCACGCCACCACGTTTCGCCCGGTCAGACCAGGTCCGGACCGCGCCCCACGGGCGCGCCTCGTGCGAGCCCGTCCCGGGCCCGCACCGACGCGGTGCGGGCACAGCCCGGTTCCGGCAGAACCGCATCGGCAACGCCGCCGCGCGCCGCGACGTCCGAGCACCGTCCCGGGAAGGTGGCCGAGTGGTCGCCGGCTCAGGTGGTGAGCAGTTCGGCGATCTCACGGGCGAGCTCCGGCCCGAGCGAGCCCCAGCCATCCTTGTAGCCGTACACACTCCCCAGGGTGCGGGCGTCGTAGTCGCCGTTCAGGATGTCTATGTCGGTGGGGGTGATGAGCGACGGGTGGGGGACACCGACGGCGCCCGAGACCCTCAGCAACTCCCTGCGCAGGGTGCGCAGGTACATCGCGGCCCGGACGCCCTTCGAGGGCGCGTCGATGCCGCGCGCCAGCCACGGGTTCTGGGTGGCGATGCCGGTGGGGCACTTGTCGGTGTGGCACTTCTGGGCCTGGATGCAGCCGATGGACAGCATTGCCTCGCGGCCCACGTTGATCATGTCGACGCCGAGGGCGAACGCGACGACGGCGTTCTCGGGCAGGCCGAGCTTGCCGGAGCCGATGAAGGTGATGTCGTCGGTCAGGCCCCGCTCGGCGAACACGCCGTAGACGCGGGAGAAGCCCACGCGGAACGGCAGGGACACCGAGTCGGCGAAGATCAGGGGAGCCGCCCCGGTGCCGCCCTCGCCACCGTCGACGGTCACGAAGTCGACCCCTCGCTCACCCCGCTCCATCAGCGTGGCGAGTTCCTCCCAAAAGTCCATCTCCCCGATGGCGCTCTTGATCCCGACCGGCAATCCGGTCTCCGCGGCCAACAGTTCCACGAAGTCGAGCATCGAGTCCACGTCGTGGAACGCGGTGTGTCGTGACGGCGAAGCGCAGTCCTCGCCCGCGGGAATGCCGCGGATCCCGGCGATCTCGTCGGTCACCTTCGCGCCCGGCAGCATGCCGCCGAGCCCCGGCTTCGCGCCCTGGGAGAGCTTGATCTCGATCGCCTTGACGGGCGCGCCCGCGACCAGTGACTTGAGCTTGTCGAGGTTGAACGTCCCGTCCTCGTCGCGGCAGCCGAAGTACGACGTACCGATCTGGAGGACGAGGTCCCCGCCGTTGAGGTGGTAGGGCGACAGGCCGCCCTCGCCGGTGTTCTGCATCGTCCCGGCCAGCGCCGCGCCCTTGTTGAGCGCCGTGACGGCCGCGCCGGACAGCGAGCCGAAGCTCATCGCCGAGATGTTGACGACGCTCGCCGGGCGGAACGCCTTCGCGCGGCCGCGTGGTCCGCCGAGCACCTTGGCCGAGGGCAACGCCGCTTGCGGGTCGCTCGGATCGGGCAGCGCACCGGCGAACGTACGCTGCTTCACGTATGCGTGACCCTGCACGTGCTCGACGTCGTTGTCGGTGCCGAACCCGAAGTAGTTGTTCTCCCCCTTCGCCGACGCGTAGATCCAGCTGCGCTGGTCACGGCTGAAGGGACGCTCCTCGTCGTTGGACGTCACGATGTACTGCCGTAGCTCGGGGCCGATCGTCTCCAGCACGTACCTGGCGTGTCCCACCAGCGGGAAGTTCCTCAGCAGCGCGTGCTTCTTCTGCACGAGGTCGCGGGCGGCCACCAGCGCCAACCCCGTGGCGGCCGCCGCACCTATCCTCCGAGCACGCGTCACGATCGTTCCTTTCCTCGACTGGCCGAACCTCACGGTGACCGTCTACCCCGAGTCGCGGAAATGCCACGCGGTGCCCGCGACCCGAGGGCACCGCCCCTGCGGGAGGGCCGCCGCGCGGCCAGTACGGGGGGCGGGCCGCGCCGCGGGCGGGTCACAGCGCCGAGTCGAGGTGCCCGAGGCGCTCGATGAGGTTCATGTTCTCGGCGTAGTCCACCGGGCAGTTGATGATCGACACGCCCGGGTCCGCCAGTGCCTCACGGAGCGTCGGCAGCAGGTCCCCGGCGGACTCGATGTGGTAGCCCTTCGCGCCGAAGCTGCGGGCGTACTGGACGATGTCCGGGTTGGCGAAGTCGGTGTTGGAGCTTTCCCCGACCTCCAGGTCCATCTTCCACCTGATGAGCCCGTAGCCGTTGTCCTCCCAGATCAGCACGGTCAGCGGAATGTTCTCGCGGACCGCCGTCTCGATCTCCTGGGAGTGCATGAGGAACGAGCCGTCGCCGACCGCCGCCAGCACCTTCGTCCGCGGCCTGGCGAGCTGAACCGCGAGCGCGCCGGGCAGCGAGAAGCCCATGGTGGACAAGCCGTTGGAGATGAGGCAGGTGTTCGGCGCGTACGTCGGGTAGAGCCGGGCCATCCACATCTTCAGCGCGCCGGTGTCGACCAGCACGATGTCGTCGCGACCGAGCGCGGCGCGGGTGTCGGCGACGACGCGCTGCGGGGCTAGCGGGTACCGCTCGTCCGCGGCGCCCTGCTCGAGTTCCTTGGCCAACAGCGCGCGGGTGGCCGTGGTGTCCTCGTCGTCGACGGTCCAGCGCAGGCCGTCGAGTGCGGTGGCGAGGGCGTCGAGGGAGGCGGAGATGTCGCCGATGATGCCGACGTCGACCGAGTAGCTGTCGTCCACCTCCGCCGGGACGCGGTGGATGTGGACGATCTTCTTGTCGCCGTCCGGGTTGATCCGGGACGGGTCGAACTCCTGCAGCTCGTAGCCGACGGCGATGACGACGTCGGCCTCCTCGAACCCGAAGTTGGTGTAGTCGCGCCGCATGAAGCCGAACGTGCCGGTCGCGCACGGGTGGTCGTCCGGCAGGACGCCCTTGCCGTGGAAGGTGGTCGCCGTCGACACGTCGAGCGCGGTGGCGAACGCCGTCAGCGACTCCGCGGCGCCGCCGCGCGCCGCGCCGTGTCCGGCGAGGATCACCGGCCGACGGGCCTCCCGCAGCAGCTCCACCGCTCGCTCGATCTGCTTCGGGGACGGCGCCTCGGGCCGCACGACGTCCCTGCGCAGCGGGCGCAGGTCCGAGCCGTCCGTCGCCGCGTCGACGTCCTCGGGCACGGCGAGGTAGACGGCGCCGGGCCGTTCGGACTCCGCGGTCTTGAACGCGCGCCGCACCATCTCGGGGACGGCCCGGGTGGCCGGGACCTCCGCCGACCACTTCGTGACCGGGGCGAACATGCTCACCAGGTCCACGAACTGGTGGGACTCCTTGTAGTTGCGCTCCTTGCCGACCTGCGCGGTGATCGCGACGACGGGCGTGCTGTTCGTCATGGCGTCGGCGACGCCCAGCATCAGGTTGATCGCGCCGGGCCCCAGCGTCGCGGACATCACCCCCGCCGAGCCGGTGAGCCGGCCGTACATCTCCGCCATGAAGGACGCGGCCTGCTCGTGCCGGGTGAGGACGTAGCGGATCTTCTCCGAGCGGGCGAGGGCGTTGGTGAAACGGATGTTCTCCTCGCCGGGTACGCCGAACACCACCTCGACGCCCTCGTTCTCCAGGCAGCGAACCAGGAGTTCGGCCGCTCCGTCGGGGGTCTGCTTCCGGTGCTCGGCGTCGCTCACGCTGATCGTGTCCTCTCCTGGGTCCTGGCCGCGCCGATGGGCGGGCCGGTCAGCCGTCTACCCCGGCCGGCCGGCCGCACTCACCACCTCACCCCGGACCGGAAGGAAGCAGGCCGCGTCCTCGCGATCGCACGGACACCGGTCAAGCACGACTTCGCCGATCCCGAGAACCGGCGGATCCTCAGCAAGCTCCGCACCGACTCCGACCCCGCCCGCGCCACCCCGCCTCCTGCGTGCTCCGCTCGTCCTGACGAACATCGAAATCAACCGCTGACAGATGATCTTCCTCGCGGACTCCCGTCCATGACCAGCGTGAACATGTGGAGCATCGGTCGCACCAGCCCTTTGAACCGCGACTTCAAGTCGGCGGAGGCTCACCGCCGTCCTGACGCGGACCACACGATGGAGAGGGCACCGGGCGTGCTCCAGACGGTGCGGGGTTGGCGGCGAGGGCCTGGCCCACTCCCACCGCCTCCGGCCGGCGCAGGACCTGGGCGATGCCCTCCGCCGTATCCGGACCGGTCTGCGCCCACATCCGCAGGGAGGTCACCAGGACCCTCCCGAGGGCCTCCAGGGCGAACATCTCCGTGGGCGGCTCGCCTTCTTCCGGGCCGAGCCGGGCAGGGCGGTGACGGGGACGACGATCCGCTCGACGACGTCGACGCGCAGCTCGGCCGTCCGCGGCTCGGTGACGTGCGCGAGGAAGCCCTTCCGGCGCGATCACGCGGGCCTGATCACGCGGGCCTGCACACCGCTCACACCGAGGGCGTGGATCGCCTCGGTGTCCCGGCGTAACCGCTCCGCAGGGGAGTGACCGGCGGGCCGAGCGATGGCGGGGACCACCTCGGCGGTCAGCAGCGCAACGACACCGAGTGCCATGACCAGGTGCTTTCGCAGAGTCGAAGTCATGGCTGGACGCTGGTTTCGCCCCCTACCGGGGCGCGATCCGGCGCACCCCAAGATCGGAAGGGGGGATAGCCCCCCGGCGCGGGGCCGTCGCCGGTCTGGTGTAGCACTGCCGAGCGCAGTGTGACGTTCGCGAATCGAGCACCACCGAGCGGTCCCGCCGTCAGACGGGACCACCGCTCTCTTGTCGAAGGAGCCGCAGCCTTGACCGTTCCGGTGCCGCCGGCCATGCTCCGGCGCTCCCGCCAGGTCTCGGCCTCCTCGACCCACTCGTGGAGGCGCGCGGGCCGCCGTCCCCCAGGGGGTTTCCCGGGCCGCCGGTGTTCGGGCCCGCGACGAGACCGTCGAGGGACATGCCCAGGCTCGCGAAGACCGTGCTCATGCGGTGTGCGCCTCGTCGAAGAAGCCGGCGAGGGCCGGGGCCAGGACCTTCGCGTCGATGGCGTGCTCCTCGCCGGGGAAGATCCGCAGGGTGAAGTTGTCGCCCGCCGCGGCGAGTTCCCGCGCACCGGTCAGCATGTGCGGCGCGCCCGCGTCTCCGCTGCCGACCAGGACGGGCACGGTCACCGACGCCCAGCGGTCGAGGGGCAGGGGGCGGCCGGACATGGTGTCGCCCATGACCTGGCCGTCGTAGGGGAGGGTGCGGGCGACGGCTTCCATGCCCGCCCAGAACGGGGCCTGCCGCATGCCCGCGACGATCTCGTCGGGCAGGCCGACCGCCGCCGTCATGAAGTGGGCGACGGCGTCCCCGTACGCCTCGCGGCCCACGAGCGCCGTCAGGTGTGCCACGTAGTCGGAAGGCAGCGGCGGACGACTGCCGTCGGTGACGAACGGCGGCTCGTACAGCGCGAGGCGCGATACGGCACTGCCGCGAGCGGTCGCCTCCAGGGCGAGGACGGCGCCCGAGGACATGCCGAACACCATGGCCGACCGGCCGCCAGGACCCTCGATCAGCGCGTCGAGGTCCTCGATCTCGCGCTGCACGTCGTACGCCGGACCGTCGCCGCTGGCGCCACGGCCCCGGCGGTCGTACGTGATCACCGTGAAGTGCTCGGCCAGCAGACCGGCGAGTTCGGCGGAATCGGCGCCGGTCATGAACGCGCCGCCGACCAGCACCACCACGGGGCCTGAGCCCTGCTGCTCGAAGGCGATGGCCGTGCCGTCCGCCGAGAACACCTCGTCCATGCGAATACCCCCGTTGAAGCGCGGTACGGGGCGAGTACTGATCAGTCCAGTACTCTCTTCGGAGAAGCCGACGCAGTGAACAGAGACGAGGAAGCCGATGACGGACACCCGGTCAGCGCGCAAGCACCAGGCGATCCTGGACGCGGCGACCACCGTGTTCCTGAACAAGGGCTATGCGGGGACGAGCATGGACGACATCGCGAAGCTCGCCGCGGTATCCAAACAGACCGTCTACAAGCACTTCTCGGACAAGGAGAAGCTGTTCGCCGAGATCGTGCTCGCCACCACCGACCGCATCGACGCCACGGTCGACCTGGTGGCCGACGTCCCCGCGGACGCCGACGCCCTGGACGAGAACCTGACCCGCCTCGCCCGCCGGCTCCTGGCCGCCCTCACCCAGCCCCAGGTGATCCAGCTGCGCCGCCTGATCATCGCCAACGCCGACGCCTTCCCCGAACTGGGCGCGGCCTGGTACGAGCAGGGCTTCGAGCGGGTCCTGGCGACCCTGGCGGCCACCTTCCAACGCCTCACCGACCAGGGAGTGCTCAAGACCGGCGACCCGCTCCTGGCCGCCAACCACTTCTCCGGCCTGCTCCTGTGGATCCCCGTGAACAGGGCCATGTTCCATGGCGGGCCCCGGCACACCGAGGCCGACCTCGACCACTACGCCACCGCCGGCGTCCGCGCCTTCCTCGCCGCCTACCGCTGATCCCGGCCGCGACGACGCACTGAGCGGACGGACACCCGGGGAGAACCCATGACATGGTCCGAGCGCACCGTGGTGCGCGATGGCGTACGCGTCTCCTGCCGCGACGGGGGCGGGTCGGGGGCACCCGTCGTCCTGTTGCACGGCCTGGCCGGCTTCGCAGGCGAAGGGGACGACGCGGACCTGACTCCGGGTGGTCCTCAGTCGCGGCGTGTCAGAGCGTCGGCGAACGACCCGCTCACTGTCCTTCGCCCACGAAGACACGCGCGCAACACCTGTGGCGCCGCTCTCGCTTCGCATGGTCACCAGCGGACCTGGCCGATGGTCAGCCGCCGGCGTCAGAAGACTCTAGAGTCCTCGTTTGTGACCGACCCTTCCTCAAATCACCGCGCGACGGCTGACGCCTACGACGCCGTCGCCGTTCGCTACGCCGCCTTGCCCCGCGACGACCTCCGCACTCTGCCGCTGGATCGCGCGGTGCTCGCCGCGTTCGCCGAGAGCGTGCGGGCCGCCGGCTTCGGACCCGTCGCCGAGCTGGGATGCGGACCCGGACCCGTCACCGCGCACCTGCGGGATCTGGGACTGGACGTCTTCGGCATCGACCTGTCGCCGGTGATGATCGATCTCGCCCGCGAGACGTACCCTGACCTGCGTTTCGAGGTCGGTTCCATGGACGCCCTGGACCTGGCCGACGCCCAGTTGCAAGGCATCGTGTCCTGGTACTCGGTCATTCACGCCTCACCGCGGGACGTGCCGCCGTACCTCGTCGAGTTCCGTCGGGTGCTCGCACCCGGGGGAACTCTTCTGCTCGCCTTCTTCGAGTCGGAAGGCGAACCGGTCACGGCGTTCGACCACAAGGTGGCGACGGCCTACCGATGGCCGATCGACGACCTCGCGGGGCTGGCCGGTGAAGCCGGCTTCACCGAGATCGGCAGGATGCTGCGGGAGCCGTGCGACGGGGAGCGGTTTCGCCGGGGGCACCTGCTGATGCGTGCGGGGAAGTGACTCGGGTCGTCGCGTGCCGCCGTCGCCGGCACGCGACAACCCGCACCGCCTCGGTCGCGTCGGCCCAGAGCGCCGACTCCTGCCGGGCGACAGCGCCCGTCGCCCGCGCCGGCTGCTTCTCGAACCTCGTCACTGCGTGACCTGGGAGAACGTCAAGTCGGAGCGGTTCGACCCGGTGGCCTGGGGAATCGACTCGGCGTCGCCGGAGGGCGCGGGCAGTGCTTCCAGGCGCTGGATGCCGCGGCGGAGGATCAGCAGGGGGATCACCCCGAACACGCCGAACGACATGTCGATGACGCTCCACCAGAACGGGATGCCCCGGATGGGTCCGCAGATCAGCGCCAGCGGGATGATGCCGGCGCAGGCGATCATGCCAGCTTCGACGATCCAGATGTTGCGCACCGGGTCCCGGTACACGCCCAGGAAGAAGACGGCGATGACCAAGTGCGCGAAGGCCAGCCAGTCGGTGCCGTAGAGGAGGAAGGGGTACTCGCTGTCCGCCCGGTCGAGTCCGTCGGAGACGCGCTGGATCCAGGCGTTGTCCACCAGGGAGTTGAGCCAGTGCAGCTCGGTGACCAGGGGGAAGGCGGTGACGCCGCTGAGGATCAGGCAGACCAGGAAGAAGGCCAGCCAGGTTCGGATGCGCCGAAGCAGGGCGCTGCGCTCGCTCATGTCAGCACCCTACGCCGATCTTCTGAACATGTTCAAGAAGAATCCTGAACATGTTCAACAGTGCTGCGCGCGCCCGTTGGGGCCGGTCGAGCGGACAGGGGTCGACTCAAGGGCCGTTCTCGCGGAAGGCGCCCCGCGCGCCGTCCGTCGAGTCGGTTGCGTCCTGCTTGCTTTGGGGACTCGCCTCAGCCTAATATCGTCACCATGACGATAACCGCTCGGCGGTCCCTGCTCCCCGCGGGCGTTGACGCCAGGGGTCACGAGGCCCAGGCCCCCCACGGATTCGACGCGCACGAGCGCGTGGCCGGCCGTCCCGCCGCTCGCCTCAAGGTGCGGCGCGCGGCTGTGCCGGGTGAGCGGGTCCACGGCCACGGCGGTATCGACCATGACCTCAAGGTGGAGAAGTGAGCATGTTTGCAATGCCGGTAAACCCATTCGAACTCTCCGAAGAAGCGGTGAGTCGAATATCTGCCGACGAGTCGTGGGCCCCGAGCGAGACGCGGATCCCGAACTGCGACGCCAGACTCATCCGCCATTTCCTCACTCCGGCCGAAGTCCAGGTGTTCGCGGCCGAACTGGCTGCGCAGCGCTTCGTGCCGGTGGGCCTGGACGGCGATGCCGCCAACTACGCGGACGGAGATCCGGTCGGCCATCTCCGGGCCACGGCTGAATCCGAAACCCTGGCGGCGGAGTTCTATCGCAGGCTGCGGACTTTCCTTTCTCCTGAGGTGGGATCGGACGAACCGACGGATTCGGACGGAAAGCCCTGGAAGCCTGCGGCCGTCAACCCCCGCATGCGTTTCATCACGTACGAAGGCGGCGGACTCCTCGTCCCGCATTACGATTCGCCCTACTTCGCCCCCGACGGAAGGCGCACTCTCCTGACGGTCGTCGTCTACCTGTCCTATGAGGCCGTGGGCGGAGAAACCCGGTTCATCGCCGACGAGCAGAACGATCTCCCCTTCGCGCAACGCGACTTCTCGGACTGGCCCCGGCCAGCGAAGCCCGAGGAAATCCTGAGCGCCCACCGCCCCGAACCGGGCGATGCGCTCCTCTTCTGGCATCGGACGCTCCACGACTCGGCCCCGATTCTCGAGGGCACGAAGACGATTCTCAGGACCGATGTCCTCTACGATCCCATCGACGTGCCGTGAGCGACGACAAGGCGACCGTCGCACGTGAGGGCCACGTGCTGCTCGCACCGTCCGAGGCAGCCGCGTCCCCGTCCGCGTCCGCGACGACCTTCGGGACAGGCAGGTCCGTCCGCGCGAAGCGCCCACGTACCCGGTGCTCGTAGTTCGAGGTCACGAGCGCGCAGCCCCCGGGCTCCGGGGCGTTCAGCAGTTCCGAGGCACCGTCCGATCACGCCGCGATCATGCCATCAGGCCGTGAGCGGGCAGCGTGCGGGACAAGCCTCGGTTCCGGATGAACCGGTGCGGCCCTCCCCCGAGTGCTGAGGGCCGAAGGCCGATCAACGGAGGGCCAGCACCTCGACTTGGGCGCGGACCCTCGGCGACCGCCGCCGGCTCCCGCTCTGAAAGCAGAAGGAACCGCAAGCGGCGACACAGAGTTCCTGCTCCTGTGCGCGCCCGTCGGAAATCACCGGAATCCGAAGCAGTTCCAGGAAGTCGAGTCGAGGCTCGCGAAGACCGTGGGCAGAAGTGGCGGTAGGCATGGGCATCTCCTGGGCGACCGGAGGGAGGGGAAACGGACTCCTCCATCTCACCGGGCTTCCTTGTCCGTCCCGTCCTCCGAAGGGACGAAACGGCGGACGACGCGCGACACGGTGTTCAGGCCCGTGGAGTCGCGGAAGGTCACCGCGTGGGCTGCTGTCGTACCCGTGTGCGACGCTTCACCGCGGACCGGATCCGGCGACCCAGGAGCAGCCATGCCGTCCCCACTGGAGAGACTGCGGGAGCTGCTCGGCGAGCCCGCCTGTTGGGGCCGGGCCCGGCCGCGCTTGTGGGAGGCGGCCGAGGAACACCTCGGGACCGCCCTGCCGCCCGACTACAAGGCCTTCCTCGATCTGTACGGTCCGGGCGCGTTCGAGGGCTTCCTGTGGATCGACCGGCCCGTGGACGGGAGCCGGGAGGAACTCGAACGGCTCTGGCCGACGTCCGGTCCCGGCTCTCACCTCGGAGATCCCGAGCGCCGGCCGTTCCCGGTCCACCCCGATCCCGGCGGGCTGATCCTTTGGGGCGGTGCGGAGGACGGCATGGGTTTCTACTACTTCCTTCCCGAAGAGCCCGATCCGGCCGACTGGCGCATCGTCATCCAGGACGAGGACGGCACCTGGGAGGAAGCGCCCGGCCCCTTCACCGACTTCCTCCTGGACCTGGCCCGGGGCACCAGCCTGGTGGACCACTTCCGCCACTACCGCCCCGGCCCCACCGTCCGCTACCACCCCTCGCCCCCCTCACCCTGACCGGCGCTGCCCGCGCTCCGACGAGGGGGCGCTTCACGCTCGGCTCGCCGACCGGCAGCGGCACTGTGGGCCGGATCACGCTTGAGGTTGACCTCGGGGCAGGGTGGAGGCTCATCGCATCGGCACGACGCCGACCCGGTACGACCGATGTGGAGGAGCAACATGTCCGGCAACAGGCCCGGCAACATGCCCGGCAACACGTCCACCGACCTTTCCGACCAGGGGCAGGACCGTCCGGAGCTGCGGAAGGCGATCGATGAGCTGGCAGAGGCCGGCTTCGTCGGGGTCCAGCTCCGGGTGAACGACGAGCGGGGCGAATGGGTCGGCAGCGCCGGTGCGCGCGAACTGGGCCAGAGCACCGGGGCGCTGACGAACGGGCACTTCCGCATCGGCAGCAGCACCAAGAGTTTCGTCGCCACCTCGGTGCTCATGCTGGTGGCCGAGGGAAGGATCGGCCTGGACGCCCCGGCCGATGACCACCTGCCCGAGTTCGGTCTCGACCCGCGGATCACCATGCGCATGCTCCTTCAGCACACCAGCGGGATCTTCAACCACACCGGCGAGCTCTACGAGGACGGCACGATCGTGCCGGGGGTCCCCTGGCAGGGCAAGGACTGGGTGGACAACCGCTTCAAGACCTACCCGCCCGAGGAGCTGGTGCGGCTGTCCTTGTCCAAGCCGGCGCGGTTCGCGCCGGGTGAGGGTTGGAGTTACGCGAACACCAACTACGTGCTGGCCCGGCTGGTGGTCGAGAGGGTCACCGGCCGTTCGTTCACCGAGGAGTTGCAGCGGCTGGTACTGGGACCGCTGGGGATGACCGGCACCGTGGCGCCGGGCGCCTCGTCCGAGATTCCCGCGCCGCACAACCACGGCTACTACGGCTACGAGGATGCCGGGCAGGAGCGGACGATCGACGTGACGCGGCAGAACCCGTCCTGGGTCGGGGCCGGTGGTGACATGATCTCGACCACCCGGGACCTGCACACCTACTTCTCCGCGCTGATGGGCGGCAGGCTCCTGCCCGCCGAGCTGCTGGCCGAGATGCGTACGCCGGAGGCGACCGTCGGCTACGGCCTGGGAGTGTTCGCGCAGGAGATGGAGGGCGGCACCATCTTCCACCACAACGGCGCGATCATGGGCTCGGCGTCGCTGATGTACGGCACCCCCGACGGCGGCAGGACCCTGACCGCCGGGCTGACCTGGGTGGACGACGCCGCCCTGTCGATAGCCCCGGCCTTTCGGAGCGCCCAACAGCGCTTCGTGCAAACGGTGTTCTGAGGAAAGTCGGCCCGATGAGGAACGGAATCACGATCGGGCAGGCGGCGGCGTTCGTCGGCATCACGGTCAAGACGGTCCGGCACTACCACAAGCTCGGCCTGGCCGCGGAACCGGAACGTGACGGCTCCGGCTACCGGCGGTACGGATCCGACGACCTCCTGCAACTGGTCCAGGTGCGTACGCTGGCGGCCGCGGGCGTGCCGCTGGCCGAGATCGGGCCCATGCTCGACGCCGACGCCGCGCGGTTCGGCGCCGCTCTCACCGACGTCGAGCGGCAGCTCACCGAGCGCATCGACGAACTGATCGCCCGCCGCGACACGCTGCGCCGGCTCGCCGACGGTGACCGGGCCCTGCTGCCCGAACGCGCCTGCGCTGTCCTGGACCGGATGCCCGGCCTCGGCTTCGGCCCCGACTACGTGGCCGCCCAGCGGGAGGCCTTGGTCCTGGCCCGGGCGCTGGTGCCGGAGGGCTTCGACGGCTTCCTCGGTCAGCTCGAACACGGTCTGGACGACCCCGAGTACCTCGTCCTGGCCAAGCGCGGCTGGGAGGCCGCGTCCTGGGAGCCGGACGACCCGAGGATCGAGGAACTCGCGGCCGCCATGGCCGACCGCTACCTCGCCAACCCCGCGCTGCTGAGGGACCAGGCCAGCCTGCGGGCATGGGCCAAGGCCTCGGCCCAGTACAAGCTGATCAACAACCACGGTGAGGACCGGGCACCGGTCGCGGCCCGCCTGACCGCACTCACCGAGACCAGACTCCGCGCCGCGGGGATACCCGTCCCCCACCGATGAGGTCCGGGAGGCCTCACGGCAGGAACAGGGCGGCGAGGGCCGGCAGCCTGCGTCGCATCTCTTCCGCGTCGTCGAAGTCGAACGCCTCCGCCGGATCGAGCCGTTCGCGGTCGACGTCCGTGTCGCCGTCGTCCGCGCTGGCCACCTCCCCCCACGCTTCGTCCCCCGCGGCCCGGGGGAACGCCCTGGCCGCCACGTAGTTGGCCTCCTCGTCGAAGAGAAGGTCCTCCAGCCTTCCCGGATCGCCATCCATCGCAACGGGGTGTTGCGCAAGGCTGTCCGGAGAGGCTGCCAAGGAGCCGGAGGCCGGACGGGCGCGGCGGCAGGGACGCGGTCAGCTCCTGCGATGCCACCACGCCAACCCCGGCTCTGCCGTCGGCTCGTGATGCGTTCGCCCGAGGAGCATGGCGTCCAGGCGCTCGACCCGTACCCGGAGTTCGCCGGCGGCCCTCGCCGGGAGAAGGAACAGTGCCTCTTGCAGCTTGTCCCGGGCCCAACCTTCACCACAGCACAGGCAGATGAACTCAGCCTCCCATGGCCTCCACCGCCGCTGCGTGCCGTGAACCCGCACGGACCACACGCTCAGCGCCACCGCCACGATGCCGGGCGACAATCGGTCCCGTTCGATCGCACGGACGGCGGCGTTCGCCGCTCCCGACAGACCCGGGACATCGCGGTACCGCACCCAGGGGCTTCCCCAACTGCGCGTCCGCGATCGAAGCGAGGCCGGTGTTCTACGAGGCACGGCCCCTTCGGATGCAACTCATGAACGGCATCCTCCCACACGCCGGGATCGGGTCCCCTCGCTGCCCGGGCGTTGGTCTCCGGCCGTCGAGGGCCCGGTCCGCGAGCGGAACGCAAGGCATCGCCCTTCAGCGGAACTCGGCGGTGCCGCAGATGAAGGTGGTGTCCTGGAGGAGGGGCGGGGTGATGCGGTTGCCGGTGAGGTGCTCGGCCAGTGCGAAGGCGGCAGGAACGGCCAGGTCGCCGTCCGTATCGGTGGGGTCTTCGGGAAAGGGGAAGCCGAAGCGGCGGATGGTGTCGGCGAAGTCCCCGGCGCGGGTGCCGGTGAGGTGGTCGGCTTCGCGGAGTTCGAAGTGGATTCGGACTTCGGTGTCTTCGGCCCAGAGGAACGATCCGTCGTTGTTGGCGTTCGCGTTGTCGTAGTGGGAGATCCACCGGGTGCCGACTGATGCGGGCAGGGCCTTTTCCTCGTTCACTCCGTGCCAGCCGTTGGGCTCGATCATGAGGGTCCAGGGGCCGAGCGTCGTCATTCCGAGGTACGTCCGCGTGGTGCTGGGGCCCCAGAGGTCATATGCGGTGTCGACGAGCGCGGTGATCCCGTCGACCTCGGGTTCAGGTCGGCCGCCCAACCTGTTCAGCAGCTCGCTGGGGGGTATGTTGTGTACGAAGGTGACGCAATAGGACTCGGCGAGGTCCGGAAAGTCCTTCCCGAACCACAGGTAGTCAGCAGCGGTCGTAGCCATGCGAGAGATCCTCCACCACGGCGCCGACATCGGAGAGATCCGAGCGCAGGGTGGTCGCGGTCGACTCCACGATCGTCCGCACGCATCCGCGCGTCGCCGGGGCCCGGCGAACCGGCGGTCACGGTGAAAATCACTGTCCGATCACCGGACATGGTGATAGACATCCGGCGTGGAAAAGAATCTTGAGTTCCCTGAGCTGCTGCGACTGATCGATGAGCGGTCGACCGCCTTCCGGGCCGTGGTCGCCGCCGCGCCCGGTCTCGACGCCGAGGTGCCGTCCTGCCCCGGCTGGACGCTGTTCGATCTGGTGAAGCACCTGGGTGGGGGAGACCGTTTCTGGGCCGCCATCGTCGGCGCTGGGCCTGCCGACGGTCCCCCGGCCGAGGCAGTCGCCGCGCGCGCCGCGCTGGAACTGCCGCAGGACCGTGAGGTCCTGCTGGCCTGGCTGGACGAGTCGACGCAGCTTCTGCTGGACGCCCTGCGCACGGCGGGACCGGAGAGCGGATGCTGGACGTGGTGGCCCGCGTCGCAGTCACCGCAGACCGCCGGCGGTACCGCCCGGCACCGGGTCCAGGAGACCGCGGTGCACACGTACGACGCCCAGCTCGCCGGGGGTTCCCCGCAGTCGCTGCCGGTCGAGCTGGCTCTCGACGGCGTCGAGGAGTTCCTGTTCACCGTCTGCGCGACGCCGAGTGCCTGGCCGCACAAGCCCACGGCCTTCGACTTCCACGCCGCCGAGGGCCACTCCTGGCGCCTCACCGTCGACGGCGACGGCGCGCGCGTCACCCGTATCCCCGCGACCGGCGAGGACGCTGAGGCGGCCGGCGCCTCCGTCCAGGGCACGGCCAGTGAGCTGGTCCTCTACCTGTACGACCGGATCAAGGCCGACTCCTTGCGCGTTGACGGAGACGCGGGGCTGCTCGACCTGCTCCGCGCCTGGGAGCCGGAGGAGAAGTAGGACGTAGTGGGGGCGGAGCGGTCGGCCGCGATCCGAGCCGGTAGGCCGCGGCACCGGGCTCCAACCCCCGAGGCGGCCTCGGGGCGGCACCATGCCGACGGGCTCGACGGCATGGTCGTCCTCGTCGGCGGAGCGTCCCGCACCCTCGGTGGCCGGATCAAAGGCACGATCGGTGCCGAGGGTGCCATGGTCGCCGTCCACCGCAACCGCGACCCCTGCCGCGCAGGGCCGAGGACGTCGTTGCCCATCCAACCGGCGCATCACATGGCGAGAGAGACCGCTGCGGCGGGCCCCTCTTCGCGGGTCGGCAGGAAGGGGCCGGGGTGCGGCTCTAGCGTTTGACGGTCACGCACGGCTGACCGGGCTGGAGGGTTCCGCTCTCGTAGAAGTAGCCACAGACCCGGACTCCGGACCCGAACGACCACTGGACGGTCACGTCCACGTAGGCCCGGCCGTAGACACAGCCGTGGTGGTAGTTCCCCCAGTAGTAGGTGTCGGCCCTACCCGGGTACTTGGCGACGAGCGCGGCCCGGTAGTTGCAGATCCCGTCGGGCTTGGTGCGCACCACGTTGCCCTTGTCGACCCGCAGGCCCGAGCCGTACACGTTCACGCAGACGTAGCCGGGCCCGGTGGAGGTTGTGCAGCCGCCCGCCGTGGCGGCCGCCTGCGGAGCCGTGGCGAGCGAGAAGGCGAAAGCGGCGGCGACGCCGGCCGCACCTGCGAAGAGTCGGCGGGCGGTACGGCCGGTGACGGGTTTTCCCACGGCTGGCTCCCTTGCTGGTTGGAAGGGGCACAGTTGAGCAGACGTTCGGGGAGCGCGGGAAGGCGCGCGGCGCCGGCGCGCGAACCTACTCCACGCGCCGGTCCGTCTGTCCGCCCGGACCACCGGCTCACCCGTCCTGGGACCGTACCGGCGCTGGTCGCGATCGTCGTCGTCATCGTCGACGAAGAAGAACCGCTCCAGCTCCGGGTGCATGGAGACCTCGACGACCTGGCGACACCCTGACGAGCCGAAGTCAGCGATCAACTTCGGCTGACATCAACGCCCCTTTGCCGCACTCGATGTTTCTGATGGGTGCTTCGCGCGCTCAGCGAAGGGCATGGGGGCTCGACCGCCCAGGGCGACGACTCGGTGGACCTGGTGCCCGGCGACGGCGTTGCTCTCCTCGACGTGGGGGAGATGTTCCGCCGGAGTGCGGCGGGCCTTGCCGTTGCGGCCGGGCCCGTATCACCGGCGCTCCGAGGTTCAGGGGGCCCCTGGCTCGTCGCTGATCCGGAAGGTGATGACGTCGACCTCGTCGGTTCCCGCCAGATCCGGGTAGTGGCCCGTGAGGCCTTCCCGGAGATCGGCCGCGGTCGTCAGCCCTTCGGCTCGGGCGTCCTGGTCGGTGAGGTCGCCGACCAGGCAGTGCCTGATGTCGGTCACCTCCGCGGGCAGGACGACTTCGGGGTCGCTCTCGAACACCAGCCGCGCCGGCCCGAGTCGGGCCGGATCCCGGAAGCGGGTGGTTTTGGTCTTGGCGCCGGAACGTACGGCTTCGAGGTAGCGGGGATTGAACCGGATGATCGGGGGACCGACGGTCTCGGGGTCCTGGTAGAGCGACGGGTCGAGACCGCCCATGCCTTCCGGGGTCCACCGCTGGGTCAGCGGCAGCAGGTCGGCGGCGAGAACGGACCTGGGCCCCTCGGGCGTGGGCACGATGACGCGCATGGTGGGGTAGTAGTCCACGAAGACCTGCCGATCGCGCCCGCACGGGCCGATGATGCCGCGCCCGTGGTTTCCCACGGCGACGATGCAGCGCATCTGGCGGGCACCCTGGGCCCGTGCGGCCCCGAGGGCCACGAGTTCGGCGCAGGGTCCGCCGGTGAAGTGGTAGAGGTTCACGCCGGCGAACATCCGGTAGTCGGCGGCCATGACCGCGGCGCCCACCGTGTGGATCCCATCCTCGTCGGGACCGGCGTCGGTATGCGCGTCGATGGTGCGGCGTGCCAGCTCCACGAGTTCACGCTCGTCGTCATCGAGAGCTCGTGCGGATGACGGTACGTACACGATTTCGGCCTTCCCCTTCATGAGCAGCGACCAAGATCATTCCACGTCACGCGTAGGGGCTCCACGGGATTTCGGCTGTCGCTCCCAGCCACTCGGGATCACCGAGCCGGTCCAAGGCCTTCGCCCCGGCGGGTTTTCCTGCCGGTCGGGCTGCCGGGACCCCGACGCGCACGGCGACGGCCGAGGGGCTCCGTTCACGCCCCCGGGGACAGTCCTCACGGCAGGCGGCCGACGTTGCCTTCGCGGCCATTCAATGCAACGAAGGATTGCGTTAATGCTCAGTGTCATTGCATCAATTCCCTACCTCTCAGCTGGGGATGCTTCCTTCATGTCATTGACTGGATTGTGAACGCAACGTAGCTTTCGTGATGCGTCAACCACGTGACGCATGACGACACGAGGACTGGTCATGAGCGATTCCGTGCACACCGTCACCGCACTGCCGACGGAGCGTCGGTCCGGCTGCCCCTTCGACCCGCCGGCGGAGCTGACGGACGCCCGCAGCCACGGCTCCATCAGCAAGTACACCCACCCCGGTGGGAAACCCGGCTGGGTCATCACCGGATACGACCTGGTCAAATCCGTCCTCGCCGACGCGCGGTTCAGCTCGCGCAGGGACCTCATGAACGTGGTCGACTTCGAGCTTCCTCCGGCGCCGCCCGGCGAGTTCCTCCTCATGGACGAGCCCCAGCACGGGCGTTACCGGAAACCGCTGGTGGGCAGGTTCACCGCCCGCCGCATGCGGCTGCTGGCCGAGCGCATCGAGGAGATCACCGCCGACCGCCTGGACGCCATGGAGCGGGCCGGCACGACCGCGGACCTGGTGACCGCCTTCGCCAAGCCCATCCCCACCATCGTCATCTGCGAACTGCTCGGCGTCCCCTACCAGGACCGGGCCTCCTTCCAGGAACAGATCGACACGTTCATGGGCGGGGAGACCAGCGACGAGGAACTGATCGCGGCCTACACCGCGACCCAGGAGTACCTCGCACGGCTCGTCGTCGCCAAGCGCGCGAACCCCACCGACGACGTCCTCAGCGAACTCACCGACAGCGACCTGACGGACGAGGAGCTGAAGGGGATCAGCCTGATCCTGCTGGCGGCCGGATTCGACACGACCGCGAACATGCTGTCCCTCGGCACCTTCGCGCTGCTCCAGAACCCGGCGCAGTTGGCAGCCCTGCGTGCCGACCCCGCGCTGATCGACCAGGCGGTGGAGGAACTGCTGCGGTACCTGAGCGTCGCCAAGACGTTCCACCGCACGGCGCTCGTGGACGTCGAGGTGGGAGGTCAGACGATCAAGGCCGGCGCGACCGTCGTCCTGTCGTACCACACCGCCAACCGCGACCCCGAGCGCTTCGCCGACCCCCACCTGCTCGACATCCACCGTCAGGACGGCGGGCACCTGGCCTTCGGCCACGGCATCCACCTGTGCCTGGGCGCCCAGCTGGCCCGAATCGAGATGCGGGTCGCCTTCCGCGCGCTGCTCGATCGGTTCCCGACGCTGCGCCTGGCCGTACCGGCCGAGGAGGTAGTCCTGCGCCCGGAGGCGGCGGACATCTTCGGGGTGAAGAGTCTCCCGGTCACCTGGGACGCGTGATCCGGGCGCCCACCACGCCACCGCAACGGAACGCGACGCGCGTGGACGCCGGCAGGCGTGACCGACCGCAGTCACCGACACGAGCGGCTTCCCGAGCCCGCACACGGAACCTCGCGAGGTTCATCTTCCTGGGCCACGGCGAGGTCTCCGCCGGTCATGCGCGAGGTCATGCGCGAGGCTGAAGCGTACCGCGCCCGCCGCCCCCACATCCATGCAGGTTGATTCCGGGCGTAGGGAAAATGCCAGGAAACCCGTCTGCGTCCCGTCCGAGCGTCACCCCGGCGGGATCCTTTCCCTGTGACGACTTCCTGGCGCCCCGACCGACCCGTCCGACGCACTGTCCTCGCCCTGACGGCGGTCGGCCTGACGCTCGTCGTCACCGGAGCGGCCCTCGACCTGATGTGGCTGCTGGGCATCGGAGTCTGGGCCGGCATCGTCGGGATGCTGATCGAACTCATCTACCGGCCCTGAGGCCCGACTCCGCGGAACCGCTTCGGGCGCCTCGGCCGGCCTGGGACGCCGGACCCGGGGGCGGTCGGGCCGGACAGGCCGAGGGCGACGGTGCTCCCGCAACGTCCCGATGCGCGGCAGTGGAGGGCCGATGGCCGCCCGCCCCTGGGCGCATGGCGGGTGGGGAACGGGGAACGGATGACCCCGGCGGGCCCCCGTCGCCCGAGGACCCGCCGCCCCGTCGACCTCCTGCCGAAAGGCGGCACGCCATGACCCGAGGTCCGATACCCGGACACCGCTCCGGAATCCCCTTCCTGCGGCTCCGCCGTACCCGCCCGCGCGCCCTCCCCGCGATCGGCCTCGCCCTCGTCCTGATGGTCGGCGCCCTCACGGCCTGCACGGGCGCCGCCGCACGGGTGGCCACCCGGCAGGTGGCCGTGGGAGTGGCCCGCGTGGTGACCGACAAGGCGGGCCGCACCGTGGTCCGGTCCTCCGCCGGCATGAAGGTCACCCGGACCATCGGGGACCTGGCCGCCGACGCCCTCAGCGCCTACCTCCTCGGAGAGGGGGCGCCGAAGGACTGGCGGCTCGTCATCACCCGGGGCGAGGGCACCGCCGCCCGCTCCGAGGTGTACGCGGTCGCGGCGGACGCCGAGGTGAGCGTGCGCGCCAAGGGCACCGTCCTCGGAACCCTCTCGCCCGCCAAGCGGACCCTCACCGTGAAGGCCGAGACCACGGACACCACGGTGGCCATCGTCGACAGTCCGGAGGACCCGGTCAGGATCGAGGGCGAGTACTACCCGCTGATCTACCAGGACTTCGACTTCGACACCGCGAAGGTGACCGACAAGGACGCCGACGTCGAGACCGGGCTCTTCGTGCTCGAGGCCCTCAACGGTGCCCGCTTCGCGTACATGGAGTACGAGCCCGGCCTCGGGGACTGCCTGACGGTGCCGCCTTCCGCATGGCAGCGGAAGACGACGCCCTTGGCCAGTACCCTCGGGGACTTCTGCGTGATCACCAGCCAGGGCCGGTTCGGGGCCTGGAGCACCAAGACCGGCGACGGCAGCATCAAGGTCTGGGAGACGGAGCCCGTTCCCCTCGACGACTGACCGCCCGACGGGTACGTCGCGCCCCTCGCCGGCGAGGGGCGATCCCGGGCAGGTCGGAGCGGACCTGCCCGGGATGGTTGATCCGCAACCAGACCTGACCGCCCCGAGGAGCCGTTCGTACAGGCGACGCCGTCCGCCCCGTCAGGTCTACGGGCGGTCGAACCACCGGGCTGCCGCCCGGGCGAACCCGTCCACGGTGAAGTCGCGGTCGGCGGCCCAGGCTACGACGCCGTCCGGCCGGACCAGTACGGCGCCCAGCCCGAAGTCCTCCGCCGGCGCCCCGGACACGTGCTCCAGGCGGTCCCGCCAGGCCGCCGCCGGGCCGTCCAACCGCCGGTCGGCACTGAAGTCGAGGACGACGCCCCGCCCCTCCCGCATCAGCTCGCCCAAGCGCGCGCCCTCCCCGAGCAGGAACTCGGGGGCGCTGCGGCCCACCAGCGGATGCGCGTCGCCGAGGTCGTAGCGGAGCGACGCACCCGACAGCCTCCCGAAGACGTACGTCGTTCCGTCCCGGGTGTCGAGCAGGTCGCGGAGCACGTTCTGCATCGCATGGGCGTGCCGGTCCGGCCTCATGACGGACACCTGGGCGCGCGACCAGTCGAGGACCTGGGCGCCGATCGGCCGGCGCTCGCGGTCGTAGGTGTCGAGGAGCCCGTCCGGGGCGTGGCCGCGCGCGGTCGCCGCGAGCTTCCAGCCCAGGTTCACGGCGTCGCCGATGCCGGTGTTCAGGCCCTGGCCACCCAGTGGCGAGTGGATGTGCGCCGCGTCGCCCGCGAGCAGGACGCGGCCCTCGCGGTACGTCGTCGCCTGCTTGGCCCGGTCGGTGAAGCTGGAGGCCATCCGGACCTCGGTGAAGGTGGCGTCGGTGCCCGATATGCGGCGCAGCACCGTCTGGAGGTGGTCGAGGGTGGGCTGGCGCGTGCGGTCGAACGCGCCGCCGTCGAAGTCCAGCATGGCGATGTGGCCCGCGAGGGGCATCCGGACGTACATGCCCGTCGGAGTCAGGTTGAAGCCCGGACGCAGCTGGTCCGGGTCGGCGAGCGTGCCGAGCACGGTGTATCCGGTCACCTCCGGCTCGGTGCCGGTGAACGCGAAGCCGGCGAGACGGCGTACCGCGCTGCGTCCCCCGTCGCAGCCGACGACCCAGCGGGCTTCGAAGCCGGCCCCGTCCGCGGAGACGACCACGTGCTCCTCGTGCCGGGCGAGCGCGTCCACGGTGACGCCGCGCCGGATGTCGACGCCCAGTTTGACGGCCCGTCGGGCCAGCAGCGACTCCAGGGCCTGGAGGCTGATCATGGCGATGTCCGGGACGGGGCCGGTCGACCGGAACGGGAAGGCGGCCGTGTCGAGCCTGGCCGCGTCGAGCATCATCCCGGCGAAGTGGCCCACCATGCGCGGTCGTGACGGCCCGTCCGATAAGGCGGCGTCGGATTCGGCGTCGGCGTCGGCGTCGCGTCGTCCGTCGAAGTCGAAGGACGCCTCCATCAGCTCGTCCAGCAGGCCGCGGCGGTGGAACGCCGCGAGGGAGGAGCCGAACAGACCCCGCAGACCGAGCGGTTCCGTACGCCACGGCGACTCCGGCACCGGCTCCTGCTCCAGGACCAGCACGGAGCAGCCCGCGAGGCCGAGTTCGCAGGCGAGGAAGAGCCCGACCGGGCCCGCGCCCACGATCACCACGTCATGCATGAGAGATCCCCAATCCCGAGTTCCGGCCCGTCGAGCCGGGGCCGGGTGCTCACCCGGCCGGACCCCTCGAAGGTGTCAGCCGCCACCGACACCGGACCCACACGGCACCGACATCCGCCGACATCCGCCGACGGGGCGCCTGCATCGCCGGTCCCGGGGCGCCCCGTTCGATCAGTCGCCCGGCAGCGCCCTCGCCAGTCGCCCCAGCGCCGCCTTGATCCGGTCGGGCGTCACCCCCCGCGCGCGTTGCTGGAGGAAGACCTCCGGGGCGAGCGGGGCGAGGAGGCCGTCCACGAGGGCCTCCGGGTCCGGGGTGCCCGACGCGCGCAGCAGGGCGAGGACGTGGGCGCGCCAGAAGCCGTACGCGCCGACCGTGAAGCGCTTCTCGCCGGTCTCGGCGCCCAGCACCAGGTGGCCGTGGCCGTCGAGCAGGTCGACCATGGCGGCGTAGAACGCGGTGAGCCGCTCGAGCGGTGGCGCGCCCGGGCCCAATGGGGGCGTGCCGTGCAGCAGTTCCGCCTGGAGGCGGCGTTCGTGCTCGTCGAGGAGGGCCGCCGCGATGGACGTGACGTCCGGGTAGCGCCGGTAGAGCGTGCCGCGGCCGATGCCGGCGGCCCGGGCGATGTCGTCCATCGTGACCGACCGCGGATCGCCGGCGGCGAACAGCTCGGCGGCGGCCGCGAGCACCTTGGCCCGGTTGCGGGCGGCGTCCGCGCGTTCCCTCGTCTCCATGGGGCCCAGCCTACCGGAATAAGTGGACGCACTGTCCGGTTGGGTCGTACGTCCGGTATAACTGGACACTGTGTCCGGTTAATGTTCCGGCCGTACCGAGGGGGTCCCGTCATGTCCACGCTGCTGCACCTCGACGCCAGCGCGCGCCGCCTGTCCTTCAGCCGGGAGGTGGGCGACGCCGTCGCCGCCGCCTGGCGCGCGTCCCACCCAGGAGGCGTCCACGTACGGCGCGACCTGGCGGCCGCCCCCGTACCGCACATCGGCGAGGCCTGGACCGAGCTGTGCGACCACGTCCTGGAGCACGGGATCACCGACCCCGCCCGCTACCGGGAAGCCGTGCGCACCCGCGCGCAGGAGGAGACCTGGGCCGTCGTCGAGCCGCTGCTGTCCGAACTCCTCGCCGCCGACGCCGTCCTGATCGCCACGCCGATGTACAACTACTCGATCCCCGCGTCCCTGAAGGCCTGGATCGACCAGGTCACCTTCCCCCGCATGTCCCTGGCCGGACGGCGCTTCGTCGTGGCCCACGCCCGCGGCGGCGCGTACGGGCCGGGCACCCCGCGCCACCCCTACGACCACCAGGAGCGCTACCTGCGCGACTTCCTCACCGGCCACTTCGCCGTCCCCGACGAGGACATGACCTTCCTCGGCACCGAACTCGTCAACTCCCGCACCGATCCGGCCCTCGCCGGACGGCGCGGGGAGCACGACCGGTCCAGGGCGGCGGCGCTGGAGCTCGCCCGCGCGACAGGAGCGGCCCTGTGAACTGGCTGCTCCTCCTCGCCGCCGGCCTGGTGGAGGTCGCCTGGTCGCAGAGCATCAAGCCGACGGCCGGCTTCACCCGCCCCCTGCCCACGCTGCTCTGCTTCGCGCTCGCCGCCGTCGCCGTCTACCTGCTCTCCCTGGCGATGAAGGGCCTGCCGGTCGGCACCGCCTACGCGGTCTTCACCGGGATCGGCGCGGCCGGCGCCATCACCCTGGGCGTCGTGCTCCACAAGGACCCGGTGACCCCGGGCCGCCTCCTGGCCCTCGCCCTGATCATCGGCGGGGTGGCGCTGTCCCACGCGACCACCCGCACCGGGTGAGCGTGTCGGACGGCCCGCACCGAGGCGCTCGTGTCCTTCCCCTCGGAGGGCACGTCACCTCGCCCGCGCACGCCACGAACGGCGCACCGAACCGAGAGCCCGATCCGAACGGGGATCGGCACGGACCCCGGAGAATATCCGGTGGGAGCGCCCCTCGCCGTTGGCTAGTCTCGCGTGGATGGACATCCGAACGTACGACGAGGGGGATTGGCCGCAGGTCTGGCCGATCATCGAGCAGATCGTTCGCAAGGGGGACACCTTCTGCTACGACCCCCTGCAAGACGAGGCGCAGGCACACGACTTGTGGGTGGTTCCGTCGCCGGGGCACGTCGTCGTGGCGGTGGAGGGCGGGCGCGTACTCGGCACCTCCAACATGTACGCCAACCGCCCCGGTCCGGGTGCGCACATCGCGAGCGGAAACTTCATGGTCGCCGCGCAAGCACGCGGTCGGGGCGTCGGTCGGGCGTTGGGCGAGTACCTGCTGGACTGGGCGCGGAACCAGGGATTCGCCGGGGTCCAGTTCAACGCCGTCGCGGCCTCCAACGCGCCGGCGCTCGGACTGTACGAGCGCCTCGGTTTCGAGGTGATCGGTACGGTTCCCGGCGCCTTCCGGCATCCCACGCTGGGACCGGTCGGGCTGCACGTCATGTACCACGCCCTGGACTCGTGACCCGCTGCGGCGACTCGTGCTCCTCCCACGCCCGATGTAGGACCGCAGCTGTCCTGGTTGGGTCCTAGGGTCGTCACATCGCGAAGGTTCCGGCGAGAGGAAGAGACCGATGAGGCACACCGCGCCCGAGGGCTACACCAGCGTCGCACCGTGGGTCGTCACCGACGACACCGGTGCGCTGCTCGACTTCATCACCGCCGCGTTCGACGGGGAGGAGATCGCCCGCGTCCCGGTCGAGGACGGCACCATCGGCCACGGCGAGATCCGCGTCGGTGACACGGTGGTACTGGCCTTCGACCGCCGGTCCGACTGGCCGGTGATGCCGGCCCTGCTCAGGATCTATGTCCCGGACGCCGACGCCGCCATGGCCGCCGCCGTCGCACACGGGGCGCGGGTCGTCACCGAGGCGGCCGACAGCGCGTGGGGGGATCGCGGGGGTCGCGTACGGGACCCGTTCGGCAACATCTGGTGGGTGGTGAGCCGCGTCGAGGACGTCGCGCCCGACCGGGCCTGGGAGCGCATGTCCGAGCCGAAGTACGCCGAGGCGATGCGCATGGCCCAGGAGACGCTGGACGCCGAACTGAGCGGCCGGGAATCAGGGGTGGCCCACCCGCCGCGGCGCCCGACCCGCTGAGCCCGCGCGGACGGTGGCGCGCGGGCCCCACGAGGCGGCGGCGACGATCGCCGGGGAGGTCAGTCCCAGCGCGCGGTTGTCCTTGCCCTCGCGCATGTGGTCGAGCCACCGTTCGTACCAGCCGAGGAAGTCCGGCGCGGACGAGACGTTCGGTGGCCGGAAGCCGTCCGCGTTGCCGGTGACCACACGGCCGGCGAGGGGGCCGGTCACGGCGATGAGGCCCAGGTCGCTGCAGCCCATCTCGATGATGTGGAGGAACAGGTCGCCCCGCTCGGCGTTCGGGTGGTCCACGTGCGTGAATCCCCGCGGGCTGCCGTCCGCCGGTTTCCGGTTCATCGTGTACAACCGGCATGCGTCCAGCGGGAGGAGACCGTGGAAGGGGCCGGCGCCGCCGTCCCCGAGTTCCATGAGGAACGCCCGGTAGGGCGCGGGCAGAACGAGGCGCTCCTCGGCCTCGAAGGCGTTCACGTCCGAGGCGGTGATACGAGGACGCAGCCGGAATCGGTGGCGTTCCTCGAACACGGAGTGGCTTCGGCGCGGCTGGTAGGGGACCTTCGCCAACTTGGTGCGTATGCGGGTGATCTGTGAGTCCACCGGTGGGTCTCTTCTCTCGTCTCCGACACCTTAAGCCGTGCCGCTTCGAAGCGTCGACCCTCGCCTCCGGCAGTCGGGTAACTGGCGTCTCGAACGCTTTTGCGCCGATTCCGCAGCCCCTTTCCCCTCCTCCGCCCATGACCTTCATGGCGTGTCACGGCCGGTCACGGAGCACGCGTGGTGCGCGGTGCCGTCCGCGCCCGCGCCTTAACGCGTGGCGCATACATCTACCCTGGCCGAATGTGCCTCTGTCCCACGCGGGGCGGGGGGCGGCAGCATCCACGGTGTTGGGAGAACGCCCACGAGACAGGAGCGACCTGTGTTTGCTCGCACGTCACGTACCGCCGTTGCCATCGCCTTGGCCACCACCGTCCTGACCCTCGGCACGGGAGCCGCCACCGCGAACGCGGCGCCCGTCCGGAAGAACTGCGTGCTCGACATCGATTCGGGCGACATGCGCTGCTACGGCACGTTCCGGGAGGCCGTGGCCGCCTCCACCGACGGACGGGTCACCGACGCACCTCTGTCGGCGAAGCACATCGACCAGAAGCTGACCGACCGCCTCAAGGCTCTCCCGGACACCACGGGGGCGTCGGCCGTGCAGCTCGGAGTCGTCTACACGGACGCCAACTACGGAGGGTCGGCCCTGGTCCTGACCGGTGCCAGCGGTTGTCGGAGCGGGAACGGCCGCGATGCCCAGATCAACCTCGACGGCACGTGGAACAACTCCGTCAGTTCGTTGACCACGCTGTCCTGCTGGCTGGAGTTGTGGGACGCCCCCAACACCTCCGGCGTCCACCAGGAGTACCAGCAGTCGACCTCCTACATCGGGGACGCGATGAACGACCGGGCGAGCTCGGTCGCCCTCCTCTGACCCGGCAGGGAAGGCGTCGCCCCGCGCCGCGAATCACGGCGCGGGGCGACGCCGCGGCGCCGGAACCGCGGGTCGTGGTCGGCGACGGCGACGGCAGCGGCTACGGCAACGGCGGCGCTGCGGCGCTTCTTCGGCGAGCGGCTCCTCCCGCAGGACACTTCGCCGTCCTCGCCGAGATGCTCGGCGCCGCGGGCCCCGCTCGGTGGGGTCCTCCTTCGGCGAAGCTCCTGCGCGGGCGGGTGCGTGCCCCTATCGTCGGGGCATGGGGACGACTGTGGGGGATGACGGGTCCGGGCGTGCCATGTCGCCGACAGGACTGCCGCCGGTGTTCGACGACCGGACCAGGGACGCTTGCGTCGTGGTGCCCGGCATCATGGGCAGCGTCCTCGAGGACGCGAAGACGGGCGAGCCCCTGTGGGGCGTCGACCTGGCGAAGCTGACGAACGCGGCGACCGGCGGGAGCCTGCTCGCCACGCTGCACGCGGACGAGCGGGAGCGGGCCGCCGACGCCGACACCGCCCGGCGCGATCCACTGACCGGCATCCGCGCGGCCCGCCTGCTGGACAAGCCGTGGTGGCTTCCCGTCTTCGAGGGCCTCGACCCCTACGGCGACGTGGTCGACACCCTGCGGAAGGTCACCCTGGCACCGGCGGCCGTGGCGCCGTTCCCGTACGACTGGCGCCTCGCGGTCTCCTACAACGGCGCCCTGCTGGCCCAAGCGGCCCGCGCGCACCTGACCCGGTGGCGCGAGCAGGCGGCGGCGGTGCCCGGCCGCCGGCCACGGCTGCTGTTCGTGGCGCACTCGATGGGCGGCTTGGTGGTGCGTGCCGCGCTGGAGCAGGACCCGGAACTCGCCGCCGACACCCGGGCGGTGATCACCGTCGGGACGCCGTTCCTGGGTTCCGCGAAGGCCGTCCTCGCGCTGAACCTCCTGAACGCCCAGGTCAAACCGCGTCGGCTGCTGCGCGGGGTGCAGGCGATGGCGGCCACCCTGCCCGGCGTCCACGACCTGCTGCCCGGTTACCGCTGCCTGGACCGGGGGCTGGAGGTGGACCGGCTCACCGCGCCGGACGTCGCTCGTTTCGGCGGTGACGAGGCCTTGGCCGCGCGGTCGTTGGGCGAGCACGCGCGCCTGCGTAGGGAGGGGTTCGTGCTGCCGGGGCACCGGGCGGTCGTCGGCGAGGCGCAGGCGACCGTACAGACCCTGACCGAGCGGACGCGAGAGGGCACCGCGGTGGTCGAGGGCCTGCCCCACTCCTTCGACGTCGGCGAGGACGGCGACCTGGTACGTGATCCGGCCACCGGCATCCCCGCCCGCCTCGACGCCTCCGGCGACGGAACGGTCCACATGCCCTCGGCCCGCACCGGGACCGAGGCGGTCACCTACGTGTTCGGCCAGCACGGCACGCTCATGCGCCACGACGAGGTCCTGCGCCAGATCCGCCGCATCGCCCTGGAGCGCCCGCAAGGCGTCCACCTCGGCGGTGACGGCTCCACCCCCGGGCCCGGCCTGGAAACCCCCTGGCTCGGCGGGACCTACGGCGAGCCCCTCACCCTCACCGTCACCGGTCTCGACACCCCCGCCGGGGTGAGCCTGAGCGTCCGGTCCGCGACCACCGGCCGCGTCGGCCACCCCCTCACCCTCCAACGGGACCCCGACCGCACCGACGGTGCCCTCTCCGCCCGGTTCTTCGCCGACGCACCGGACCTGTACCGGGTGGTGTTGGACACCGGACGGCACGCGCCCGTCTCCCAACTCGTCCTCGTTGCCCCACCGGACGCCTGACCCCGGTTCCCGCCCATGACCTCGGCCCCCTCAACAGGTCCCATCCCGCACAGCGCATCCGCCTTCATCCCCGCGGCCCGCGAACAGGACGCGGGCGGAGTGCTGCCCGCGAGCGGCGGGGTCGAGCTGTTCCCGGTCCATTTCACCGCCTACGAGAACCACGAGGACCTCGACACCGACCCGCACGTCCGGGCGATCGCCGACCTGCTCACGCCGTACGGCGTACACGTCAACCCGTGGACCGTGCCGCCGGAGGACAAGGACCTGCAGGCCGTGTCGAACCGGCTCGGCCCCTGGAAGAGGCCCGCTGCCCACCAGGCGGGCGATACGGTGCTCTACTGGGTCGGTCACGGCAGCGCCGAACTCCTCGCCCACCAGTGCGCACCGGCCCCCATCGACGAGGGCGTCACCCCGTCCGACGTCGCCCGCGCCATCGGCAGCCGTCAGGTCCACCCCGACACCGCGAACAGCTGGGCCATCGTCGTCATCGACGCCTGCTTCTCCGAGAGCTTCGCCGCGAGCGTCCACGTCGAACTCCTCACCCGGCACCAAGGTGCGAAGCGCTACCTGCTGCTGTCCACCGCCGCGAAGGGGTACGCCGAGCTCGGCGCCTTCACCCGCGCCCTCGACCGGGCCCTGAACGTCACCTTCCGGGGCCGGCCGTCCATCGGCCTGGCCACCCTCGGCATCGAACTCGGCGCCGAACTCGGCGGCTACCGCTGTGACACCGCCGACGACCACCGCGACCGGCTGGTGCGCGTCGTGCCCGACGCCGCCGCCACCACTTCCGCACCTCTGGACCAGCTCGACGAGATCCAGGCCGTCATCGACCGGCTCCCCGCCGACGAGCAGCGCCACTTCCTGCCCAAGGCCTCCGGCGCCGAGCTCGGCGAGCTCGCCTGGTACTTTCACGGCCGGACCCTCGAGCGCGACCGGATCCTCCACTGGCTCGCGACCGCCACGAGCGGAGCCCTGGTGGTCACCGGACCCGCCGGCGCCGGGAAGTCGGCCCTCCTGGGCCACGTACTCCTGCACACCCGTACCCACCTCCGCGACGTCCTCGTCCGTCACGGTCACCTCCAGCCCCTCCCCGCGGGAACCCCCTGTCCCGACGACCCCTTCGACCTCGTCGCCCACCTGACCGGCGTCACCCTCAGCCGTACGCTCCAGCTCATCGCCGAATCCGCCGGCCTCCCCGACCTCGCCGAGGAGGCCTCCGACGGCCGGCCCACCGCCGACCTCCCCGGCCGGCTCCTCGACCGACTGAAGGACCGCCGGGAACCGCTGACCATGCTCTTCGACGCCCTCGACGAAGCCGACCAACCCCTCACCATCGCCGACCAGTTGCTCCGTCCCCTCGCCGCGCTGCCCACCGTCCGGGTGATCGTCGGCACCCGCCGCTCCACCCACGAGGGCCCCGACCAACCCACCCCCGCGGACGAGAACATCCTCGACGCCCTCCACCCCCGCCCCACCACCCCGGGCGGATCGGGCACACCCGCCCCGCGGCGCGTCGAGGTGTCCCAGGACCGGGAGGCGCTCGCCGGATACCTGCGCGCCAAACTCCACGCCGCCCAGCACCGCGGCACCCTGAACACCGACGACACCCACATCGCGAACGCCGTCCGTCGCCTCGTCGCCGACGACCCGCAGACCGGTGCCGAGCCCCAACAGTTCCTCTACGCACGCCTCGCCGCCCACGAGCTCCTCAACGACCCCGCACTCCTGGCCGACCCGACCCCTCTCATCGGCCAGACCCACCGCCGGCTCTTCACCCGGGCCCTCCAGCGCCTCCACCGCACCGACCCCCACTACACCCCCCTCCTCCAAGCCCTCGGCCTCACCCAGGGCCGTGGCCTGCCTGACCAGGACAACCTCTGGGCACGCGCCGCCGACGCCCTCACCACCCCCACGGGCCTCGGCACCGGCGCCGGCATCCGCGACCTGCTCCGAGACGCCGCCCCCTACCTGGCCCTCGACCAGGAACACGGTCAGACCGTCTACCGCCTCGCCCATCGCACCTTCGCCGAACACTTCACGACCGCCTCGGACACCCCGCAGGCACACGCCGCCATCACCACCGCCCTCATCCGGCACGCCCTCCAGGGCCCGCACACCCACCCCGAGGCCACCCCCTCATCGCCCGAGCACGTCAACCCCTACATCCGCCACCACCTGGCCACCCACGCCCGCCTCGGCCACCCGGCCGGAGCCCTCCGGGCCCTCGCGGACCACCCGGACGTCCTCGACACCCTCGACCTGGCCGGCATCACCACCAACGCCCTCCACCACGGCCTGGCCCCGAACGCGCTCCCGGCCGCCATCGCCGGAACCGTTCTCCTCCAACACCACGCCCGCGACACCACCCCCCACGGACGACCCGGCACCGACACGGGATGGCGCCGGTGGTGGCGTCGCCTCGGCACCACCTACATCCAAGGCACCCCACCCCCCGCCGTACCCCATCACCAGCTCCTCCCCGGCAGCCCGTGGCCCCCCGCCCTCATCGCGGGCGCCGTTCAGCCCCACCGGCTCCACCTGCAACTCATCGGCCACACTGACGCGGTGTGGGCGGTGGCCGTGTTCGCCGCGTCGGACGGCACCCCCCGCCTCGCCACCGCCGGCGACGACAGGACGGTACGGATCTGGGACCCGGCCACCGGAACCCAGGTGGGCCGGCCCCTCACGGGTCATACCGACCGGGTGCGGGCGGTGGCGGCGTTCACCACCCCCGACGGCTCCCCCCGCCTCGCCTCGGCCGGCCGGGACGACACGCTGCGGGTCTGGGACCCGGACACCGGAGCCCAGGTGGGGCCGCCCTTCACCGGCCGTACCGAGTTGCTGACGGCGGTGGCCGCGTTCACCGCACCTGACGGAACCCCCCGCATCGTCACCGGGGGATGGGACGGTACGGTCCGGATCTGGGACCCGGCGACCGGAGCCCAGGTGGGGCCGCCCCTCACGGGCCACACCGCGTCCGTGACCGCGGTGGTGACGTTCACCGCACCGGGTCCGGAGGCGAGCCCCCGCCTCGCCACCGCGAGCGACGACATGACGGTGCGCATCTGGGATCCGCAGACCGGCACCCAGGTGGGGGAGCCGCTCGTGGGCCACACCGACTGGGTGCAGTCGGTGGTGGTGTTCACCGACCCCGACGGCGCCGTCCGCCTCGCCACCGCGAGCGACGACATGACGGTGCGCGTCTGGGATCCGCAGGCCGGCACCCAGGTGGGGGAGCCGTTCACCGGTCACACCGATTCGGTCTGGGCGGTGGTGGCCTTCACCGCCCCCGACGGCACGACGCGCCTCGCCACCTCCAGCGACGACAGGACGGTGCGCATCTGGGATCCGGCCACGGGGGCCCAGGAGGGTCGGCCCCTCGTGGGCCACACCGACTGGGTGCAGTCGGTGGCGGTGTTCGCGGCGCCGGACGGTACTCCCCGCCTGGCTTCGGCCGGCCGCGACGACACCGTGCGGATCTGGGAACCGGTACCGGGGACTCCGGTGAGCGGTTCCCTCGTCGGGCACGTCAATTCACCGCGCGTCCTGGGGACGTTCGCCGCACCGGACGGCACGAACCGGGTCGCCATCGCCGAAGACGACGGGACGGTGGTGCTCTGGGAGCCGGAAACGGGAAGGCAGGAGGGCCCGCCCCTCAGCGGACACACCAACGTGGTCTGGGCCGTGGCGGCGTTCACCGACCCGGACGGTACCCCTCGCATCGCCTCGGCCGGCCGCGACGACACCGTCCAGATCTGGGACCCGGCCACCGGACTCCAGGTGGGCCCACCCCTCGTCGGCCACACCGACCGGGTGACGGCGGTGGCGGCCTTCAGCGCTCCCGACGGAGCCCCCCGCCTGGTCACCGGCGGTGAGGACGGGACCGTTCGGGTCTGGGATCCGGTCACAGGGGGCCAACAGGGCCCGGCTCTCGCCGATTTCACGGGGGTGGCGATGGTGGTGACGGCGGTGGCGGCCTTCACGGCCCGCGACGGTGCGCCCCGCTTGGCTTCGGGCGGCACCGACGGCACGGTGCGGGTCTGGAATCCCGCCGCCGAGGCCCAGGAAGGCCAGGCCCTCATGGGGCATAGCGGCCAGGTCACGGCGGTGGCGGCCTTCACGGCCCGCGACGGTGCGCCCCGCTTGGCTTCGGGCGGCACCGACGGCACGGTGCGGATCTGGAATCCCGCCACCGGTACCCAGGGAGGCCCGACCCTCCTGGGGCATACCGACGGGGTCACGGCGGTGGCCGCGTTCACCGACCCGGACGGCACTCCCCGTCTCGTCTCCGTCGGCGACGACGAGACGGTCCGCGTCTGGGACCCCGCCACCGGACTCCAAATGGGCCCACCCCTCGTCGGCCACACCGCCGGGGTCCGGGCGGTGTCCGTATTCACCGCGCCGGACGGGACCGTCCGCCTGGCCACCGCGAGCGACGACACGACGGTGCGGATCTGGGACCCGCGTACGGGGACGGGGCACGCGCTACCGCTGGCCGACCCGGCTCTGGCACTGACGGAGCACCGGGGTCTTCTGGTCACGGGCACGTCGTCGGGCCACCTCGCGCTCGACGTCCGGTTCCTACCGCCGACGGTGTGATCACGCGCGTGCCTCTGATGGGGTGGTCCTCAGATCCTGCTCGGCATCGTGTCGGCTTCGCCCTTGCCGGTCGACGGACACGCCGACTGTGCCACCTCTCGGTGGTCCAGCGGCCGAACGGCCTCACGGATTCTTTTCTCGACGTCTCAGGGCGCGGGAGGCGTAAGCCGCCGGTACCGGTGAGTTCCGGGTGCTGATGACTCTCGGCCCGGGCGGGGACACGCCCGGACGGTGGCTGACACGGCGGGTACGGCACAGGGGCGGCACGCGGCGCGTACCGCCCCTGCCGGAGTCGATCACTCGGGTGTACTGCCGAGTCAGGGTCTCCAAGTGGCTGCGTTTCAGGTGAGGTTGTCGAACATGCCGAAGAAGGCGCCGCACACCGCTGTGACGGCGCCGCCGGTGAAGAGGAGGCCGATGGCGAGGGTGAGGGTGACCAGGGCGGCGTCCCGGATCCGCCGGCCCCGCGGTTGCAGCGAACGTACGCGGCCGGGGTCGCGCGGATCGTAGGCCGCCTCGATGTTCCAGGTCGGGATGGAGTGCCGCACGGTGCGGACCGTGCCGCCCGGGTCGGAGTACGCGTACAGACCGGACTGATCCCGAAGCCGGATGGCGGACGTCCGGACGCCGTGCTTGCGCAGGTACCACTCCTCGAAGGGCGCGTACGCGAGGAAGACGCCGAGCGTGAGGATCGGTATCCCGAGGAAGGAGAGCGGGATGATGACGGTCAGGGCGGCCGGGTTGCCCGCCGAGGCCACGAGCACGCATGAGCCGATGGCCAGCAGGGTCGCGACGAGCGCGCCGCGCTTCATCCTGCGAAGCCAGTTCCGGTAGCTGGGCTGGTACAGGCGTTCGCCCGAGACGAGGTCCGCGCCGTCGATCGGCTCGGTCTCCCCGGTCCGCACCGGCAGAGCCGCGTTCACGGCATCGGCGAAGGCGGCGGCAGCCTCCTCGTCCACCACGTCCCAGACCCGGTGGACGTGCGTCATCTCCGTGGTCGGCGCGGCGGTCAGCTCGATCGTGACGCACCGTCCCTCGAGGAACAGACGACTGATGGCCTCCAACGGGATGTGCGTCTGCTCGTGCGGACGGCGCACGATCAGCGCATCGTTCTCCACGAGCACGACGGATTTCCCGCCGGAGTGGAGAACGGGTATGTGAGAAGTGGTCGACATGTGCGTGATGTTAGGGGTGGAGCGTGCCGGTCGGCAGCCCTCGGGTGCGTGGGCCGGGTGCCTCCGTACGAGTTCGTGGCACCGCAGGCGCGGACGGGCCTGTGGCCGGGGACGAGATCAGGGCCGTCTCGCCCGGGGTAAGGCGGGGGAGACGGCCCTGGAGGATGCTGCGCCGGTGGGCCGTCGGGCGCCATCGTGCGCGCCTCGTGGCCGGACGGGGACGGGGTGGTCAGGGGCGGGCGGCGGCCTGCTTCCGGTTCATGTCGTCCTCGTCAGCGCAATCGTCGTCGTAGCCGTGGTCGTCGTGGCCGGGCTTGCCGTGGCCGGGCTCGTCGCCGTGGTGGTGGTCGGGCTTGCCGTGGCCGGGCTTGTCGCAGTCCTTCTCCTCGACCTTCACCTTGATGGTGACGGTGCAGGAGCGGGAGGTGGTGCAGGTGCCGCCCGGTGCCGTGGGCACGGCGGTGTTGGTCAGGACGCGGTCGCCGGTGTCGGGGGCGTTGACCCGTACCCGGTAGGTGATGGTCGCGGTGGCGCCGGGAGCGAGGGTGCCGGTCCAGTCCAGGGTTTCGCCGGTGACGGTCGCGGTGCCGGTGGTGGCGTTGACCGAACCCGGGACGAGGGTGGCGTCGTCGAGGACGTCGCCGAGGTCGTCGGTGAAGTTGCCGGCGGCGGCGGTGGGGCCGGTGTTCTTGACCGTGATGGTGTAGCTGATGGTGTCGCCCTCTTCGGCCTTCTTCGCCGGGGTCGCCTTCTTGGTGATCGTGTAGGCGGGGGTGACGCAGGTGCCGGAGTCCTGGGTGGAGGTGGCCCCGTAGAAGCCGCTGCCGGTCGCCTTGATGGTCGTGACCGGCAGGGCCGCGGTGGAGGCGGTGGTGGGAAGGCTGTTGATCTGGTTGATGTCGCCGTTGGAGGCGAACGCGTACACCGTTCCGGCGGACTTGGCGGCGCCGAAGGTCTGGGGGACCGTGCCGATCTGGACGACGGTGTTGTCGGGGCGGATCCGGAACACGGGGGAGGGGCTGGTGGTGTCCGGGGTGCCGAAGGCGAGGACGTCGCCGTCGTCCAGGGTGATGAAGTCGCCCGCGGAGACGATCCCGGCGGGGAAGGCGGCCGGGAGCAGGGTGGAGGCGCCGGTGGCGGGGTCGATCAGGAAGATCTGGCTGCTGTTGAAGGAGCCGGCGATCAGCATGCCGTCCGCACGGGCGGTCAGACCGTTGACGGCGGTCACCGGGCCGACTGCGGCCAGCGGTCCGGTGATGGCCACGCTCGCCGTCTCCGCGCCGGTGACGGGGTTGATCGTGTAGAGCGTGGCCGAGCCGGCGGCTCCGGGGAAGTCGACCCCGTACAGGGTCGATCCGTTCGGGCTGAAGGTGATGTCGCCGTAGTCGCGGACCAGCGGGGCCGTGCTGAGGGTGTTGCCCGCGTCGTCGTACTGGATGAGGTTGCGGGTGGCTCCACCGGTGTTCGCCCACAACGGTGTGGGCGGGCAGACCGCACGCGCCTTGGAGGCGGCGGTACCGGTGTGGGCCGAGGCCGCACTCCCGCCGGCCTGCGCGAGCCCCGCGGGACCCGCGGCGGCCAGGACCAGGCCGATCGCCGCACTCGTCAGCGCCCGTCCAAGGACGGGACGGCGGTGGTTCACCATGGACTCTCCTCGCTTCTTCCGGCCCCCTGTCGGGAGCGCGGATCGCGCCTGGCCGCCGGCCGGGAGGCCACGGCGGCCGTCCGGCCCATCGGACCCGGTCCGGACGCACGCGAGGGTGCCCGCTCGGCCCGTCGCCTTGACATGTGACAGGCGAACGCCCGTCTTCTGGCTCATCGCCACCACCCGTACAGCCCGCCCGCGACCCCGTGCACGGCCCGTCCCTTGGCCGGCCGCCGCTGCCTTCCGCGAAGCCGTCGGCGCGCCGGGCATCGCCGACGCCTACGACGTACGCCGGCCTTCCGCCGCCCACGGCCACGCGCCGGGCGGCCTGGAGCACTCGGGACTCGTCGCCGCGGTCGCCCGCCACCACCCGACCCGGCGCCGCGCCCGGCCAGGCCGAGCCCGCGCACCGGCCGCTCTGCTTCTCATGCCGCCCTGCCGTACCCGTACCCGTATCCGTATCCGTACCCGTCGGCATCGGATCGGCACTCGGCACCTGTGGCTCTCGAGAAAGGCAAGAGTGCCATGGGCGCCGGGCTCGGTTCTGGTGCAGTCTCGGTGTCCTGGGTAGGTCCGGAACCGGGAGAGGTGGCAAGGGTGGGGGAGTCGATGGTGCGGGCGAACGAGACGACGGTGCCGGTGATGCCGTGCGTGTCGGTGGAGGAGACGCTGGAGTTCTACCGGGCGCTCGGGTTCGAGGTCACCTACGAGCAGACCCGGCCCTACGTCTACCTGGCGTTGGAATGGTCCGGATTCGTCCTGCACTTCGGGCCGCCGCCGAAGAACATCGACCCGGGCCAGGAGGAGGTCGGCTGTCTGGTCATGGTCGACGAGGTCGCCGCGTACCACGCCGAGTTCACCCGCGCCTTGCGGGCCGCCTACGGGAAGGTCCTGGTCAGGGGCAGGCCGCGCATCACCCGGTTCCGGCCCGGGGCGAGCCGGTTCACCCTCGTCGACCCGTCCGGCAACTCGATCATCTTCATCCAGCGGGACGAGCCGGCCGAGCTGGAGTACGGCGGCTCGAAGAGCCTCACCGGTCTGGCGAAGGTCCTCGACAACGCCCGTGTCTTCAGCGACTTCAAGAACGACGACCGCGCGGCCCTGCGCGTGCTCACCACAGGTCTGCGCAAGTACGGGGACACCGCACCCCCTCTGGACGTGGCCCGTGCACTCGCCACCCTGATCGGACTCGCCACCGCCCTGGAGGAGACCGACGGCGTCGACGACTGGCGCAGCCGGCTGACCGCCCTCGACCTCACCGACACCGAACGCCGGCAGGTCACCGGGGAACTCGGCGACGCCGACGCGCTCCACCTGTGGCGAACCGAGACGGCCCCCGAGTCAGGAGGGGCGCACACGTCCTGACACCCCGGACCGAATCGCGACGTCGTCAAGGCGGCCGATCTCCTCTCCCGTCAGAACGCCACCCGCGCGGTCGCGTTCTCACAAGGACGCCGCGAAGGAGCGGATCGCGGTGGCGACTTCTGCGGGGCGTTCCTGGTGGCAGGTGGCAGGTGGCAGGTGGCAGGTGGCAGGTGGCCGGTGTCGGGGATGACGGTGAGGGTGCCGGCGCTGAGCGCCCACGGCGGCGCGGGCGCGAGCCGGTCCTCGGCGGCTACGCCCGGTGGCGCGCCCGGATCCGGGCGAGGCCCGTGTGCGCGGCCCAGGCCGACGCGGCGCCCACCCCGTACCAGAACAGGTCGGGGGCGTTGAAGGTGGAGCCGAGGGCGAGGCGGGCGAGGGTGCTGTGCCGGGACAGCTCGGCGGGGACGGCGGTGAGTTGGAGGAACTCGACCGCCCAGCTCAGGGCGAGGGCGCACGCGGCGGCCTTCGTCGGGGTCACCCTCGGTGCGACGAGGACGACGAGGGCGGCGAGCAGGACGGTGTACAGCGCGTCCCCGCCGTACTTGGCGAGATCCCCCGCCGCCACGGCCCTGAGTGCCAACGCCGTGCCGACGGTCGCCCCCGCCCCCGCGGCCGCGACGAGACGGATCCGACCGGTACCGGTGGCGGTGAGCGCCGTGGGGAAGCTGCGGTCGGCCCCTCCAGGAGGTGCGGGAGTCACGGTGTGCCGGTCCTCCGATGTCGGTCGTGCCAGGTGCGAGTGTGAGTGGTCGGCACCCGTCCGGCAACTCGCGAGAGGATCCGGATCCGGTCGCGGGTCGCCGGACAGGTTGCCGCCTGGGCCCACCGGTGATCCTGCCGCCTCGTCACGAGCCCAGTCAATCCTGGGGTTTTCTTGTCAACACCCAAGCATTAGCTTGGGTGTCGTGACGTTGGACGATCTACGGGTGTTCGTGGCCGTGTGCCGGGTGGGGAGCCTGAGCGGCGTGGCGCGGGAGTCGGGATGCACCCAGTCGGCGGTGAGCCAGCACGTGAAGCGGCTGGAGCGCGAGACGGGGGTGAGCCTGTTGGAGCGTCGACCGCGCGGGACGGTCCCGACCGCGGCCGGGCGGATCCTCTACGAGGCCGTCTCCGACGGGATCAACGGCCTCGACCGCGCCCTGCGCCGCATCGGCGAACTGGCCGACGGCGAAGCCGGATCCGTACGGGTCGGCACCGGTGGCGCCACCGTACGGCACTTCATGGCCGAGGCCATCGTCGGATTCCGGCGGACCCACCCCCGGCTGAGCCTCGAATTCCGCACGGAGACCTCCAGCCGTCGCTGCTTCGAGGCGCTCCTGGCGAACACCCTGGACCTGGCGTGGATCACCATCGGCACACCGGTGCCCGGCATCGAGCAGCGGCCCGTGGTCGACCTGCCCTGGGTGCTCGCGGTCCGCGCGGACGACCCGCTCGCGGACCGGCCGGCCATCGACGTCGCCGAACTCACGGACATGCGCCTGGTACGACTGCCCCCGAACTCCATCTCGGGCGCCCGCCTGGACGCCGCCTTCACCGAGTTGGGCGTCCGGGTGGGCTCGGACACCAGCGTCGCGGACTGGGACACCGCCCTGCTCCTCACCGAACTCGGTCTGGGGCACACCGTCGTCCCCGCCGTACCGGGCCTGCGCGCCGCCGGCGACGCTCCGTTGCGCCTCGTACCGGTGCCCGCCCTGCCCCCGCTCCCGGTGGGCTGGGCGGTACGCCGCTGGGGCGCCCTCACCCCGCTCGCCCGCGCCTTCGCCGACACGGTCGCCGCGACCTGCGCCGAGCGGCCCGAAGCCCAGCCGCGTTGACGACGCGCCGGTTCAGGTCGGCGGGCGCCACGCCCCCGGCCCTCGCGCCGAGCATCCCGGCAGGTGTGCGCGCCGGACCTGCGCCACGATGAGGCGGAAGCCCGCATTGAAGCAGGCCCCTCGGTTCCGGTTCGGCCGGGGGACGGGCGGCCGTGTGGAGCCCTGTAGGGGTGAGTGACTTCGCCCGCGGCTCACCTCGTTGTCGGTGTCCGCTGCGAGGATCTCCGACATGGAGATCAGAGACGGCGACTGGCGGAACTTCCTGGCCCGGTGGAGCGAGGAGTGGGCGGACGCGCACGGGCACGTCGAGGAACAGGGCCCCGACGACATCGCGTCACGGCAGGGCAGATGGCTCGGCGCCGACCCGGCCACCGAGGCCGACATCGCCGCGATGGAGAGCCGGCTCGGCCGCGCGATGCCGCCCTCCTACCGGGAGTTCCTGCGGGTCAGTGACGGCTGGCGGCACGCCGGCGCCTTCGTCTGGAGACTGGCCGGCACCCGTGAGGCGCACTGGCACGACGATGCCATGGGCCTCGGCGAGGGCTTCGACGCACTCTGGGGCGAGGAGGAGAACCCCGAGGAAACACGGGCGCAGGTGGGCCTGTGGTCCCGGGCGTTGCGACTGGACGTCGAGTCGGACGCCACCTTCGTACTGCTCGACCCGCAGGACGTGGGGCCGGACGGCGAATGGGCGGTGCGGGTGTGGGCTTCCTGGCGGGCCGCGGATCCCGCGCGGTATCCGTCGTTCGCGGCGTTCATGATCGCGATGCACCAGGAGTTCCACACGTTCGCGCCGGGCCGGAGCGGGGAGGACGGTCCGGCGTTCGAGAACGACACGACCCGGGCCCAGGACGCCGCCGTGGCCAGGGCCAGGACCGAGGCACTGTCCGGCCGGCACGAGGAGGCGACCGCCCGGTTGGCGGAAGCGCGGAAGTACGGCCGACCGTACGCGCACGAACTCCTGCACCAGATCGCGCAGCTGGGCGGCACGCGCGGGTACGGGGTCGAGACGCCGCACCCCGACAACCCCCGCTTCATCGGCGAACAGCTCCCCCTGAAGGCCGCCGACCTGCTCGACAGCGGCCGGGCAGCGGAGGACTGGCACTATTCCGACCCCGCAGTCTTCCCCGACACCGCCCTGGCGGCGGCCGACATCCAGCGTTCGGTACGCGAGGGGACGTACCGCTACCGGCCCGGCGGAGCGTTCGGGGAAGGCGTCCACGAGGCCCGCGAGTTGGCCCGGTGGGGCGACACCGACGCCGCCTGGCAGGTCCTGCGTGCCGCGATCCCGTCGTGGGAGCCGCTCGGCCCGGGTCACATCGCACCGGTGGGACTGCTCGCCGACCCCCTGCTCGCCCCGGTGCTCACCGCCGAGCGGCGCCTGGAACTCCTGCGGACCCCGCGCGGCGGCGGGCGGGGCCCGGCCCCGGCCCCCGCCGGTGACCGGAACCCCGAAGGCCTGTCCTGGCTCGTCCGGCCCGGTGCGCTGCGCCCCTGGCAGAACTCGGTCACCGACTACCGGATGATCCTCCTCGAAGGCGTGGCCCCGGACGGGATACCCGCACTGCTCGGCTCATCGCCCGCCGCGCGGCTCTCGCCGCCCCTGCGCCAGTGGGACGTCACCCGGCACCACCGATCCGGCCGCCGGGTCTTCTCCAGCCACGACGACAAGGCACTGCTCAGCGTCGGCCGGGCCGGACCGGGCTGGAGTTTCGCCTTCGAACAGGACCCCTCCGCCAGGTTCGACACGGAGCGCTTCGTCTCTCCCGCGCCGGCAGCCTCGGCCGGCGGTGGCCGGGCGATCGTGATCTGGCACGAGCGGCGCGGGGACACCCCGGTCTTCCACGTGTCGGCCGCCGAGGGCGGCACGCCGCGCCACGCGTTCACCGTGCGGGGCGGAACGATCGAGGAGATCACCGGCGCCGTTCCCGCCGAGCTGGCCCCACGCACGCTCGGGTTCGACGCCCCCGACGCGGACGGCCAGGCCGCGGCGGCAGCCCGCGCGCTGGACGCCGTCGCTCGGCGCTACCGTGTCACCGTGCCCCGCCTCGCCCTCACCGAAGGCCGGTTGCACACCTTCGAATCGCTCTCCTGGAGGCGCCCACCCGGCCCCGGAGAGACGTACGCGACGATCGGCACCGGCTGACCCCGCTCACGCGCCGCGGCGCACCCGCAATGCCGCCGGCCGGCGCCTGGTACCAGGCGCCGGCCCGCACAGCGGTGGTTCCCCTCACTGGTCGCGCCGGTGCGCGCCGGTGATCGTGAGCGCGGCCGCGGCGAGGGCCCAGAGGGCGTACGCCGTCCACGCTCCGCCGGTCGTCCACGGGAACTCGGTCCGGGTCGCACCCACCTCCACGAGGCGGGACCAGGCCTGGAAGAGCGTCGCGTGCCCGGCCACCGCCGACCAGTGGCGCCCGTCGGTGAAGGCGAGGGGCAGGACGAGGAGGATCACCACCGCACCGACCATGGTGGCCGAGGTGTGTCTGATCACGGAGCCGACGGCCATACCGGCGAGCGCGGCGACGGGTGCGAGGAGAGCGGACGCCATGACGACGCGCCAGGCCCCGGGGTGGCCGATCGACACGCCGGCGCCCCGCCCGTCGAGGATCGCCTGCGTGAGCCCGAACGAGGCCCCGGCGACGAGCGCGCCAAAGACGGTGGCGACGGCAGCGACGACGGCCGCCTTGGCCGCCATCACCGAGCGGCGGGCCGGGACGGCCGCGAACGTCGTGCGGATGGTGCCCGTGCTGTACTCGGCGGTGATCGCGACGGCGCCGATGGCGGCCAGGGCGAGCATCATGACCATGGCCGCGTTCGCCGTGAACGCTTCCTGGAGCGGGATGCCGGCCCGGACGAAGTCGGCCCGGTCGGCCGCGTCGCGCGCCGCCCAGTGGGTGGAGGTGTCGTAGGCGGTGCCGACGTTGAAGGCGATGACGGCCAGTGCGGTGGCCCCGTAGGCGATCCAGTTCGAGCGCAGCGAGCGGAGTTTGATCCATTCGGAGGCCAGGAGGTCGTGGAAGCGGGCGCGGGGGTCGGCGTAAGGGGACGCGGCGGAGTCGGTTGCGGAGTCGGCCGCGTAGGTCGGGGTCGTGGTCACGAGGGGTCTCCTGCGAGGTATTGCACGCTGTCGGCGGTGAGCTCCATGAAGGCCTCCTCCAGGGAGGCGGACCGGGCGTTGAGGTGGTGCAGGGGGATGCGGTGCTCCATGGCGATCTCGCCGACGCGGACCGCCGTCATGCCGGTCACGGCGAGCGCGTCGCCCGTCGTCTGTACGGTCGCCCCCTCGGCGGTGAGCAGCTTCGCGAGGGCGCTCGCCGCGGGCGTGCCCACGGTGACGCTCTGTCGGGTGCCGCGGGCGGAGAACTCCGCGAGGCCCTCGGCCGCGATGAGTTCGCCGCGGCCGATGACGATCAGGCGGTCGGCGGTGTGCTCCATCTCCGACATGAGGTGACTGGAGACGAACACGGTGCGGCCCTCGTCGGCGAGCCGCCTGAACAGGTCGCGCACCCATTTCACGCCCTCGGGGTCGAGGCCGTTGAGCGGTTCGTCGAAGAGGAGGACCGGGGGGTCGCCGAGCAGGGCGGAGGCGATGCCGAGCCGCTGCTTCATGCCGAGCGAGAATCCGCTGACGCGTCGCCGGGCGACGTCGGCGAGACCGACCTCCCGCAGGACCTCGTCCACCCGGGAGCGCGGGATGCGGTTGCCGCGGGCCAGGGCGGACAGCTGCGCCCGGGCGCTGCGGCCGCCGTGGACGTCGTGGGCGTCGAGCAGGGCGCCGACGTGGCGCAGGCCTCGGGGACGATCGCGGAACGCACGGCCTCCGACGCGGACGCTGCCGCCGGTGGGCTCGTGCAGGCCGAGGATCATCCGCAGCGTGGTGCTCTTGCCGGCGCCGTTGGGGCCGAGGAACCCGGTCACCTGGCCGGGTCGCACGGTGAAGGTCAGGTCCTTGACGGCCGTCGTGCTGCCGTATCGCTTCGTGAGCTCGTTGACTTCGATCACGAGGACAACGGTGCCGGGGGACACCCCCTCCCGTCGTCGGACCGTGGCCGGCAAAAGCGGGGCCCGGGTGTCGACCCAGGTTGTACGTCCGGGGGCCGATGGCCCCCGGACGGCGCCCGGTTACGATCGCCGGATGTCAGCCTCCGTCTCCGTGTCCTTACCTCTGCTCAAGCGCATACCGCCGGGCCTGTGGACGGCGCTGGCGTGGTGCGCGACGTCGGTGCAGCCCATCGTCGAGTACGTCGTGATGCCGCCCGGCCCGACCCACTCGCTCAACTTCCCCCGCGACGGGCTCGCTTCGCCCGCCTCCCGGCTCCTGCTGGTGCTCGCCTTCGTCCTGGTCCTGGCCGGCAGCAGCCTGCTGCGGCGCGCCGGCTCGTCGGCGTACGCGCTGGTGATCGCCGGCGTGGTCGCCTCGACGGTGGCCTGGCGTCAGGACGAGATCCCGCCGTTGCAGTTCCTGACGGTGGACGTGGCCCTCTGCCACCTCGCGGCCGTACGGTCCCGCCGGGACTCGCTCGCCGCGGGCGCGGGCGCACTCGCCGTACTCACCTGCTACTTCGTGCTGCGGCTGGTCACGGGAGAGGACTCGGGGATCGCGCCCGAGCCCTTCCTGGCCCTGACCGTGGTCATCGCCTGGCTCATCGGCAACTCGGTGCACCAGGCCCGCGCGCACACCGAGGAGTTGTACGCGCGCGCCGCCGAACAGGCCGTCACCGCCGAACGGCTGCGCATCGCGCGCGAGATGCACGACACGGTCGCGCACAGCATCGGCATCATCGCCTTGCAGGCGGGCGCGGCGGCCCGGGTCGTCGAGACCCAGCCGGACAGGGCGCGGGAGGCCATGCTCGCCGTGGAGCAGGCGGGGCGCGAGACGCTGTCCGGGCTGCGACGGATGCTCGGCGCGCTGCGCCAGGCCGAGGAGGACCGGGCCGAGGAGGACCGGGCCGACCGGGACCGGGAGCACGACCGCGACCCGGCCTCGGGCCCGGAGGCAAGGGGGCGAGGCCCGGCGGGGCGCACGTCGGCGTCCCTGCGTCCGGCCGCCGGTCTGGCGGACGTGGAGCGGCTGGCGGCGACGGCCACGGCCGCCGGCGTACGCGTGGAGGTGCGCCGGGAGGGCGCGCACCGTCCGTTGCCCGCGGACGTCGACCTCGCGGCGTTCCGGATCGTCCAGGAGTCGGTGACCAACGCCGTACGGCACTCGGGGGCCGATTCCTGCCTCGTACGCATCGCGTACGGCGCGGACGAACTCGCCGTCGAGGTCTCGGACCGAGGCCGCGGCGGCCCGGATGTCGGGCACGCCGGGTTCGGGTTGATCGGCATGCGCGAGCGGGTCGCCCTGCTGCACGGCGACTTCACGGTCGGGCCCCGTCCCGGGGGCGGCTTCCAGGTAGCGGTCCGTCTGCCGATCCCGGCGACGACCGAGGCAGAAGAGAGAGCGAGAGCCCGATGACCATCCGCGTCATACTCACCGACGACCAGCCCCTGGTCCGCGCCGCCCTCCAGATGGTCATCACCGACACGGCGGACATCGAGGTGGTGGGCGAGGCCGGGGACGGGGCCGAGGCCGTCCGGCTGACGGCGGAACTCGCCCCCGACGTGGTCGTGATGGACCTCCGGATGCCCGGCATGGACGGCATCGAGGCCACCCGGCTGATCACGGAGAGGACGGGCGGCCTCGACGCCGGTTCGGCTTCCGGGTCCCCGTCCACACGGGTCCTCGTCCTGACGACCTTCGACGACGACGACTACGTCTACGGGGCGCTGCACGCCGGCGCGTCCGGGTTCCTCGTGAAGGACATGGCCCTGGACGACATCCTCGCCGCGATCCGGATCGTCGCCGCCGGGGACGCCCTGATCGCACCGACCGTCACCCGCCGCCTGATCAAGGAGTTCACCGCCCGCCCCTCGGCCGCGCCGCCCCGACGGGCGGAGCTCGACGCCATCACCGCCCGGGAACGCGAGGTGCTGACCCTCGTCGGCAGGGGCCTGTCCAACACGGAGATCGCGGCCGAGCTCGACATCACCGTCGCCACCGCCAAGACCTACCTGACCCGCCTGCTGGCCAAGCTCGGCGCCCGCGACCGGGTACACCTCGTGATCCTGGCCTACGAGGCGGGCCTGGTGGCCACGTCCCGATGAGCGGCCGGGCCGTGCCGGGCCCCGGCGCCGTGGCACGCGGCTCACACGGTCGGTTCGCCCTTGTCCTCCCCCGCCGGCCGTCGGCCGGCCTTCGTACGACGCGCCCCGCCGTCCGGGGCCCCGCACGGGCCAGGGGAAGGCGGGCCGAACGACCGGGCTACCACCGCCCGCTGCCGCTGCCCCCTTCGGCACGGCGCAGCTCGCCCTCCAGGTCCAGCGGACCGAACGGCTGCCGCCCCTCGACCCAGGTCTCCTTGGGGGTGAGCCACATGACCTCGAACTCCAGGCCGTCGGGGTCCTCGGCGTACAGGGACTTGGTCGCCCCGTGGTCCGTTCCCCCGAGGAAGGCGCCCACCGCGACCAGGCGTTCGCGGATGCCCACCAGATCGGCCAGCGAGTCGCACTGCCACGCCGTGTGGTACATACCCGGCCCGCCCGGCACCGCGCCCTCCGCAACGCCGGCGCGAAAGAGCCCGAGGTCGTGGTGGTTGGGGCTGACGGGCGACCGGAGGAAAGCCTTGTCCTCGCCGTGCTGCTCGACCACCGAAAGCCCCAGCACGGAACAGTAGAAGTCGACGGACCGGTTCACGTCGCTCACCCAGAGGACCACATGGTTGACTCGTTCGACCGTCACGGGCAGCTCCGAATCTCTCTTCCCCTCCCTCTTCCCTCCCTCTTCCAACGGCCGTTCCATGCTAGGCCCGCCCCTTCCCCCGAAGCGGGGCACGCGAAGGACGATCCGCGTTCATCCGCCCCGGAACCGATCGGAGGACGCGCGACGGGCCGGGCGGCCCTGAGGCTGGTGGCCGGTCCCGATCGACGACGGGAGGGCCCTCATGCCCCACTACAGGAACGTGGGCCGCTATCCGCCGAAACGCCACGTCCACTGGTGCGGTCCCGAGGGGCTGCCCCTGGTGGAGGAACTGCTCGGTGACGACGGCTTCACCGGCGAATCGTCGCTGCTGTACCACGCGCACGACCCGGCGGGAGTGGAGGCGATCGACCCGTGGGAGCCGCCCTCCACGACGACGGGCCCCCCGGCCCCGCACGCCGCCCTGCACTTCCCCCGCCCCCCGGCGCCTGAGGAAGGTACCGCGGCCGACGCCGTGCGCCACCGGATCATGCTGGTGGGCGGCCGATCGCTTCGTGTGTGGCGGGCCGTGGCCACCACGGCCTCCCCGCTCTACCGCAACGCCACCGCCGACGAGTGCGCCTACGTCGAGTCGGGGACGGCCCGGCTGCACACCTCCATGGGCCACCTCGACGTCGGGCCCGGCGACCTGGTCGTCGTTCCGGCAGGTGTCGTACACGCCTGGCACCCCTCGCCGGGGGAGCCCACCGGGGCCGCCCCCGCGGCCGACCCGGGCCGGCGAACGCCCCCGGCCGCCGCCGACACCGCACCACCCCTGCGCCTGACCCTGTTCGAGGCGGCGGGCCGCGTCGGACCGCCGGCCCGCTACGTGTCCCCGCACGGACTGCTCCTGGAAGGGAGCCCGTACTGCGAACGGGACCTGCGGCACCCGCACGCACCGCGGACCGTCGAGGAAACCGCCGCGACGGTACTGACCCGGCACGGCCACCACGGCACCGCGATCACCTACCGGCACCACCCCTTCGACGTCGTCGGCTGGACCGGGACGCTCTACCCGTACGCCCTCAACATCGCGGACTGCGAGCCCGTCACCGCCCGACTGCACGCACCACCCCCGGTCCACCAGGTGTTCTCCATGCCCGGCGGAGACCTGATCGCCTTCACTCCGCGCCTGCTGGAATACCACCCCCTCGCCGTCAAAGTGCCCTACCAGCACGTGAACCTCGGGGGCGACGAACTGCTGCTGTTCGCCGACGGCGACTTCAGCTCCCGCACCGAGAGCGGCGTGCGGAAGGGGTCCGTGGCGGTCTTCCCCCCGGGCATTCCCCACGGCCCTCCCCCCGGCCTCTCCGAAGCCACCCGCGCCCACCGGGAGACCGCCGAGTGGACCCTGCTGCTCGACGGACACGAGCGGCTCGAACCCGGACTCGACGCCTTGCCCATGCTGGACCCCGGCTACCCGCTGACCTGGTAGTTCCCGCCCCACAGGAGCCCGCCGTGACCACCACGCCCCTGCCCCTCCTCCACGCGCGCGACCTCCCCACCACGGGGGCACAACTGTGGTCGGCGACGGCCGCGGTCCACGCGCTGACCGCCGAGCGCGAATCCGCGGCCACTGCGGCCGCGTACGTACGACTGCGCCGACTGCTCGCCCCGGACCGCCACGAACCCGCCCCGCCGCGGGAGACGCCCGCCCTGGAAGAGGCCTTCAGCGAGCACGACGCCTTCTTCGGCGTGACCAGGTCCCACGGCACCCCGGACGTCTTCCTCCGCACCCTGCTGATCGCGGAGATCGACACCGCCCTGGACCTCGCCCGCACCTCCTCCTCACTCGGCCCGACCGAGCGGTCCGGGCTCGTCGGAGGCGGCTCGGCCCTGCTCTCCCACGCCGGCCGGCGGGACGGCGACCTCATACGCCCTCCCGACGTCCGTGCGGCCACGCCTCCCGACGAGCGCACGGCCCGGCTCCGCTGGGCCTGCGGGCACCGCCTCTTCTTCGCCCACCTCCAGGCCGTCACCGTCACCGCCGCCTGCGCCGCCGAGGCCACCCGCGCCACCGAACAGGCCGCGTTCCTCGACCACACCGTGCTGTTCTGCCGGACCGCCGCGCTGGCCATGCGCCACGCCGCCGACTTCGCCCCCGACCTCTACGCCCGCTCCGTCAGACCCACCATGACGCCACCCCGCGTCGGTTCGGGATTCAGCGGCCTCCAGACCCGCGACCACTACTACCTGGTGCGGTCCCTGGACGGACTCCGTACCCGGGTCCTGCCCGACCCCGAGGCCACGGCCGCGTACGACCGGCTCGCCGACGCCCTGGAGCTGCTCTACGGCGCCCACGTCCACGTCTGCCGGCACTTCGGCGGAGACACCGGTCCGAGCCTGCGCATGGAGGCCGGCGAAGAGGACAGCGGCACCACCGGTGCCGAACGGGCCGGCCAGTACGCCGCCCTGCGCGTCCGCAAGGTCCGCGGCGTGCGCGCCACGGGGCGCGCGGCATGACCACCACCACCGACTGGCACGCCCACCTGTGGCCGCACGCCTACCTCGACCTCCTCGAAGCACACGGCCAGGGCCCCCTTCCCCAGAGGGGCGTGCCGCAGGGCGGCGACAGTCCCGCGATGCTGCGCCGACGCCTGCGGCAGATGGACGCCTGCGGCATCGACCGCCAGGTCCTCAACGCCGCGACCCTGTACCCCGACCTGCCCTCACCCGAGGACGACGCCCGGGCGGCGCGGCTCGCGAACGAGGCGCTGGCCGCCGCCGCCGGCACGCAGCCCGATCGCTTCGCCTTCCTGGGCCTCCTGCCCCTCGCCGGGGTCGCGGAGTCGGTGCGCGAGCTCGGCCACCTCATGGACCGGCTCGGCGCCCTCGGCGTCGTCCTCCCCGCGTCCTGGCACGGAGCCCCCGCCCTGGACCCCCGCTACACGCCCCTGTACGAGGCACTGGACGACCGCCGCGCCACCGTGCTCTACCACCCGACCGGGAGACACGCCGGGCCCTCCCTGTCGGACCCCTCCGCGCTCGCGTGGTCCGTCGGGGCGATCGCCGAACAGACCACCGTCGTCCTGGACTGGCTGACGGCCGGCATGTCGCGACACCACCCCCGGATCCGGCCGATCGTCGCCAGGGCCGGCGGAGCCTGCTTCCTCCTCGACCCGGACACGGTGCGCGGGGTCGCCGCGTCCACGCTGTGCTTCGACAGCCACACGCACGCGAGCGCGGCGGCCCTCGGCCTCGCCGTGCACCACGCGGGCCCGGACCGCGTCGTCCTCGGCTCCGACTACCCCTTCGTCCGCGATACGCACCTGCGCACGGCCGTCCGCGGCTTCCACGAAGCCACCGGCCGATGACGGCCGGCCGCCGAGCCGACCCTGGGCTCCGCGCGGTCGCGGGCCATCGTTTCGCCCGGACTCCCACGCCGGCCTCCCGGTCTCGGAGCCCCGGGCGGCCTCCTGGAACCGCCCGTTGCCGACGGACTAGGAGAGGAGTTCCACCTGCAGCTGGGGGGCGACGTTCTGCGCGGGGTCCGCGCCCCTGCCGGGGTAGAGCTCCGCCTCGTACCCGGTCGTCTGGAAGACGCTCAAGGAGACGGCGTCGCCCTCGGCGAGCTGAAGGATGGTCGAGACCTCCTGGGTGGGGTTGTCGTAGCCGCCGATGGCCTGGTCGTCCTCGGCGTAGATGCCGCCGTTGACGTTGATGCGAACGGAGCGGAAGGCGTTCGCCTCGGCTTCCGGGCTGAGACTCCACAGGACGCGGCTCTTGATGAGGTAGCGGCCGGGTGTGTCGACGGTGAGAGTCGAGTCGGCGGGATCGAAGGTCACGCCGGTGGCGTAGACGGACGTATTGAAGTTGACCTTGGTCGAGGCCGCATGGGGGATGTTCTGGATGTTCGTGTTGAAGACGCTCGCGCCGACCGGCTCGGTGTCGTCGATCGGTCCGCCGGGGCCGTTGGGGCGGCCGGGGTCCGGATCCACGCTGTGCGCGGCGGCGACGGACTCGTGAGGGGCGGCCGCAGCCCCGGCCCCGTTCATGACGGGCAGGGTGACGAACAGCGACGCCACGGCGCAGCCGAGGATCCGGTTCCTCCTTGCGGCGCGCGGTCCGAGCGTCCGTCGGCGGGTTCCTGCGAGAGACATGACTGCACCTTCATTCGCACGGGGTGACGACTCGTACGGTCGTTCACACCTGCCATCGGCCGCGGCGACGGTCCGCTTGACGGATTGTCCGCCGATTCATCCGAGTGGGCCCGTGCCCGGTTCGGCGGGTCGCCTCGCCCCGGACGCCGAGGACCGCGAGCGGATCGCGAGCGGTTCGCGAACCGGCGCGGGGATCGTAGCCGGCGGCTCGGGCCTCCACCGGGGCCTGAAGGAAGGCCGGGACGCCTGGCAGGGCAAAGGCTGCTGCGCCCCCACCCCCACCCCCGCCACCGGCCGTCCCCTGCCCACGGCCGGCGCCGCGGACGGGTGCGGCCGCGGCCCCGGCTGCTCCTGCCGTTCGTGAACATCGTGTTGCAGAACCCGACGTGACCTGCCGGCTCTGCCGATACTGGCCGGGCAGCAGGTACGGGGCGGGAGCGGTCGGTGGAGTGGACGCTGTGGGCGGGGCTGGTCGCCGGCCTGCTGATCGCGGTCGTCACGGCGCCGGTCGGGGTGTCGGGGGCGGTGTTCCTCCTCCCCGTCCACCTGTCCGTCTTCGGCGTACCGTCCCCGGCCATCACACCGACGAACCTGCTCTTCAACGTGGTGGCCGGCCCGGGCGCCCTGTGGCGCTACCGCCGTAACGGCGCGCTGCGCGGGGGCCTGGCCCGGCGTCTGGTCGCCGGGACCCTGCCCGGCGTGGTCATCGGGGCGGCGATCCGCGTCTTCGCGCTCCCCGGTCCCGGCGTCTTCCGCCTCCTGATCGCCGCTCTCCTCCTGCCGCTCGGGCTGTGGCTGGGCGTGCGCACCCTCGCCCCCGCCCGACACCGGCAGGCTGCGGCCGGCTCGGAGCCGTCGCCGAGGGCGCTCACGGTGTTGGCGGTCGCGGTGGGTGTGATCGGCGGGATCTACGGGATCGGCGGCGGGTCCCTCCTCGGCCCGATCCTGGCCGCCCGCGGACTGCCCATGACCCGCGTCGCGCCCGCCGCCCTCGCGGCCACCTTCGCCACCTCGATCGTCGGCGCCGCCACCTACGCCCTTCTGTCGCTCACCGCCACCGGCGACGTCGCCCCCGACTGGGGACTCGGCCTGGCCTGCGGCCTCGGCGGCCTGATCGGCGGCTACCTCGGCGCCCGCCTCCAACCCCGCCTCCCCGAAACCGCCCTGCGCCTCCTCCTCGCCGCCCTCGCCACCGCCCTCGGCGCCCTGTACGCGCTCCAAGCCCTGACGTAGGCGTGGGTGCCGCGGTCCTGCACACCGCCCACCGAGGAGCGGCCCCTGCGGGTCGCCGAGTTCATCCCTCCGGCTCGCGCAGAGCCGGCCTCCAGCCGTGTACGCCGTGCCCCTCAGCCCGGCTGGCCGTGGGACCCCGACTCGAGGGACGAGCGGAGGGTGGACAGCGTCGCGGCGACGCGGGTGAGGTCGTCGGGAGAAACCGCCGCCGTCAGTTCGGCGAGCGCGCCCGCGATGACCGGGCGGGCGTCGGCCAGCTTCTTCTCGCCCTCGGGGGTGAGCCGGAGGATGGACGAGCGCCGGTCCTGGGGGTGCGCGACCCGCACGCACCAGCCCGCGGCCACCAGACGGTCGACCGCCTTGCTGACCGCTCCGACCGTGATCGCCAACTCGCCCACGATGTCGAGCACACGACACCCCGGCACCGCGTCGATGACCTCAAGAAAATCGAACTGCCCCAGGGACATACCTTGTTCGGACGTCAGTCGGGCGTTCACGGCGTTGTAGAGCCGGGTCTCGACACGGACCAGATCGATGAACAGTGATGTGACGGAGCTCACGGACACCTCCAATAGATTCCTAGGAATCATCTTCCTCGGAATGTGCTTAACTTCTGGCAGATGGATTCCAGGGAATCCATCTTCGCACCCTGATCTCTGGAGGCCCACCATGTCCCGACAGCAGCGCGACGCCTTGAACGCCTTCTACCGCTCCCTCCCGCGCGCCGAGACGCCGCCCACCGTCGAGGAGCAGCGCATCGGGTTCGCCGCGGGTGTCTCCCGGCCCGCGCCGGAGGACGTGACCACCCGCAGGACCGTTCTCGGCGGTCGGCCGGCCCTGGAGCTGATACCGGCCGGAGCCTCCGGTCCCGGGCGGCTGCTCTTCCTGCACGGCGGCGGCTACGTCGTCGGCTCGCCCGACACCCACGCCGGGCCGGCAGGTGAACTGGCCCGCCGCTCGGGCTTGCGGACGGTGTCCGTGGACTACCGCCTGGCGCCCGAGCACCCCTTCCCGGCCGCCGTCGACGACGGGCTCGCGGCCTACCGCGAGCTGCTGGCATCCGGCACCGACCCACGGGACATCGTCCTGGCCGGTGACTCCGCAGGTGGCGGCCTGAGCATCGCCACGCTCCTCGCGGCGCGGGAGGCCGGGCTGCCGCAGCCGGCCGCCGTGGTCCTCTTCTCCCCCTGGGTCGACCTGACCCTCACCGGCGCGAGCATGCGGTCCAAGGCCGATGCCGACCCCATCTTCACCGACGCCGACCTGCGCGCCTACGCCGACCTGTACCTCGGCACGGCCGACAGCACGCACCCCCTGGCCAGCCCGGTCCTCGCCGACCTCACCGGACTGCCCCCACTGCTCGTGCAGGTCGGGGCCAACGAACTGCTGCTCGACGACGCGGTCCGGCTGGCCGGCCGCGCGGGCGCCGACGACGTCGAGGTCACACTCGAAGTCTGCCCCGGCCTTCCCCACGTCTTCCAGCTCCACTACGGCCGACTCGACGAGGCCGACGCCGCACTCGACCGCGCGCCCGCTTCCTCACCGAGCAACTGGCCCGGCACGCGGGCGCCGACCGAGTCGAATCGGTCCACTGACTCTGCCTACGCCTACGCCTACGCCGGCGTCGGGCGGCCGGCGGCCGCACGGGCCCGACCGGTTCGGCTCGATGACAACCACACGAGACACCAAGGATCCACAAGATGCGTACTCTGATCAGCTCCGCCTTCATCTCGCTCGACGGCGTCGTGGAGGGCCCGGGCGGCGAGCCCGGCTACCGGAACTCGGGGTGGACCTTCAAGGACATCGAGTTCCTCCCCGAGGCCTTCGAGATCAAGGGCCGTGAGCAGGGAGAAGCCACCGCGATGCTCCTGGGCCGGACGAGCTACGAGGCGTTCAGCCCGGTGTGGCCCGACATGGAGGACTTCGCCGACTACAAGGAGATGCCGAAGTACGTCGTCTCCACCCAGCTCACCGAAGGCGACCTGGTGGACAACTGGGGCGAGACGACGATCCTGCGCTCGCTCGACGAGGTCGCCGCGCTGAAGGAGACCGAAGGCGGCTCGATCATCGTCCACGGCAGCGCCGCCCTGAACCGGGCCCTCTCGGACGCCGGCCTGATCGACCGCTACCACCTGCTCGTCTTCCCGCTCCTGCTCGGCGCGGGCAAGCGCCTGTTCAGCACCACGGACAAGGACACCCGGCAGCTGAAGCTGGTCGAGCACGAGGCCTACGCCAACGGCCTGCAGCTGAACGTCTTCGACGTCATCCGCTGACAAGGCTCCCGCGCTCGTCCCGCCGTCACGCGCCCCTCACCGTCGTCGTCACCGCCGAGTTCCGTCCCTTCCGGGCCGCGCAGCGGGCACAGCGCGCCTGCGGCCGGGGTCGAGGCGGCTCCGACCGAGAGGCGTCGTTCACCACGGAAAGCAGTCGTGAAGAAGCGGGGTGGACGGGTGCCGTCGGGAGTGTCGGGCACGTCGTCCACGCACCCCGCGGTCCTACTGGGAGAACGCGTAGGTCCGGACGGGGTCGAGGTGCAGTTCGAAGGGCCCGAAGCAGTCGGCCGCGAGGGTCGCGACCGGAGCGCCGCAGGGGCAGGCCCGGTTGAGTCCCTTGTCGCCTGCCGGTCCGCAGCACCCACTGCTGTTCTCCCGGTTGGGCAGCGGCTGAAGGCCGGCGGCGTCATCAGGATGCACCAGCACTATATGTCGGCTGCCGACTGAAATGACGAAGCCCTCTTCCCCGCAGACCAGGAGTCCGCGCGACTGAGCCGGCTTCGGGTCCTCCTGATCGTCCTGCACGACGTAAGGAGCTCCCCAGGGTTCGGGATCGATCGCGTACCGGCCCCGCGGAACGGTGGCCGGTGCCCGTCGTGTCTGCCTGTCCCGGTCGCGCTCGTCGTCCGAGACGTCGGGGACGGCGGCGAGCTCGGCGAGCTCCGGCGTGATCGCGGAGCCGCACTTGGAACACAGGAAGACGGTCATCCCCTCGTTGTAGCGCTCAGGGCCGCTCCTCCGCATCCTCGTTTCGCAGCTCGGAGCCGATGCGCGCCACGCGACTACGGAGATCGGGGCGTACCCAGGTGGACGGTGGCGTGCCGGCCCGCGAGCGCGCGCATGGCGGCGAGCCGCCGCTCCGCGGCGACGAGGCCGGCCTCGGAGGTGTCGGTGTCGTACAGCTCGGCCGCCGTCTGGGGCAGCTTCTTGGCGCGTACGCGTGGCACCGGCAAAAGTGGTGCGCAGATTTGCGGGTGGAACTGCCTGTTCCAGCGCCGCTGGATCGGGTTGCCTGGGGGAGCGGAGAAAGTCCCGCCCAACCCGCCGGAATCCGTCCCGCGGGTCGAGGGACGGGTCGAGTCCGCCGGGGTGCCCTCCTCGTGGTCCGGCCCCGCGACATGTGCCCCGGAGCAGGTTCCGTGGGTGCCGCGCGGAGTGTCCGGTGTACGAGCCGGGGTCAGAGGACGTGCCCGGGCAGGGCCGGCCGGCTCGCCTCGGAGCGGGGACCCGACGCCATGAATCCTGAACTCATATGAAGAGGGGCGGCACAGTGCTGCGAGCTGGACCGATGACTTCCATCCTGACGGCGGGGGCGGTGACGACCGTGATGGCGGCGCTGATGCCGGGCACCGCTTTCGCGGCCGGCGATCCGCTGGAGAAGCTCGGGCGGCAGCACCTGCGCTGGGAGCGCTGCGCGGAAGGGGAGGAGCAGTCGGCATCGTTGGAGTGCACGACGGTGAAGGTGCCTTTGGACTACGCCGATCCGCAGGGGCGGAGCATCCCGATAGCGGTGTCCCGGGTCAAGGCGGACGATGCGGCGAAGCGGCGCGGCGTACTGCTGATGAATCCCGGCGGACCCGGTGGCTCGGGGCTGACCATGCCGGCCGGGATGGCGCCGCTGCTGGCGCCGGAGGTGCGCGAGCGCTTCGACCTCATCGGTTTCGATCCGCGAGGCGTGGGACGCAGCGCACCGGTCAACTGCGCTCTGGCGCCGGACGAGCAGGTACTCAACCACCCTTACGACGCTCGGACGTTCGGGCAGGACGTGGCCCGGGCCCGGAGCATCGCGGACAAGTGCTGGACCAAGGCGGGGGACCTGCTGCCACACATCACCACCCGCAACACGGCGCGGGACATGGACGTCATCCGCGCCGCGTTGGGTGAGCGCAAGATCTCCTATCTGGGGCACTCGTACGGCACGTACCTCGGCGCGGTCTACACCCAGATGTTCCCCCGCCGGTCCGACCGTTTCGTCCTCGACAGCGCGCTCGACCCGTCGCTGCTGTGGCGGGGCATGCTGCGCGGAGCGACCGAGGCGGCCGAACTCGCCTTCACCCGCTGGACGCACTGGGCCGCGGCCCGCGATGAGGCGTACGGGCTGGGGGCGACTCCACAGACGGTGCGCGCGGCCTTCTGGGAACTGGTCGCGAGCGCCGACCGCAAGCCGATCGTGCTGGAGGGCCAACCGTTCGACGGGGACGCGATCCGGGCGCAGTATCGTGCGTTCGTCCAGCTGGAGGCGGTGACGCCGTTCATCGTCGCGCTCAAGGCAGCGGCGGCGGGCATCGAGAGCCCGGCGGGAACGCGCACCGCCGCACCCACCGCGCCGGACGTGGACAACACGGTCTCGGTCGCCTGGTCCGTTCTGTGCGGCGAAGGCCGAAGCTGGCCGCGCGATCCGGAGCAGTACCGCCGCGACGCGATTCGGGACCGCGCCGCCCGCCCCCTGGCCGGCGACTTCGGTGCCAATATTCAGCCCTGTGCCTTCTGGAAGTCCGCTCCGCGTGAGGCGGCCACGGTGGTGGACAACGACGTCGACGCGCTGATCGTGCAGAACGAGTGGGACCCGCAGACGCCGTTGGCGATGGCCCAGGGCCTGCGGCGTGCCTTGCACGGCTCCCGCATGGTGACGGTCAAGGGCGGTGAGGGCCACGGAGTGCTGGTGAGCGGCCGGCCGTCCTGCGCCGACGCCGACGTGACCCGTTACCTGACGACCGGTCGGCTCCCCGCGAAGGACCGCACCTGCGGCTGAGGGGTGACCGCAGCCGCAGGTGCCGCCTTACAGCCGGTGGCCTTCCGGTAGGTCCGGAGTGCGACGGGTTGGGCCCCCACGCCTCTTCGTCCAGCCACACCAGGCTTTCGGGTCGGTAGGCGCGGGTGCGCAGGAGCGCGGCGATGGTGGCGGCGTCCCGAGGGCTGGAGGAGTGCGGCGGCGCCGATTCGGCCGTCGCGTCGGCGCCCTCGTCTTGGTCCTCGCCGCCACCGTCATTTTCGCCGCCGGCCCCCGACGATCCGCCCGTCCTCGTCGCGCCGGATGCGCGGCCGGCCCTTGCCGCTGGTGAGGGCGCGGGAGGCGAGCCGCTCGACGAGGCGGTCGTCATGAGAGCGCAGGCCCCACAGGACCCCTGCAAGGGGCCGGCAGCCGGCGCCGGCGGCCATGTCGATGAGCTCCCCGGATGGTCCCGCACGCCGGCCGGCGGCCGTCCCCGCGGTGCCGCCGCGCCCGGGCCCGAGGGACACGTACGGGTGACCGGCGCGCGCTCGGCGGCCGCGCAAGCATTTCGGGTGAACGGCGGGCGGGCCGGGGGGCCGCCGGCCGGCGAACATGATGATCTCGGCGGTGTCATCCCGCAGACGCCCGCGCACGCACGGAGCCCCACGCCGGACGCGTACGCCGGAGCGGTCCCGTAGACGGCAGACAGGAACAGAACAGTGCCCCAGCGAGCCACCGCCACCATGACCGATACGGCCAAGCGGCGCATCTTCGCCATGCTCGACAGGGACGGCGACGGCGTCATCACCCACACGGAGTACCTCGCGCGGGTCGACCGGGCGGCGGCGGCCATGGGCCGAGGCGCCGACGAGCCCGTGGTGCACACGGCACGCGCCGCGCACGAGGAGGTTTTCGCGGACATGGACGCCGACCACGACGGCCGGGTCACCTTCGAGGAATACCGCACCTGGGCTGGACACGACGCGTTCGAGCGGTCCTGCCGGCCGGCCCTCGGCTCGCTCTTCGACGTCGCCGACCACGACCTTGACGGCCGGCTCACCCGCGAGCAGTTCACGCGGCTGCGCATGGCGTCCCGCAATGCCGAGGCCGACGCCGGCCAGGCCTTCGACGACCTCGACACCGACGGCGACGGCCTCGTCGACCGCGACGACTACCTCGCCGCCATCCACGACTACGTCACCACCGGTTCCTCTCCCATGGCGGCCGCCTACCGAACGCTCCCCAATCCCTGAGGCGCTTCTCCCGCCCTCAGCAGGGCGAGGGCGCAGCCGGGTCCGACGTGGTGCGGGTGCGGTGGCCGCGTGTTCCGACACCGAGGGCATCGTCGAAGCGATCGACACCACTGCCGCCCGCGTCGGAGGCATCGAGAAGTTCCTGTCCTGAGGACCTGACCGGGGCCGGTGGAGGGTGGCCGCGCCGCACCTGTGAAGCTCGGGGTGGCGCGGCACCACCAGTCAGGGGAAGCACAGTTGGACACCATCGGCGCGATATGGACCCTGACGACCGGCAGGGCGGGCGACCAGGCGCCGCTGTGGATCGCGGGCGGGTACGCCGCCACCAGCTACAAGGAAGCGGGGCCGATCGCCGCCGACACGCCGCGCTCCGAGGTCGTGGACATCCTCACCGAGACGTACCAGGACAAGGGACCCGACCAGATCAGCACGCTCGCCACGGAGCTACGCGGACGCGTGGACACGGATCTGCGCGCGGGCCGGAATCGAACTCGGGTGGCCGGGCGAAGAAGCTCGTTGCCTCTCCTGATCCGGATCCCTGCGGACGATACCCGTTCGGAGCGCACGAGCATTCCCTCCGCAAGGCTCGTTGAAGGCCTCGGCCGGTGTCTTCCAGCCGAGTGCCTTGCGGAGCCTTGTGCTGAGGGCGTGGGCGACGAGTTCGGTCCGAGCAACCGCCGAGACCATCCTCGTCGGGTGCCCCTCGCCGGAGCGGCGCGGACGCCGCATCGCGCCGAGCGGGCCGGCCGGTGGGACGAGCCGAGCCGAGCCGTGTCCCGGGCCGGAGCCGCGCCCTCGTCACGGAGCGCCTGCGCCTCGGGCCGTGAGCACCCCGCGGACCCGCGACGCCGCAGGTCCGGGGCCGTGCGGGGCCGGTCCGCTGCGCCGCCGATGCTCCGGGGTGATACTGGATCGAGTCGGGCGCCCCCCTGAACGCACTTCGGACGACGTGGCGCCCCGGAGGTTTCCATGCCCCGTCAATCGTTCCCGCGCCGGCGCGGACTCCTCGTCGCGGCCGGAACCGCTCTGCTGCTCGCGACGGGCCTCCCGAGCCCGGCTTCGGCGGCCGTCGGCGACGTCCAGGTCGTGCTGGGTGAGCCGGGCAAGGAGGGCCCGATCATCGGGGCCCCGCGCACGCTCGTGAAGAGTCCCGTCGACGGACACTGCTACACCGTCAAGGAGGTCTTCCCCGAGGCCTCGGAAGGCAGCTACTTCCGTTCGGTTGCCAACCAGACCAACACGTCGGTGTTCGTCTACGAGGCCGACGCGTGCGCCGGAGCCCCGCGTGACCAGACCCCGATGGAACCCGGGAAGGTCATCATCAACGCTCCCATCCTGTCGTTCAAGATCGTCCCCGCACCGTCCCTGAACCTCGGTACGCCACCGCCCGCGGGCGGCTGACGAACGCGAGGAAGCGTCTCACCGGCAGCCGGGCAGCCGGGCAGCCGGCAGCCGGTCAGCCTCCCGGCCGGCTTGCGGGCGGGGCGTCCACCGTGAAGTTGTCGACGTTGGCGCGGACCCAGGTCCGCAGGTGGGCCAGTGGCTCCAGGGCGCTGCGGCCCAGTGGGGTGAGTTCGTATTCGACGCGCGGTGGGACCTCGGCGTACACCGTCCGGTGGAGCAGCCCGTTGTCCTCCAGTCGGCGCAGCGTCGCGGTCAGGACCTTGGGGCTGATGCCGTCCAGTTTGCGGCGCAGGTCTCCGAAGCGGCGCGGCCCGTCCTGGAGGGCGGTGATGGCGAGCCCCGTCCACTTGTTGGCCAGGAGCTCGAAGACGGCCCGACCGGGGCACAGCAGCGCGTAGATGTCGTGCTGCCGCTCGCCCTCCGCACGGGGGCGCGATGATCTTTGTGGGGTCATGGTTTCCAGAAGATATCAATGTCCCTTGCGGGTAATCACCCCGGTGCTCCTACGGTCACGCCCATGACCTTCCACGACACCACCGAGCAGCACCACCGGATCACGCGGGCACCGATCCGGGTCGGCATCGTCGGCCTGTCCGCGCGCGGCGGTTGGGCCGCCCGGGCCCACCTGCCCGCCCTGACCCGGCTCGACGGCTTCGAGGTCCGGGCCCTGTCGGCCGGCAGCGCCGCGTCCGCCCGGGAAGCGGGCACCGCGTACGGCATCCCTCGGGCCTTCGACAGCACCGAACAGCTCGTTCGCAGCGACGAGGTGGACCTCGTCGTCGTCAGCGTCCGGGTGCCGCTGCACCGCGAGGTGATACGGGCCGCCCTGGAGGCGGGCAAGGCGGTCGTGTCGGAGTGGCCGCTGGGCAACGGGGCGGCGGAAGCCGACGAGCTGGCCCGCGCGGCGGCGACGGCCGGGGTGCGGACCTTCGCGGGTCTTCAGGCGCGCAACGCCCCGGCGGTCCGCTACCTGCGCGACCTGATCGCCGACGGCTACGTGGGTGAGGTTCTCTCGACGAGCCTGGTGGCCTCCGGACGGCGCTGGGGCCCCACGTTCGAGCCGCGCGGCGCGTACCTGCTGGACCGCGCCAACGGCGGCACCATGCTGACGATCCCGTTCGGACACACCGTCGACGCCCTCTGCATGGTGCTGGGCGAGTTCACCGAGGTCTCCGCGACCACGGCGACCAGACGGCCGCTGGTGCACGAGATCGGCACGGGGCGCCCGGCGGTCATGACGGTCGAGGACCAGATCGCGGTGAGCGGCCTGCTCGACTCGGGCGCGGTCGTCTCGGCGCACTTCCGCGGCGGCTCGTCACGGGGCACCGACTTCCACTGGGAGATCAACGGCACCGACGGCGACATCGTCGTCACCGGTGACTCGGGCCACCTGCAACAGGCCGTCCTCACCCTGCGCGGCGCACGCGGCGCCGGCACCGCGCTCGCACCCCTGCCCGTACCGGCCCGCTACCACGGGGTTCCGTCCCTCGCCGACCTGCGCGACCGGCCGCCCTACAACGTCGGGTCCCAGTACGCCGCGATCCACGCCGACCTGACGACCGAAGGCGCCGCACGCGTAGCGGACTTCGCACACGCCGCCCGGCGTCAACGCCTGCTCGACGACATCGCGCGCGCGGCCGCCACGGGCAGGCGCGTTCCCGTCACGGCGTGAGCCCCGTCCGCCCGTGCCCCGGATCGCCGTCCACCGGCGTCAGCCGGTGGCCCCGGGCAAGGCCGTGAAGGTCGCGCTCGCCGAGCGCGAGGACACCGCTCCCTCCACCGCGAGTTCTCCGTCGACGGAGATCGTGCACTGGAGCCATCCGTCAGGATGCGCGGGGTTGGACGTGACGATGGTGAGCATGGGCATCGCGGCGATCCCCGACATGACGACGTCCTGCCTCCACGGCGCGACGACGGCCTCGACCCGCTTCTCCTCGCCTTTGAGGGGGTCGCCCACGGCGTACGTCACCTCGAAGGAACCGGTGCCGGTCACCTCGTAGGTGACCCTGGTCCCGCGTTTGCGCCGGAAGGGGAGGAACTTGCTGTTCACGTGCGGCCTCCGCGAGGTCGGACAGGGCGGAACTCCCGGTCATCCTCGCACGCGCCGCCGGGACGACCTCAGCGGTCAGCGGTCAGCGGGGCGCGGGCGTCGGGGGCGCGGCGGGCAGTTCCACCGTGACGCGCAGCCCGCCCTCGGGCCGTGGGGTGAGGGTGAGGTTGCCGTCGTGGGCGCGGGTGATGCTGTGGGCGATCGCCAGGCCGAGGCCGGTGCCGGCGTGGTCGGAGCGTACGCGCCCGGTGCCGCGGCGGAACGGTTCGGTGAGGGTCGGGACCAGCTCCGGGGCGATGCGCTCACCGGTGTTCTCGACGGTGAGTCGTACCGTCCCGGCGGCGTTGCGGGCGGTGACCCGCACGCTGCCGCGGTCGGGCAGGTTGTGGACGATCGCGTTGTGCACGAGGTTGGTGGTCAGCTGGAGCAGGAGCGCCGGCGAGCCGAGTGCCGGGGCGATGTCACCGGCGGTCTCCAGGGTGACCCCGTGCCGTTCCGCGAGGGGGAGGAGCGTCTCGGCGGCCTCCTCGGCCATGAGGGAGAGGTCGACGGGTTCCCGCTCGAAGGACCGGCGGTCGGCGCGGCTGAGCAGGAGCAGGGCCTCGGTGAGGTCGATGGCCCGGGCGTTCACCGTGTGGAGGCGGTCGAGGAGGGGGTCGGCGGGGCGGCCGGGGTCGGCGCGGGCGACGTCCAGCAGGGACTTCGAGACCGCCAGGGGGGTGCGGAGTTCGTGGGAGGCGTTCGCCGCGAACCTCTGCTGTTCGGCGACGTGCGCTTCGAGCCGGGCGAGCATGGTGTCGAAGGCGTCGGCGAGTTCGCGCAGCTCGTCCTGGCGACCCGGCAGCCGGACGCGGTGGGAGAGCGAACCGGCGGCCGCCGTGCGCGCGGCGTCCGCGATCCGGTTCAGCGGGGCGAGCATGCGGCCGGCGAGGGCCCATCCCCCCAGGAGACCGAAGACCAGCAGGAACGCCAGCACTCCGGCCGTCGCGGGAGCGTAGTCCCGCAGGATGACGGTCCGGATGGGTACGAACTCGCCGGGCCTGCTCGATACGACCCGTACGTCGCGCAGGATGAACCGCCACACGGTGGCGAGCAGCAGGACGCCCGCGATCATGAGGAATCCGGCGTAGCTGAGGGTCAACTTGAGGCGGACGCTCGGTCCGGGTGCCCTATCCACGGCCGGCCCCTTCCGCCCCTCCAGGCCCTCCAGGATCTTCCGCCCCTCCAGGCCCTTCCGGCCCTCCATGCCCTTCGGCCTCCTCGGCTCCGGCTCCGCAGCCGAGGCCGTGCTCCGTGTCGATGCGGTAGCCGACGCCGGGCACGGTCGCGATGAGCCAGGGTTCGCCGAGCCGTTTGCGCAGTGCCGAGACGGTGATGCGCACGGCGTTGGTGAAGGGGTCCGCGTTCTCGTCCCAGGCGCGCTCCAGGAGCTCCCCGGCACTGACGACGCCGCCTTCCGCGGTCACGAGGACCTCCAGTACCGCGAACTGCTTGCGGGTGAGCGCCACGTGGCGGCCGTCCCGGTGGACCTCCCTGCGGAACGGGTCCAGCCGCAGGCCCGCGATCTCCCGCACGGGTGGCCTGGCGTGGGCACGCCTGCGGTCGAGCGCCCGGAGCCTGAGGACGAGCTCCCGCATCTCGAAGGGCTTCGTGAGGTAGTCGTCGGCACCGAGACCGAAGCCGGACGCCTTGTCGTCGAGCCGGTCGGCCGCGGTGAGCATGAGGATGGGCATGCCGCTGCCCGAGGCGACGATGCGCCGGGCGACCTCGTCCCCGGAGGGCCCGGGGATGTCGCGGTCGAGGACGGCGATGGCGTAGGCGTTGACGTCCAGCAGCTCCAGAGCGGTGTCGCCGTCGCCCGCGATGTCGGCCGCGATCGCCTCCAGGCGCAGGCCGTCGCGGATGGCTTCGGCCAGGTAGGGCTCGTCCTCGACGATCAGCACGCGCATGGGGCGATGCTACGAGGCGGCGCGTATCGCCGGCGTATCGGGAAACGCATACGCTCCGGCAACATCGGCTCGTGTGGACTGGGCGCCATGCTCCCCACCGTTCACGCGGCCCAGCCGGAACCGCCGACACCACCTCCCCCACCTCCCCCACCGGCACCGATCGTCGCCCGGGGGAGGCGACGGCTCCGCGCCCTCGGCCGGCCCGGACCCTGGAAGCGCGGCCCGCTGCTCGCGGCGACGGCGCTGCTGCTCGGCCTGGCCCTGCTGCTGCACCCGTGGATCACGGACCGGTGGAGCCTCGGCAGCCTCTTCGAGACCTTCCTGCCGTGGTGCGGCCTGTGCGTCCCCCTCCTGCTGGCCGGGGCGTCATGGCGCCGCTCCGCCTCCGCCGTGGCGGCGGTGCTGCTGCCCGCCACGGTCTGGCTGCACCTCTTCGGCGGCCTGCTCGGCGACCGCTCCCACCCCGGCGCCGCCGACCTCACCGTGGCCGAGCACAACGTCGACGCCGACAATCCCGACCCGGCCGGCACCGCCCGCCGCCTGGCGGCCTCCGGCGCGGACGTACTGGCCCTCGTGGAGCTGACCCCGCAGGCCCTGGGCGCGTACGAGAAGGGCCTGGCGGAGGCGTACCCGCACCACACGGTGCAGGGCACGGTGGGGGTGTGGAGCAGGCTGCCGCTGTCGGACAGCCGGCCGGTCGACACGGAGATCGACGTCGGGCCGCTCGGCGCGGCCAAGCCCGCCGCCGACCGGCTGGCCTCGAACCGGGCGCTGCGCACCACCGTGGTCACCGACCGGGGGCTGTTGGTGGTGTACGCGGCCCACCTGGGATCCGTACGCCTGATGCCCAGGGGCGGCTTCTGGACGGAGAGCCGGGACCGCAACGCGCGGGCGCTCGGCGAAGCCCTCGCCGCCGAACGGAGCGAGCGGGTGGTGCTCCTCGGCGACCTGAACGGCACGGTGGACGACCGGGCCCTCACCGGCATCACCTCGCGGCTGCGTTCGGCCCAGACGGTGGCCGGGGCCGGCTTCGGCTTCACCTGGCCGGCCACGTTCCCGGTGGCGGGGATCGACCAGATCCTGGTCAGGGGCGTGGAGCCGCGCAGCGCCCGCGTCCTGCCCGCCACCACCAGCGACCACCTCCCCGTGATGGCCGGCATCGACTGGTGACTCCGCGCCGTCCCGCCCGGCCCGGCGCTCCAACAGCGTTCGCGGGAAAGGGGGTTTACGCCCTCCGCGCGCGGCAACACGCGCTGCATGAGCACTCACACACGAGCACGCGGTCGAAGAAGGAGTCAGGGGGGCCGAGCCGTCGCACTGGTGGCGGACCTGCTCGCCTTCGTGATCGGACTCTGGATCCTGCTCTACCTGCTGGAGGCGAACCAGGCCAACGGCCTGGTCGACGCGATCCATGACGCCGCGACCTGGCTCGCGGGCTGGTCCTACGACCTGTTCACCTTCAGCCGTGAATGGGTGCAGGTGGTCGTCGGCTACGGCCTCGCCGCCGTGGCCTACCTCTTCATCGGCCACGCCGTGGCCGGCCGGCTCCACCGCCGCTGACGAGCGGCGTCAGAGCCGGCGGCCTCAGGAGGTGTGGACGGCCTTGGCCGCGAGGGCCATGCCCGTGTACATGGTGGCCATTTGGGCGTGGAGCATCGCCGCGGCGTGATGCTCCTGCTCCTTGTGGAGTGCCCAGGCCTGGAACGCCTCGTCGGCGCTCTTGCGTTGCCTGTACGCCAGGTTGTAGTACTCCGTCGCCTGCTGGTCGCCCAAGCGTCCCATCCGGTCCCCCTCGTCGTTCGCACCACGTCCGGTGCCGGTCCATGCTACGGACCACATTCCGATCATGAAACCGGAACGTGGTGGGTTGCCGACCGAACGGAGCTCCGGGCAGGATCTCGTACATGGTTTCGGTGGTGCAGAACGTGGCGGTCGACTGTGTGGATGCCTATGAGCTGGCTCGGTTCTGGAGCGAGGCGCTCGGTAGTCCGCTGCATCCGGGGAGCGAGCCGGGTGACGTGGAGACCGCGGTGACCCTGCCGGAGGGCCCGCAGCTGTACTTCAACCAGGTGCCGGAGCCGAAGACGATCAAGAACCGGATCCACCTGTGCCTGCGCCCCGAGACCTCCCGCGAAGAGGAGGTCGAGCGACTGCTGGGCCTCGGTGCCACCCTCGTCGCCGATCGCCGGGAACCCGATGGTGGCGGCTGGGCCGTCCTCGCCGACCCCGAAGGCAATGAGTTCTGCGTTCTGCGCAGCTCGGCCGAGCGCGCGGCGATGTCTTCCTGAGGCTCGTTCGCCCATCGCCCGAGCAGCCCAACGGTAGAGCAGCCGAACGGTAGAGCAGCTGAACGGTGGATCGTCGTGTCACCGTTCGGGGAACCCCGCCGAGGCTTCCGTCGAGGGGTTGGGGTCGTCGTTCGGAGGGAACAGGAAGTCCTCCCACCAGTCCAGCCCGAAGGGGATGAGCGGCAACGCCGCCAGGAGCAGCAGAACGATCACGGCCATGAAGACTCCCGACGGTGCGGCATTCACGGGATCGCGACGGCGGAGGCCACCTGCCTCAAGCTTGCCCCGAACGGGTGACCTGCGCTCGTCGACGCCCGGGACGCGGTAGGCCGAACGGGTGGCTGCCGCACGAAGCCGCGCCCGCCGGGGCATCGGCGACCGCCCGGCGTCAGGCCGTCAGCAGCAGGCAGTCCCAGGGCGCCGCTCCGCGGGCCCGGACCGGGAGGCGGGCGTACTGGGCCAGGGCCAGGGCCGCGCCGCAAGCACCGCTGAGGAGACCCGGGTCCCCTCCCGCGCCCTCGGCGAGGAGCCGCTCGGTCGCCCCGGCCGCCGCCTCGGCGGGCTCCGCGCAGTCGACGCGCAGGGCTGCCTGGAGCACGCCGGCCGTGCCGTGGCACAGGCCCGCTCCGCGGGTGTCCCAGGCGTCGGGGGGCCGGTCCGCGAGGGAGCGCAGGGCGGCGCGGCCCGCTTCCGCGTACCGGTCCCGTCCGGTGGCGGACGAGGCGAGGTCCAGCGCGCGGGCGATGCCCGGCGTCCCGTAACACCAGGCGTCGCGGCGGCCGTTCGCCGGCGCGTTCGGGGTCCAGGGGGGCCAGGAGTCGCCGTCGCGCCGCTCCAGCAGCCAGTCGGCGGCGGCTTCGACGGCGGCGAGCCGTCCGGGTCCGGTCACGCCCCCGGACTCGGCCAGGGAGAGCAGCGCCAGCGGCCCGGCGACGCCGTGGGCCATGCCGGTGTCCACACGCGTGCCCGGAGCACGGGCCGGCCGGTGCGGTGTCGCCTCCAGGAGCGTGCGGGTCAGCCGGGTCAGGGCCGCCGTCAGCCCGGGAGCCGCTTCCGCGGGCCGGCCGCCCCGCGACGCGGCGAGCAGCAGCCGCCCGATGCCGCTGAGCCCGCTGATGACGTCGTGCACCGGCGCCCGGCCCGGCGGTGGTGTCCGGGCCGCGATCGCCTCGGCCCGGTCGGAGAGCCAGCGGGTCGCCGCGCGGACCGCGTCCTCGGGAACGGTGCCGCGCGGAAGGAGCCCGGCTCCGACGATCAGGGAGGCGGCGAGTCCGCCGCGCCCATGGAACACTCCGTCCGGGCCGCCCGGCCCGTACCGGTGCAGCGCCTCGGCGGCCGACTCCCAATGCGCGGTGGCGCGTCGTACGCAGGCCGGTTCGACCGTGCTCAGCCGGGCGTGCAGCAGGGCGGTGCCCGCGAGCCCGCCGCCCAGGGTGTGGGCCCGTTCGGCGGGCAGCCGCCGCGCGACCTCGCACGGGTCGGCGAGAGCGGCCGCGACGTCCAGGGCGATCGTCGCGGCGGCCTCGCGCGTGAGGGGCACGTGATCACCTCCGGTGCAGGGCGTCCGAGGCGAGGGAGCGTACGAGGCGCTCCGTCGCGGGATCCGGGCCCAGCAGCCGGTTCACGTGCAGGTGGATGACGTCGGAGGCACACAGCTCCGCGATGTCGGTGGCCGTGGGGGCGGGCCGGACCGGGCGGACCGGGCACGTCTCCCGGTCCGCCGTGAGCGCCGAACGGTACGCGGCCAGCGCGCTCTCGCGGGCCTGCCAGGCCGCCCGCGGGCCCGTACCGCCGGCCGTCGCCCCGGACAGGAAGTCCCGGAAGGGGCCCCGGAGCGCCTCGCGCCGGCGGCGTACCTCCGGGCCCAGCGCGGTGGCGGCCACCGCTCGCGGTGAACCCTCCGCCAGCAGGCGCGCCACGGCCACCGCCCCGGCCGCCGCGAGCAGGACCAGCCGGTCGTGCGTGGGCGAGGGGTGCGCGTCGAGCGTTGCCAGGACCAGGGCGCTGTCGGCCGCGAACACGGCTTCGGCGGCCGGCACGCAGTCGGGCCCGCCGTACCGCTCGACCTCCGGTACGTACGTCTCCCAGCGGGCCGTACCCGCCAGCCCGAGGGATCGCAGCTCTGCGGCCCAGCGCTCGGCGGCCTGCCGCAGCACCGACTCCCGCACCCCCGGGCAGGCCGCGAAGCGGACCCGCAGGTGCGGACCGAAGTCGGGCGTCGCGTAGCGGAGGAAGAAGAACGGGGTCGGTTCCCGCGCCGAGAGCCCGGCCACGGTCTCCGAGAGGCGGCGGAGCGCGGAGTCCTGCCGCGCGGCGGGTACCCGAACCGCCAGCGACAGCCACTGCGCGTGCGCGGACGGGGGCTCGTCCCCGGGCCGCCGCCGGGGCCGGGGCGCGCAGCGCGGGTCGAGGCGTACGGAGTCGTCCCCGGCCTCCGGGGCCCGGTGGAGCGGGACCACGACTTCGAGGAGGTGGGCGCCGTCGGGGCCCTGCACCACCGCCGGATCGGCGCCGGCGCCGAGCGGCTCCAGCAGGGCCCGCACCCCGTGCCGTGCGCGGGTGCGCAGGATCTCCCGGTCGCGGGGGTCGTCGAGGTCCAGCGGCAGAAACCGGTCGGCCTCCTCCACCGTCACGTGCCGGGGCGGGGACGGGCTGGTCCGCGCGCGCCAGTCGTCGAGCCGGGCCGCGAACACCGCTGCCCGGTCCGCCGCTTCGACGAGCGTGGCGGGCAGGGTCCAGCGGGCCGGGGCGAGGACCACGTCCCGGTGGCGGACGCGCGGGGTGGCGGGCAGCTCGTCGTACGGCCCCCACGACCAGGTGTGCCAGGGGCGGGTGCCCGCGTGCCCGAGCAACCGCAGCAACCGGGCCGCTTCGGGCAGCAGTTCGGGGGTCAGGCGGTGCGGGACGACGGGGACGACCCGCCGGCCGAGCCGCGCCGACCACAGGACGAGCCCGCGCCCGTCGGAGGCGACGTACAGGTCGGCGGGGACGAGGTCACCCGGCCGCGGCGGCACACCGACCGCGATGCGCGGCCCGGGGCCGTCGGAGGCGGGCGCGAGCGCGACCGCCGCGGGGGAGAGCGGCCGGCACGCCACGTGCGCGACGAGTCCGTCCGCGGGGCGGGGCACCTCGTCCGCGAGACCGAGCGCGGCGAACCGGGCGGCGGCCGAACCCGCCTGCTGGGCACCGGTGGCCGGGCAGACGGCCGGCCGCAGCGGCCCCGCGGCCTCGCGCACCACCCGGACGTGGATCTCCGCCGAACGCGGCGGGGGTTCGGTGCGCGGCGAGGCGAGCCGGTCCACCAGATCCTCGGTGAGCACGACCTCGTTGTCCGCGCCCCCTCCCACGGCGAGTCGGGCGAGCAGCGCCAGGCGGTCGGGCCCGAGCTCGTCGACGGCGCCCAACCCGTCGCCCGGTTCCGGGGGACCCAGGCCGCGGGCCGGGTCCAGGACCTCGGTCAGGGGGACCATGCGGTGGACGCCGTACGTCCCGACGAACCGTCGGTGGTAGTCGGTCAGCGGGGGTCTCGTGTGCGCGGTGCGCCACAGCACGGAGGCGGCCTCGGCGGCCTGCTCGGCCAGCCGTCCCGGCAGTACGAGCACGGCGTCGGCCCGGGTGTCGGCCACCAGGGGCCTGCCGGACGGCCTCGGATCCCGCATCAACGCGACCGCCCGCCGCAGCAGTTCCCCGCGTCGGGGATGGCCGGGCGGGTGGACGTCGGCACGGGCGAGCAGGTCCCGCAGCCGCGGCAGGACGGACCAGGAGTCGCCGGGACGGGTGAGGGAGGCGAGGCGGGCGAGTGTGAGGTGGGGCGGGCCGTCGGGGGTCAGGTCGGTCAGGAGGAGTCCGGACCGGACCAGCTGGAGCAGCGACCGACGGGCCGTCGCCTCGACGGCGGCCCTGCGCCCGGCCGTGGCCGCACCCGGAGCCGGCTCGCCGCCCGGCTCCGGGGCGTCGTCGAGGAGCCCACGCAGGAGGGCGAGGACGGCGACCGCCGGCAGGCCGTCGGCGCATGCGCCGAGCACCCTTCTCGACACGGGGGTGTCACGGACGCTGTGCACGCCGCGTGCGCCGCCCGCGGGCGCGGACTCGACCTCGAACCTGCCGTCGACGGCGCGGAGGGTGTTGTCGGTGGTGAGGGCGATGCGGTCGAGGACGGCGGGGTCGTCGAGCATCCGGTCCGCGATCTCGGCGAGCCACGGCCCGCTCGGCGCGGTGACGGCCCGGTGGGCCGAGCGCAGGAGCAGCCGCTCGGCGCCGGCGTCCCCGGCCGCGGACTCCCGCGGGGCGAACCGGACCGGGGCGATGCCGCTGAAGACGCCGCTGGGGGTCGGGCGGGTGCGCGAGCGGATCTCGTAGGAACGCAGGGACCGTGCGCGCCCCGCGTCCCCGCCCGCGGCCGGGCCGGCCCGCCCGCACAGGTCCGGGGCGGCGAGCAGCAGGGCCTCCTCCAGCACCCGCTGTCCGTGCTCGGGGCGTGCCGCGAAGGGCCGCAGGGGAATGCGGGCCAGCGCTCCGGGGCCCGCTTCGAAGACTCGTCGTCGCATCTGGTGGTCCTGCTTCCTACGGAAGGGGCCGGATCGCGGCGGCCGCGCGCGCGGGGGTTTCGGCCGAGACCGCCCGCCGGCCCTTCCCGGGCCCGGTCCTACCGGCGGTCCGGTTGCCGCCGGGCGGGGCCCGGGTCGGCGCAGCCGGTCGTCATCCAGTCGGGAACGGACAGGTCGCGGCCGGCGAGGTCCGCGGAATCGGCCGTGCGGCCGTCCACGGCGTCGACGCGCGGGTCGAGGCGGAAGGCGTCGGCGAGGTCGTGTGCGTTCATCGGAACTCCTCTCGGCCCGCCGGTTCGCGGGCGCTGTGCTCGGTGCTCGGTGCTCGGTGCTCGGTGCTCGCGACCACGCTAGGGACGCGCGGCGGCCGACCGCGTCCTCCGTTCGTAGGGCGGACGGGACGAGCGTGAGGTCGTGAGGTCGAGGCGGCCACGGGCCCGGTGACGAACGTCGTCCACGCGGCGGCCGGGTCCCGACGACGGTGTCGAACGGCCGGCGCGCGGGGTTCGTCGTACGTGTGGGTGCGGTACGTGCCCTCTCGACGCGTCGTTCTCCCGTAGAGCGGACGTGACCGGCGAGGACGACTCGTCGAGCGCCGTGCCGTCCGGGGTCCGGGGGCGCGGCAGCGCGCGGGGCTGCCCGGGGGGCCGGGAAATGCGGAAGGGCCCGGTGCCGTCCGGCACCGGGCCCTCGGGGACCGAAGGGGCTCAGGCCCGGACCACCGTGTGGGGAAGGTTCAGCACGTTGTTCGGAACGTTGAGGACGTTCGCCGGGAGATCCAGACGCTTTTCGCCCGCCGGCAGGTTGATGGCCTTCTCGCCCGCCGGCAGGTTGATGGCCTTTTCGCCTGCGGGCAGGTTGATGGCCTTCTCGGCCGCCGGCAGGTTGATGGCCTTCTCGCCCGCGGGCAGCTTGATGGCCTTCTCCCCGGCCGGCAGGTTCAGGTGCTTCGTACCTCCCTGCAGATCGAACCCCGACGCCTGCGGCGACGTGGTGACCGGTGCCGCGCTCGCCGCCGTGGCGGTGAGGGCTGCGCCGGCCAGGACGACGGTGCCGGTCAGGACGGCGGTGGTGAGAGCTCGGGACGTGCGCATGGTGTGTTCCTCCAGGGTGGGGGACCTTCGGTGGGGCCGGGTTCTGGCCGATGGGTCCAGTGAAGGCCCGGGCCCCTCGGCGGGGCGTCGTCCGACCGGAGTACCGGCAGGACGACGCCGGGCGGGCCGACGGACGGTGGCGGGCCGTCGTCCCGATCACCCCGAGAACGGTTGACGGACGCCCCTGACCCCTCCCCGGTCCCGCCCGGTCGCGGTGGCGGGAGCCCGGTCGGCTTCGCCGCCGCCTCTCCCGACAGGAGTCACTGGCGGGTGGTGGCCACGGTGAGCCCGAGGCCGATCATGGCGATGCCGCCCGCGCCGCCGATCGTCGAAAGCCGGCGGTCGGAGCCGGTGAACCAGGTCCGGGCCGCGGAGGCCCCCAGTCCCCACAGCGTGTCGCAGACCAGGCCGATCCCGGCCGGGACCAGGCCGAGGACCATCATCTGCAGCGGGACGCCCCCGGCGTCGTGGTTCACGAACTGTGGCAGGACGGCGGCGAAGAAGACCAGCCCTTTCGGGTTGGTGGCGCCCACCAGCAGGCCGTCCAGGACGGTGCGCAGATCACCGCGCCGCTCACCCTGCCCGTGGGCCACGACGGCGCGCAGCCGGCCGCGGTGGCGGTAGGCCTGGACACCGAGGTGGACGAGGTAGGCGGCGCCGGCCAGCTTCACGGCGGTGAACACGGTGGCGGAACCCTGGATCAGGGCGCCGAGACCGAGCGAGACGGCGAGGACGAGGGCGTAGGAGCCCAGGAGGTTGCCCAGGACGGTGGCGAGCGCGGCACGGCGGCCGTCGGCGAGGGCACGGCCGACGACGAACAGGACGCTCGGTCCGGGGATCACGATCACGACGAAGGACATCGCCGCGAACGCGAGAAGGTTTTCCGTACTCACCATGGGCCGGTGCTTCCTGATCTGTGCGGCGCGGTCGGTGTGGGCCGCGCGTGGTGCGAGGTGCGTGGTGCGAGGTGTGAGGTGTGAGGTGTGACGAGGGGCGGGTCCGGCAGGCCCCGGAGGGAGCTACCGGGAGAAGGAGGCCACCCGGGCGCGCGGCAGGCGGGTCAGGGCGGCGGAGTCGATCCGAAGGGTGCGGTCCGCCGCCCCGGCACCGCAGTAGACGGTCCGTTCCGGTACGCCGACCGCGGTGTCGATCAGGCACCACACGCCGGGCCGGTGGCTGACCGGCGCGATGCCCCCGGGTACCAGCCCCTCCGCCGCGAGCAGGTCGGCGTCCGCCGCCCGCAGCAGGGAGCGGCCGGTACCCAGCAGAGCCGCCAGGCGGGCGAAGTCCACCCGGTCCTCCGCGCGCAGCGCCACGAGCAGCAGGGGGGTGTCCGGGGTGGTGAGGGCGAGCGTCTTGACCGCCTGCGTCCAGGGGAAGGGCAGGGCCCGGCGCTCGGGCACGCTCCGCGCGGCGGTGTGCGCGTGGACGGTGTACGGGCAGCCGGCCGCGTCCAGCACGGCCCGCCAGGGCGCTTCGGGGGTGTTCACGGAGATCAAGCGGCCTTCGGCTCGGGAGGGGGGAAGTCGACCCGCGGCCGGACGGGGCGCGGTCCGCGTGGTCTGCCCCGAGCCTGATCGACGCGTGGGGTCCTGATCAACTGATTGTGGAATCCTGCAATCGTGATCACCCTGCGCTTCACCGAGACGGCCGAGGAGGACATCGCCTTCTCCGTCTCGCCCCTGCTCGAAGCCGTCCACTCCTGGCACGTCCTGACCGACCCCGGCCACCACGCCCTGCACGTCCCCTGGGTCCGGCGGTGCAGAGGTCTGCCCCCGGCCCTGCGCCGGCGGATGCGCGAGCACGGTTTCGTCGTGGCCGACTACGTCCCCGCCCTCTTCGAGGTCCGCGCCGGTGATCACGACGTCGACTTCGCGGACCAGCTCGCGGCCGTACGGGCCCTGCCGCCCGGGCTGCTGGCCACCGAGCTCGCCCGAACCCTCGTCGACACCACCCGCCACACCGGGGACGACCTCGTCGACGACCCCGCCGCCCGCGACGCGGTCCTCGCCGAATACCGGCGCGGCGACCCCGGCCGGGCGGCACGGCTGGAGGCCGTCCTCACCGACCCCCGTCCCGTACTCGACGACGTGCTCGGCGTCCTCCAGGACTACTGGGAGGCCGCCTTCGCCCACGAGTGGGAGCGCATCGAGCCCTCCCTGTACGAGTCGATCGCCCGCTCCGGAACCCTGATCGCCCACCAGGGCCTGTTCCCGATGCTGCGCTCCCTCGTCCCCCGGATCCGCGTCGACCCCGGGCGGCGCACCCTGCGACTCGACCGCCCGCACGACCACGACATCACCGTCACCCGCGACCACCCCGTGACGTTCACGGCCGGCCACTACGTCTGGCCCCACGTCCGCGTCACCTGCGACGACCCCTGGCCCCTGCGGATCACCTACCCCGCCCTGCCGCTCGCCCCCGCCTCGACCTCCCGCCCCACCAGCCAGGAGGACACCCTGACCGCGCTCCGGGCCCTGGCGGCCGCCCCACGCCTGCAGATCGTCACCCACCTCGCCGCCCAGAGCCGCACCACCCAGGAACTCGCCACCCTCCTCGGCCTGTCCCCTTCGGTGACCTCCCGCCACCTGCACCAGCTCACCCGGGCCGGACTCACCACCCACCGGCGCGAGGGCTACTACGTCCTCTACTCCCTCGCGCCCGATCGTCTCGACCGGATCGCCGGCGCCCTGATCGCCCTCGCCCCCGGACCCGAGGCCTGAGCGGACACCGCCCGACGGAGTCAAGCGGAGCGCGGCGGCACCCGTTCGCCGTGCGGCACGAGACCGGTGTGGGCGGCGCAGAAGGCGAGTGAGTCGGCCTGGAGGGCGATCAGTCCGGAAGCCGCCCGGGTACCGCCGTGGCCGACGTCGTGCTCGGTGCGCAGCAGGACCGGCGCGGTCGAGCCGGTCGCGAACTGCAGGGCGGCCGTGAACTTCCTGAGGTGGGCCTCGCCGACCCTCGGGTCACGGCGCGGTCCGGTCAGGAGCACCGCCGGATAGGGGGTGGTCGCCTCCACGTGGTGGTACGGGGAATAGCCGAGCAGGGTGTCGAGGTCCCTCGGGTCGTCCGGGTCGCCGAACTCGTCGAGCCACCAGGTGCCCAGGCCGAAGCGGGGGTAGCGGACCATGTCGGCGAGGGCGTCCGAGCAGACGGCGGCGGCGTACAGGGCCGGATCGCGCGTGATGGCCACGGCGACGGTGAGCCCGCTGTGGGACGAGCCGCGAACGGCGAGCTGCCGCGGGGTCGTCCAGCCCTGCCGGGTGAGCCACCGTGCCGCGGCGGCGAAGTCGGCGAAGGCGTTGGGCTTGTTGCGGCGCCGGCCGGCGGCGTGCCACACGGCCCCCTTCTCCCCGCCGCCGCGCACGCCCGCGACGGCGTAGACCCCGCCTGCCCGGACCCAGGCCAGCAGGGTCGGGCTGTACGTGGGCGCGGCCGTGAGGCCGAAGCCGCCGTACGCGGTCAGCAGCGTGGGCCGCGGGCCGCCGCCGGGACCGGACGGCGGCAGGACCAGGTACATCGGGATCTCGGTCCCGTCGTCCGAGCGGTAGGTCACCTGACGGACGCTCGGTCCGCCACCGGTCGTACGTCGGCCGGATCCCGGACCGCTCACGGAGCGATCGGCCAGGGAGAAGCGGTGGACGGCCGGGGCGTGCAGGAAGTCGGTGTGCACGAACCACGCGTGGTCCGCTTCGCCGGGCGGCGCGGTCAGGTGGGAGAGCGTGGCCGGCCCGTCGCCGGGCACGGGCACCGTGCGGAGCCGCCGGCCCCGGGCGTCGTACAGGTCGAGCAGGGTGCTTCCGCCCTCGGTCGCCGTGACCAGGTAGTGGACGGCGCCGTTCCGGGGGTCGGTGAGCGCCACGCAGCCGGACAGCGCCTGCCCGGTCGGCAGCGTGATGAGGTCGCTCCAGTTCCAGTTCCAGTTCCAGGCCCGGGTCCGGGTGCGGGGTCCGCCGGCGGACGCGGCCGTCCGCGTCAGGACGCACACGCGGCCGCCCGGGGCGCCACGGGTCGTGATCGCGTAGAGGTGGCCGCCCGGCCCGAACCTGACCAGGGCCTGGGTCCCGTCACCGGTCCCGTCGTACACCGACCGCAGTTCCGGAGCCTGCGGAGCGCCGCGGGTCAGGTCCGCGAGGTAGACCGTGTTGCCGGCCTGGGCGCCGGACGCGCAGCTGACGGCCAGCCACTTCCCGCCCGGGTCGGTGGACACCGACAGTTGCCGCAGCGGGGTCTCGAAGACCACGGCGTCCCGCCGGCCGGTGGTACCCGGCCGGTGCAGCCGTACGGTCCGGGACGGGGCATCGGCGCCCCCGGCCACGTAGTAGAAGCCGGAGTCGTCGGGAAGCCACGCCACCGGGCTGGGGCGTCCGGGCCGCAGCGGGGTGGCGGACCGGACTCCGCCGTCCACGTCGAGCACGTACAGGAGCGGCTCCTCGCTCCCCTTGGCGAAGAGTTGGTAGGTGAGCATCCGACCCGTCCAGGACGGCCGCCAGAAGTCGAGCGTGGTCGCGCCGGACGGGTCGACCGCGAGGGGATCGACCAGCACCCGGCCGGGACCGTCCCCCCGCGCGGTCATCAGGACGGGGAGCTCCTGGTGCTCGGTGCGGCTCAGGAAGAACCGCCGCGTGCCGCGTTCCACCGGGGGCGAGGTGACCGGTGCCAGGGAGCAGCCGGCGGCGGTCAGTTCCTCCAGCAGGGCGCGGAAGACGGGGCGCGTCGGCCAGCGGGCCGAGCAGGACGCGTAGAGCTCCTCCTGGGAGGCGAGCCACCGCGCGCACGCCTCGCTCTCACCGTCCTCCAGCCACCGGTACGGGTCGGGCACCCGGCGGCCGCGCAGCAGGTCCGCGGTGGCGGTACGGCGGGCCGGGGGATAGCGCAGCCTGTTCATGGCGCTCCTCGTGTTCGCGGAGGCCGCGCCCACCAGGGTGGGCGCGGCCCGCGCACCTCGGTGGTGGCGCCTCAGTCCGCGTCGCCGCGGAAGAGGGCGGACTGCCAATCGGTGATGACGATGACCTCGTCGGCCGGGAAGGTCTGATAGGTGAACGGCATCTCACTCATGAGCTGCTCCTCTCGGGGGTCGGTGGCGCAAAGCCGGTCCATCGTCCCCAGCCGGCCCGGTACGACCGTTCATCCGATCGCAGGAGCGGCGGGGAGGAACCCGCTCCTCGGGCTCGCCGCTCGTCCCGCCGCGCGGCGAGCCGGCCCTCGGCCCTCCGCGTCGGCGAACGCGCGGTGGGGCGTGGGCCCCTGTGCCCCGGGGGACGGGTGCCGTCTACGGTGTTCCTGCGTCGCCCTGGCAGGGGTGGGAGTCGGTCTGTGGAAGGGGTGTCGTGGGGGACTGGATCGAGCTGTGGGTGCGGAAGACCGCGTTCTCGTGGCTGATGGTCGTCGCCTGTGGGGTGTGGGCGTTGGAGGGAGGGTGGCTGCCCTTGCGGATTCTGGCGGCTCTGGTCGGCGTCTCCGGGGTGGTCGAGATCGTCCGCACCACACGGGGGCTGGTTCGTGATCCGCGGCCGGCGACGGAGCGGCTGGAGCAGCACGTGGAAGAGTCCCCGGCTCCGTAGAGCAGGTCCCCGACCACCCGTACGGCGCGTGGGGTCGATTCGGGCCCGGGCGCAGGGGCCGATCCCGTGTCACTCAGGGACGGCGACCCCGGACGTCGTGTCCGGACGGAGGCCGGCGCCGGACCCGAGCCGCTGGACACCCGCTCCGGCGCGCCCCGGCGGGGTCCGACCCGACCGGACGCAATCCTCCGCCTCCTCCTCTGATCGGGTGCTGCGCGCCCCGCGCCCGGAGGCGTTCGCTGTCCGAAGGGCCCCGCGCGAGGGGCCCCGACGGGCGGCCCGAACGGCCCCGGGCCGGGACGTACGCCGAGTCCACCGCACGGCGGAGGAAGGCAGCGCAGCTGATGGCGGACATCGAAGCACCGGTGGTGACCGAGCGGGATCAACCCGGACCGGCCCACGAGGACGCGGGCGACGCGGGATACAGCAAGCGGTTGAGGCCCCGGCACGTGAGCATGATCGCGATCGGGGGCGCGATCGGCACCGGCCTGTTCCTCGGCGCCGGCGGCCGGCTCGCGGACGCGGGCCCGTCCCTGGCCATCGCCTACGCGGTGTGCGGGGTGTTCGCCGTGCTGGTGGTGCGGGCCCTGGGCGAACTGGTCGTGCACCGCCCCTCGTCGGGGGCCTTCGTCTCCTACGCCCGCGAGTTCCTGGGGGAGAAGGGCGCCTACACGGCCGGCTGGTTGTACTTCCTGAACTGGGCCGTCACCGGCATCGCCGACATCACCGCCGCCGCGACCTACGCCCACTTCTGGTCGCTGTTCACCAGCGTGCCGCAGTGGGTCCTGGCGCTGATCGCCCTGTGCCTGGTCCTCGCGGCGAACCTCGTCTCGGTGCGGTACTTCGGCGAGATGGAATTCTGGTTCTCCGTCGTCAAGGTCGCCGCCCTCCTGGTCTTCATGGGCGTCGCCGTCTTCCTGATCGCCACCCGGCACCCCATCGACGGCCACACCCCGGGATTCGCCACGATCAGCGGCAACGGGGGCGTCTTCCCGGCCGGGGTGCTGCCGATGATGCTCGTCATGCAGGGCGTCGTCTTCGCGTACGCGGGCCTCGAACTGTCCGGGATCGCGGCCGGTGAGACCGAGAACGCCCGGACCGTGGTGCCCGGAGCCATGAACTCGATCATCTGGCGCATCGCCCTCTTCTACGTGGGATCCGTGGTGCTGCTGGCGCTCCTCCTGCCGCACACCGCCTATTCGGCCGGCCAGAGCCCCTTCGTCACCGTCTTCGTCAAGCTCGGGGTCCCCGACGCGGCCGGGATCATGAACCTGGTCGTCCTCACGGCCGCGCTCTCCTCCCTCAACTCGGGCCTCTACTCCACCGGCCGCATCCTGCGCTCGATGGCCGTGTCGGGATCCGCGCCCCGGTTCACCGCCCGGCTGAACAAGGGGCGGGTACCGTACGGCGGCATCCTGCTCACGGCCGCCTTCGGCGTGACGGGTGTGGTCCTGAACTTCTTCGTTCCCGAGGAATCGTTCGAGGTCGTCATCAACTTCGCCTCGTTCTGCGTCCTGGCCACCTGGGGCATGATCATGACCTGTTCCCTGGCGTTCTGGCGCCGTTCGCGCAAGGGGCTGGTCACCAGGCCCGCCTACCGGCTGCCGGGCGCGCCCTACACCCAGGTCGTCACCCTCCTCTTCCTGCTCGCCGTCTTCGCCCTGGTCTGCTCCGACGGCGGTGTCGGCGGACGGACCGCGCTGTTCATACCGGTCGTGGGGGTCGCCCTCGTCGGAGGCTGGTTCCTGGTCCGCAAGAGGGTCGCCGCGCTCGCCGCGGACGCCACCCGCGCGACCCCCCGCCCCGTCGCCCCGGGTCGCGCACCGGGCGCGGACGAACCCCGCGCCTGAGGGGCGGGGCTCGGGCCGGGCCACGTCCGTCCTGCCCACCGGCCGCGGTGCGGGGCGCCATGGTCCCCCGGCCCGACTGTCTCGGGCCGGGGGAGCGCCACGGGTCCCAGCGGGGCGTGCGGTCAGTCCCGGGGCCGCCCCGTGCGGTGTTCCGGCGGGACGGTGAAGGTCTGATCGGCCTGGAAGCAGGCGATGCAGGAGCATCCGAGCCGCTCGGCGGGGAGAACGGGCAGGGGGGTGGGCGTCAGGCTGATGTCGACGGGGGTCGGCATCGGGGTGGACGTGTCGGTCATGGCTCCTCCTCGACACGGGAAGGTCGTTCCGGGCCGGTGCACCCGGGTGGGTACCCGGCTGGTGCGGTCCAAGGAGACCGGAGCGAGCCGCGAGGAGGCGTCATGCGGTCGGACGACATCGGGGACGGTTCGCCGGCGGCGTCGGCCCCACCCGCACGAGGGGCCGAGGGTGGAGGACGAGCCGGCACAACAACGCGTTCCCTTCAGAGGACGAGCCGGCACCACGACGCGTTCCCCTCACTCGCCGCGGGGGCGCCAGGCCGCGGCTTGGCGGACGGACACGGACGCCCCCCACACCCAGCCCGCGAGGCCGACGAGCGTGACCGCGGCAGTGCACGCGACGAGCAGGTCGCCACTGATGTAGGAGGCACCGGATCGGGTCTTGGGGAACGCGAGCCATGCGCCGACGACGGACCCCACGAGGCCGGACAGCGTCAAGGGCACGAGGATGCCGAGGGCGGACGTGGACCAGTGGACGCGCGAGTTGCCCGTCAGTGTGGCCACGGGGGCCAGCGCGCGTCCGTTGCGCAGGAACTCTGCCAGGCCTGCCAGCGCGGAGGCCGCCGCGAGCATGGCGATGCCCACGAGGCCGAGGAGGGTGATCCAGTGCCCTTGCAGCTGGGTCACCCTGCTGCTGGTGAGCCATTCGCCGCCGATCGTGCTGACTTCGGCCCCCATGGGGAAGACGCGGTAGGCCTCCCGTTTGAGTTGCGGTACGGCGAGATCCGTCGAGCCGCGGGACACGAGTACCGTTTGTGTGAGTCCGCGCCCGTCCTCGGGCGAGGTGACCGGATCGGTCTGCTCGACGCTCACCTCGTCCCGGATTTCGCCGTTCCAGCTCACCAGTTCGCGCATGCGCGGGTCCGCGGGAGGTTCCGTGAGGACCGCGGGCTCCGGTGAACACCTCAGCCGGAGCGTCTGCAGTGCGGGGCACTGCCCCCTGACCGTCAGCCGGCCGGCTTCCGGATCGACGGACAGCGAGAGAACCGCCACGTCGCCGGGGAGCGAGCCGACGAACGTGGTCAGCTGGTCGTGCGTCGCCGCGCGAGGCCGGACGACCAGGGCTGACGAGCCGATGCTGTTCACCGTCGCCTGCGCGAGCCTTGCGCTCTCGCCGAGTTGGCCCTGCCAGGCGACTGCTTGCAGGAGAAGCCCGATGGCGACGACGACCCCTGCGGTCATACGTGCCAGGGGCCCCGGGTGGGTGGCGGCGCGTCGTCCGGCGATGAGGAGCCCCGGTCGCCCGTAGCGGCGTCCCAGCTTCGCCAGTCGGCCCCCCAGGACACCGGTCGCGACGGCGATGGCGGCGGGGAGGGTGGCCAGGGTGCCGGCGGTACCGGCCCAGTTGGTCATGACGTAGGCGGTCGTTCCCGGAGCGAAGAGGTCCGGGCCGAACACGGCGGTCACGAGCAGGACCGGACAGGCCACGGCCCATTTCCGGGGGGAGCGGTGGGAACCCCTGATCCGGTTGCCGGTCGTGGGCCTTCGGCCGGCCCGGTCCGTCAGGACCACGACGGCCAGTACGATCGCCCCTGCCGCGAGGACGGCCGTCAAGAACGCCCACCACCAGCCGAGCAGGTCGCCGGCCACGAGGACGTGTCCGGTCCAGGGCAGGGTCACGTCCACGGTCGACGCGGCGGCGACGGCGCACAGCGCGAGCAAGGTGCCGGCCGTGACGGGTCGGAGTGCCTCGCCCAGGACGATCAGGGCCCGGCTGCGGGGTGTCGCGCCGAGGACCTCGAGCAGCGCCGTGCGCCGGTCGCGGGTGTGCGAGCCGGTCCGGGCGGCGACCATCAGCAGCACGGCGGCGGGCAGGACGAGCAGCAGCCCGATCATGATCAGGAACGTCCACTCGGGCTGTGCGTAGTCCAGTTGCCCCACGGTGTGGAACGCGGGTCCCACGGACGGTCCGTAGCCGATGATCCGGCGGACGTCGTTCCCCACGGCGGGAACGAGCGGTACGACGTAGGCGAACAGTTCGTCCGGCGACTGCAGCCCCTCGGCGGCGATCGTGCCCACCGTTCGGCCGTACCGGGTCGTGACATCCCGCGCCGCGGGATGGTCGCGCAGCGCGGGCGAGAGCACGGCCTCGCCGGGACGCGGCCAGCTCGCCACGCCGGGCGGCAGCGGAGCGTTCGCTGTCAACCGCGTGAGGAAGACGACCTGGTACGGGCCGCGGCCCGGTACCGAGTCGCCGGCGACGCTCCACGTGGCGTGGGCCGCACCGCCCGGTACGTCCTCCTGGAACACCGGTGTGCGCGCGGCTCCCCGCGATGACTGCCCCTCGTAGGTGGCATGCGTGGCGATCACCGACGCCACGGCCAGGGCCAGCATCGAAGCAGCCGCGAGGAGCGCGACGAACCGCACTCGCCCCGCTTCGGAGCGACGGCCCGCGGCCGCGCCCACGGACAGGAGTCGGAGGACCAAGCCGTGCCGTGTCATCGCCGTGTCGCCCGCCCGTCCGTCACCGGGACGAGAACTCCCGCGCCCAGGCTGAGGATCCGGTCGGCCCGGCCGGCCAGGGCCGGATCGTGGGTCACCAGGAGCAGACCGCAGCCGCGGCGCCGCGGCATGTCGAAGAGGATGTCCGCGACCCTCCCCTTGGCCGCCTCGTCGAGGGCGCCCGTCGGCTCGTCCGCGAGGAGCAGCGTCGGCGAGTTGATCACCGCACGTGCCACGGCAGCCCGCTGCCGCTCTCCGCCGGACAGCTCCTCGCTGGACTCCGCCAGTGGTACGCCCAGCTGCGTCAACAGCTCCCGCGCCCGCCCGTAGGCGCGCTTGCGCCCGGAACCCACCAGCAGCGCCGCCAGGGCGACGTTGTCGGCGGGGGAGAGTTCCGGCAGCAGTTCACCGAACTGAAAGACCATGCCGATGTGCTCGGCGCGGTGTCGGGCCAGGGCGGCACCACGCAGGGCCGTCATGTCGGCCCCGCCCACCTCCACCGTTCCGAAGGAGGGCCGGACCAGCCCCAGGGCACAGGAGAGCAGCGTGGACTTGCCCGAACCGCTCGGCCCCATCACCGCGACGGATTCCCCCGCCCGGACCTCCAGGTCCAGCGAATCGAACAAGGACCGGCCCGGGACCTCGTACCCCAGCCCTCTGATGGACAACACCGACTCGACCACAGCGCCCCCGCCCTCCAACAGCCTTACCGATTTGGTTCATTCAAGCGCGAGGTGCGGTGGTGAGGTGGCCGCACCACCGCATTGTGGCCGGCGTCCGATCACGCACTCACCACCGGGACGGCGTCCCGGGCGGATCCCTGCCGGTCGGTCGGACCGGGAGCAGGGCGTGACGCGTTGGGCGCGGTGGACGGTCGCCGGAGCGCCGGGAGTGCCGGTGGTCCTCACCACGCCGCTTCCCGGTAGTCCTTGAGGAAGGTGCCGGAGACCGGGGCTCCCGCCTCTCCGCGCACGATGGGGTCGTAGATCCGTGCCGCCCCGTCGACCACGTCGAGCGGCGTGCGGAAGCCGTGGGCGGCGATCCGGGTCTTCTTCGGGGCCGGGTTCTCGTCCGTTATCCAACCGGTGTCCACCGCGCACATGTGCACGCCCCGTTCGGCGAGGTCGGCGGCGCTGGTACGGGTCAGCATGTTGAGGGCGGCCTTGGCCATGTTGGTGTGCGGGTGCCCGCCCGTCTTGTTGCGCACCGCGAAACGACCCTCGACGGCGGTGACGTTGACGATGTAGCGGCGTGGTCGCGGCGAGGCCAGCAGCAGCGGCAGCAACCTGTCGCAGAGCAGCGCCGGCGCCAGGGAGTTGACCAACTGGGTCTCCAGCACCTCCGCCGGGTCCAGTCCGCCCAACCGCGCGGACCAGGAGTTCTCCGGCGCGGTGTCCGGCAGCAACCCCGCCTCGTCGATCGCGTCCAGGACGTCGCCGGGTCCGCCCGCCCCCTCCAGCTCGACGGCGGGCCAGGCGGTGGCGAGGGCCGGCATCGGGGCGAAGCCGGGCGCGTGGTGCACGCGCGTGCCGAGGCCGGCGGGGAGCGGCTTCCGCTCCCCTGCCGCGAGGCGGGCGTAGGACTCCGGGGGGCGGCGCAGCGTCTGGGCCGCGTTGTTGACGAGGATGTCGAGCGGGCGGCCGTCCGCCCGCAGTTCCTCGCACAGGCCGAGCACCTGGCGGGGATCCCGCAGATCGACGCCGACGACGGTGAGTCGGTCCGTCCACGTGGCGCTGTCGGGCGCGGCCCGGAACCGGCTCACGGTGTCGTGCGGGAAGCGTGAGGTGACGACGAGCTCCGCGCCGTCGCGCAGCATCATCAACGCCAGCTGGAAACCGATCTTCACCCGGCCTCCCGTCAGCAGCGCGCGTCGGCCGCGCAGGTCCGTGGTCAGCGCGCGCCGGGCCAGGTTCTCGGCCGCGCAGGCGGGACAGAGCATGTGGTAGAAGGCGTCGACCCGTTGGTAGAGGTCCTTGCAGACGTAGCAACGGCGCGGCCTGCGGAGTTCCCCGACGGGCCCGCTCCCGGACGGCGTGCCCAGGGGGGCGTCCTCACGGCGGACGGTGGCACCCGTGGCGGTCCGTGCGAGGAGTGCGGCGTCCGCCTCCCTCGCCCCGTCCCGCCGCTCCTGGCGGCGCAGCCGGCGCCCCTCGCGGGTGAGGGAGTCCGCGAGGCGTTCCGCCTGGAGCCGTGCCGGGTGCCTCATCGGCAACGCGCCGAACGTCCGGGCCAGACGGGAGAACTCGGCCAGCTCCGTTTCCCACACTGCCGTTTCCACTTCCGCCACGTCCGCCACTTCCTCTGTTCCTCGCCTGTGCCGCTCGACCGTGCGCCGGCGTCCCCGCCCCCCGGAGCGGTCCGTCCGCCTCCGGGTGCGTCAAGCATCCGCCATCGGACCGGCCGCGATCACCGGATTATCGGGCGGCACGGCACGGCACGGCACGGCACGGCCTGGACGCGGTGCGGAGGGGATACGCCGCTCCTCCGCCCGGCCTCACCCGCGTCCCGGCGCACGGCGCGGGACGCGGGTGTCGGGCCACGGGTGCCGGGGCGGGCGCACAGAGGCCGTGTCCGTCGCGCTCCCTCCGTCACCTCGGGGCGGTGGCCGGCGTGTCGGCGAGGCCGGGGGGCCGGTTGGCCGGAGGTGTCGCACCGGCCTCGGCCGGGATCGTTCGCGTACGCGGGAGCGCCGGTTTCGGCTGAGAATCGACGCTGTTGTGCCTCATATGCCTCTGGCATGGCGGCCGGATCGGCTGTGATGCTGCTGGTTGACCGTCGACGGTGGAACGAGGAAGCCGGTGAGAATCCGGCACGGTCCCGCCACTGTGAAGGGGGAGCGAATCCGCACGGCCACGACCCGATGGGTCGGAAGGCGCGGAGGAGCATCGATCCCGAGTCAGGAGACTCACCCCGTCGATACCTTGACTATCGGGGCGGATTTCCCCGGGAGAGGTTCGGTGGCACCCATGTGTCAGCGTTCGCGAGGACGTCGTACGCGCCTTCGCTCCAGTGGATGGAGCACCGCGTCCCTCGGCGCGCCCGCCGCGTCACGGGCCGGCCGCGTGCCGGAGCGCACCCACCGGGCCTGATCCTTCGGGCGGCCCCTCCGGCCGTGCGGCCCGCTCATCCGCCTTTCCCTCCCTCTGCGTGCCACCCGTGCCGCAGGGTCGATTTTCCGTGCCGAAAATTCTCCCGAGCAGATGATCGCTGTTCCTGTAGACCGAAAAAATAGCCTTGACTTTCTCTTCAAAGCTCTCGGATGATCTTCGGGCAACACCAGATATTCACCCGGATTTCCGCGCCGTCGGCACGGAATAAAACGAGGGAGTGAGATGGCGAGCACCGAGACGAAGACGCTTCAGAAGACCGACATGGACGCGCTGAAGGCGCTGGTCGGCGACCTGGAAAACGCGCCGGTCAAGAAGTCGAAGCAGGCGAACGGCCAGCGGACGGTTCACCACCACTACGTCCGCTAGTCGACCGGCACGTCGACGCTTCGGCCGGGGGCCAGACGGCCCCCGGCCGGGGCGCCCGTGAAAGCGGCGGGCCCGAAGGCACACAGGAGGCCACCCATGCAGCTCGGATTCCTCGGACACAATGGATTTTCGGTGGGCGACCAGAGCGCTCCCGTACTGATCGACGCCATATTGCTTTCGAGATACGGCGAGGAATACACGTCCAGTCCCGTGGAGATCTATCCGCCCCGGGACATCGCACTGGACCGGATGCCGGTGCCGTCCGCGATCGTGATCAGCCACGAGCATTCGGACCATTATCACCTTCCCTCCCTCGATAAAATCGACCGCAATGTTCCGATCGTCGTCGGTCCTTTGATGATCGATCGGGCTGTCGAGGCCGTGGAAGCCCTCGGATTCACCGTGCACCGACTCGCCTTCGGCGAGACCCACAGGTACGGGTCGGTCCTGATCACCCTCTTCCCCCCGGGGGCGGAGACCGTCCTGTGGGAGAGCCGGGTGAGTCAGGTGTACGTCCGGGACGCCGAGGACCCGGAGATCGGCGGCGTCTACCTCGGCATCGACGCGCTGATCTCCGACGAGTTCGTGGCACAGGTCGAGGAAGGCGCACTACCCCGGCCGGCGGTCGTCGCGGTGAGCAACAACGCGCAGATCACGCCGCCCGGTGTGTTCGGGTCGTTGGACAACCTGCGGTCCGCGGACATGGCCGAGCACCACGGGCGGCGTGCGGCGTTCGCCGGGTTGGAGATCCTGCAGGGCATCATCGCCGGCACCATCGAGCAGACGTCCGTCTTCCGGGGCAGCCACTTCCTGATCTGCGGTGGCGGCTTCCTCAAGGACTACGAGCAGATGGGTCCCTTTCCGTTCTCCGAGCAGAAGGAACTGGCCGAGCACGCCTCCGCGCTCTCACGATGGGTGGACGTCTACGGCCCCGAGCCCGGTGACATCCTGGAGGCCGGCCCGGAGGGCATCAGCCGCACGGGCCTGCTGACCTGGCTGGGGACCGACCGGCGGCGATTCGCGGAGCTCCGGGCTCGGCGGGACGCGTTCCTCGGTTCCGGCGAGGTCATCCCCCTGCGCCGGATCATCCCGACGCGGAGCGCGGAGGACGAGGAGAACGCCCTCCGCGACATCGAGAAGGAGCTGACCTATCTCGCCCGTGCGATCCTGCTGTCCCCGCTCGGCCAGGATCTGATCGAGGCGACTCGCGCGCCCGACCGGGACACCAGGCCCCTCGTGCTCAAGCTGCTCCGCTCGCACCGCGAGGATGTGTCACTCGCGTTCGACCTCGGCCGCGGCGCCTTCCTTCCGGTGGCGGACCTGCCGCTGGCGGAGACGCTCCAGGCGTACCCCTACGGCATGGTCGTCCACGCGTCCGACTTCGCCGGCGTCCTCCGCGGCAGCCTCCAGATCTGGGACGTCGTCGGGATCGCCATGCACTCCTGGTACGCCAACGACACGTTCGGTTCACCGGTGGCCCTGCTCTTCGACGCGCTCGGCGAGCAGGCACGGCCGGACATCAGCTGCAAGGTGTACGACCTTCAGCTGGACGCCATAGCGAAGGGGATCGAGTAGATGACGGACGCCGTCACGTTCATGGGCCAGCAGTCGTGGCTCGTGGAGGTCGCAGGGGCGCGGATCCTGGTCGACCCGGTCCTCGACACGTCCTTCGGACATTCACCCGCACTCCGCTTCGAGATCCACCCGGCTCGCCGCGTCGACACGGACCTGATGCCGCCGGTGGACGCCGTGATCGTCACCAACGAACACCTCGACCACTTCCACTTGCCGTCACTGCGCCGCCTCCCCGCCGACGTCCCGGTCGTCATGCACCGCCTGATGCCCCAGGTCTGCGTCGACCACCTCAGGGAACTGGGGCGTGAGGTGCACCTCCTCGGCCACGCCGAACCGATGAAGATCGGCGGAGCCGAAGTGCTGCTCCTCCAGGGCGACAAGGACGTCCCTGTCTGGGAGAGCCGCGTCACCAGCCTCTACGTCAGGCCGGCCGGCGCGCCCGGTGGCGTCCTCGTCCAATCCGACACCGCCGTCAGCCCCCGGACGCCGGCCGACTGCACCCCCGAGGTGTTCATCGCCACGCACAACGCCCAGGTCCCTCCGGCGGGTGAACTCGGGGCGTTCGACAACCTGCTGCCCGTCCCCGCGGCGGACGCGCCGGAAGTCACGGGACTGGGGCTGCTGTCGGCCCTCCTGAACGACACGGCGGAGCTGCTGCCCTCCGTCCGCCTGTTCGCGCTCAGCGGTGGGGGATACGTCCAACTCCCGCGCAAGCACGGCGAGTTCCTGTGGAATGACTTCGCGGCGCTGGAGCGGGTCGCCAACGCGCTGTCGATCGACAAGAAGGTGCTCGGGCTGCTGCCCGGCGAGTCGGCGGCCTACGGCCGGGTCCCGGTCGACAGGGAGCGGGTCTCGTGGATCACCCCGGTCGCTCCCTCGGTGCCCGTCGAGTCCTCCGACAGGCAGGCACGTGCCGACGTCGACCTGAGCGCTCCCCTGCCGCCCCTCTTCGAGCGCGGCGTCGACGAGGCCGACATGCGCCTCATCCGCGAGGAACTCGCCGGACTCGCCCCGCTCCTCATGCTCTCCCCTCTCGGCCGGAACCTGGTCAACACCCACACGTACCTGGGCCGGCCGGTCGGCCCGTCACGGTTCGCCGTACACCTGCGCGGAACGCCGCGCGGGGACGAGGTCCACGCCCTCGACCTGAACAGCGCGAGCTTCCGGGTCCGGCCGGGCGGGCTGCGAGACGCCCTCTTCTCCATCCCCAGCGGCATCGACGTGAACTGCGCCGACCTGCTGGCCGTGCTGCGCGGTGAGATCCACATCTGGGAACTCGCCGTGAGCCGGCTGCGCCAGTGGTACGTGGGCGACAGGATGGAGAGCCCCGTGGCCTTCCTCTACGGCGCCCTCAGCGAACAGGTGCGGCCAGACCTCGCCGCCCGCCTGTACCGAGCGCTGCGGGACTGAACGGTGGCGATCGTGTTCATCGGTCCCCCCGCGGCGGGGAAGACGACGGCGGCCGCGACGGTCGCCCGCGCCCTGGGGCGTGACGTCGTGCACTTCGACACGGCCCGCGCGCAGAGGTACGCGCGGTTCGGGTACACCGGTGCCCGGGCCGACCGGCTCTTCGAGGAAGGGGGAGCACCGGCGCTCCACCGCTATGAGGCACGGTTCGAGGCGCGGGCCCTGGCGCAGGAGGTGGCGCGCCACCCCGAGGCGGTCCTCGACACGGGCGGCGGCCTCCTCCTGCAACACGCGGACGCGGACGCCCGGCGGGTGCGCGACGCCCTCGCGGCAGCCGACCTGACCGTACTCGTCCTCCCCCACGCCGCCGATCGGGAGCGTTCCACGCGCTGCCTGCTCGCCCGCGTCCGGGCGCGGGGAGCCGGCGACACCGGCACCGACGAGTGGCTGGACCACGGCGGCTGCCGACTCCTCGACTCCCTGGTGGGCGCCGGCCAGGCGCACGTACCCCTCGCCGATCTCGTCGTGGACACGGCAGGCCCCGTACCGACGGCCGCACCGGGCAGGAGGCCACCCGGTACCCGGCCCCTCGCCTCCCTGGTCGGCCGGGTCACCGGCGCGTTGGCCGACCGGCCGGTGCGGGTCGTGGGGAGGTGACGATGTTCTCCGTCCTGCGAGTGCCCAAGCTGGGGCGAGTGTGGGCAGGACAGTTCGTCAGCCTGGTCGGCGACGGCGTCTACACCGTCACCGTCGCCCTGTACCTGCTGCACCGGGACGACGCCCCGCGCGCGTTGGGCACGCTGCTCGCCGCGACCGCGCTCGGCGGGATCGTCACGCTCCTCCTCGGTGGGGCCGTCGCGGACCGGACGCGTCGTTCACTGGTGATCTGCGTGGCGGACCTGCTGCGGATCCTCGGCGTCGTCGCCCTGCTCCTCGCGGGCCCGGACGCCCCGATCGAGCTCCTGGCCCTCCTCGGGCTCGTCTTCGGTTGCGGGGCGGGCGTGCACCGTCCGGCGTACACGGCGCTCATCGCCCAACTCGCCGGGAGGGACCGGCGGCGTGAGGCGTCGGCGCTGCGGGCGGCCACCAGCCGCTTCACCGGCATCGTCGGACCCGTCGCCGGAGGGTTGGTCGCCGCCGCTGCGTCACCGGGGGCGGGGCTGTTGATCAACATCGCCACCTTCGTGTTCAGCATGGCCACGCTGGTGCGCCTGGACGAACCGCACCCCGGCCCGGCCGCCGACGGCTCGGCGAAGACGGGTCTGGTGCGGGAGGCGTTGGACGGCGTCGCGTACGTGCGCGGCCACGGCTGGATGCTCGGCATCATGTTGCAGGGCACCGCGCAGGCCGCGCTGGTCATCGCCCCGATGGCGGTGGTGGTACCGCTCGTCATCGGCGGCCGCGGACCGGCGGCGCTCGGCCTGGTCACCGGTGCGACGGCGTGCGGCGCGCTGGTGGCGACGCTCGTCGCCCCGCGCATCCGGTCCCACCGGACCGGTACCGTCGCCATGCTCGGCCTGTTGTGCGAGCTGCCGCAGATCGCCACCGTGTGGGCGGGGGCCCCGACCGTGTGGGTGGCCCTGTGCAGCGTCTGCGCCGGAGCGGGATCCTCGGTGTTCGCCGTCCTGTGGGGCGCGGCACTCCAGGACCGCACTCCGGACAGCATGCTCGGCCGGGTGTTCGCCCTCGACGCCCTCCTCACCCAGGCCCTCGTGCCGGTGTGCGTGGCGGCGGCGGGACTCCTGCTGGGAGTGTGGTCCGCGTCGGTGATCACCGCCTTCGCCGGGTGCGCGCTGATCCTCACCGTGGTCGCCGTCCTGCCCGTGCCGGGCGTTTCCACCCTCGGCTCGCCGCCGGAGCGGCAGTCGGCGGCGACCCGGTCCGCGACCCCGTCGTGAGGGTGGGCGCGGCCCCGATGTCGGTGCCCCCCCGGAGGTGGCGTGGCGCGGCATCCGGGCCGCGCCGCCTCCGGCCGCGGTCGTCGAGGGGGAAGGGCGGACGCGCTCGCGATCCGCGCTGTTCCGGCGCGGGGGCTCAGAGCACCAGGCTCAGGCCCACCGCCGCCGCGAAGCCCGTGACCGACAGGATCGTCTCCAACACGGTCCAGGACTTGAGGGTGTCCTTCACCGAGGTGTTGAAGTACTTGGAGATGATCCAGAAGCCGCCGTCGTTGACGTGCGAGGCGATGATCGAGCCGGCCGCGATCGAGACCGCGATGAGGGCCAGGGCGGGCTGTCCGTAGTCGGAGTCCCGGACCAGAGGGGCCACGATGCCGCCCGTGGTCACGATCGCGACCGTCGCCGAGCCCTGGGCCAGGCGCAGGCCGCACGAGATCACGTACGCCAGGACGATCAGCGGGAGTCCCGCCGTGGACAGGGTGCCGGCCAGGGCCTTGCCGACGCCGGTGGCCGAGATGACGGCGCCGAAGAAGGCTCCCGCGCCCACCACCAGCAGGATCATGCCGACCGGACGCAGCGCCGCCGCACCGAGTTCCGAGAGCTGCTGGCCGCTCATGCCCCGGTCGGTACCGAGCAGTTTGATGGCGACCAGGCAGGACAGGGTGAGGGCCACGGCCGGGTTCCCGACGAAGGTCAGGAACGGCAGCACGGCGGAGCCCTGGTCGAGGAAGACCGTTCCGAAGGTGGCTCCGAGGATCAGCACCAGCGGTACGCAGATGACCACGATCACCTTGGCCAACGACACCGGGGCACGACCGTCCACGTCCATGCCCGCGCCCACGTCTAGGCCCGTGCCCGCGCCCGTGCCCGTGCCCGCCGTGTTCTCCCGCGGGACGCCGAACTCCTCCGGCACCTCGATCATGATCCGGTTGCCGATCCACTTCGGCCACAGCACGCCGGCGACGAAGAACGCGGGCAGTCCGCAGGCCAACCCCATGACGATGAGCCAGCCCAGGTCGACGCCGAGGAACCCCGCCAGGGCGACCGGGCCCGGGTGCGGCGGCAGGAACGCGTGGGTCATCGACAGGCCCGCGAGCAACGGGAGGGCGAACAACAGCATCGATCGGCCGCTGCGCTTGGCCACCACGTACACGAGCGGCGCGAGGACGAAGATGCCGATGTCGAAGAAGACGGGAATGCCGAAGACGAGACCCGTCAGACCCATCGCCAGGCCCGCGCGCCGCTCGCCGAACGCGCGCAGCAGCCGCCGGGTGAGGACCTCGGCGCCGCCGGAGGCCTCCAACAGCGAACCGAGCAGCGAGCCCAGACCGACGATCAGGGCGATGTGGCCGAGGATCCCGCCGAAGCCGCCCTCGATCAGGGACTCCTTGCTGCTGAGGGCCGTGCCCACGATCGTGTTGACGGGCAGGCCCGCCGCGAGGGCCAGCAACAGGCCGGTGACGACGAGGGATATGAAGGGTTCGAGCTTGAACTTGATGATCAGCAGGAGGAGGAGGGCGATGGAGACGGCGGACAGGACCAGCAGCCCGGCCGTCTCGTGGCGGAGCCAGTCGATCATCGCGCGCCCCCCGCCCCGAGGCCCGTCCCGGTTCCCGTCCCCGCCCCGGCCAGCGCCTCGGTGAACGCCGCCGCGCGCCGGGTGATCTCCGCCCAGTCCCCGGCCGCGACGACGGCCGGGGGGACGACGTCGGTGCCCGCGCAGACGGCGAGCGCCCCGTTCGCGAGGTAGGCGCCCGCGTTGGAGGCGTTGACGCCTCCCGACGCGACCAGGGGTATGCCCGGGTAGGGGCCGTGCAGGTCCTTGAAGTAGGCGGGGCCGAAGTTCCTCGCGGGGAAGATCTTCACGGCGGCCGCGCCCAGGTCGAGCGCGTCGGCCACCTCGGACGGCGTCAACGCGCCCATCACCACCGCCACGCCCGCCTCGTGCGCGACGGCCGCGACCAGGGGGCGCAGCCCCGGGGTGACGAGGAAGCCGGCGCCGGCCGCCACCGCTTCGCGGGCCTGGTCGGCGGTGAGTACGGTGCCGACCCCGATCCGGTGGCCGGCGTCCGCGGCCCGCTCGATGTGGGCGGTCACCCCGGGGGTGGTGAAGGTGAGCTCGGTGGTGCGGATGCCGCCGGCCGCCAGCGCCTCGCAGAGCGCGGCGGCGTCGGGTATGCGCGGTGCGCGGACCACGGCGATGACCGGGTCCGCGGTCAGTACGGCCGACAACGCCGAGGGGGCGCGGACGGCGGGAACGGGGCCGGGTGCGACCGCCGCGACAGGGCCGGGTGCGGGTGCGGGTGTGGGTGCGGGCGGGGGTATCGCCACGGGACGGCGCGCGGGGTTCGGGTCGGGGACGGTCATCGGGATGCCTCGGTTCCTCGGTCGGTGCGGCGCAGTGCCCGTCCGGGCAGCGCGCCGGTGGGCGTGCCGTCTTCGACGACCGCCGTTCCGTTGACGTAGACGTGGGGGATCCCGGCGGCCGGCCGTCGGGGGTGTTCGAAGGTGGCGGTGTCCTCGACCGTGTCCGGGTCCAGGAGCACCAGGTCCGCGTGGTGGCCGGGCCGTACGAGGCCGCGCCGGACCAGGCCCAGCCGGCGGGCCGGGCGGCCCGTCATCCGGGTGATGGTCTCCTCGAGGCTGAGCACGCCCAGTTCGCGGCTGTAGCGGGCCAGGTAGCGGGGGAAGGTGCCCCAGGCCCGGGGGTGCGGGCGGGCGCCGATCAGGAGCCCGTCGCTGCCGACGGTGTGCGCGGGGTGGCGCATGATGGCCCGCACGTTCTCCTCGTGGCCCACGTGCTGGAGGATCGTCGTGGCGAGGGCGTCCTCGCGCAGCAGGTCGAAGAAGACCTCGGTGCCGGTGCGGCCCCGCTCGGCGGCGATCTCGGCGACCGTGCGGCCCACGAGCGGCGCGAGGTGCTCGTGCTGCACGCCCGAGATCTGGATCGTGGTCCATTCGGCGACCACGCCGTGGCAGCCGTCGCTGCCCCGCTCCTCCACGTCGCCCCGGATGCGCTCGCGGTCGACGGGGGAGTCCAGCCGGGCCAGGGTGGCGTCCGGCCCGCCCTCGGCGGCCCAACTGGGCAGCAGGGCGGACAGGGTGGTGGAGCCGGGCAGGTACGGGTAGCTGTCGAGGGTCAGGTCCAGGCCCTCGGCCAGCGCCGCGTCGACGAGCGCGAGCAGTTCCCCGGCCCGGCCCTCGTTGACGCCGAAGTTCATCGTGGCGTGGGTGAGGTGCAGCGGGCAGCCCGAGCGCCGGGCGATCTCCACCATCTCCGCGTAGCCCTCCAACGCTCCGGCCCCGTACGAGCGCTGGTGCGGCGCGTGGAAACCGCGGTACGCGGCGACCACCTCGCACAACGCGACGAGTTCGGCGGTGTCGGCGTACATGCCGGGGGTGTACGTCAGGCCGCTGGACATGCCGACCGCGCCCTCGCGCAGCCCCTGGGCGAGGATCTCGCGCATGCGGTCCAGCTCGGTCGGGGTGGGAGGGCGGTCGTCCCAGCCCATCGCGAGCATCCGGACGGAGCCGTGCGGCACCAGGTAGCAGGCGTTGACACCGGCGCCCCGGTCGATCCGGTCGAGGTACTCGCCGACGGTGCGCCAGTCCCAGGCGAAACCGGGCCCCTCGGCAGGGGCCCGCTCGTCGGGGTTGCCGTTCCAGCCGGCGATCTGTCGGCGCAGCGCCGGCAGCGTGGTCTCGTCGACCGGGGCGTAGGACAGGCCGTCCTGGCCCAGGACCTCGCAGGTGACGCCCTGCGTGACCCGGGACGGGTGCTCGGGTTCCAGGAGCAGCCGCAGGTCGGAATGGGCGTGCATGTCGATGAACCCGGGGGCCAGGACCAGGCCGTCGCAGTCGAGGACCCGGCGCGCGGTGCGCCGGCCCGTACCGGGGACGGCCACCTCCTCGATCGCGCCGTCCGTGACGGTGACGTCGGCCCGGAAGCGTTCGGCGCCGGTGCCGTCGACGACGGTGGCGTCACGGAAGAGCAGGTCGGCCATCAGGAGCACGCCCTCGTGGACGCCCTCGTGGACGTCCTCTCGGCCGTACGGGTGCGGGCCGCGGGGCGTCGTGCGTAGGTCCGGTGATCCACGGTGTTCCTCCGGTGCGGCTGGTGGGACGCGGTACCCCATGAAGGGTGTTGCAACATGCGCAACGGTCGTTGCGCATGTTGTGGCTATGGTTCTAACATTCCGTCGGAAGGGATGGCAACGCCCGAAGGGCCCTCGGATGTGCAGGCGTTGAGGGCGGGGTCCCGAAAGGCGACCTCCCGAAGGCGGGTCCCGACGACGGCCCCGAAGGCGACGCCACGCAGACGGTGACCCGTGGACGGCGGTCCGTGGACGGCGACCCGTCAACGGCGTTCCGAAGCCGACCCGACGAACCAGCAGACACCCGAAGCCAGGGAGCAGCCACCGATGAACCGGCAGGACACCGCACCCGCACCCCGAACGGACGAACCGGTCCAGGCCGTCTGCCTGGGGGAGTCGATGGCCGTCCTGTTGGCCGACGGCCCCGGCCCGCTCGACACCGTCGGCGCGTTCCGGCCGTCCGTCGGCGGAGCCGAGTCGAACGTGGCCTGCGCCCTGGCCGCCCTCGGCATACCGAGCGCCTGGATCAGCCGCGTCGGGGACGACGCCTTCGGACGCCGCCTCACCGCCGAGATCGACGCCCGGGGCGTGGACACCGGTGCCGTCGCCGTCGACCCGTACCGGCCCACCGGCCTCTACCTCAAGGAGACCGGCGGCTCCGGACGCCCCGGCGACCTGGGCGCGGGCCACAGCCGCCTGCACTACTACCGCACCGGCTCGGCCGCCTCCGCACTCGGCCCGGACCTGCTCGCCGACCCCGCCGCCGCGCGCCTGCTCGCGGAAGCCCGACTGCTGCACCTCAGCGGCATCACCGCCGCCCTCTCCGACAGCTGCCTCGCGCTGCTGCGCGCGCTCCTCGCGCCCGGACGCCGCCGCCCCGACACCCTCGTCAGCTTCGACCTGAACTGGCGTCCGGCCCTGTGGCACGACCGCGACCCCGGGGTGTTGCCGGCCCTGCTCGACGCCGCCGACATCGTCCTGCTCGGCGCCGACGAGGCCGAGTCCGCCTTCGGTACCGGCGACCCGCACGCCCTGCGGGCCCTGCTCCCCTCGCCCGCCACCCTCGTCGTCAAGGACTCCGGCAACGCCGTGACCGCCCTGACCCGCGACGGCCTGACCGTCACCGAACCCGCGCTGACCGTGGAGGTGGTCGAACCCACCGGAGCGGGCGACGCGTTCGCCGCCGGCTACCTCGCCGGCACCCTGCGCGGCCTCGACCAGCGCGCCCGACTGCGCCTCGGCCACATCGGTGCCGCCGCGGCGCTCACCGCGCACGAGGACCACGGCGTACCCGCCCCCGAACCGGTCCTGACCCGCCTCCTCGGCGCGACCGTCGAGGAGTGGGCCGCGACCTCCGTCACGGCGGATGGCATCGTGTCCCCCCTGACGACCGTCACGTGAACCGACCGGAGCGACCCGAACCATGAGCCAGACCGTCACTCGCGCCCTGCGCCTCCTCACCGAGCTGGGCGAGGGCGAGCGCTCCCTCGAACAACTCGCCCAGGTCCTCGACGTGCACAAGACCACCGCGCTGAGGTTGCTCCAGAGCCTTGAGGAGGCACGTTTCGTCTACCGGGACGCCGGCTACCGCTACCACCTCGGCGCCGGCCTGTTCGCCCTGTCCAGCCTCGCCCTCGAACAGCACGGCATCCGCCGCACCGCCGCCCCGCACCTGGCCGAACTCAACGCGGACACCGGCCAGACCGTCCACCTCGCGGCGTACGAGGGCGGCGAGGTGGTCTACATCGACAAGTACGACTCCCGGCACCCCGTCCGCATGTACTCCCGCATCGGCCTGCGCGCGGCCCTGCACAACACGGCCGTCGCCAAGGTGCTGCTCGCCGACCTGCCCGAAGCGGAACGCCGCCGCGTGGTCGAGGCCGTCGAGTTCACCGTCCACACGCCCCGCACCATCACCGGCCCCGAAGCCCTCCTCGCCGAACTCCGCAAGGTCGCGGACCAGGGCTGGGCCGAGGACCACGCCGAGCACGAGTCCTTCATCAACTGCATCGCCGCACCGATCCGGGACGCCTCCGGTCGCGCCGTGGCCGCGGCCTCGATCTCGGTGCCCGACGTGGTCCTGCCGTACGAGCGGGTCCTGGAGCTGCTCCCCAGGCTGCTCGCGACCGCCCGGGCCGTCTCGGCGGACGCGGGCGATCCTTCGGCCCGGCCCTGACCCGCCCGGAGGGCAAGGGCTTTCGGCGGCATGTGCGGGACTTTCGTCCCTTAGGTTCCCTTCACACCCATGATCAACTTTGGGTGACTGATCAACAGATGCGTTCATTCATACGCTTTGATGGGGGAATCCACATGAACTTCGGTACCACCACGTCCTCTCGCACGTTCCGGACCGCTTGTGCCGCCGTCCTCGCCACCTCGCTGCTCGTGGCCGTCGCACCGGTCGCGTCGGCCGCCCCGGCGAAGCCGGCGAACGCCGCGCGGGTGGTGAACGTCGACGGAGGCGGCGCCTACCTGGACCTGGCCTCGGCCGGCTACACCTACGAGGAGGCCGTCGAGGCCTTCAAGGACTCCGACGTCGTCACCGTCGTCCGGGGCGACCTGCCCCGGGAGAACGGCGAGGCCCCCTCGCGCGTGGCCCGCGGCGTCTCCCTCGGCTGGTACGTCTACGTCAAGCTGAGCAAGTCCCAGGCCAAGGCCGTCAACGCCGGTTCGGCCGCGACCGCGGCCGGACTCATCGGGGTCATCACCGGCGGCATCGGCGCCGCGGTCGCGGCCGGCGTGTACGCGTACGTCGTCTCCCTCGGCAACGAGGGCATCGACCGGTGCAAGAACGGCGTGGAGATGAAGTTCACCTACACCGGCAAGGGCGCCGGCGCGAAGTGCTACTGACGAGGGGGGAGCCCGCCGTGCGCCGCCCCACCGGACTCTCGACCGGGCTGGTCGTCGGCCTGTTCGTGCTCTTCGGGGTGCTGCTGTGCACCACGTGGAGGTCGAGTGGGGAGGGCCTGACGCAGACGCTGGCGGTCTACCTGGCGGTGGCCGTCCCCGGCTGCCTGCTGGTGCTGTGGCTCATGCGTCGCGGGCGGCGGTAGCCGGCGGTAGCGGCGGGGCCAGGGATCGGGATCACCGGCCGTCCCCCGGTGGTCCCGATCCCGCGCGCACGTCCCCGCGTTCGGCTCGCCGCCCGGCCCACGGGCCCCGCCCCGCTCGCGGCGGCACAGAGGCGGCACAGAGGCGGCGCAGAGGCGGCACAGAGGCGGCGCGGGGCGCGGCGATGCTCCCGACCGGTCCGCGACCGAAGACCGCGTCCGGGGCTCGGGTCCCTAGGAGGCGGCCTGACCGATGGCCACGACCCGGGCCCAGGCCGGCGGGGCGTCGGGGACGTGATCGGGGTCGTCCTCGTCCACGGGGCGCGACGGGCGCGGGAAGAGGCCGACGACCGTGCGGCACGGCGGCTGCACCGAGGGCCAGGGCGTCTGGCCGTCCGTCAGGGCGACGATGACGTCGGGCCGGGAGCGCAGCGCCCGGGCGAAGCCGGAGCGCAGGTCCGTCCCGCCACCGCCGATCAGTTCGAGGTTCTCCGCGCGGCACAGCGGTACGGCGACACCCGCCGCCGCGTCACACGAGATCACCGAAACCAGGTCGCGGCGCCCGCCGACGGCCCGCGAGATCGCAGCCACCTCCAACAGCGCGCTGCCCAGCTCCGCGTCGCTCACCGACCCCGAGGTGTCGATCACGACGCAGACCCGGGGCGGCGTCCGGCGCAGGCTCGGCAGGACGACGCCGGGGACGCCGGCCGAGCGGCGGGACGGGCGCCGGTAGCTGTGGTCCTCACCGGCCCCCGGAGCGCACGCCGCCGCGCGGATCGCCGCACCCAGCAACTGCCGCCACGGCTGCGGGGGGTGGAACGCCTCCTCCGCCCACCGGCGCCACCCCTGCGGAGCCTCCCCCGGCCGGCCGCTGATCGCCTCGGACACCCGGAAGCGCACCGCGTCCCGCTGCCGGCGGCTCAGCGCGTGCGCCCCCTCGGGACCCAGCTCCCACGGCCGTGCGTACCCGTCGGCGCCGCTCCCGCAGTCCAGCCAGGCCAACCGCGGGGTGCGGCCCACGAGCAGGAATCTCCCCAGGTACTCCTCCATCAGCAGCCCGTCCGGCAGTTCGAGCATCGACGGTCGTACAGCGCCGTCCGGCATCGGCAGGCCGTCCCCGTAGATGTCGTCGTTGATCTCGAAGTCCGCCGCGATGTTCTGCTGCAGCCGTGTCCCGGCCGGGTGCTGCCGCGCGTACCGCCCGCTGCGCCCGTGATGGTCCCGCAGCAGGTGGGAGACCTCGTGCACCCACACCCCCGCCAGCTCCTCCAGCGGGGTCCGCGCCACGAAGAGGGGGGAGACGTAGCAACGCCAGTACGCGTCGACCGCCATCGTCGGCACCGACCGGTCCTCCACCACGTGCAGCGCGAAGAGCGCACCGGCGAGGTACGGGCGGACCGCGACCGCGTGCAGGCGCGCGGCCAGCAGCTTCTCCCGGTCCAGGGGGACGACGGGCCCCGGCGGCGGGCCGGGGGCCGCCACGCGCACCGGCCGGGGCGGCGGGGGCGGAGCCATCGGGCGCGGCAACGGGCGCACCGCCGGGGCCTTCGGGCGCGGCTCCGGCCGCCGCACGGCCCCGGTCACGGGCGGCCGCCCGCGGCGCGGGCGCCGGCCGCGGCCGCGGTCCGGGCCACCGAGCCCTCGGCCCGCCGGGCGAGACCGACCACCGGGGCGAGGCGCTCCACCGCCTCCGGCACCTCCCAGCCCTCGCGCCGCAACGCGGCCAGCGCCTTCGCCGGGCCCACCAACAGATCCGGTGCGCCGGTCTCCAGAGCCCGCACCAGCACCGCCCAGCCCGCCTCCCAGCGTTCCCGCACCGGTCGGGTGCCGACGGCTGCCACGACCGCCTCCAGCGTCGCCTGGCGCAGGTCGCCGCGCTCGGGGAGTTCGGCGGCGCCCGGGTCCGCGAGCAGCAGCTCCGGGTCGGGCAGCTCCATCCGGTCGATGTGGGCGAGCAGTTCGAGGCCCGGTCCGTCCCCGACCGCACCCCGGACCAGCAGCGCCAGCACGTCCTGGGAGACGGAGGCGGCCGTACCGAACGCGAGCAGCGTCATCGCCGCCTCCCAGCTGCGGGGCGAGGGCCAGGCGCCGCCGCGCCGGGTCTCGGTGGTCGGCAGGCGGTGGATCAGCGTCGGCCGGGCGTTGAGGAAACCGCACACCGCACGGCGGGCGAACGCCACCGCGTCCGGCAACCCCGCCGGGTCCAGCCGGGGCGGCTCCGCCCTCGGCCAGACCCCGCCGAGCCCGCGCACCACCACGTCCCGGTCGTGCACCCAGTACAGGTGGACGAACCGGTTCGCGAGCGGCGGGCTCAGCTCCCAACCGTCCGCGGCCGACGCGCGGGGATTGGCGGCGGCCACGATCCGTACGCCCGGCGGCAATTGAAGCGAGCCGACCTTCCGCTCCAGGACCACGCGCAGCAGTGCGGCCTGGACGGCGGGGGTGGCGGTGGACAGTTCGTCGAGGAAGAGCAGTCCCCGCCCGGCGCGCACCAGCTCCACCGCCCACTGCGGCGGAGCCATGGGAACCCCGTTCACCGCCGGGTCGTCGCCCACGATGGGCAGCCCGGAGAAGTCGGTCGGCTCGTGGACGCTGGCGATCACCGTGGTCAGCGGCAGATCGAGGGAGGCGGCGAGTTGCGTCAGCGCGGCGGTCTTGCCGATGCCGGGCTCACCCCACAGGAGCACCGGCAGGTCCGCGGCGACCGCCAGGGTCAGGGCCTCCAGCTGTTCGTCGGGGCGGGGTTCGGTGGTGGTCGTCCGCAGGAGGGTCAGGAGGTCTTCGGCGAGACCGAGTTGCGGCCGGTCGGCCGGGGAGGGCAGTTCGGGTCGGGGGAGGGAGGGGAGGAGGACGTCGGACGTCATGGGCATCACCTGGGTGGATTCGAGGACGGAAGGCCCGTCGCGGCCGAGTGGCGTACGCGGGCACGGAGCACGGGGCGCGGAGCACGGGGCGCGGGGCACGGAGCGCGGGGCGCGCCGCGCGACGGGCGGTCGGTTGGTGGGTGCGCCGGGTCGGCCGGCGCGGGAGGAGGTCCGCGAGCACGCGGAAGAGCAGGGCCGAGGGAGAGCGGTCCCGCGGGCGGCCCTCAGTCGCGCAGGCCGGTCCGCGGCCGGGTACGACTGTCGCGCTTGCGGCGTATCGCCCGCGGGAGACGGCGGTCGGGTCGCGGCCGGCAGCCGTCGCCACCGGGCCCGTCCGCGGCCGGGTGTACCGGCAGCAGGCCCGAGCGGAACAGCCCGTGCTCCAGCCGGCCGGCCACCGCCTCCTCCAAGGCGTCGCGCAGGGGCCCCTCGCGCAGGACCGCGCCGGGACCGAGCAGCTCCTCGACCACGGCCAAGGCCCCGGTGACGTCGCCGTGGGCCAGGCGGTCGCGGACCGCGGGCAGCGCCTCGGGGCTGCGGTGCACCGCTTCGATCGCCCGCAGGCAGGGCAGCCCGGGCCCGCCCAGCGCCATGAGGAGGTCCTCGCGGGCGAGCTCGGCCGGGCCGTGGTCGACGGCCGCCAGTACCCCGTCCCGCAGAGCGATCCGGTGCACCCGGCCCAGGCACTCGACGCGGTGCGGGTCGTCCCCCGGACCGGGGGCCGGCGGCGCGTCCGCGAAGCCCGCGGGTCCCGCCAGCGCCGCCGCGACCAGCGGATGGAGCCGCTCCACGGGGAACAGCCCGGCCCGCAGCAGCTCCAGGTCCGGAAGGGGTCGCACCGCCGCCTCCGGCAGCGCCGGGAGCTCCGCGATCCGCCGGCGCGACGGCGCCTCCCGCGCCGGCCGGAGCACCGGGACGTGCACGTCGTCGGGAGCGACCAGTTCCAGCACGGTGCGGCCGCGCGCGCCGAGCCGTACGGTCAGGGCACCGCGGGGCCGGCCCTCGGCCCGCAGCAGCAGCTCCGCCTCGGTAGCCCAGTGCTCCGGCGGCCAGGAGGGCCCGTGGCCGTCGGCCCCGTACGAGTCGTCCGGACCGCGGCGGCGGGCCAGTTCGGCGGCGCGCGTGGCGTCCCAGAGGTGACGGTGCAGGTCAAGACGGAAGCGGCGGTCGGGGTGCGGATGGGGGTGGTGTACGCCGGCGTCGTGTACGCCGGCTTCGTGTCCGGAGGCCTCCCACAGCGCCAGGGACATCCGCTGACCCGCGGCCGCCCGGGCGGGCGGCGTCCGCACGACGAGGTGCGGTGCCGGGGTGCCCGGGTCCCCGTAGCGGGCCAACGACACGGTGAGACCGGGCCGGAGTCGTCCGTCGGGGGCGACCCTGGGCATGTGCCAGCGCAGCAGGTCCGGCGCGAGCCGTCGCAGGTCCGCCCGGAGGCGGGCGGTGAGTTCGTTGCCGTGACGCAGGCGCACGGCGCGCAGATCGAGATCGACGTCGACACGGGCGACGGCGCAGGCACCGGCCCAGTCGCCGTTCGCACGGCGGGCGGTCGCTTCTTCGATCATGGACGGTGGCACGGCGTACTCACGTACGCGTTGCCACATCAACAGGCGGGCGGGAATCGGGTCCGCGAAGTGAGCTGCCATCAGCACTCACCTTGAGCGGACGATTCCCCCAATCCGGAGAGGAGGAAGGTCTTCATCACGCGCATCATAAGCAGCTCCCGGACGATCTGTCAGCCGCGTTTCCCGGCCGCCGGGCCCCTGTTATGGTGCGCCGATGTCTACGATCAAGCAGTTCCAGGTGACCTTCGACTGTGCGGAGCCCGTGCGCCTCGCCGCCTTCTGGTGCGAGGTGTTGGGATACGTCCTGCCGCCGGTTCCGGAGGGCTTCGCCACGTGGGAGGAGTACCACGGCTCGCTGCCGCCCGAGGACGAGGCCTACTTCGCGTGCACCGATCCCTCCGGTGTGGGCCCGCGCCTGCTCTTCCAGCGGGTTCCCGAGGGCAAGGTCGTCAAGAACCGGGTGCACCTCGACGTACGGGCAGGCACGGGGCTCGTGGGCGAGGAGCGCCTGGCCACGCTGGAGGCCGAATGCGCACGGCTGATGGCGCTCGGTGCGAAGCACGTGCTGACCCAGCGCGCCGACGGCGTCAACGAGTCCTGCATCACGATGCAGGACATCGAGGGCAACGAGTTCTGCCTCGACTGACCGTTTACCCGAGGCCGGAGAGGGCTCCGGTGGACCTCGCAGGTCTCGCACGTGGCGGGAGCCATCCCGGGAGGGCGAGGTCGTGCAGGCGGGCGACGCCTTGCGCGGCGTCGCGCACACCCTCGACTCCCGAGCGGGTGGCGGTCGTGCGGGATCTTCCGATCCTCCTACGGGCGAAGGAACGGGTCCGCCGGTGCGGCGGCCCCCAGCAGGGCGGGCATCGGTGTGCCGCGGTAGTCGGCCACCAGGGCGGTGGCGAGCGCGGTCGTGCCGACGTGTGCCTCGGCGGCGGCGCGGACCAGGATCCTCCTGGCCTCGGCGGCGCCGCACGGGGTGGCGGCCATCAGCACGCCGACCGCCTGGGAAACGACGGGCCCGGCGACCGGCCCCTCGGCGCGGTGCTCGCCGCGGGCCGCCGTCGGATCGGGTGCGATGGGGAGCAGGTGGCGGGTTCCGCTGAGGTCCAGCAGTCGGCCCAGACGCCGGCTCAGGCCCGTCACCGCGAGCCGTCTGCCGCCGAGGGCGGCCGAGGCGGCGAAGTCGAGCAGGACGTGCAGGCCGACGACGTCGCAGAAGGTCAGGCCGGACAGGTCGAGGTCCATCTTCCGGTGGCCGGCGACGAACGTCCAGTTGGTGCGTGGTCCATCCGAAGCCATTTCCGTAATCATGCGATTTGCGATTCAGGTTTCGCCAGAGGGGAATCGGCCTTCCGGCACTTCACGGTCGCGCGGGTGGCTCCCGTACCGCCCGACGGGAGGCGGTCGCCGAGGAACGGCACGTGGCCCTTCCGGCCGCCGAGGCCCGCCCCACCCTCGTGTTGAGGGCCCGTCGCGGACTCCGGTTCGCCGCCCCGCGCGGCTCGTGGCGATGAGCCGGCCCGGTCGCCGGGTCGTGGCCGCACGACCGTTGATCCTGGAAGCGCTTCGGTCAGACTCCCACCGACTGCGCCCGCTCGACCGGAGCGGTCAGTCGATGACGGCGATGGCCTCGACCTCGACCAGGATTCCAGGTTCGGCCAACGCCGCGACCCCGATGCCGGTGAGCGGCGGAGCAGGCAGGGGGCCGAGCCTGGCGGACGCCCGCGCGACACCCTCGACGAACGGGGCCATCTTGTCGGGCGCCCAGTCGACGGCGTAGACGGTCAGCTTCGCGACCTGGTCGAACGAGGCCCCGACCCCGGCGAGGGCTGCCGCGAGGTTGAGGTAGCACTGCTCGACCTGGGCGGCGAGGTCGCCCTCGCCGACGAGTACGCCGTCGGCGTCCCAGGCGACCTGGCCCGCGATGAACACCAGCTTCGATCCGGTCGCCACCGCCGCCTGTCGGTAGAGGTCCACCTTCACCAGACCGTCGGGGTTCACCAGGTTGATGGTCATGCGTGCTCCTTGTCGCGAGGACCCGGGGAGGAACGACCGCCGGAGCGGGCCGCACCACGCTCTCTTGTGGATACTCGGTAACCGTAGAAGAGTGAGCGCTGACGTGGAAGAACGCACTTTTTGGTGAGAGGGGAACCTCATGGTGACCAAGCAGATCAACGGCCCTTCCGACGATGCGGACCTCAGGCGCGCGGACTCCCTGGCACGCGAGATCTTCTCGGACGTCGCCAACAAGTGGGCGCTGCTCATCATCGAGGCGGTGGGCGAGCGCACCCTGCGCTTCACGGAACTGCGCAACGCGGTCGAAGGCATCAGCCACAAGATGCTCACGCAGAACCTGCGGATGCTGGAGCGCAACGGGCTCGTCGTGCGCGACGTGTACCCCACGGTGCCGCCGCGCGTGGAGTACTCCCTCACGGAGTCGGGCCGAGCCCTCCGAGAGACCGTGGACGTCATGTGCGACTGGACCCACCGGTACCTCGGCCACATCGAAGCGTCACGCCACCGCTTCGACGCCTGACCGACCGCCCCGCCGCAGGGCCAACGGCACGCGGTGCGCCGCGGGCGCGGCCTGCGACGAGCACCGGAGCGCCCGAGTACCGAGTGCCCCATCACCCGATCACCCGGGTACCCGATCCCCCCGGCATCAGCGGCCTGGGGCTCTCCCTCGGCCCCTCCGGGTGTGTGCGCGGCAAGGCCGGCCCGATGCCCGCGGACCCCCGCGCCGGGGCCGGGGCCACCGGATTCACCCCCCGGTGATGGCGGACACCAGCCCGACGAACTCCGCGCGCTCCCGCGCGGTCAGTACCGCGTAGAGGGACGACTGCGCCGCGTCCGTGTACTCCTCGGCCCGCCCGAGCAGGGCGGCCCGCTCGGGCGCCACCGGCCGCGGGTCCGGCCAGCCGTAGGCGGCGGCACTCTCGACACCCAGGTTGACGACCATGGCCTCCCGCGCGCTCAGACCGCACCGCCGGACGGCGAGGAGGTGACAGGCGCCCCGGTGTTCCCTGAGCACGTGGATCCGTTGCATCGCCGAGCCCGCCGGGTCGCCCGCCGGGCAGACCAGCTCCCGCCATCCCGCGAAGAGCGGCAGCGCGTCACCGTCGGCGGCCCCGATCACCCGGGCCGCCAGGTCGTTGAAGCGGACCACGTCCGTGTCGGCCGGGACCTTCGCCCCGCCCCACGCCCGGGCGGCCGCCGCGTAGAGCTCCGCCGCCTCCCGGGCCGCCATCACGGGGCGGCCCTCCCGCCACCCCGTCACGACCAGACCGGGACCGAGGAACCCCTGGACCGCCCGGACCACCGAGGACGGCGCCTCGCCGAGGACCCCGAAGCGCCCCCGGCAGTAGAAGCCCCGGCCCGGGGCGAAGCCCGCGCGCAGCCCGACCTCGGCGGTCGCCGGATCGGACATGAACGCGTCGCCGAAGTCGTGCAGCGGTCGGGCCACCCGGGCCACGCATGAGGAGATCTCCATACGACGACGATCACCTGCGAGTATTCGACAGGACAAGAGCGTCTTTTCTACGCCGACCCGATAGGAAAACTGACGGATCATGCTCGATGCCCGACGTCTCCACCTCCTGCGCACCGTCGCCGCCCGCGGCTCCATCGCCGCGGCGGCACGCTCCCTGGAGCTGACCGCGGGCGCCGTCTCGCAGCAACTGGCCGCGCTGAGGAACGATCTCGGAGTGGACCTCCTGCGCCCCGACGGGCGCAGCGTCGCCCTGACGGAGGCCGGCAGGGTCCTCGTGGCGCACGCCGATCGGGTCCTGGCCGCCATGGAGGAGGCCGAGAGCGCCGTCGCCGCCTTCCGGGGCACGGTCGGTACCACCACGACGCTGGGCGCCCTGCCGTCGACCGTCGCCCGCATCGTCGCGCCGGCACTCACCGCCCTCGCCGCCCGCCACCCCGCGCTCACCGTCACCTGCCTGATCACCGACCGCGCCCAGCTGCACGAACTCGCCCTCGGAACCGTGGACGTGGTGGTGGGTCAGCACTACCGCCACCTCCCCGAGGATCCCCCGCGCGGTGTCGAGATCACCCCTCTCCTCGACGACCCCCTGCTCGCGGTCACCGCGGCGACCGACGACGACCCGGCGGCCGGCCCCTCGGATCCGGTGGAGCTGACCGAGCTGGCGGCCCATCCGCTCGTGGTGCCGCCGTCGGACACGGACTGCGGACGCGCGATCCTCGCGGCCTGCCGGCAGGCGGGCCTCACCCCGACGCCCCGGTACGTCAGCGCCGACATCGGTGCCCAACTCGCCCTCGTCCGGCAGGGTCTGGCCGCCGCGCTGGTGCCCCGCAGCGCCCTCGACCGGGCCGCCCCCGGCCTGCGCGTCGCCCGCGTCGTCGGTGACCCGATCCGCCGTCTCCTCTTCGCCGCCAACCGCCGTACCGAGAACGAGAACCCCACCACCACGGCCGTCACCAGGGCCCTCCACGCGTCCGCCCGCGCCGGGCGCTCCTGAACGCACCGGGCGCGGCGTCGAAGGCGGGTCGTGTGCTCCCGGTGGGTGGGGCCGCCGGGCCCGGTGTGGACCGCGACGTCCACGCCGCCGACCGGCGGACGCCGCGCGCAGGTCTCCGCAGAGGACAGATGCTGTCCTAAAAGCCCCCTACGGTGGATTTGTCCGACCCCGAACACCCGAACCACCGGAAGGCCCCCACATGAAGATCGCAGTCCTCGGTACCGGCGGCGGAGCCCGTGCCCACGCGGCCAAGCTCGTCGAGCTGGGCCACGAGGTGTACGTGGGTACCCGTGACCCCGAGGCCACCCTCGCCCGTACCGAGTCGGACATGATGGGGAACGTCCCGTACGGGCAGTGGCTCGCCGAGCACCCCGGCATCACCCTGCTGTCCTTCGGTGACGCCGCTGCCGCGGCCGACGACCTGGTCGTCAACGGCATCGACGGGCACAACGCCGTCGCCGCGCTGAGCGCCATCGCCGACCGGCTCGCCGGCAAGACCCTGGTCGACTACGCGGTTCCCTACGTCTACCGGCACGAGAGCGAGCACCCGTGGCCCACCCCGTGGGGCGTCATGCCGAAGCTGGAGCCGTGCGACACCGACAGCCTCGGCGAGCGGATCCAGCGCGCCCTGCCCGCCACGCAGGTCGTCAAGAGCTTCGTCACCCAGGAACAGACCACCGTCGTCGATCCGAAGGCGGTCGGCGGCGGCGATCACACGATGTTCGTCGCGGGCGAGGACTCCGACGCCAAACGGCGCGTCACCGACCTGCTGGAGGCGTACGGCTGGACCGACGTGCTCGACCTCGGCCCGCTCGTGTGCGCCCGCGGGATGGAGATGTACGCCCACCTGCACTCCGCCATCGGCTTCGGTCTCGGACAGCAGTTCGGCGGCCACTTCGGCATCAAGGTCGTCCGCTGACCCACCTCGACACGCCGCTCGGGATCACGGCCTCACCCCGGTGGCATGAGCACGGGCCAGGGGGCGGGGAAGAACGGCGCGTGCCCCGTCCTCCCGGGGAGGACGGGGCACGGGACTTCGACGGGCACGGCGCCCGGCCCCGATCAGTGGACGCGCCGTCTTCCGTGTCGTGTCACGCCGACGCGGGGACTATCCGAGCGGCAGGACCAGATGGGCGGTGCTGTCCTCCGCGGACGTGATCGTGGTGGTGCTGCTCTCGCCCTCGCCGGCGTCGGAGTAGAGCTGGTCCCTGCTGTTCACGACCAGCATGAGCCGGTGGTTCGCGGCGAGGTCGTAGCCGGCGGCCTGCAACTTCCAGGCGGCGTTGCGGTCCTCACCGGGGGACAGGTCCGCGAGCGTGAGGGGCTCGTGCGTGATGATGCGGGCGGTGTCGTCCGGGGCGACGTCGAACAGGTACGCCACGAGGGTCGTGGCGGCGGCGGAGCTGCGGACGGTCAGGGAGAGCTCGGGGACACCGCGGATGCGGCGTGCGTTCTGGAGCGGGCCGCTGGTCCACACCGCGAGGTGGCGCCGGTCGAAGGTGCCGGTGGGGTAGGACTTCGGGGTGCCCTTCCATTCCGCCTGGCCCGTCGTGATGATGGCGTCCACCGCGGTGGCGGCCGTGAGCCGGCCTGCGGTGAACTCCCGCTTCCAGCCCGTCTCCGGCGAGGTGTCGAGTCCGCCGTCGCGGCGGTCGGTGGAGGAGGCGGTGAGGTACCAGGATTCGGTGGAGGTGGTGACGTCCGCCCAGGACGGCCTGGGTTCGCGGACGGCGGGCTCGGTGATGACGTTCTGTCCGGTCTCCGGGTCGATCCGGGTCGTGTACGTGAACATGATCTGGCTGTTGACCGGCGGCCATGCGCCGACGCCGTTGTCGGCTCCGAGCACGTGGTGGTCGAGCCATGCGAACGCCTCCTCGACGGGTACGTTCGGCCCGCTGAACGGGATGGTGAGGCCGGCGCCCTCGGGCGCGGCGTGGTCGCCGATCCAGAGGTTGAGCCGCTTGGGCACGGTCAGGCCGTCGAAGTGCGCGATGGTCTGGTTGGCGGGGAACAGCGTCTCGTGCCAGGTGTTCGAGAAGAAGGTGGGAACGCTGCGGGCGTTGGTCTCGTCCAGGTACGACGACGGTGACCGTTCCTTGAGCCACATCTTCACGTCTTCGGGGTTCCGGCCGGCCAGGAAGTCTTCCAGGAGTTGACGGGTGGCCGGGTCGAACTTGCGATCGATCGGGCCGCCGGTGAACTCGATCAGCGCGTTGACCGCCGCCAGGTGCCGGGTGTCGTTCTGGTAGAGGCTGTCGGCCAGGTCGCCCCACGTGCTCAGGGCCACGACCGCGTCCACCCGAGCGGCCGGGTCGTTCGCCGCGACCAGCTGGCTGATGCCGGAACCGTAGGACTCGCCGAGGAAGGCGATCCTGCTCGGGTTGAGGTGCTGCTGGGCGTAGTCGATGACGGTGGAACCGTCGGCCCAGTCCGAGGGGCCGGCCACGTCGATCGTGCCCTGCGAGGTCCAGGGGGCGTCGATGAAACCGCCGCCCGGGAGGGGGAACGTCAGGCCGATGCCGCGAGGGGTGTAGGCGAGCACGTGGTAGCCGCGGAGCGCCAGTTGGAGGTAGGCGTACTCGAACAGGATCCAGCCGAAGGGCGTCCAGCCCGACGGCACGATCACCACCGGGCGGGGTTCCGAGGTGTTGAGCTTGATCGTGTGCGCGGAGAGGCGCACTCCGTCGTCGGCGGTGATCCGGGGGAAGCCGATCGTCGCCTTCTGCCGCACCTGCTCGGTGAGCTGCTGGAGGTCGGCGGTGAGCAGCGGCGTCTCGGCCGTGCCGTTCAGGGTGGCGACCAGGGCCTCGGCGACGTTGACGGCGTCCGGGTCCACGGAGGTGGGCGAGGTGTAGACGCCCTGCCCGGCGATCCGGTTCAACTGTGCCGCGGTGACCTGCGTGATCGGGTTGTCGTCCTGCGAGTGGCTCACGAAGGGGTCCTCTCGTCATCGCGCCGACCGGGCGGACCGCTCGGCGCCGTGGGGCACCCGTTCTAGCCCTGCCGGATCACCCTGTAGCGGATATCCGGACATCTCCGGTCATCGAGGCGGCGGACGTATGTCACCCGTGTGGGCGGTTTCGTGCGCGGCGGTACTCGCGGTTCGCGTGAAACGGCCATTGCGTGACATCGAGTGGATCAACCTGGTCGTACGCGGTCGCAGAGTGATCGACCTGATTCAGTCGCATATGCCGGTGGAACGAGGCGGCCCGGCCGGGCTCGATCCGGGCCCGGCCGGGATGGCGGGACAGGATCCCGCCGAACGGATCCACAGGCTGATCGCGGCGCGGGGCGGACCGGTGCCCGCCGCGTTCCCCTCCGGAGTCACCCACCGGCTGCCCGCGCCGGACGCCGACTCCCGCGCCGGAAGCTCCTCGGCCCGGTTCCGCACCCCGGGGTCAGTCGTGCGGGGCCTCGCCGCTCACGCGGTGGTCGGCGTGGCTGAGGGCCTCGGTGACGAGGCGACGCAGGTGCCCGTCCCCGAGCCGGTAGAACACGTACCTGCCCTCCCGGCGGGTCTCGACCAGGCCGGCCAGCCGCAGCTTCGCCAGGTGCTGGCTGACGGCGGTCCTGGAGGCGGAGCACCGCTCCGCGAGTGAGCCGACGTCGGACTCGCCGGTGGTGAGCAGCCACAGCAGGTGCAGTCGGGTGGCGTCGGAAAGCAGGCTGAAGACCGAGGCCGCCTCGGCGAGACGGGCCTCGTCCGGGGCTCCCGGATGCGCGCCCGTCGCGGCCGGTACCGATTCGCTCACACCCATGCGGACAGGGTAAGCCGGGCGTGCGCGTCGGTCGCCTGCGGCTTCCCCTCCACCCTATCTACATGTGCGCATCTGCGCACATGTAGATAGGGTGGAGAGGTCCGCCCCTCCGCCCGAAGGACGCCCGCATGCTCCCCGTGCTGCGCAACCGCACCTACCGGCACCTGTTCACCGCCCAGGTGATCGCCCTGGTCGGCACCGGGCTGGCCACCGTGGCCCTGGGCCTGCTCGCCTACGACATCGCAGGCCCGCGCGCCGGCTCCGTCCTCGGCACCGCGCTGGCGATCAAGATGGTGGCCTACGTCGCCATCGCCCCGGCGATCGGCGCCGTCGCGCACCGCATTCCGCGCCGGGCCCTGATGGTGGCCTCCGACCTGACCCGCGCCGCGGTGGCGCTGATGCTGCCGTTCGTCGACCAGGTCTGGCAGGTCTACGTCCTGATCTTCGCCCTCCAGGCCGCCTCCGCGGCCTTCACTCCGACCTTCCAGGCCGTCATCCCCGACGTCCTGCCCGAAGAACGCGACTACACGCGGGCGTTGTCGATGTCCCGGCTCGCCTACGACCTGGAGAGCCTCTTCAGCCCGGCCCTGGCCGCGGCGCTGCTGAGCTTCATGACTTACGACTGGCTCTTCCTCGGCACCGTGGGCGGCTTCCTGGCCTCCGCCGCCCTCGTCGTCTCCGCCGTCCTCCCCAAGGCCACCCCGACCACCCCGACCACCCCGACCACCACACCGGAACGCACCGGCGGGGCCCGTGCGAAAGCCACCGCCGGCAGCCGCCTCTTCCTCCGCGTCCCGCGCCTGCGCGCCCTGCTCTGCCTGAACCTGGCCGTCGCCGCGGCCAGTGCCCTGGTCACCGTCAACACCGTCGTCTACGTCCGCGACCACCTCGAACGCCCCACGGGAGACGTGGCCTTCGCGCTCGGCGCGTACGGCGCCGGCTCCATGTCGGTCGCCCTCCTCCTCCCGCGCCTCCTCGACAAGGCCGCGGACCGCACGGTCATGCTGCGCGGCGGCCTGGCGCTGACGCCGGTCTTCGCCGCCGTCGGCGTGATCACCTCCGCCCCCGGCGGGAGCTGGCGCTGGCCGGCACTCCTCGCGGCCTGGGCGGCGTTCGGCGCGGCCTGCTCCACGGTCCTCACCCCCACCGGACGCCTCATCCGCCGCTCGGCCCCGCCGGAGGAGCGAACCCCCGCCTTCGCCGCACAGTTCTCCCTCTCCCACGCCGCCTGGCTGCTCACCTACCCCCTGGCGGGCTGGGTGGGAGCGGCGGCCGGACTGCTCGCCGCCGTCGTGGCCCTCGGAGTGATCGGCCTGATCGCGGCCGTATCGGCGGTGTGGCTGTGGCCCGCCCGCGACGCGACGGACACCCCCCACGTCCACACCACCCTGGAGCCCGGCCACCCCCACCTGTGGGGCGCCGTCCGGGACGGGAACGCCTGGTGGCACTACCACAGCCCGACATCCGACGGACTCCACCCGACCTGCGCGGGTGCCGCCCGCTGACCGGTGGGCGGGGCACCCGCAGAACCGGGCGCCCCGCCCACCGACCGCTCACCCCGCCGGCCGGCTCCCGTACCGACGGGAACGGGCACGGGCTCGCGCCGCGTTCCACGAGAGCGGCCACCGGCGACCGGCGCGGGGGAGCGGCCCCCCCGCCTCCGGACATCGGAATGCGGCACGGCGTCCTTCGCCGGTCTTCGACGGGCGGGGCGGCGAGGCGGGAGCCGACGCGGAAGCGGAGTTCTCCCGCGGCGCCCCGGTAGGGGTTGCGCGGCCGGCCGATCACGGCCTCCCCATCGTCTCCCCGGCCTCCCGGTGATCCACCGCACACCACCCCGCCTGGACTCTTGTCGGTGGTCCCGCGTAAACATGGATCATGCTCGAAGAGTCACCCCCTTCCGAACCCCCGCTGATACGGAGCCTGCGCGCAGCCGTGGCCGCCGCCCCCGAAGACGTCCCGCTACGGCTGCACCTCGCGGAACTGCTGCTTTCCGAGGGCCTGCACGACGCCGCGGTGACGGAGGTGGCCGCCGCCCTGCAACACGCTCCGGGGGACGGGGCGGCGCGGGAGTTGATGGTACGGGCGATGGGCGCGCCGGCCGCCCCCGCGCCCGTGCCGCGGAGCACGCCCACGACCGCCGATCCCGCAGCACCCGTCGAGCCGACCACTTTGACGGCGCCGGTCGAGCCGGTGGACGGCCCGGCCGAGCCCGACGAGTCGCCCCGCCCGGCCGGGTTCGACTGGCGGGCGGCCGAGCAGGAGGTCGACGGCATCGTCCAGCCCCGCTACGTCGAACCCCCGCTCAGCGCCTGCGGCGACGGCGACCCCGGGAACGCCGACGCCTGGGAGGTGTCCGCTCCCGGCACGGTACGGCTCGCGGACGTCGGCGGCATGCGGGAGGTCAAGGACCGCCTCGAAGCCGCGTTCCTCGCCCCGATGCGCAACCCCGAGCTGCGCAAGCTGTACGGCAAGAGCCTGCGCGGCGGACTCCTCCTCTACGGCCCGCCCGGCTGCGGCAAGACCTTCATCGCCCGCGCGGTCGCAGGCGAACTCGGCGCGAACTTCCTGTCCGTGTCCGTCAACGACGTCCTCGACATGTGGATCGGCAACTCCGAACGCAACATGCACGAGGTCTTCGAGACCGCACGCCGCCAGGCGCCCTGCGTGGTCTTCCTCGACGAACTGGACGCGCTCGGTGCCAAGCGCAGCCGTACACAGCACAGCGGCATGCGCAACACCGTCAACCAGCTCCTCACCGAGCTCGACGGCATCGACTCCGCCGCGAACGAGGGCGTGTTCGTCCTCGCGGCCACCAACGTCCCCTGGGACGTGGACATCGCGCTGCGCCGCCCCGGACGCCTCGACCGCACCCTTCTCGTCCTGCCTCCCGACGCCACCGCCCGCGAGGCGATCCTCCGCTACCACCTGCGCGAACGGCCCATCGAGGCGGTCGACCTCGGCCGCCTGGTCAAGGCGACCGACGGCCTCTCGGGCGCGGACCTCGCCCACGTGTGCGAGTCCGCCGCCGAGAGCGCCCTGCTCGACTCGGTACGCACCGGCCGGATCCGCATGATCACGACGAAGGACCTGCTCGGCGCCGCGAAGTCGGTGGTCCCGTCGACCGAACCGTGGTTCGCGGCGGCACGCAACGTGGCGATGTTCGCCAACGAGGGCGGCATGTACGACGACCTCGTGACGTACCTGAAGAAGAGGCGGAAGCTGTGAGCATGGATCCGGCGGTGCAGCGCGCCGGCGCGCTGCAGGCGGCAGGACGGTACGAGGAGTCCAAGGCCCTGCTGGCCCCGTATCTCGCCGAGGAGCCGGACGACGAATGGGCCTGGCAGCTGCTCGCCGTCGCCCACGAAAGGCTCCACGAGTACGAGCTCGCCGAGCGGGCGGGCACCGAGATGCTCCGGATCACGCCCGGCCACGTCGGCGCGCTCATCCTGCTGTCCCGCGTGATGCTGCGCCTGGGCAAGCGGTCTGAGGCCCGGGAGGCGGCGGAGGAGGCCATCCGCAGGGCGCCCGACAAGTGGCCCACGCACTTCGCGCTCTCCGAGGTGCTCGCCGCCTACCCGAACGCCCCGGCCGCCGACCACGAACGGGCCTACGTGGCGGCCTGCGAGACCGTGCGCCTCGCTCCGAACGAACCCGACGCCCACCAGGCCCTGTGCTTCACCGCCGTACGCACGGGGCGCCAGGACGTCGCGAAGCAGGCCTTGGTCGAATGGCTGCGCCTCGACCCGTCCAACACGACGGCACAAGCCATGTACACCGAGGCGATGGCCAGCGGCCCGGAGGTCACGGCCACCCAGGCCGCGGACCTGTACTCCGAGGGCCTGGTGGGCGCGCCGCAGTCCGCGATGCTCCACAGCGGCCTCGACCACGCCACGTACCGCCTGCTGCGGGGGACGCGCTGGCTCGCGCTGGCCTGCCTGGCAGCCGCGGGAGTGACGATCGACCTGTTCGCCACGGCCAAGGACCCGATCCTGCGGGAACTGCCCGTACCCCTGGGCAACCGGCTGTGGGTTCTGGTGATCATGGCCGCGATCTGGGGCTTCGGCGCGCTGCTGCGCTACCGCCGGATGCGCGCCGGAGTCCGGCTCAACATCCGTTCCCTGGTGCGCCGTGGCCCCTGGGCCCGGATCGTGGTGGGACAGGCGGCGTGGACCATGCTCTGCGCACTGGTGATATCCCAGGTCCCGTGGACCGATCGGGAAGTGCCGACGATCGTCTTCTGGGCCGGCTTGGCGGTACCGCTCGTGACGATGGCGTACGACCGCAGGAAGACCGCCTGACCGCCTGACGCCTGACGGGCCTTCCGGCTGCCCCCGACGCCCGACGCCCGACGCCGACGCCACGGAACGCACGGCGGCGGGGGCGCGGCGGACCGGTGTCCGCCGCACCACCGCCCCTTCGGGGAGCCGTCCGTCAGCCGAGGGCCGCTACCGCGAGCCAGACCTTGTCGGCCGCTTGCCGGCAGGCCCAGTCGTAACCGGGCGGCTTCGGGGGACCCCCGTGGCCGTTCCTTTCGGGACCGTGCTCGCACGCCCGGTACAGGTCCTGCCGGAAGACCGCGTCGACGCGGTTCTTCGGGTTGCCGGTCCCGACCTCGGTGACCCCCAGGACGCCCTTGCGGAAGCCTTCTTCGCCCAGGGCGTCGCGGTAGCCGCGGTAGCCGATGTCGTGGCGTGCGCAGGCGCCCTTGAAGTCGATGCCGAACTTGCTCAGGGAGTCACCGATCACGTTGCACTCGGTGTTCTCCCAGCGGAAGCCGTAGGGGTCGGGTTCACCCCCCAGGTGACTGCCCCGGGCCCACACCCAGGCGGCGGTGGCCTTGTCTCCCGGCTCCGTGAGTTCGTTCAGCCGGCGGACCTTCTGAGCGTCCGGCAGAACCGGGGCGGGGTCGGTCGGCTTGGGCAGCATGAACCAGTCGCCGAGCAGGCCGCGGCGCGCCACTCCGGAACCGTCGGGCCTGATGCCGTAGACCCTCCCGTCGGAGGTGGTGGCGAAGGCGGCGCCGGGCCCGCCGATCACGCTCCACTGCCGGGTGTCGGTCTGGAACCGGAGCACGTCGCCGCTCCCCGGGGCGATCGCCAGCGGAGCGTCGCCACCGCCGTGGATGTGCTCCATCCTGTCGGCGATGTTCTGCCAGCCGCCCTTGGGCGTCCACTCGGCGACGGACCGGTCGGCCGAAAGCCGGTACAGCGCGGTGTCGGTGACGGCGAATTCGATTCCGGCGCCGCCGACCGTCCGCCAGGCGCCGTCCGCGTAGCGGGCGACCTCCTTGCCGCCGGGCAGTACGGCGAACAGTCCGGCTCCCCCGCCGTGGATGCGCTCGACACGGCCCGCGACGGGCAGCGGCACGGTCACCCAGCCTGTTTCCCGGGTCCACCGGTGCAGCGAGGTCCGGTCGGGGGACAGCCCGTACAGGGCGTCGTCGGTGACGGCGAACTCGGCCCCGGGCCCGCCGATGGTCTCCCACGTGCCCCGCGAGGAGCCCGGGCCCTCGATGTAGCGGGCGATGTCGCCCCGGCCCGGCAGTACGGCGAACAGCCCCGCGCGCCCGCCGTGGATCTGCCGGCCGTCTTCCTTGATCTTCACCCAGGAGTCCTGCCGGGTGGCCTTGTACACCCCCGACCGGTCCCGGGCCAGGGCGTACATCTCCCGGCCCGCCGCGACCAGGGAGGCCACGTGGTCGGGGGAGGAGGTCGCCCTCTGGCGGGCCGAGGCCTTGGACGGGCCGGCCGGAGCCGCGTTGGCGGCGACGCCGAGGGCGATGACGCCGATCATGAGGAGGCACAGCAGGCGGATGCCGCCGTGGATCCGACCCCAGAGGGCGGAGGCCCGATTCGCGGCCTGCCCGCCGCTTCGTGGCGTGACGGTCTGCATGGTGATCCCTTTCCGGGACGTCGACGGAGTTGAGCGCATGGCGTGCTGTGGGGCGGGCGGGCGGGCGGGACGTACGGCCGGTCAGAAGCTGAAGATCCAGGCCCAGAAGGAGACCTGGCGGCCGGACTGGCAACCGTCGCCGGGCGGGGGAGCGGGGGCGGCCGGCTGTGCGGCGGTGACGGCGGGGCCGGGCGTGGCGCCGGTCGGTGGCTTCGTGGTGGAGGGCGCGGGCGCGGCCGGGGCGGTCGTGCTCGGCGTCCGGCCCGGCGTCGCGGTGGTACTCGGCGTCGGCTTCCGGCCCGGTGCCTCCGTGGTGCTCGGCTTCGGCTTCGGCTTCGCCGGGGGCGTGGTCGACGCGGAGGGCGCGCGGGTGGCCGTCGGGACGGGCTGCGCGGACGCGGTGGGCTTGGCCGGTATCGGTGCGGGCGCCTGGGCGGTGGTGAGCTGCTTGAGGCGCAGGGGGATGTAGGAGGCGCGGGGGTGCCCGGCGATGCGGTGGTCGTGGATGTTGGCGGTGTCCTTGCGGGCGGGGCGTCCGGGACGGCTTTCGCTGTAGTAGACGAAGTCGCCCTTGGCCTTGTCGGTCCAGCCGCCGAACAGCACGGCGTGGGCGGCCGGGTTGTCGAGGGCGTCGCCGGGCTCCAGCTGGTCGAAGCCGGGCAGGCGGTTCGCGACGGAGGGCAGGGAGGCGGTGGTCAGGCTCTCCCGCAGCTGCCAGGCCATGGAGACGAAGCCGGAGCAGTCCTGCCGGTAGGAACCACCGGTCGCCTCGTCCTTCCACCAGCGCGTCTGGCTGTACGGGACCGCCCGCTCCACCCAGTGCCGGGCCCGGGCGATGATCTGCTCCCGGGTGACCGGCCCCCCGGGCGCCGCGCCCTTGCCGAGGGTTCCGGTTGTCATCGGGCGCTCGTAGCGCGGCGTGCTCTGGGCCTGTGCGGGGATGACGGTCAGGCCGACGGCCATCGCCAGTCCCGCCAAGGCCGCGAGGGCCTTGGGACGCCGGAGGAACGGTCGCTGCACGGTGGTCCCCTTCGCTGTGGTGGTTCCGCCGGCTGGTTGGCGGAAGCGGTGGAACACCACGCTGGAACCTGATCTGATTGTTCGCTGGGGTGTTCGTGCGTTCGCGCAGGTCACAGAGGTATGGACGGCGAAGAACCGCGAACGTTCGCGAAGTTGGGCGAACTTCCGGCAGACGTGCCGGGCTGTGGAGGGGGAGAAATGAATCGATCAGGGCGTATGCCCGGCCCGTTGAAGGGCCGCACGGCCGAGGCGAACGCGCTCGCGACCTTCCTGCGGGAACTGACCGCGGACTGGACGGGTCGGCAGCTGGCGGAGCGGTACAGCCTGAGCCCGAGCGTGTGGAGCGAGTACCGCTCCGGCCTGAAGATCATTCCGTTACCGCGTCTGAACAAGATCGTCGAAGACCGCTACGCGCGCGACGGCCGCACACGAGCCGACAAGCTGCGCGACGCGCGCCTCCTCCACACGGCGGCCACCACGGCTGCCACCACGGCGGCCACCACGGCTTCCGCCACGGCTTCCGCCACGGCGGCCACCGCAGCCGTGCCCGCCGCCTCCCGGACGCCCGCGGTCTCCGGATCGCCGACACCCGCCGCACACCCGGCCGAGCCCGTGGACTCCGCCGCGGCGCCGGCCGTCGTCGGGCCCCCGGCCGAGAGCTCGGCGGAGCCGGACCCGCAGCCCTCCGTACCCGGCCCGGACGCGACCTCCACCCCCGCCCCGACCTCCACCCCCGCCCCGACCGCCGACCCCGCGCCGACCGCCGACCCCGTGCCGGCACCGACCGTGCCGGCACCGACCGTGCCGGCCCCCGTCGAGGGGCCGCCGGTTGAGGGTTCCGGCCCGCGCAGTGACGATTCCGCCCCCGCGGGCCCGCCGCCTTCGGCCCCGGCCGCCGCGCCGCTGTCCCCCGCAGAGGCGGCGGCCGAACCTCCGCCGTCCTCCGGCCCCCGTGCCGAAGCCGGGACCGCGACCCCCACGGAGGGGCTCGGGCCGGCGAAGGCGTACCGGCGGCCGGCGCGACGGTGGGGCCGCTGGAGGGTACCGGCGCAGTGGGCGGCGCTCGCGGCACTGGTCGCCGTACTCGTCATCGCCAACCAGAGCGACCGCGCCAAAACCTCGTCCGACACGGCCGCACCCGGTGATCTTCCGGATGACCGGCAGATCACCGCACCGGCGGACCCGGGCGCGCACACGTCCCCTCCACCGGCGCCCGACCCCTCCGCCACCGGACCCACGACCTCGGTGTCCCCTACCTCTTCGGCCTCCACGACCCCCGACCCGGCCCCTTCCGAGAAGGCCTCCACCCCGGACACCACCCCACCCGCCGCGGCTCCGCCGGCTCCGCCCGCCGCCGGGCAGGGGCGTACCGAGGGGAGCGTGGGCCCGCTCTTCATCCGCAACGACCGCACGGGCAAGTGCGTGGACATTCCCGGACTTGGCGGGGCCGTGAACGGCACCCCGGTCAACCAGTACACCTGCGACACCTCGACCACCGACAACCAGCTCTTCTTCGTCGACTTCCGGGGGAGAACCCCGTCGGGATGGCAGATATTCACCCTCCGCAGCGCCAAGGTCACGAACATGTGCCTCGATCCCGTCGGCGTGGGCAAGCCGGGGGTCAACGACCCCCTGCAAATGTGGAGTTGCGTGCCGAGCGCCGCGGACAACCAGCGCTTCTACGAGCAGCCCCTGCCCGGCGGACGCGCCTGGGTCGTGAACGAGGCCAGCGGCCTGTGTCTGGACGTCGCGGGGCTCAACGCGGGCAACGACGCGCGGCTACAGCTGTACCCCTGCGTCGACGGGCCCACCGACGACCACAACTGGTCGCTGCTGTCGTCGTGACCCCCGGGCGCCCGCAGGAACCGGGGTCGCCGCCACGGCCACCCCGGCCACGGTCGGTACGCGGTACCGGGCGCGCATCGCGACGGCCGGGTCTCTCCGTCGTACCGGCGGTGATCGCGGTCGTCCCATGGCGTGCGTGAAGATTTCATGATCGGACCAACCGTGGGCGCGATTTGATCATCTTCCTGGCCGAATCCGTCACCACCCCCGAGGTGGCGGGTCGCGATCGAGGAGGTCCGCATCCCCCATGAGGCCCCGAAAACGCCGCGCGGTCCGCGCAGTCCCCGCCGGTGGTACGGACACCACGGACGTTCCCGCAAGCCCGGACGGGACGGGAGGCCCGCAGCACGGACGCCGCCCCCGTGGCCGGGCCGGAAGACGTAGGCGAACCACGCGCAGGGCCCGTCGCCCCCTCATCGACTTCCCCAGACGCGGCCGGCGGGGCCTGCGGCGCTGGACGCCCTCGTGGAAACTGGCCTGCGGCCTGTTCCTGCTCTTCGCCTGCGCCCTCACCGGACTCTTCACCGCCGTCTACGTTCAGGTCGAGATCCCGGACCCCCATGACTCCGCGAGCCGGCAGGGCACCGTCTACTACTGGGCGGACGGCAGCCGGATGGTGAGCGTCGGCGACGTGAACCGCCAGGACGTGAAGCTCTCCCAGGTGCCCCGTGCCGTCCAGAGCGCCGTCATCGCGGCGGAGAACGCGGACTTCTACAGTGACTCGGGCGTCTCCGTGACGGGCATCGGCCGCGCCGCCGTCAACATCTTCAAGGGCAAGGAGACCCAGGGCGGCTCGACGATCACCCAGCAGTACGTGAAGAACACCTATCTGAGCCAGGACCAGACCGTCGAGCGGAAGGTCAAGGAACTGTTCCTCTCCCTGAAGGTCAGCAACCAGAGGCCCAAGGCGGAGATCCTCGAGGGGTACCTCAACACCTCCTGGTTCGGCCGCGACGCGTACGGCGTCCAGGCGGCCTCGTACGCGTACTACGGCATCCCCGCCAAGGACCTGAACCCCAGCCAGGGCGCCCTGCTGGCCGCGGTCCTCAAGGGAGCGGAGAGCTTCGACCCCGCCCTGAGCGACGCCAACCACCGGCGCGCCGAGGACCGCTGGAGCTGGATCCTGGACCGACAGGTCCACACGGGTTCGATGAGCGCCGAGGAACGCGCGAAGTACACGGACTTCCCCGAGCCGAAGCCCCCCGTCAAGCCGACCAGCCAGGCCGGACAGACCGGCTACCTCGTCGACATCGCCAACAAGTACCTCAAGAGCCGCGGCGGGATCACCGACAAGGACCTGGCGGCCGGGGGCTACAGCGTCCACACCACCTTCGAGAAGGACAAGGTGCTCGCGCTGACCAAGGCCGTCGAGCGGGTGCGCGCGGACCGGCTGGACCCCAGGCAGCGCGCCGAGGACGAGCACGTACAGGTCGGCGCCGCGTCGATACGCCCCAAGGACGGAGCGATCGTCGCGGTCTACGGAGGCTCCGACGCGGTCGAGTACTTCACCAACAACGCGGACACCTCGGGCGTGCCGGCGGCTTCGGCGTTCAAACCCTTCGTGTACGCCGCCGCCGCGGAGCAGGATCGCGAAGGCGGGCAGCGCCCCGCCGAGGGCGCCGAACCGGCCCCCCGGATCACCGGGCCGGGGGGATCGTCGACGGCGTCCACGGGCCTTCACGCGGCCCTCGTGGAATCGGGCCACACGCCGTTCGTGGAGATCGGCAAGAAGATCGGGCTGAAGAAGGTCAAGGACCTCGCGGTCGCGTCGGGACTGCGCGAGGAGAGCATGGCCAAGCTGGAACCGACCTTCTCCATCGGTACGTCCACCCCCAGCGCCGTCCGGCTGGCCGGCGCCTACACGACGTTCGTCAACCAGGGCCGGGCCACCGATCCCTACTCGGTCACGAAGGTCGAGCGGAACGGAGCCGCGGTGGAGGGCTTGAGCCGGCCCAAACCCCGACGGGCCATGAGCCCCGAGGCTGCCGCGACGGTCGGCGAGGCGCTCCGCCAGGTGAGCGTGAACACCGTGGGACGGCCACGGGGCGGGCCGAACCAGCCCCTGGCCCGGGCGGGCAGGACCGGTCCGCACGACCGGATGAACTCGGCGTGGTACGTCGGCGCGACCCAGGAACTGAGCACTTCGGTCGCGATGTTCCGCACGAAGCCGGACGTCCCCCGGCTCCTGCCCATGCAGGGTGTGGGCGGCCCCGACTCCGATCGGGGCAGCGCCTTGCCGCCGCTGATCTGGAAGGCCTACGACGAGGCGACGGCGCCCGCGTCGCCGTCCTCGGCGAACGGTTCCCCCAACCGCCCGTGACGGTCTCGGGCCGGTAGCGCCCGACGTCCCGCGCCGTCGGTCCGGGACCCGATCGGCAGACCGTGCCGACCGGGCCCCGGTCGACGCGCCGGCCGACCGACACCGTCGGCGACCGACGCGCCGGCCGACACCGTCGGAGCCGTCCTGCTCGGCGGGGCCCCTCAGCCGGGCTCGCCGTCGATCGAGACGCCCAGCTCCGCGAGGAAGGCCGTCGCCGCCGGGGTACGGGCGGAGCGGTTCCAGACGAGGTGCTCGATCCGTGCCGGAGCGTCCCGCACCGGCACCGTGACCACGCCCGCCAGATGCCTCGTGTAGTTCGAGGGCAGCAGGGCGACGCACAGGCTCTGGTGGATCAGCCGCGTCATCATCAGGTCGATGGTGGTCACCTCGAAGGCGACCTCGCGCCGCACGCCGGCCGCCGCGAAGGCCTGGTCGGACTGGATGCGTCCGGCCGTTCCCGCCGGGAGGTCCACGAACACCTCGGTGGACAGCCGGGCGATGTCGACCTCGCTCTCCCCGGCCAGCGCGTGACCCGGAGCCACCACCGCGACCAGACGGTCGTGGGCCAGCGCCCTGCTGCCGACCCCTTCCGGCCGGGCCGTCACGGGCAGCCCGAGGAACCCGAGGTCGAGCGTGCCCTCCTTGACCTGCTCCACGATCTGCTCGCTGGCGGCGACCCGCAAGCCGATGCGGACATGCGGGTAACGCTGGTGGAAGGAGTGCAGGGCCGCCGGGATGTCGACGGCCGCGACGGTGGGGATCACACCGACGGCGAGCCGTCCCCGGACCTCGCCGACGGCCGAGGCGACCTCGGCCGCGGCGCGCTCGGCGGCGTGCAGGCACTGCCGGGCCGCCGGGAGGAAGGCCTCCCCGGCCGGGGTCAACCGCACCCGGCGGCTGGTGCGTTCGAAGAGTCGGGCCCCTAACTCCTTTTCCAGACGGGCGATCTGATGACTGAGCGCGGACTGCACCACGAGGCACCGCTCGGCGGCCCGCGTGAAGCTGTTCGTCTCGGCGACGGCGACGACGTATCGCATCTGCTGGAGCTCCATGGATCCATCGTGGATCACGATGGATCAAGTGACAAACATGTGTTGGACTCATCGATCTCGGACGCCGATGCTGGGATCCATGAAGATCCAGGCGGCATCACCGCTCCCGGCCGGCCTCGGCGGCACCGCTTTGACGGCGCTCGCGCCCGTCGTGTGGGGAACGACCTACGTGGTCACCACCGAGCTCCTGCCGCAGGGCCACCCGCTGTTCGCCGGGCTCGCTCGCGCTCTGCCGGCGGGCCTGATCGCGCTGGCCGTCACCCGTACGCTCCCCCGCGGAGCGTGGTGGTGGAAGGCGGCGGTGCTCGGCGTGCTCAACATCGGCCTGCTCTTCCCGCTGCTCTTCGTCGCGGCCGAGCGGCTGCCCGGCGGGGTGGCCGCCACCCTGGGTGCGGCGCAGCCCCTGATCGTGGCGGTCCTGGCGGTGACGGTGCTTCACCAGACACCGTCGATACGGAGCTTCGGCTGGGGCCTCGCCGGAGTCATGGGCGTCGGGCTCGTGGTCATCGGCCCGGACGCGGGACTGGACACGGTCGGCATCCTGGCCGGCCTCGGCGGCGCAGGAGCGATGGCGCTCGGCGTGACGCTCACGAAGCACTGGGGCCGCCCGGACGGCGTCGGCCCCACGGCGTTCGCGGGCTGGCAGCTCACCGCCGGCGGCCTGTTCCTGGTGCCGTTGACGTTCCTGTTCGAGGGCGCGCCGCCCGCTGTCGACGCCCGCGCCGGGCTCGGCTACCTGTGGCTCGGCCTGGTCGGTGGCCTGTTCGCCTACATCGTGTGGTTCCGCGGCGTCACCACCCTGCGGGTCACCTCCGTGGCCGTCCTCACCCTGCTCTCGCCGATGGTGGCGGCGCTGCTGGGCGTGGTCCTGCTCGGCCAGTCGCTCGGCCCGGTCCAGATGGTCGGCTTCGCCCTCTCCCTCGCCGCGATCGCCGCTGCCCAGATCGCCCCGAAGTCCGCCCGCGCCGCGGCCCCCGCCCCGGCCCCCGCCCCCTGATTCCCACCCGTTGCCACACCTCTCGCCCCACCAAGGAACGGAACACCTGATGAAGATCACCGTCGTCGGAGCCGCCGGCATGGCAGGCTCCCGCATCATCACCGAAGCCGTGAGCCGAGGACACGAGGTCACCGCCGTCTTCCGCGGCTCACAGCCGGACGACCTGCCGCCCGGTGTGACGGCCGTCCACGGCGACGCCACCGATGTCGCCCGGATGACCGGCCTGTTCGGTGGCGCCGACGCGGTCGTCGGCGCCACCCGCCCCGCCCCCGGCTCGGAATCCGACGCCGCCGGCACCACCGGAGCCCTCCTCGACGCCGCCGCGGCGGCCGGAACCCGGGCCCTGCTCATCGGCGGCGCCGGCCCCCTCGACAGCCCGTCCGGCGGCCTCGTGATCGACGACCCCCGGTACGTTCCTCCGGCCTGGCGGGACATCGCCTCCGCCAGCCTCGCCCAGCTGGAGGTCTGCCGCGCCCACACCGCGGACTGGGTCTACCTGAGCCCGCCCGCTCTGTTCGAACCCGGGCCCCGGACCGGCGGATACCGGCGCGGCGCCACCACGCTCGTCGTGGCCCCGGACGGCTCCTCCCGCATCTCGGCGGAGGACCTCGCCATCGCCGCCGTCGACGAGCTGGAGAACCCGGGCGGGGAGCGCCACTTCACGGTCGGCTACTGAACGCGCGGCCCGACCCGCGAGCGCGCCCGTACCGGGACACCACGAGCGCAGGACCCTCGTCGGGGAGGCCGGTGCGGGGTCCGTCCGGGAGGTTGCCCCGCCGGCCCGGCGGAGCCGCACGGGAGCCGGTAGTGCCGCCTCCGCGGGTTCGGCCGTACGAAACACCGCCCCGCGAGGTCATCGGCCGCCGGCGCCGGTGGCCGCTCCGCGCCCGTCGGCGGGGCTACGCGGGGGCGCCGAGCGGCGGGTGGTCGAGCACGCGGGGCTCGTACTCGACGAGCTGGATGCGGCCGTCGAAGGTGCGGTGCCCGATCATGTCGAGGGCGACGTCGGGATAGCCGTCGTAGATGCGCTCCTCGCCCGTGGCGCCGGTGATCACCGGGAACATCACGACCCGGAAGCGGTCGACCAGTCCGGCCCGCAGAAGGGACCGGGACAGGCCGAGACTGCCGATCGTGCTGAGGAGCCCCGAGCCGCTCGACTTCATGGCGCGGACGGTCTCGACGGCGTCGTCGCGGACGAGCGTGGAGTTGGCCCACGTCAGTGGCTCCTGGAGAGAGGAGGAGAACACCACCTTGCGCGCTCGTGTGAGCTCGTCCACGGATGCCTCTTCCTCGGGCCTGAACTCGTCCTGGCCCTCCGGGACCTCGCCCGAGGCGAAGCCCGACATGAGGCGGTAGGTGTTGGCCCCCATCAGGTAGGTGGCCTCGGGCTGCTCGCCGAGCCACGCGAGGTACTCCGGGCCCTCCAGGCCCCAGAACCCGGGCCAGCCCTGTCCCGACGCATGGCCGTCGAGGGAGGTGATGAAGTCGACGAGAAGCTCCGACATGGTGGTGTCCTTTCCTGGAGTGTCACGAGCTTGGACCGACCGGGAGCCACGAACTCATCGGCCACGCTGTGGAGTGGCGCGGAAATTTTCTGTACCGCGGCGTCGTGGAAGGGCTCCGGCGGCGCCTTGGACCGCGGCGGCCTCCTAGCCGGTCCGTGGGAGAGGCGCCGGCCGCGCGACGGCGCAGCAGGCGAGGCCGATCAGGAGCATGGCCACGGGGAAGACGAGGGCGGCTTGGGTGGCGGTGGTGGAGGTGTTCCCGAAGTCGGCCTGGAGGAGGCCACCGGTGGCGGCGCTGCCGAATGCCCCGCCGAGTTGCCGGGTGGTGTTGAAGACACCCGAAGCGGCGCCGACCAGGGAGGGTTCCAGGGTTCGGGTGGCGATCCCCGCGAGCGGGGCCGAGACCAGGCCGATGCCGATGCCGGCCACGAGGAGCGAGGGCATCAGTACCCAGGCGTCGACGCGGGGGTGGAGCAGCAGGGTGAGGGATCCGGTACCCACGACCAGCAGGGCGAAGCCCAGGGCTGCCAGTGCCCGGGGGCTGGTGGTGTCGGACCACTTGCCCGCCAGGCGCGCGCAAAGGGAGGACAGGGCGAACATGGGGACCGTGGCCGCCCCCGAGGCGAGCGGGCTGTAGCCGAGATCGCTCTGCAGGTAGATCATCAGAGGGAGGAACAGGCCGCCCATGGCGGCTCCCATGGCCCCGCCCGCGCTGGCGGCGGCCGAGAAGTCCCGGTTGCGGAACAGACGAAGTGGCAGGAGCGGCTCGCGGGTATTGCGGTGCTGCCACCACACGAACGCTCCCAGACACAGGATGCCGAAGGCGAGGATCATGGGGACTGTGACGGGTCCGGTGACCGTGCCCCAGTCGTAGGCTTCGCCGCTCTGCACGCCGAAGACCAGCGCGGTCAGGCCCAGAGTGCTGAGCGCGATGCCCCATGGATCGAGGCGGTGGTTCCTGGCGGGCCGCCAGTCCGGCAGCAGACGGGCCGCCGCGACCCAGCCGAGAACGCCGACGGGAAGGTTGATCAGGAAAACGCCCCGCCATCCGGTCCAGGTGATCAGGAGGCCTCCGATCACCGGTCCGGCGGCCATGGCCGCGCCACCGACCGCACCCCATACACCCAGAGCCTTGCCACGACGCTCAGCCGGGAACATGTGCACGATCACCGACATGGTCTGGGGCGCGATCAGCGCGGCGGCCAGCCCCTGGACGGCACGGGCCGCGATCAGAACGGAGGCACTGGGCGCGAGCGCGCAGGCCAGCGAAGCCGCGGTGAAACCGGCCAAGCCGGTGAGGAAGATCCCTTTGGGTCCGTGGCGGTCGCCGAGGCGGCCCCCGAGGATGAGGGGGACGGCGTAGCAGAGGGCGTAGACGCTGTTGACCCAGACGGCCTCGTTGAGGGATGCCCCGAGCGAGGTGCGGATGGCGGGGACGGCCACGTTCACGACCGTGGCGTCCAGGCAGATCATGAAGAAGCTGACGCACAGGGCGTACAGCGCTGCCCGGGGGTTCGCGGGTGAGCCGGCGTGGCTGCGAAGCAGGCGGTGCAATTGCAGTCGTGTCCTTCGGGTGCCCGCCCCGGCCGCACAGGGTGGCACGGGACACAGCTGACAGAACCGAACCGTCAGCACCGGTCGAGCGGGGCATCGCGCGACCGAAGGTCTGACGAACCTTCCGCAGAGACCGCTACAAGCCCCACCGCATGACCGCCACCGTGATCGGCGCAGCCATCTTCACCCTGGAGCGTCGGAACTGAGAGGGCTCACTGGCTGCTGCGGATGTCGTCGATGCGTTTCGCCAGGTCCCGCGTCTGCGCGATCAACTGCGCCTGCGCCTGCTTCTGCTCCTCGTCGCCCCGGGCCTTGAACGCCGGGCTGAAGTGCGGGCGGAGCTGCGTCCACCAGCCGTAGTCCAGCATCGCCCACGCCTGCGGGCACAGCGGGGCCCGCGACTTGGGGAGACGGCCGCCGTCGACCAGGGAACGCTGGTACTCCCGCGGGTCGCTGCCGTACAGGTAGCACAGGAAGTTGTAGGCCCGCTGCTGGGTGACGGGGTGGTCGCTCGACATGGTCTCCAGGGTCGGCGTTCCCTCCTTGCGGGCGATCTCGTCGAAGAGGATCGCGGCGGCCAGCGACGGGCCCGGTCCGACCTCGTCGACGGTGTAGAAGGACGCGAAGCCGTCGGCCGCGTCCTCTTCGAGGCCGAGGTTGGCCAGCTGCAGCTGGCGCTGCAACGCGTGCCCCATCTCGTGGCCGAAGATGAACTCGGTGGACAGCACGGTCAGATCGTCGGTGTTGTACTCCGACGCCGGGAACGGGTCGGGCCTCTCGACGGTCTTCACGACGTCGGCGAAGGCCTTCTTGATCTCGGCCAGGAACGACGGCGGGACGAAGACGGTCCTGCCGTCGGGCTGGGTGACGGCGTCGGTGACACCGCGCGGGACGTCGCCGGTGACCTTCACGACCAGATCGTGCGGGAGGGTGAGCGTCCTGTTCACCCAGTCCGCCGTCCGTTCCAGTACCCGGGACTTCCGGATGAGGTCCACGACCTCACGGTCCCGCGGCGCGACCTCGTCGTTCTCGTAGACGACCGTGACCCGCCCGGAGCGCGCGCCCTGCGGGTGGGACCCCGCCCCGGGTACCTGCCCGCCGCCCGCCGCTCCGCCACCGCACCCGGTCACGACGGCCCCGGCGAGGGCCAGCGCGCCCGAGACCACGACGGCGCGGGCCCTCCTTGAGCGACCGGCGGTGTTCGGCATCCTGATCGGCTCCCGTCGTGTGCTTCTCCCGCGCCGATTCTGCGGCCGCCGAATGGCCGCCGCCCGCCGGGCAGCCCGTTCGGACGAGTACCGCACCCCCCATCCGGCGCCTGCCCGCCACATCCTCGACGCACAGTCCGCGGGCTCACCCCTTCGCCGGCCGGGGAACTTGGCCCGTACGGGATCACCGTGAACACTGTCCTCCCGGGGGCGATTCAGGCCCCACCGGGAACGACCACCCCGCACACCACCCGCGCCAGGCCGAAGACCGGATCGCCCGCCACCGCGTCCCCGCCGTCACCTGCCTCGCCGACCCCAACGCATCGTTCGTCACCGCCCGGTCGTCGACCATCGACCATCGACGGCGGTTGGATGCCCCGCCGACCCAGAACTCGACCCCCACCAGGGAGACCAGCCCATGAAGCAGCGCGTCCGCGCCATCCTGCTCACCACCACCGGCACCATGCTCGTCATCAACCGCATCCGCCCCGGCATCCCCCCGTACCAGGTCCTCGTCGGCGGCGGCGTCGAGCCCGAGGACGCCGACCTGGAAGCCGCGCTGCTCAGGGAGGTCCGCGAGGAGGTCGGCGGCGAGGCCGGCGACCCGCACCCGTTCAGCCGACTGGAGAACGACAAGGGCGAGACCGAGCACTTCTACACCGCCCGGATCGCCACCTGGAACTTCGACGACCGCACCGGCCCGGAGTTCGCGCGCGACGACCGCGGCGAGTACCTGCTCGAGGAGGTCCCCCTCACCGCGGAAGCCGTCGAGGCACTGAACCTCATGCCTCCCCGGATCAAGGACGCGCTGCTCGACGCGATCCGCGCGGGAACCCTCACTCTCCCCGTGGCATAGACGGCCGTCAGACCGGTCGAACCGGGCGGCTTCCTCGCCGGTCTCCTCCACCAACGCCGACCCCCTCGCCCTCTCCGCCGACCACCTCGCCCAGGCACCGGACCGCCCTGACGGGGCCTCGCCCGGGTGGAATGGGCAGCCCACCGTTCCCGGTTTCCTCAAGGCCTGCGGCATTCGCGAGGGCGGAGCGTCGGTCGGCGGTGTGCCCGTCGCGTCGGCCCTGGCCAGGCCCACGGGGCACGGTCGGTAGGTGCAGAGCGCCGGCCGTGGCAGGGGCGGTTGGCGGCTGCGCTCCGGCATCGTGGGTCGAGGACCCCGGCCGACGTCGCGGCCGGGGTGGGGAGTGGCTCAGTCGGTCTGGTGGTCGGCGTGCTTGGGCAGGTGGAACATCAGGGCCCACATCAGGGCGAGGAGGCCGCCGGTCCACCACAGCACGGTGAGGAACGCGTCGCGGTTGAGCGCGGCGTCGGGTGAGCCGTTGGTGGTGGAGAAGAACACCAGGGCGGTCAGCGCGGTACCGAGGGCGATGCCCAGGTGCATGACGGTGTTGAACAGGCCCGAGGCCGATCCGGCGTCCTGGTGCGGAACCCTGGCCAGGGACATGTCGGCGAGCGGGCCGCCGACCATGCCGAGGCCGAAGCCGATCAGTACCACCGGAGCGGTCATCGACAGCAGGGTCAGGTCTCCCCGGCCCGTGTCGGCCTGGTGTCCGTAGGCGGCCATCGAGGCGAGCGTGATGAGGGCTCCGGCCTGCGGCAGGCGGCGGGCGAAGCGCCCGGCGCTCCTGGTCGTGATCGTCGCGCCGGTCAGCTCGCCGACGGAGAGCAGCGCGAAGGCCACAGCGGCCTGGAAGGGGCTCATGGCCAGTCCGTGCTGGAGGTAGAGGGTCCAGGTCATGAAGAACAGACCGCACAGCAAACCGTGCGCCAGCTGCGCGGCCGTGCCGCCGGAGAACTGCCGGCTCCGGAACAGGGACAGGGCCACGAGCGGTGCGTCGCCCTGCTCGCGCCGTTGCCGGCGCAGGAAGACGGCAAGAAGGAGGAGGCCGGCGACGGGCAGCGCGCGGCACCACAGCGGCCACCCGCGGAGGTGGCCCTCGGTGAGCGGGAAGACGATCAGGACGATCGCCGCCGCGGACAGCAGCGTGCCGGGCAGGTCGATCCGGTCGGCCTTCCGAGCGGTCGACTCGGGGATGAACCTGCGCCCCAGGAGGAGTACGGCGAGGCCGACGGGCACGTTGACCAGGAAGATCGGCCGCCAGGACAGCCCGAACAGGTCCGCCTCCGTGAGCAGGCCCCCCATCACCGGGCCGAGGACATTGGCGAGCGACATGACGACCCCGTACAGGCCGAACACCCTGCTGCGGTTCTTCCCCTCGAAGGTGACGTGGAGGGTGGCCAGGATCTGCGGGATCATGATCGCCGCGCCCATGCCCTGGAGGGTTCGGCCACCGATCAGCACACCGGGTCCGGGGGCGAGGCCGCACAGCAGCGAGGCCGCGGTGAACACGACGGTGCCGATCAGGAGGATCCTGCGCCGGCCGTAGAGGTCGCCGAGGCGACCGCCGGTGATCAGGCCGACGGCGATGGGCAGGGAGTATCCGGTGGTCAGCCACTGCACCGCGTCCGGTCCGGCGCCGGTCGACTCCTGGATGGCGGGCAGGGCGGTCAGGACGACCGACTGGTCGATCATGTCCATCAGTTCGGCGCCCAGCAGTACCAGAAGGGCGATCCAGGCCGCCGAGCCCATCTTCGACAGGCCGGGTGCGGGGTGGTCCGGGGGTGGGGTCGGGCGCTGCGGCTCGTTGTCGAGCGCGGGGGAAGACACGACGGGAAACTCCTGATCCGAAGGAATCGGGGGAGCTCTGCGGACGGCCGCGCCGGGGCCGGAGACACCGGGGCCCGGGGCAGACGCGGAGCTGCACCCGGGAGAAGAAAGGAAACGGCGAGGGAGGGTGACGCAACTCAGGCCCGTGCGACGTCCGCCCCCGCACACGTGCGACACAACAGCACGCGGGAACACGGACGACTAAACGGCCTGGTTAATACGAAGTCACCTCAGGATCGCGATGAAGGAGGAACAGTGAATCCGATCGCTGCCACCGGTACCCCGGCCCGGCAACCGTTCCAACATACGACACCCGCGGTCCCGTCGCACACGAATTCGGGCTGGGGGGCGTGCGGTCAAGGCCAAGACGGTGATCACGATCTGCCCGCACAGATGATCGGACTGACGCCGGGGCCCGGGGCCCGGGCCCCGGGGCGACGGGAAGGAGTTGGCCGGGTCAGTGCTCTTGGGCCGGTCCGGGGGATGTGTCGGCGGCGGTGACGTGGACCTCGGTCGCCCCGAGGACGCGTCCGTTGGCCTGGATCTCGATGCGGTGAGGGCCGGGGTGGATGGTGCGGATGGAGACGTGCGCGAACCGGTGTCGGCGTGAGAAGTCGACCGTTTGGCCGGCGGGGAGGTCCCGGACGGTCAGCTTGAACACCTTGCCCGCTTTGGGGCCACGGATCCCCTGGTAGTGGACCAGGTAGTCGATCGCGGTTCGCGTCGCCTCGGCGGCGCGCAGCGTGAAGGTGACGGTGGTCGACTCCCCGATGGGGATGGTGGCCGGAGAACAGACGAGGTCGGTGATCTCGATCGCGGCACGGTGATCGAACCCCAGGACCGCGAGCGCCTTCGGGTGTCCACGCTTGACGAGCGTCCGCAGGCCGTGACGCACGACGAAGTCACCCTGCGTGCTGTTGAGGGACCAGCGCCGGGCGGTGTCGAGGGCGAGGTCGGGGTGGTCCTTGCTGATGTCGTTGAGGTGGTTCGCCACGGAGCGGCGCACGTAGGGAGAGCCGTCGTTGACCAACGGCTCCAGCAGCGCCAGCGCGGGCGCGGGATCGGCGATGAACCGCGGGATCCGTGAAGCCCAGGGCAGCCGCGGGCGCGTTCCCTCCGAGACGAGGCGGCGCACGTGCTCGTCCGGGTCGGTGATCCACTCTCGGAACCGCTCCATCGTGACCTCGTAGTGGGCCTCGATGAAGGGGCGGATCGCGAACTCGGCGGTGTGGCGGGAAGTGAGCGCGGCCAGCAACGGCAGCGCGACGTCGGGCCGGTCCAGGAGCGCCGAAGCGACGTAGGCGTTGACGGGCATGGACGCCCATCCCGTGAGCCCTCCGTCGCGCAGGGCACCACGGATCACCCGGTCGGCTTCGTCGGCGGAGGTCGGCATCGTCGCCGTGAGGGCACGGGCGATCCAGTCGACTCGGGCCTTCAGCTCCAGGTCACCGATCCCGGTGCACGCGAGCTCCTCGAATCCCGCCTTGTCGAACGAGGTCGAGGCACCCGCGAGGTCATCCGCGAGACGCCCGATGAGCCGCGGCGACAGTTCATCCTTGAAATCGGCCATCTCAACACCCGGCCATGATCACGTGGAGGCCCCCGGCGACTCGGCCCGTACGGCTTCCGGCCGGGGGAAGGAGGAGCTCACCACGTCCCCTCTGATCATCTGAAACGAGCGTGAACACTGACTCGGGCATCATGATCCGGAGTCTGCCACGGACCACTGACAACCGGCCGAGCCCCCAGGCGCGCCATCCGGCGACGGCCCCCCGCTCCGCCGTTCTCCCGTTTGACCGAGCCTTGGCCCTGTCCGGGGTTGGGCAAGGAACATGGGGTGCGAGGTGGGGCGAAAGGTGGGGGGGAAGGGGCTCATGGCGGAGGATTCGTGCCATGCACGAGACCTTCCGCTTCCGCTACCTCCACGCCGGCATGGGCCTCGCCGCCGACCTGTGCGTCGACGCGTACGAGACGGACGGGCCCCCGACCGCCCCCGCACTCCGCATCAACCGCTCCCTGTACCTGCGCCTGCCCGCGGACCGAACCCCTTACTGGCTGGAGGCGGCCTGGCTTGCCTTCGGGGCTTCCCTGCACGCCGATCAGCTGGCCAGCGGTCGGGCCGTGGTCCTCGATGTCGATGCGTTCACGTATCCGGGCGCCGACTTCCGTGCGGAGGTGGCCGCCCTCGCTCTCGACGGCTGGATCCATCGTCGTTTCGGTCTCGCGCCCTGCGGCGCCTCGGTGACCTACGACAGGTCCGCTCACCGCTTCGCCTTCACATGGCCGAGCGCGGTCACCCCCTTCGCCGACGAGTTCCCCCCGCCGGGCCGGGCCTGAGTTGTCGCGTACCTGCCCTCCAGGCCGCGCGCCGGCCCGGCGCGGGCCAAGCCGAGCGAATACAACATCGAGCTGACGGCCGGCCACGACGGATCCGTCTGGTGCTGACCGGCACCGGACCGGGCGGCCGGGGCCGGTCGGCCACCGGGCCTTCACCGGTGGGCGAGGTCCAGGGTCCAGAGCTCTTCGCCTTCGGAGTCCTTGGCGTATCCGATTCCGGCGTCTTGGTGGTCGCAGTCGAGGATGGCTTCGCGGTGGCCGCCTCCGGTCATCCATGAGCGGACCGCCCTTTCGGGGGTTGTGTAGTTGCTGAGGTTCTCGTTGTTTCCGTCGGTGTCGTATCCGGCTGCCTCGATCCGGTCGGTGGAGTCGAGGCCTTCGGGATTGGTGTGGTCGAAGTAGCCGCGGGTGGCCATGTCGTCGGAGTGGGCCTGGGCGGCGCGGGTCAGGAGCGGGTTCGAGCGGACGGGTGCGCAGCCGGCTTTCACGCGTTCGGTGTTGACGGCGATGAGCATCCGCTCGGTGTACGAGGGCGTGGGGGTGGAGCGGGCCGTCGGTGTGGCCCGCCGGGTGGGGGAGGTGGAGGGGGTGGGGGAGGCGGAGGGGGACGAGGCCGGCTTGGGCGCAGTGGTGCCGGAGGCGGCTTCTCCGATCAGTGGGGTGGGTTCCGGTTCAGGGACGGCCGAGTGGGCCTGGGCGGCGCGCAGTTCGGTGTTCGGTGTGGTGTCCCGGTCGAGTGTGGCCAGGCCGGCGGTGCCGGCGGCGACGAGCAGTACGAGGCAGGCCACGACCAGGGGTGTGCGCGCTCGTGTCACGGCGGCGCGCCGTCCGCTGCCCTTGGTTTCGGGCGCATCGGGCCATGGCGAGCCGCCCGTACCCGTGTGCGCGTTCCCCTCGACGCGGTGCGGGTCCGTGACGAACGGTTGCTGCGCGGCGGCCAGGACCAGCTCCGGCGCGGCGGTTCCGGCGAGCCGGGCGAGTCCGGCGGTGACCGGAAGCAGGGCGAGCCCCATGAGGAGGCCTTCGGCGGGCACGAGTCCGCGGGTGCGGCGGGTGCATTCGGGGCAGGCGCGGGCGTGTCGGGCGAGGCGTTTGCGCCAGAGTGCGGAGGGTGTGCCGTCCCAGCGTTCGGTGAGTTCGTCGAGTTGTGGGCAGCGTGGTTCGGTTGCGAGGGCGCGGACGACGGCGCGGGAGGCTTCCAGTCGCTCCTTCATGCGTTGGACGCGCACGGCGGTGTGCTGTGGGGAGAGCTCCATCGCTTCGGTGACTTCGGCGCGGCTGAGCTGTCCGGCGGCCTCCAGCCACCACAGGGACAGCAGGGTGCGGTCGTCCTCGTCCATCCAGCGGGTGGCCTCGGCCACCTCGGCCCGCTGGCCCTTCAGACCGAGGTGCGTGATCGTGAGGTTGACGAAGTCGGCGCCCGGGTCGGCGAAGGCCTCGTCCCCGTCCACGTTCTCGTGCAGGGACGTGCGGGCGGCGCGTGCGGCCTGTAGCGCGCGCCAGTGGTCGCGTATGCGGTTGGTGGCGATGGCGACGAGCCAGGCGCGGAAACGTTCCGGCTCGCGCAGTGCGTCGAGGTGGGTGAGGGCGCGGATGAAGGTGTCCTGGACGATGTCGTCGACGTCGGCGTGGCCGCCGCCGAGGGCCCGTCCGGCGATGTTGTAGACGAGCGGCAGGTGGTGGGCGACCAGGCGGTCCCGTGCCCGGGTGTCGCCCCGCTGGGCGTCGAGGACCAGGGCGGTCGTGCTGTCGTCGGGCTCGGGCATGGCGGGTTCGCTTTCGGTGCCGGTGCGTGCGGTGTGTGGTGACGGGGTGGGTGGGTGGCCCCGGGTTCCGGAGTGCGGGACCCGGGGCGGAGGGACCATGATGCCGGTGGAACCGGAATGCTCAGTACCGAATGGTGCGGTTCTCGATGATGCCGCGGGCCTGGCCGGTGATGGGCAGGCCGGCCTTGGGGCGGGCGGTGAGCCAGTAGTCGCGGAAGGTGCCGGGGTGGCTGGTGATCATCGCGTCGACGGTGCGGTCCCAGTTCCCCCCGTCGGGCCCGCCCTTGGCCCAGAGGTCGAGGAGGGCGCCGACGACCCGCCCTTCGACCTGGTCACCGGTTTCCCAGCCGGTGGGCTTGTCGAAGTCCACGGACGAGCTGTCGCTGTAGACGTAGCGGCGGTCCCCCATCGCGTACGCGGCAACGGCGTCGGGGAAGCCCTCCCACAACGCGCAGGTGGCGGAGGTCCGCTTCCCCATCGGGTGGGTCGCGCAGTTGGTGACGTAGGGGGCGTTCCCCTTGTAGAGGCGACCCATGAAGAAGTGGCCGGCCTCGTGCAGGACCAAGTGCTGCGAGCGCGGGTCAAGGCCCGCGAGGTGGACGTAGCCCGTGCCGCCGTCCCACCACGACCCCTTCTTCCCGTCGTTCTTCCACACATACGTCAGCTGGGTGCACTGACCGGCGGCTTCGTTGCGCGTCCAGCACGGAGTCTGGGTGTTCGCCCGCTTCCACCACAGCTTGTTGGTCGTGTCGACGGCCTTCCAGGCCAGCGCCATGTCGGTCGGCACCTTCACCGTGCCGAGGTTCTGCACCGCGGAGGACCCAGGACGGGTCGCGGAGAAGAAGGTGTACTCCTGGAGGGTCTTCGCGTCGCTGACGACCCTCCAGGCACGGGTCGAGGACGACAGGAACTTCACCCGCAGCCGGCTCATCGGCTTGCCCGCGGTGGTGTGGCAGGCGTTGAAGGTGCCGTCCTGGTGAGAGGTCAGCCCGGTGGCCAGACGCGACTCCGGACCCGAGGAGGTGGCGCTGCCCCACAGCTCCCAGTTCGCGTTGCGGGCCACCGAGGTGACCAGCGGCTTGCCCGCGGTCTCGGAGTCGACGGCGTCGAAGGCCAGCGTGCCGCGAACACACACGCTCCCCGGCACCGCGGCGCCGGCCGACCCGACTGCCAGCCCGGCCGACAGGACACCCCCGGCGAGCGCGGTGACCCCCGCGGCGATCTTCACGGACCTGCTTCTGACACGGCGGTGCAGCGCCATGGTGGTGCTCCCTTGTTCGCGCCCGGCGGTGCTGTTCGTACCGCCGGGCCGGGTGTGGGAGGGCGCCGGATCGGTGCCCTCACCGCTGAAGACGGAGCGAAGGGGCTCGCCATAACGAAAACCTGATCGGGCGCAGTGACTTTCTCGTCCACTTCCTGTGCACCGGAACTCATCCGTTGGAGGGAAGCCGGGTCTCTCGGCCAAGCCGCCGGGGGTACGGCGGCGAAGACCGGGCGTGAGGGAGCCCGAAGGCGTTTGCGGGGGTTCCTCACCGGCCGAGCGGGACCTCTGCGCGGCCGTGCACCCTCATGGGAGGTACGAAGACATGGTTGATGTGCGACGAGGTCTGGCCATGGCCCTGGCGGCCGGTGCGGTGGTGGTGGCGGGGGCCTCGGTGGCGTCCGCGGACGCGGGCGCGCAGGGCGTGGCGGCGGGCTCGCCGGGCGTGGGCTCGGGCAACCTCATCCAGGTGCCGATCCACATCCCGGTCAACGTCTGCGGCAACACCGTCAGCGTCATCGGGCTGCTGAACCCGGCCTTCGGCAACACCTGCGTCAACGCCTGACCGTTCGTCGCGAGCACGAGCTCCGGTCCTGCGCCGCCAAGACGGGGAGGCGCGGGACCGGTGACCCGACGCGGCCCCGGGGACGGCGGCCGGCGTCCTGATGCCCGAGTAGCCCGCACCAGGGGGAAATCCATCCGCGACCGGTGGCCCTGCACCCTTCCCCGAAGGGTGCAGGGCCACCGTCATGGCCGGCCTCTCCGCGTGGATCGGCCGGCCGGCCCGGCCCGGTGCACCGGTCCCCCGTCGGAACCGGTTTCCCGGGCCGGGCGTCAGGGTGCGGCTACTTCTGGTTGATGGGCAGGGCCAGGTCGGTGACCCGGTACTTGGTCGGGAAGGCGCCCTTTTCGGTGGCCTTGCCGGTCAGCACGTCGATCGCGTAGAGGCGGTGGACGCCGGAGTTGTTGCCGATGGCGGCGAAGCCGTGGTTCGTGCCGGCGGCCGGGTTGTAGTAGATGTCGAAGCCGGCGTCGAGGGCGGCGTCCACGCCGAGGGTGCCGGTGGGGGCGAGCGTGCCGGCGTTGGCGGGGGACTGCAGGGAGATCCGGTCGGCCATCGTGTCGAGGTCGAACAGAGTCGTCGCGGTCGCGGCGTTCAGGTCGTTGTTGGTGTAGGCGGCGCCCGTCACTCCCATGGCGGTCGACGGCGCAGTGGTCGGGTTGGTCAGGGTGCCGTCGACGGTGGTGGTCAGCGGCGCCGCCGGGTCGTCGATGTTGTGCCGGAGGTTCTGGCCGGTGTCGGAGATCACCCGCAGCCGGTTCGCGGCCGGGTTGAAGTCCACCCCGAACGCCGTCCCGGCGAGCGCCACGGTCAGCTGGGACACCTTCACCGCCCGGGCGTTGGTGGTGCTCAGCGTGTAGACGCCGCCCCGGTCGCCGACCCCGTACAGCTTCTCGTCCTGCACGCGGAAGTCGATGCCGACCAGCTTGGTGTCCCCGGCAAGCCCGGAGACCCTGCCCAGCGACCAGGTCTTCGAGGGCTTGTTGACGTCGAACTCGACCAAACGCTGGTCGCTGGTGAGCCCGACCGCCCCGAGGGCCTTGTGGTCGTGGGCGGGCAGGGTCTGCGGCGGAGCGTCGGAAGCTGCCAGGGCGGGCGCCGCGCACAGAGCGGCGAGCACAGCAGCGGAAACGGCGGTCGCGGTGCGGTTTCGCAAAATTCCTCCAGGTATGGGCGCATCGGCAAGGTGGCCGACGGCTTGTACGGGGTTCGTCACAGCGGCCGCGATGGACAGGCCACCTGGGGGAAAGCCACCCACCCGGCCCAAGCGGCACACGAAACGAAGCTCCAGCCGGGTGGTCGGGCCCGTACTCCGTGACCTCTGCGCCCACGCGGCCGGCTGAGGTCTGGCAGGGGGCGCGGGGGCGGTCGTGCACTGAGCGCCGCAGTCGGCGGGGGCTGCCGTGCGGGCGCTCAGCCGGTTCAGGAACCGGACTCGTTCGGGGCGATGTCTGGGCAGAGGTGGAGAACCTTCTGTACTGCGCCGTGTTGTTCGCGCCGATCCTGGCGCCCTGCATCTTCCTGGGCGCCGCCATGGCGTTCGTCCGGGTCGCCGTATTCGTCAGGCAAGCCCGGAAGCGGCAACCGACCCTGGTGGGACACCTGCCAAGCAGCGCCCTCTGCGCTCTGGTAGCGGTCATGGCCGGTGCGGCGGCGTACGGCGCGTACTCGTGGGGCGTGATGTCGGGGTTCTACATCCTGGACCCGGACCAGGTGTGCGCGGTGCAGGGCGTACCCGGTGATCACATCGTGACGCGATGGACGTTGCCGGTCAGTGCTCAGTGCGTCACGTCAGACGGCGTGGGAACCGAACTGGCCCCGGGCTGGGTAAATCCCCTGATCTTCACAGGTCTCGCGCTGTTCGTGCTTTCCCTCCTCACGGGAACCCTCGCGGGAATGCGCCGACGCTTCCTCCTGCGGTGAGACTTACGCGGCCACGTAGAGCGCTCACAACCGAAGCGCTCAGGCACGATCGGGTGCTCCCGCGGGCGGGTGCTGAGGACGTCTTCGACCGGCTCCGCCGGCAACGGGCCTCGGGTTGAAGGAGGCCGTGGCGAAGGATGTGCGCCGTGCACGAGACCATCCGCCTCCGCCACCCCGGCGACCGTGCGGTGGTCGTCGGCCGGACGGCCACGGCCCGGAACCGCTCCGCGAGCCCTTCCCCTTTGAGTGGGGACCCGGCCGCGCCCGCGCAGGTGCGGATAGGCTCGGCTTGATCGACACGGGGTGGGTCGGAGCCCGGTCCGGGGCCTGGTCGCCGTACGCGAAAGAGGGGATCGGGAGCGATGACGAAGGACTACCGGGACGGCGAGGACCGGTGCGTGACGCTCGAGGAGATCACGGACGAGAACTGGCGTGCGGTCGCGGACGTGGCGCCCGCTGATGACCAGCGCCGCTTCGTGGCCGCTCTCGGTGCGCGCTACCTGTTGCTGTCCATGCGGGACGGGGTGTGGAATTCGCTGGCCGTGCGGGCGGGGGAGGAGATCGTGGGCCATGTGATGTGGGCGTACGACCAGGAGGGCGGCAGCCACTGGATCGGCGGCATGATCGTCGACGCGGCCGAGCAGGGCAAAGGCCTGGGCCGTGCCACGATGCAGACCCTGATCCGGCGCCTCGTCGCCCTTCCGACCTGCCGGGAGATCCGGCTCTCGTACCACCCGGAGAACATTCCGGCCGCACGCCTCTACTCGAAACTGGGTTTCGAGCCCACCGGCGACTTCGAGGACGAGGAGATCGTCGTCGCGTTGGGGGCGGGGGGAGCAGCGGCCGCCTGAGGGTCGGACGTACGCCGTTGCCGGCTCGGCGTCGAACGCGTAGGGGCGCACGGTCCGGCGTGGCCGCCGGTTGCCGTCCGGGTCAGGTGAGGACGAGGAGCGTGGCGAGGGTGGGGCCGACGGCGCCTCCGAGCTGGTAGCACAGGACGAAGAGTCCGATGGCGGCGGGCCGTTGCGGGGCCGGGACCTGTCGGGAGGCGTGTACGGAGAGGACCGCGTTGCTTCCGGTGGCGACGAACACGGCGGTCGCGGCCGCCAGGAGCAGGAGGGGCGCCGAGGACGCCGTAAGCGCGATCAAGGGTGCGGCGGTCCCGAGCGCGATGAGCAGGATGAGGGAGCGTCGGTGTCCCAGGCGGCCGGCTGCGGCGGCGAGGATCCAGGAGAGCGCGGAGCCGGTGAGGAGCGCGAGTGCCTGGCCCGTGCCGATCGTCGCGCCGGACCATCCTGTGCGGTGGCGGGCGAGCTCGGGCAGGGCGAAGAGCAGGGTGAAGTAGCTGGTGGAGAAGACGAACGCGAGGAGTGCGGAGCGGCGGAAGGCGGCTGAGCGCAGTGCGGTGGCGGGCACGAAGCCGTCGGGGTGGCGCCGTATGTGGAGCGCGAGGGGGACCGCGAGGGCGGCGGCTGTGAGTGTGCCGGCCAGGGGGGCGCTCGGGGTGAGGACGAGGGCGGAGGCCAGGGCGACGACGAGGCTTGCGCCGACGGCGTCGAACGGGGTGGTGCCGGAAGCGGGCGCGTGCGCGGTCTCGTCCCTGGCGAGGTGGAGCCGGACGGCGGGGACGGCCAGGAGCGCGAGGGCGGAGACGGTGAGGGGGGCGCGGGCGCCGAGGGTGCTCGACAGGAGGGATCCGAGCAGCGGTCCGATGGCGCCGAGGATGCCGAACCCGGCGGTGATCGCCCCCATGCGCCGGGTGGATCCGGCGAGGTTCATGGCCACGGCCACCAGTCCCGCGCCGCCTGCCGCCTGCGCGGCCCTGCCGGCGAGTGCCAGGGGTATCCAAGGGGCGAGTGCGAGGGTGGCGGTGCCCACGAGCACGATGATCGTGGAGGTGAGGAGGGTTGCCGCGGCGCCTCGGTGGCGTATGAGGGCGGCGAACAGGGGGGTGCCGATGGTCATGGCCCAGGCGAAGACGGTCACCGTCCACGTCGCCTGATCGGTGGGGACGCCCAGGGATCGGGCGATGTCCGGGAGGATGAGGACGGGGGCGTTGGCCCCGGTGGCGATGGGCGCGGCCAGCAGGGCGAGCCACAGGGCCGACAGGCGGCGGGTCGGTGCGGGTGCGACGGGGGGTACGGCGGCGGTGTGCACGAGGACGCTCCGGTTCTCTCGGGCTCAGACGGTGGTGACGGCGTCGTCGTAGGCCAGGCGCGGGGAGCGGGGGTACCAGGGGTTTTCGCCGGGCCTGCCGATGTTGACGACCATCAGCGGGGTGTGGTCGGCGTCCAGGAAGTCCTCTTGGACGCCGGCGAAGTCCAGACCGGTCATCGGGCCGGCGGCGAGGCCCGCGGCGCGGATCCCGATGATGAAGTACGCGGCCTGCAGGGCGGCGTTGAGCGCTGCGGAGCTCTCGCGGACCGGGCGCTCGGCGAAGAACACGTCCTTGGCCTGCGGGAAGTGGGGCAGCAGGGAGGGGAGTTCGTGCTGGAACTCGTTGTCGGCGGAGAGGATGGCGACGAGCGGGGCGGTGGCGGTCTTGGCGCGGTTGCCGTCGGCCATGTGCTTGACGAGCCGTTCACGCGCCTGGGGGGTGCGGACCAGGGTGATGCGCAGCGGGGACTGGTTGTAGGCGGTGGGACCGTACTTGACGAGGTCGTAGATCGCCTGGATCTGGTCGTCGGTCACGGGTTCGTCGGTGAAGGTGTTGGCGGTGCGGGCCTCGCGGAAGAGCAGGTCCTGGGCGGAGGCGTCGAGCAGGAGGGCGGAGGAGGACATCGAGGATCCGTTCGTTCAACGTCGATAATTTCAACGTTGATATATCCTGTGACGCGTGATCAAGGGCGAACGAAGCCGAGAGGGCAGGCCATGAACCAGACGCGGGCGGGCGAGACCGACACCGACGCGGTCGACGACATCGTCGAGCAGTGGACCGACGAACGCCCCGACCTCGCCGGCGACCTGTGGCCCGTACAGGTCCTGGGACGCCTCCAGCGCCTGGGCGTCGCACTGGAGAAGGAGTTCCGCGCCTTCGCCGCCGAACGAGGCCTCGAACTCGGAGAGTTCGACGTCCTGTCCACCCTCCAGCGCTCCGGCCCCCCCTACGAGCTGACGCCCGGAGCCTTCCGCAAGGCCTCCATGGTCACCCCGGGCGCCATCACCAACCGCATCGACCGCATGGAGGCGAAAGGACTCGTCGAACGGGTCCGCGACACCCGGGACCGCCGCTCGATCAAGATCCGGCTGACCGACACGGGACACGAAATCACCGCCGCCTACATGAAGGACCACCTCGCCAACGAAGCCCGCCTCCTCGCACACTTCGACAGGGACGAGTGCGAGGCCCTCGCAGGCCAACTGCGCCGCCTCCTCATCACCCTCGGCGACACCGACATCCGCTGACACCCACCCCGACGCGGCCCGGCCCGAGTCTTTCGACACCGACGAGCCGGGTCACCCCCAGGTCCACCCACGCGCCTCCCCTACCGCAGACGAAGCCGCGACCTGTTCTTCCCGGCTGCGCTGGATCGTTTCCGCAAGAGCGGGACTCGGCGCGGTCGGACGTCTGCCGTTCGAGCATCCTGATCCGGCTGGCCGCTCCTTCGACCGGCCTGGAGTTCCCGTCGGTGGCCGGCACGGCGGTCACGGCCTCGAGGTCGCGTCCCGGGCCGGCTTCGGCGATCACCCACCCTGGCCGGAGCGCGGCGCCGCCGTCCGGGAACGTAGGGGAGCGGTCGTCGTCTCCCGCGGTCGGGACAGCCGGACGAGTAGTCCTTCCGCCCGCGATGTGTCGTCCGAGGTACTGCCGCCGTCGGCGCTGGTAGGTAGGGAAGAGACACCTCCTCCAAGCCGGAAGACCACATGAGAACAAACCTGCGCGCAGCACCGTTCCGCCGTCGTACCCGGTTCGTCGCGCTGGCCGCAGCCGCCGCACTCCTTGTCGGCGGTACGGGTGCGGCACATCCGAAGCCCTCGCCCGTGCCCCCGGGCGGGGAGGCCGGTCGCGCCTTCCAGGCGGCGGCGAGCTACGTCGAGCACTTCTACCCTCGCTGGTTCACTTGGCACCAGAACCCGGCGGACCTCGGGGCCAACAGCCTCACCGGCCCGGTCCGCATGGGGCCCCTCTTCGGGCTCGTCGTCGCACCCAACGACGACACCCTCTACGCCCGAGCCTTCGTGGACATGACCGCCGGACAGCCCCTGGTCCTCACGGTCCCGGCCACCAACGCCTCGCACTCGCTCCACACCAGCGGCCTCTTCGGCGACGTCTTCGTCACTTCGGTGGGTGACGGCACGCCGGGAACCTACGCATTGGTCCCGCCCGGCTGGACGGGGACCCTCCCGGGCGGGATGACCCGCGTCGACGTACCGCTGGCGGCGTCCTCGTGGATCTTCCGGGCGGACAAGTACTCTTCCACCGGCGTCGACCAGATCGCCGAGGCCGAGCGGTTTCGGCGCGGTCTGCGCCTGGCAACCCTGGCCGACTACCGACGGGACCCCACTGCGGGCGCGACCAGGTTGCTGCCCCTCATCGCCTACGGGGCCAAACTGAAGTCCATCGCCGACGAGCAGGTCGCCCGGGCTCCGCTCGCGTTCCTGCGCGAGCTCCAGCGCGGCATGCACGCCCCGTCGACCGCTCCGCTCACGCCGGCCGACAAGGCCGTCGCCGACCGCTTCGACCGCCTGTTCGGCAACGGCTTCACCCCGGAGCACCGGGAACAGTTCGTCCGCGGGACCCAGGCGGCACACGCCCGGATCGTACGCAACTACCTGACCCACACGATCCCCACCAACTGGGTGCACTTCGCCAACATCGGCGTCTGGAAGCCCGACGAGTACCTGGACCGGTCCTCCATCGGCGAGTTCCTCCAGTACGGCAACACCCTCACCACCGCCTCCTACTTCCACGCGTTCACCGACGGCTCCGGAGCCCGGCTCGACGCCGCCCGCCGTGGCTACCGGATCACCTTCCCGCCGGGCGGACAGCCTCAGGCCCGCAGGTTCTGGTCGGTGACCGCCTACCTGCCCGGCTCCATCACCCTCGTGCCGAACGACGCCGACAAGTACCTCGTCGGCAGCTACACCCCCGGCCTGCGGACCGACCCCGACGGGTCTCTGACCATCTACCTCACCCCCGAGAAGCCCGAGGGCGTGCCGGAGGCGAACTGGCTGCCCGTACCGGCAGGGCAGTTCAACACGATGCTGCGCGTCTACGGCCCCGAGGGCAGCGCGGCCGACGACACCTACGTCCCCCCTGCGGTCACCCCGCTCGACTGAAGCGGGTCGCACCGCTCCGTCTTCTCCCCCGCACAGACGAGGAGCCATGTCACTTCTCACCACCCTTCGCCGCAAGGCCGCCCTGGTCGCCCTCGCCGGCGCCCTGGCCGCCGGACCAGCCCTGGTCGCCCCCGCGGCGTCCGCCGATCCCCGCCCACCCGCCCCGCCTCGGATCCCCGAGGAACTCGTGGTCGACGCCCCGACCACCCCCGGAGTCACTTCACGCTGCGCCTGGCCGCTGCTCGCCACCGCGAGCAACCTCAACGTGGCCTTTCCCGACAGCAACTCCTCGTACTGGGTGATCCCCTACCGATTCAGCCCCGGTATGAAGCTGACGGTCACCGGTACCTTTCCGCAGGCCCGCTTCTTCTCCTTCAGCACCTACGACAACCAGTTCTCACCGGTGCAGGGCGGCCCCGACCTGCTGTACGACGCCCAGATCCGTCCCGACGACGGCGCCCCCAACCCGTACGCCGTCCCCGGAGCCTCGTACGACGCCACCTACACCGCGACGATCACGGCCAACGGCATCGAGGGCCCCAACCCGCTGCGTGCGGTGCCCCCCGGCGGCAACGGCGTCGGGTACCTGATCTTCCGCGTCTACATCCCCACCGATCCGGACGAGCCGGCCGGCACACCCGCGCTGCCCGCCGTCACGGTCACGGGCGCCGGCGGTGTGGCGACCCCGCTGCCGCCGTGCCCGAACCCCGGTGGCAACACGCTCGTCAACGCGCTGCTGACGGCGTTCGTGTACGCCGTCGCCCCCGGCCCGTACCCGGACCTGTGGGCGGAGCCGCTCTTCGCCCACCAGCCGCCCTCCTACGAGGCCGGCCTGTTCCCCAACAGCGCCAGCCAGTACATCGCCTCGCCGCTGACCTACCAGTCACGGCGCATCGTGGTGGTTCGAGGCAAGGGGCCCCAGGCTCCGGACACCAGTCACGGCCAACCGGTCACCCGACCCCAGGACATGCGCTACTGGTCGATGTGCAACAACGTCTACGCCAAGCCGTACCCGGTGACCTCCTGCGCCGGCGACTACCAGACAACGATGGACGCCTCGGGCCGGTACACCTATGTCGTCTCCACGCCCGAGGACCGGCCGCGCAACGCGACGACGGCCAACGGGGTGACCTGGCTCCCTTGGGGCACCAACCTCATCGGCCGCCCGGCGCCGCGCGACATCCTGCTCCTGCGCAACATGCTGCCGAACCCCGACTTCACGCACGCCGTGCAGAACGTCCCCGCCGACGGTCTGCCCGAGACGGCGCGGCGCATCATGGGCGACTACTACCCGGAGTCCGTCTACTGCTCCCCGGCGGTGTTCGAGAGAGGTGGTGCCGACGCCTGCTTCGCTGCGGTCGAGCAGCCGAGTGGACCGGGAGCCCCGGACCATGGCCACGGGAAGCCGGGCAAGCCGGGCAACCAAGGTGAGCCCGGCAAGCCGGGACAGCCTCACGGTCGCCCGCCGGCCGAAGGTGCCTCCCGTACCTGAAACCGGCTCCGCCTCCCGGCCGGCGGTGGCCGGCTCCGCGGCCCCTGGAAGCTCCTTGCCCAAGGGAGTCGGACATGGAGAGGCGGGGCCGGTGCCCCGGCCGTGACACGTACGTGAGCCGGTACCCGCGCGGGTACCGGCTCACGCCCCGACAACCACGCGCAGTTCGTGGGGGGACACCCTGGCGATGGTCGTGCTCCAAGGGTGGCGGCTTGAGCAACAGGGCGATCATGCGCCTTGGAGGTGGGCGGTGATCTCGGCCAGGGAGGGTCGGTATCCGTCGGACGTGTCCACACGCAGGACGCGTGCACGGAGGGAGATCTCGACGAAGGCCTCGGGGTCGTAGCCACCGGTGGCGATGTCGGTGAGCAGTCGCTCGTCGGCGTGCGCCGCACGGTGCGGGTCCAGGGCGGCGCGTTCCCTGATCCGTTCCGTGAGGGTATGGGCGGGGGCGTGGCAGCGGATGACCCGCAGGTCGGCGATGTCGGCCAGGGGTTGCAGACCGGGTCGCCAGAGCCGGTCCTGGTAGGCGGCCTCGGCGACCACGGTCACCCGGGCGCGGAGCAGGACGCCGAGGGTGCCGAAGAACGCCTCCATGACGGGGGTGTTGAGGGCGTCGGTGTCCGTCGCTGCCCGGCCGAGGGTGGCCACCATGCCCTGCTTGAGTTCGTCGCGCAGGATGGCGGGGCACCCCAACTCGGCGGCAAGTGCCCGGGCGAGGGTGGACTTCCCGGATCCCGGGGGACCGCTGACGGCGATGAGGCGGGGTTTTCGCATGGGTTGAACTCCGTAGGCAGGAGGAATCCAGGGCAGGCTGCCGAGGGCGGCACGGGGGTGAGGCCATGCGGGGGCGCTGGTTGCGACCCGGGTGCCGGGGCAGCTCGGCGGGGGTGACGGGCCGGCGGCCGGAAGAGGAAGTGGCGGACGTCCTCGCGGGGCAGGACCGGCGACGGCCGCCCCGGGGCCCGATCGTGGGGGCCGGGTCCGGCACCCGGCCCGGGACCGGCTCGCCGCCCCTCGGTGAGCGTCAGGTCGGCGGGGTCGCCGTTCCACCGGGCGGTGAACACCTGGATCGGCACGGTCAGGCCGTCTGTGCCGGTCGCGAGTTCGACGGCGTACGGCTCGACGACGCCCACTTCGAGCCCGGCCCCCTCGCGTAGTTCTCGTCGGACGGTGTCCTCGAGCGAAGCGTCGCCCGGCTCGCGGCCTCCGCCGAGCAGCGCCCAGGCCCCGGGCTCCCGGTTCCCGGGACGGTCGTCGCGCAGGTGCAGCAGGTAGCGGCCGTGCCCGTCGTGGACCAACGCCGAGGCGTCGACCGGCTCGATGCGGCCGTCGAGCCCGCAGGCGCGGAGCTTGGCCCGCAACTGCGGGGCCGCGACCTCGTCGAGGGGACGCCACTCGGCGGCCGAGACCTCCTCCGTGCGCACCGTGACCTCGACGTCCCCGTCCACCGGCCGGAAGACGAAGCGGAAGTCCCAGTGCTGGTGCGCGCCTTCGCCCTTGGCGGGGTTGGCGCCGACGTCGAAGACGTCGATGTCGATGGGCAACAGACCGTACGTGGCGGTGGCACACAGGGCACCGGGCGGGATGCCGGCCTCCTCGTGGACCTCGCGCAGTGCCGTCGCCGGCAGCGTGCGATCACCTGCCTCGACGTGCCCGCCGGGTGCCAGTATCAGCCCGAAGAGGTTGTGGTGGACGAGCAGGACACGGCGGTCGTCGTCGACGACGACAGCGCTGCAGGTGATGTGCCCCGGAACCGTCGAGCGGCTCGTGGGATCGGCGTCCGCGTCCAGCAGCCGTAACAACGGTGCGAGCGCGGGTGTTTCGGCCGGATGACGTTCCAGGTAGGCGGTGACGAGATCGTGGATGTGTGAGCGGGTGGGTGGCAAGAGCGGCCTCACAGGTGGGAGGGGCGGGGGCAGGGATCAACCGGCGACGTTCACCGGCGTGGTGCAGGTCGATCGACGTCGGCGGCGGCTGGAAGCCGGACGACGAGAGCGGTGTCGTCGTCGGCAGACGGCACGGGCCCGCCCTCCGATCCGGCCCGCATCGCCGCAGGCGGACGCGGCAGCTCGACGACCGTTCACGCCACCCACCTCGTACTTCGTCGCATCACCCCGCTGCGCGCGGATACCGGACCGATGGGGGCCCGGCGTCGGAAGGAGACCCGGGGGCAGCCGCCGTTCGAATTCGCGAGGCCGATGGACGGAGGCGGATTCAACGTTCACGATGTCCTCCATCTGGGCGGCGGGTTGGTACTGGTGCTCCAAGAACGCCCCGAATCGACGGCCGTAACGGCCCCGAACGGGGGAATGTCTCGAACGTGAATGCGAGCTTCTCGCCGAGGGCAAGGGCTGCTTGCCTGGTCGGTTCTGAACTCACACGTTCGAGTGGTCGCCGAGCTGCGGCACCCGATCAGGGGCTTGTGCGGACCTTCCGTCGATCGGGTGTAGGGGTGGACCAACGTGTGTGACGGCGGACCATGTCCAGGTCCTTACCGGAGAAGGCGCTCGGGGCCTGCGAAGCGTCGAGCCGTGTTGCGCCTACCCTTCAGGACCTCCACGTACCGGAGTTCCTGCCCTACCGTGCCTTCGACGGTGTCTTTCCGCCTTCCTCGCCCTCTCCGCAGCGAAGCCACGGACGGTGGCGCACGGTCGCGATGGGCGGCTGGGCGCGGTGCGACGTCTGCCGACCTGCTGCGGTCGGCCACTCATCGGAGGCATTGGTGAAGTACGTGCCTACCGCGTCTCAGGAACCGTCCCTGCGGGATTTGGTGGGTTGTCGCTTGAGAAATGCGGGAGTGACGGTTGTTCAGGTGAAGACCGGTCACCAGGTTTTCGGCGAGCTGAAGGAGAAGATCGCTGACCTTCTGATCTACGACGTCGACCAGCAGGACGCGAGCGGCAAAGAGATCATCGGGCGGATCCAGAACGAACTCGGTTCGAACATGCCGGTCGTTCTCCTGACGCAGGACAGGGCGATCGAGGGACTGGACGCTGTGGAAGTGCTGTTCAAGCCCTTCGACGTTCAGACGCTGACGAACAGGGTGAGGCCCACCACTGGGCTTGATCGTCAACATCATCCTGGACCTGCTCGCTCTCGCGCTGGCCGGTATCCCGAACCGGATCATGGACCAAACTCTTGACATGAGCATCTTTGCGGCGGTCGGAAACTTTCTCTTCCTCGCCGTTTGCCGTGGCTTTCTCCGCATCATCGTCTTGTTGGTCTGGCGCTGACGACCACCTCTCGACCCGTACCCGTCGCTCTGACTGGAGGATCTCGGGTTGTGGTCGGGTGATGACGGTTCATGATCCACACCTCGGTTCGGGTGTGATCGCGGCCATTCTTAGGATCGGGACACCGTTCGAAGGCCCCGCTATTGCGCCACCTGGGTGAATGTCAGGCTGTGCTGCATTTGTAGAAGTGGGTGTACGGGAAGGCGTGTCCGAGCCGGTCCTTCCGGTGCCGTTCAACGTGAGGAAACGTCATGCGTCTCCGTAACACCGTCATTGCCGCGTCCGCTGCCCTGTTGATGACTCTGTCTACGACGAGTTCTGCTCATGCAGCCATCGGCGAATTCGAGTACAGGGGCTCCCTCCTGCGCACCCGTGTCCTGGAGAACCCGGTGAACGAGGAGTGCATCAACATCGAGCACGCCACGGACCTGACCCCGGCGTCCGCTCCGTGGAACAAGACCGACTCCACCGCCACCGTCTTCCTCGACTTCAACTGCGAGGGTGACACCTACTACGTGATGAACCCCGGCAAGAAGCTCGGCCTGCTGCTGAAGTTCCGCTCGGTCGTCTTCAACTGACCTCCACCGAACACACGACACAAACCGGCCCGGACGCTGCACTGCAGCGCCGGGCCGACACGCGCGCCCCTTGCGAACGGGTGCGGAGCCGGCACTGAATGGGCGCCGGCCGGGACGGAACAGCTTTCCTGCTCAGGCTGGAGGGATCGATCCTGGCTGTCACGAGGTGACAGAACTGCTGCCGGAGGGCGTCAAACGGCAGGACGGCCAGCGCCACGAGCATCGCTGTTCGCATGGTGCGCTGAACACGGACGGGTCCGACGGCCCTTCCGGAACCCCCGGAGCCCCCGGAACCCCCGGAGTCCACGGCCCCGCAGGCCCCGCCGGTCCTCGACCACTCGCATGGCCGTGAAGTGCGGGGCAGAATGCGAAGCCGCCTCCGACCGTACTCGTGCGCACCGCCGCCCGGGTAGATGATCACGGCGGAGTCCACGTACGGCAGTTGGACGGTGTGAGGGAACGGCAGCCCTTCGGGCGACTCTCGACGGCCGCCCCTTGAGTGGCGAGGCAACCATGCGCATCAGCCCGTCGCCGGCGCGGGGTGCGGCCCCCGTCACCGGGGCCGCGATGAGGGCTGCACCCCGGCCGACCTCTCAACCCCCTGACCTGCGAACCGGGCGGCGCTTCACGGATACCAGGCAGGTCCTGACACCCGCCGTGGCTCCGCCGCGCCGCGCCGCGCCCGCCGCTCCGGCTGTCGTGGATCAGGGCGGTGTGCGAACGCCGGAGCCACAGGCCCGCGTGGGCCATGACTCCGGTCGTGGCCTCAGAACCCGTCAGCAAGCAGGTTGTTCGGAGGGATTGCGTCCCTCCGAACACCTGGGCGCCCTTCCTTGAGAGAGCATGGTTCACCGGACTCCGAAATGTCCTACCGCAGGGAGTGCCGAGGTCACCGGGCCGCGCGGAGAGCACACTGCGCGGAGACACCGCACAACAGTGCCCCCGGAGGACCAGGCCGCCGCGGGGTCTGAGCCGGGCCTCATGCCTCGCCTTCGGCCAGGAGGAGCAGAGCCTCCAAGGCGACGGCGCTGCCTCGCGAAACTCCGTCCGCCACCACCCGGCGGTGCGGGTCGTAACCGCCGGTGGCCTCCTCGTCCACCAGGTCGTCGGCGTTCGCCCCGTCCACCACCAGCAGTCCGCCCGCGACCAGTCCCCGCAACGAGGCCGTCACGAGGAGTGCGGCGAGTTCCATCTCGATCGCTGCGAGGCCGGCGTTCTCGTAGACGGGGAAGGGAACGAGACCGGGCTGGAAGGCGGCACGGGTCCAGACGATGCCCCGGTGGTGGGCCGCTCCGGCTTCGCGGGCGGCCTGCTGGAGGGCGAGTACCGCTTCCGGTGCGGCGAGGGCGGGGTACTCCGGAGGCAGCAGTTGGCCTGTCACCCCGTCGTCGCGTACCGCGCCCTCGGCGATCACCAGGTCGCCGTCGGCGATTCCGGGGCGGATCGCCCCGGCCGTGCCCAGTCTGACGAAGGTGCGCACGCCCGCCTCGGCCAGCTCCTGGAACAGCAGGATCGCTCCGGGGGCGCCGACCCCGTGTGAGGCGACCGCCACCGGAAGTCCCCGCCGGGTGCCGGCGAAGAGGCGGTACTCGCGGTGGTGGGAGAGCTCCTTGGCGTCTTCGAGCAGTCCGGCGACGGCTTCGGCCCGCGCAGGATCTCCGACGACGAGCGCGTGGGCCGGCAGGCCGGTGCGCGGGATACGGGTGAGGGGCAGCGGTTGCTGTGTCATGCCGTGGCTCCAGTGGTACGTGCGGCACGGCGGCGACGGCCCGCCGTGGTCAGGAAGAGGGCGGCGAGGGTGACGGCGTACGGCGCCGCGTCCGTGGCCTGTTGGGGCAGGCCGAGGCCTTGCAGCCGGAAGCCGATCGCTTCGGCGACGGCGAACAGCAGGGCGGCGAGCACGACGCCCAGGGGCGCCGCCCGGCCGAGCATGACGGCGACGACCGCGATCCATCCGCGACCGGCGGTCATGTTCTCGGAGAACAAGGTGACGTTTCCGAGGGACAGTTGGGCGCCGGCCAGACCGCACAGCACCCCGGAGGCAAGGATCGCGCCGTAGCGGTACTTCGCGGGGTTCACACCCAGCGCCGCCGCCGCGTCGGGTGCCTCACCGACCCCGCGCAGCCTCAGCCCCCATACGTGGCGGGCGAGGCTGAAGGCTGCGAGGAGGGCGGCGGCCCAGGCGAGGTAGGTGAGCGGTGACTGGCCGCCGATCAGCGGGAGTCCGGTCAGGAGGGGGTCGTCGAAGGTGCCCCGTACTCCGAAGACCGTGCGGAGCAGGAAACCGGTGAGGCCGACGGCGAGGAGGTTCATGGCCACGCCCAGCACCACGGCGTCCCCGCGCAGGGTCACCGTGCCCACGGCGAGGATTACCGAGTACGCGGCGGCGGCGACCGCCGCGGCGAGTACTCCGAGCCACGGGCTGCCGGTGAACCAGGCGGTGGCGACGGCGCTGAAGCAGCCGACCAGCATCATGCCCTCCAGGCCGATGTTGAAGACGCCGGCCCGCTCGCAGATCGCGCCGCCGAGCGCTGCGAGGAGGATCGGGGTGAGGGCGCGCAGGACCGAGAGGACGAGGTCGGTTTCGAGGGCCATCAGGCGACCTTCTCCTTCTCGGGTTGCGTATCGGGTGCGGTGGCGGGTCCGGGCGCGGGTTCCTTCGCGTCCGTACGTCGTCGGCCCGCGCGCCGTGGAAGCCGCGGGCGGGAGGCGAGCAGGACGATGACCAGCGCCTGGAGCACCTGTGTCAGCTCGCGCGGTACCTCGGTGGCCCGCTCCATGCTCAGGCCGCCGACCTGGAGGATCGTGAAGACGAGCGCGGCGAGGACGGTGCCGGCCGGGGCGGCGTTCGCGAGCAGCGCGGCAGTGAGCCCGGTCCAGGTGTATCCGGGTGCGGTGAGCGCGCCGTCGAGGAAGCGGTGCGGGAAGCTCAGCACCCCGATGGCTCCGACCAGGCCGGCGATCGCCCCGGAGGCGCCCATCAGGCGCAGGGTCAGTCTCGCTCGGTCCACGCCGGCGTAGGCCGCGAAGCGCGGGCCCAGGCCGGTCATCCGTACCTCGTAGCCCGCGCTGGTGCGCGTGTCGACGAAGAAGTGGACCGCGGCCGCCGCGACCACCAGGAGCAGACCGACGGTGACCGTGGTCGACCCGAGCACCGGCAGCGCCACGCCTTCGGGCAGTCGGCGGGTCTGCGGCAGGCTCGAGCCGGGTTCCTTCAGCGGATACCGGGCCAGGTAGGAGGCGAAGGAGACGGCCGGGTAGGACAGCAGCAGGCTGCTCACGAGCAGCGGTACCCCCAGGCGTGTCTCGCACACGGCGGCGAGTACGGCGTACGCGGCCCCGGCCGCCATTCCGGCGAGGAGGGCGGCGACGACGGCGAGCGGGGCGGGCAGCGGGGCGTGGAGTCCGGTGACGGTGGCGGCGAGGCCTCCGAGGACGAGTTGCCCGTCGCCGCCGAGGTTCACGAGGCCCGCGCGGAGCGGTACGGCCAAGGCGAGGGCCATGCCGAGGACGCTGGTGCCGGCGGTCAGGGTGGCGGCGAGCCCGTCGGGGCCGAGGGAGCCGCTCAGGACCGCCCCGTACGCGGTGAACGGGTTCGCGCCGGTGGCGGTCAGCAGGAGGGAGCCGATGAGGAGGGCTGCGGTGACGGAGAACAGGGCGGGGGAGCGGAGCGGCGACGTGAGGGCGCTGGGGGTAGGGGTGGTGGTCATGTCAGGCTTCCGCTCCGGCCAGGGCCAGGCCCAGGCGGTGTTCGTCGGCTTCGCCGCGGGAGTAGGAGGCCGATATACGGCCCTCGAACATCACGAGGATCCGGTCCGACAGGGCGCGGATCTCGCTGAGTTCGGCCGAGACCAGCAGGACGGCGCGGCCCTGGTCGCGGTAGGCGATCAGGTGATCGTGGATCTGCTGGATGGCGCCGATGTCCACGCCGCGCGTGGGTTGTTCGACCAGCAGCAGGGGTGCGTCGTGGGCGAGCTCGCGGCCGACCAGCAGCTTCTGGAGGTTGCCGCCGGAGAGGGCTCCGGCCGTGGTCGCGGGCGAGGACGTCTTGATGCCGAACCGTTCGATCAGGGCGTGGGCGTGCTCGCGTACGGCCGTGGGGTGCAGCAGTCCGTGCCGGGTGGCGAGGGGGCGCCGGTGGTGTCCCATCACCAGGTTCTCGGCGACCGAGGCGGCGGGCGCGGTACCCACCACCGCGCGGTCCTCCGGTACGTAGGCGAGGCCCGCCGTGCGGCGTGCGGCCGGCGAGGCGTGGGTGATGTCGTGCCCGGCGAGTTCCACACGGCCCGAGTCGACGGGGCGCAGTCCCGCGAGCGCCTCGATCAGCTCGCTCTGCCCGTTGCCCGCGACGCCGGCGATCCCGACGATCTCGCCGGCCCGTACCGTCAAGTCCGCTCCGCGCACTCCCGTCACGGACAGCACCACCCGGCCGGGGGTGCCGGGGGGATGGACGCGGTCCAGTTCCACCCGGCGGCCGGTCATCGCCTCGGCCAGTTCGGCCGCCGTGGTGTCGCGGGTGCGCAGCCGGGCGGTGACCCGGCCGTCCCGCAGCACCGTGACGTCGTCGCTGCCCTCCAGCACTTCGTGCAGCTTGTGGGTGACGAGGATCACGGAACGTCCTTGTGCGGTGAGGTTCTTGAGGACGGCGAACAGCCGGCCGGCCTCGTCGGGCGTGAGGACGGCAGTGGGCTCGTCGAGGATCAGGACGCGGGCGCCCCGGTGGAGCAGTTTGAGGATCTCCACGCGCTGGCGTACTCCGACGGGCAGGCTGCCGACGCGGGCGTCGGGGTCGACCGGCAGCCCGTGTTCCTCGGCGAGTTCACGCACGCGGCGGCGTGCGGCGGCCCGGTCGACGAGGCCGTGGCGGCGCGGCTCCGCGCGGTAGACGACGTTCTCGGCGACGGTCAGTGAGTCGAAGAGGCGGAAGCCCTGGTGGACCATGCCGAGCCCGGCGGTGATCGCGTCGGTCGGGGAGGCGAAGGCCCTCTCGCGTCCGTCGACGCGGATCGTGCCCGCGTCCGGACGTTCCGTCCCGTAGAGGATCGCCATCAGCGTGGACTTGCCGGCGCCGTTCTCCCCCATCAGCGCGTGGATCTGGCCGCGCCGCACGGTGAGGTCGACCGCGTCGTTCGCGAGCGTGCCCGGGTAGCGCTTGGTGATGCCGCGAAGTTCGACGACCGCGGCGGCCGGGCTACTTGGCTGCGGGATCATCGACCTTCAGCTCTCCGGAGACGATTTGGTCGCGCAGCTGCTTCACCCGATCCAGGACCGGGGCGTGCCGGGCGATGACGCACTGGGACTCGGCGAGGCCGGGCTCCAGGCCGGTCAGGCTGATGCCGCCCTCCTTGAGCCCGTACGAGACGACCTGGCCGACCTGGTCGCCGAGCGCCTGCTCGATGCCCTTCTCCACGGCGACGTCCGTCTTCTTGATCACGTTGTCGACGACGGTTCCGGGTGCGGAGACGCACTGGTTGGCGTCGACGCCGTACACCAGGACGCCCTTTTCCTTCGCCGCCTCGAATACGCCGTAGTTGCCCGCCGCGGCGGCCGCCATCAGCTGATCGGTGCCGGCCGCGATCAGGGAGCTCGCCTGCTCCTTGGCGCGGGCGGAGTCGTTGAAGGGCGACTGGCCACCGACGAACCGGGTGGTCGCCTCGCCGGCGGGCGCGGTCTTCTTCGCGCCGGCCGCGAACGGGTCGCTGTACCGGCGGAACTGGGGCGTGTCGAGCACGTCCACCGCCCCGACCTTGCCGCTCTTGGTGAGCAGCCCGGCCTCCGCGCCGGCGAGGAAGACCCCTTCGTGTTCGCGGAAGACGGCGCAGCTCACGTTGGGGTACGTCTTCTGGGTGCAGGCGTCGACGATCAGGAACTTCTGGTCCGGGCGGGCTTCGGCGTGCCGGCCGACGAGGTCGGCGAACTCGAAGCCGACCAGGACGATCACCTGTGGCTTCGCGTCGACCGCTGCCTGGACGTTCTGCTGCCGGGAGGCCGCGTCGGTGGACTCGTACACCTTGGAGCCGCCGGAGCGCGCCTTGGCGGCCGCCCTCACCCCCTCGACGGAGAGCCTGAGGAACTCGTTCTGCCCCACCGCGTCCGGGGTGACGAGCGTGAAGGTGGGGCCGGTGCTCTTGCCGACCTCGTCCTTCTTCGCGGCGGCGGCGTTGCAGCCGGTGGCGAGCAGGGCCGCGCCGGCCGCGGTGGCGGCGAGTCGAAGGGCGCGGTTACGGGATCTCCGGGACATGGAGGTGACCTTCCGAAACGGTTCGGGTGTACGACGGCGCGGGTGTGCCGAGGTACGGCGGTACAGCGGTACAGCGGTGCGTGGGACGGGTAGGCGACCGCTTGTGGACGGGCGGCGCACCGGGTACGTGAAATCCACGTGAAATCAGCCGGGTTGTGAACGGGCTCGTCGAGAGCCGGGCGAACGGGCGCTCAGCCGCGACAGGCGTCGCTGGAGCACCGGCCGTGGTCGAGGTAGCGGCGCAGCGTCAGCAGCATGTGCGCTCTCCCCTCGGGCTACGGTGCAACAGATTGTTGAGGCCAGAGAGTAACACCGGGGTGCGGTTGAGCGACCCTGCCGTCTCGAACTGTGGTTGCCACGACTGCTGTACGGTGACGCGCACCCCTCCCCCCGCCACCCTTGAGCCTTTGGAGTGCACTGTCATGACCAGGGAACTGCGTGCCGTCGAGTGGACCGGAGACGCCCTCGCGCTGATCGACCAGACCGCTCTGCCCCATCGCAAGGAGGTGCTGCGCGTCCAGGACGTCGACGGCCTGGTGGACGCGGTCCGCCGGCTCGTGGTGCGCGGCGCCCCGGCGATCGGCGCGGCCGGAGCGTACGGCGTGGCGATCGCGCTGTTGCAGGGCGAGCGCGAGGGCTGGGACCGTGCGCGGGTACGCGAGGAGGTCGCACGGATCCGGGCGGCGCGGCCGACCGCCGTCAACCTGGCGGTGTCCGTGGACCGGGTGCTGGAGAGGCTGGACGAGGGAGTGGCGGCGGTGCTGGCCGAGGCCACCGCCGTACAGCGCGAGGACGTCGAGGCCAACCACGCGCTGGGCCGGCACGGCGCGGACTGGCTGCTGAAGGCGAGCGGCGGGGATCGGCCGTTGCGGATCCTGACGCACTGCAACACCGGCGCGCTCGCCACCGCCGGGTGGGGAACGGCGCTCGGGGTGATCCGAGAACTGCACTCTCGTGGGCGGCTCGAAGCGGTGTACGCCGACGAGACACGACCGCTGCTGCAGGGATCCCGACTGACCGCCTGGGAACTGGCCGAGGAGGGCATCGCGCACTACGTCCAGGCCGACGGCGCGGCAGCGGGAACCATCCTGCGGAGGGAGGTCGACGCCGCGGTGGTGGGCGCCGACCGGATCGCCGCGAACGGGGACACCGCGAACAAGGTCGGCACGGTCGCCATCGCCCTGGCGTGTGCACACGCGGGCATCCCGTTCATCGTGGCCGCGCCCACCACAACGGTGGACCTGGCGACCGCGAGTGGCGAGGACATCACCATCGAACTGCGCGGTGAGGAAGAGGTGTTGGAATGGGCCGGTGTCCGCGTCGCGCCCGCCGGCTCGCGCGGCCACAACCCGGCCTTCGACGTGACACCGGGCAGCCTGGTGACCGCACTGGTGACCGAACGCGGCGTGCTGGAGATATCGGCGGGCGAATACCCCGTTGATCACCTGGCCTGAGCCGGGGCCTGCCTTCGGCACGGCGGGCGCGCCCTTGTCACGTCCTCGTTGCCAGCTCCAGTTCGAGGAGCCATTCGACGACCTCGGTGTGGTGGCGTGCCTGTCGCGGCGAATCGCCCCACGCGTACAACCCGTGCCCCGCCACGACCACCGCCGGCATCCGCGGATCCCGGGCGGCCTCCAGCCGGTCTCCGAGCACCCGCATGTCCTGGCTGTTGGCGATCACCGGGAGGGTGACCGCCTGGCCCTCCGCCGGATGTCCGACGCCCTTGAGCATCTCCAGGTCCTTGAGGACTATGCCGCCCGGCTGCCTGCGCCCCATGAGCACGGAGGCGATCGTATGCACGTGCACCACCGCGTCGGCGCCCGTCAGGCGGGCCACGCGCGCGTGCAGCTCCGCCTCGGCGGACGGCCTGCCGCCGCTCACCGCCGCGCCGTTCTCGTCCACCAACACCACGTCCTGAGGCCTGAGTTCGCCCTTGTCGTGACCGCTCGCGGTGACGGCCAGTCGAAACGGTTCGCGCGAGAGGACCACCGAAAGGTTGCCGGAGGTGCCGCGCATCCAGCCGAAGGAGGCGAAGCGCGCCGCCTCGGCCGCCAGTTCCGCGCCCGCCTGCTCCAGTTCGCCCACCGTCGTCATGCTCCGCTCCCCACCGGATCGACGTCCTCGAAGGTCGCGGCCTGCGCGTACCCTTCGAAACCTTGCTCGGAGTAAGGCTCTCCAGGTCTGCGTACGCCCACCGTCCGCCATCGCGCCGCCCGTGCCGCGTCGAGCTCGCCGGGCCGGTCGGAGAGGAACAGCAGCCGGGCCGGAGCGATCCCCGTGTCCTTCGCGATCGCCTCGAAGGAGCCGGCCTCCAGTTTCGGACCCGCGTTCCGCGTGTCGTACCAGCCCGCGACGAGGCCCCGCAGATCCCCCTCGGGGCTGTGTTCGAACCACGCCCGCTGCGCGGCGACCGACCCGGACGAGTAGACGTACAGCCGCAGCCCCGCAGCGTGCCAGCGCCGCAGTGCGGGCACCACATCACCGTAGAAGTGTGAGACGAGCTCGCCGCGGGCGAACCCATCCGCCCACAGCACGCCCTGAAGGGTCTTCAGCGGGGTCACCTTGCGGTCCTCGTCGAGCCAGTCGTTCAGCGCCCGCTCGATCCGCGCCGGACCCGCCTCCGATTCGCCCAGCTCCGCCCGTACCAGGTCGAGGGCATGGGCGACTTCGGGCTCATGCGACCGTTCGGCGATCAGGGCGCCGAACCGCTCGCGCGCGTACGGATACAGCACGTCGACGACGAAGCCGGTGGCACTCGTCGTGCCCTCGATGTCCAGTACGACGGCCTCCACCTCGGAGGTCACGCCGCGTACTCCGCCGTGATCGTGTCGAAGTCCGGGAAGCGCCGCGAGATCCCGCTGCCGGTGAAGGTCCCGATCCAGCCGTCCTCCTCGTGGAAGAACCGGATCGCGGTGAACGCCGGCCGGGTGCCCATGTCGAACCAGTGCGTGGTGCCCCTCGGCACACCCAGGAGGTCGCCCCGCTCGCACAGCACCGCGTGGACCTCACCGCCCACGTGAAGGTAGAAGATGCCGGAGCCCGCGACGAAGAAGCGCACCTCGTCGTCGTCATCGTGGGTGTGCTCCTCCAGGAACTTCGCCCGCGCGACCTTCGCCTTCTCCGCGAAACCGGCTTCGTCGCCACCGGGGTGCAGTGCGGCCACGTCGACGGTCGCGAATCCCTCCTCCGCGGTCAACCGCTCGATCTCGGCCCGGTAGGCGGCGAACACCGCGTCGCCGTCGGCGTCGACCGGAAGGTCGTCGCGCACCGGCCACCGCTCGTAACGGACTCCGATCGGCGCCAGCGCGGCGGCGATCTCGGCGGGCTCGGAAGTACGGCGCACGACGGTCCCGGGACCGCTCTCCGGCCAGGTCGTCAACAACGTCACGGAATGCTCCAGGGTGCAACGGGAAGGGTGAGAGGGTGCGGCCCCTACACGGGCCCGATTCTCGCCGCCCCTTGTTGCCACGGTGTGGCGGCCGTATGGCCACTTCGCCAGGCGACCGGCCCTTGGGCGCTCGTGACGTCAAACGCCATCCCTTCCAACCGTCGAGATCAGCCACTTCGCGCCGTCAGACTGCGTAAGGGAGGTTCGCCAGGGCCGACGAGCCGAGCGACGAACCGACCCGACGTGCCCTCCTTGTGGTTCTCGACGGCAAACGGGACCGTCGAGAACCACAAGGAGAGGAAAGGGCCGGTGGTCAGGCCTTGTGCGGTGCCCGCTTGTCGTCGCCGCCGTGGCCGGGCTTCCCGGGCTTCCCCGGCTTGCCGGGCTTGCCGGGCTTGCCGCCGTGGTGGTCCTTGTCGCAGTCGTCGACCGGGATGGTGACGGTGCAGCCGCCCGCGGTGGCGCAGGTGCCGCCGTCGGCGGTCGGGGTGACGGTGTTGGCCAGGCTCTGGTCGCCGGTGGGCGGGTTGTTGACGGTCACCTGGTAGGTGATGGTCGCGGTGGCCCCGCCGACGAGAACGCCGGTCCAGTTCAGGTCGGTGCCCGTGACCTGGGCGGTACCGGTCGTGGCGGTGACCGAGTTCGGGACGAGGGTGGCGTCGTCGAGGACGTCGGAGAGGTCGTCGGTGAAGTCTCCGTTCGCGACCGCCGTGCCGGTGTTGGTCACCTGCACCGTGTAGGTGATGGTGTCACCCGGGTTGACCGGGCCCGCGGTGGAAGCGGACTTGGCGACCGTGTAGGCGGGGTCCGGGCAGGTGCCGGCGTCCTGCCCGGAGGTGCCGCCGTAGAAGCCGTTCGTGGGGGACGAGACGGTGGTGACCGGCAGCGGGTCGGTGGACGGCGCGGTGGGCAGGCTGGTCAGCTGGTAGATCGCCCCCGCCGAACCGAACCCGTAGGCCGTGTTCCCGGACTGGGCCGCGCCGAAGACCTGCGGCACGGTGCCGATCTGGGTGACGGTGTTGTCCGGGTGGATCCGGAAGACCCCCGACGGAGTGCCGAACGGAGCTCCGGCGGGTGAGCCGAAGGCGAGGATGTCGCCGTCGTCCAGGGCGAGGAAGTCACCGGCGGAGACCCAGCCGGCGGGGAACGACGCCGAGAAGTTGCTGCTCACCCCGGTGGCCGGGTCGATCACGTAGATCTGCGAGGTCGAGTACGAACCCGCCAGCAGCGTCCCGTCCGCACGCGCCGACAGCGCGTTGATGTTGCTGTACGGGTACCCCGGGGTCGCGATCGACGCGATCGGACCGGTGATCGGGACACTCGCGGTCTCCGCACCCGTCTCCGGATTCACCGTGTAGAGGGTCGTCTCGGTGAGGCTGCCGGGGAAGCCCACCCCGTACAGGGTCGAGCCGTCCCCGGTGAAGGCGATGTCGCCGTAGTCGTGTGCCAGCGGCGCCGACGACAGCTGGTTGCCCGCCGGGTCGTACTGGAACAGCCGCCGCGCGTCCCCTCCGGAGTTCGCCCAGATCGGGCCGGGCGGACAGACCGCCTTCGCCGACCGGGACACGCTCGTCGCCGGGGCCTTCGCCCCGGACACCTGCTGCTTGGCGACGGGAGCGGCCGCTGCGAACGCCGTTCCCGCACCTGTCGTCGCGAGCGCCAACGCCACAGCCGCGCCGATCAGCGCCCGCCGCATGCCCGACCTTCGATCCTGCACCATCTACTACTCCACTTGGTTCGTGAGGTGGTGTGCCGACCCCCCGAGCCGCGCCCGGCTCCCGAGAAGGAAGACCGGCGCAGGCCCAGGCAGATCTATACAGGTGGTCGGATCATCCGCTCATCAACACGCCCAGGGAATCGGACGGAATAGCAGCCAACGGATCAAAAGAAGCCGCCTCGATGAGGTCATGAGGCGCGGCCACATCGTAGCCGAAATAGATTTCATTGAACGGCCGTTGTGGAAAATTTCGTACGTAATGCGAAACGAATCCCCTCGTTGATTCGCTTCCCGAATGAGAGTACTCACAGGCGGCGCAATAAAAATCTGCCACGTCAGGATCACACGGGGCTCCATCGCTCCAGATCGCGCGGGATCGACCCCGCTCCGGCTCGGATCGAGCTTCTCGGGTTCTGACGCCGGGGCGATCCCGCCGGGTGGCGGTCCGGGGCGGCTACCGGCGGCTACCGTGCAGGTCGAGGCAGGAAGCGTCCGGCTCTCCGCGGCACGGCCCAGACCGGGCCACTCCGTCAGGAGCGCTCCGCCTCACCGGTGGACAAGCTTCCGGAACTCCTGGCGCGCTCCACAGGGGCGTGATTCTCGACGACGGAAACCTCGAATTCGCAGATCTACTGAATCACCACCGGATTCCTGAGGGTTCGTGAGGCCCGTCGTGGCTTCTTCGCATCCCTGCCGCATGGCGCAATGCGATCCGCGCCGGCACCACAAGTCGCCGGGCGGGAAGAATTACAGTGGGCCCGTGACCCCTCGGCCTCCCGCGGCGTTTTCCGGTTCTCGGTCCCTTTTATCCTGTGGGCCCTCCATGCAGAGAGAAATCGTGGAACTGCAAAGCCGCCTTCTGGCGGAGGACAACATCCTCCTCATCACCGTCCACACTCCGGCCACCACCGCCCAGCGGTCCCTGCTGGCTCACGAGATCGGCCTCCGCGCCCGCGAACACCGGCCCGACGCACTCGTCATCGCCCTCGGCCCGGCTGCCGGCACCCCGGCCGTGATCTCGGTGATCCTGCACATCCACCGCCACCACCTCGCCACCGGCATCCCCTTCGCGGCAGCCAGCCGCGTCCCCGCCGTCCGCTACCTCCTGAACGCCAATCAGCCCTCCCTGCCCGTCCACACCAACACCAACACCGCCCTACGCACCGTCCGAACCCTCCTGCGCCGGCGATCGAACCCCAGGACCCCACGATCGGGCCCGGGGAGCCAGGCCACCGTGCCGGCCGCCGACGAGCTCGTCCACGCTGCGCTCTCGTAGACGTCCTGATCGATCGATCGGCCGGTCTGGTCGAGGCAGCTGTCTGCTCCGGGCCGGTGTGGCGTCACGCAAGCCTGGCGTGCGTGCGATGAGGGACCCTCTGCGGCGGGGCGGGCCACCGCGGTCCGGTCCTGCCGGAACAACCTCAGAGCCCGGCTGACGCGCACCAAGGACACCTCGGTTGCCCTTCCCTGAACCCCCAAGTGGCAGGATCCTACGAGTGGCCTGGTCAACCCGCCTGGAAGCAGGACACCTCATGTCGTGCGCCGTCACGCCGCAGGGAGTTCGCCGCCCACCGTGCCCGCGGAACCCGACCCCGGTCACCGGCCTCCGGCGCGGGGTCCATCAGTCGCGGTACCGGGCCGGGAGCCGTCTCGATCAGGTGTACAAGAGTACGGGCGACGCCGTAACACCCGTCGGTCCCGCAGCAGTTGGCGCCAGGGCAGCGGCCTCTCGGATGTGACAGGGCGCGAGATCGCGGCCGGCTGGTGGTCTCGCCGGTCGATCTCGTCCCCGCCCGCGTCCCAGTCGGGAAGTGGTCCGTCGCGAGCCGAATGCTCGCCGCCGCGGCCGCTCCGGAACAAACCGCCCCGTCCCGATCGGGTGTCAGCCGTTCCTGCCGGCCGAGAATCTCATTGCCGTGCTCGCTGTCGGCGGGTGCCTGGGCAGGTCACCGGCCACCGGTCACCGGTCAGCTGAAGCCGAGTTCGGTGAAGCCGTACCCTCCACGTTCGGCATGGGGCAATGCCTGCCGGGACATGAGCTTCGGAGGCTGTCGGAGGTACTGACGGAAGCCCGAGGCCCGGAACTTCAAGTCGAACGCGTTGCCCTCGATGTGCCAGAGCGGACAGTGCGCGAAGTTCGGGCGGCCGTCATCCACCACCAGCCGGTGTACCCGGTCGATTTGCAGTTTCAGGTCAATGCCTGTGAAGGCGAGGTCGCCCTCGAGGTCGAAGACATCATCGAAGACGAGTGTCGCCGGAGAGACCCAGAAAGAGAAGTGTGTCGCAGGCGGAACCGGGTGGACCCAACGAACGATGTAATCGAGGTCGAGGAGAAGGCGCGGAAGAACGTCGTCTGGTGGCTGGACGCACAGGCCACAGATCGTCGCGTCGTGCCACCCCATCTCTTCGAAATCGGCGTCGCTCCAGACGCTCTTGGAGAGACCTGACTCCTCGTGGCTACCGTTGTTCACGTTCCGAATCCAACCAGACACCTCGACGGAAGCAGTCCCAGGCCAAGCATGGACAGGTGTCGTCATCAGAAAGTCGAGTCGCCCGGCCGGATCCCGCCGGTCGGTGCCGTCGTTCTCACCCATCGCGGCCCACTGCCCCCGTCCGCTGGGGATCACCATCTGGTGCACCAGCGAACCACCCTGCTCACAATCTACGGGTCCAGGCGGATTCCGCCACGAAATCACCCCGATCCATCCAGGTCACGTGACGGATCGGACCGTGATGACACGTGTCACAATGGTGGTCGTTCGCTTGACGGTCGCTGCCCTGACGAACGATCGTTTACCCCGTTGCGTCCAGCGAGCCAGACGCCGGGGGAGGCGCAGGTTCGACCACCTGCGTCCAGCACGCTGAGTCGGTTGATGGAGTGTGCGCTTGACGGGGTTGGAGGGGAGGGGCCGTGATTCGTGTGGCGGCCTCAGGCTTCGTCGGCAAGGCCGGTGTTCGGAGGGATTGGGGTCCCTCCGAACACGGCTGACCCCACCCGGCAGCGGCGCCGAGGCGAGCACGGCGGCCCGGGACGACTCTCCCTCACCCATGACCGTCGGCGGGTCCCTGTACCCAGGGCCAGGTCGGCTTGACGCGATCTTCGGACGAGCTCTCAGGCGGTGGCCGGGGTGCGTCGGGTCAGCCAGCCGTTGACGGCGAAGCGGCTGTCCTGAGGCTGTTTGCCCGCGCAGTGGACGACGCGTGCCTCGTGCCAGGTGGAGGGGCGGAAGATCAGGAGGCTGTCGTGATCGGGCTCGTAGTCCCGCCACGTCCGATCCTCCCAGGCCGGCGGTCGTCCGCCGGGGCGCAGTGAGGTCCCGCCGTCGTACACGCGCAGTGCGCCGCCTTCGAAGGGGCGGGGAGTGCGGTGCAGATAGTAGATGAAGGTCACTACACGGTTGGGGCGGAATGTGTCCCAGGAGTCCTGATGCGGAACGAAGAAGTCGCCGTCGTTGTAGACGTTGAGGCTGTAGAGGGGCTCGGTGTCGTGGCAGGACACACCGAGCGTCCGCTCGATCCCGGGGAGCAACTCGTCGATCGCTGCGGTGAGCTCGGGCAGGTCGAAGTGGAAGTCCTCGTGGGAGCGGCGCACCGCCGCATTCACCTCTGCGGCGTCCCCCACGGTGGCTGGTAGGAGGGTGCCGGCGGCGGCGGTGACGGCGCGTTCGAGCAGGCGTGCGGACACTCGCTCCCCGAGTAGCCCGTGCACGTGGAAGACCGGGACGGGCAGGCGCCAAATGGCGTCCGGGCAGAGCGCGGAGCGGACGGCCGCCGTCGGGGTCGCCGGTTCAGGCTTCGTGGTTCGGGACACCGGGGTCGGCTCGGTGATGGAACTGGGCAAGGTCTCGCTCACTGTCCTCGGTCCGTCGCCCCGTGGGGCGCGGGGAATCGGTCAGGCCTGGGCCGGGAGGGGGGTGGGTGCCGGGGCCGGGGTGCAGAGCCAGCCGTTGACGGCGAAGCGGCTGTCCTGGTGCTGCTTGCTCGGGCAGTGGACGGTACGTACTTCGTGCCATTTGTCGGGCAGGAAGAACACGATGCTGTCGTGGTCCGGTCCCCAGTCCTGCCAGGCGCGGTCCTCCCACTCCAGGGGCCTTCCGCCCGGGTGCAGCGAGGTCGCGCCGTCGTACACGCGCAGTGCGCCGCCTTCGAAGGGGCGGGGGGTGCGGTGCAGGTAGTAGACGAACGTGAGGCGCCGCCTGGAGGCGAAGTCCTGGCTGCCGACGTCCTGGTGGGCGCGGTAGAAGTCTCCGTCGTTGTGGACGTTCAGGCCGTAGGTGATCTCGCTGTCCGGGCAGGACACACCGAGGGCCTGTTCGACCGAGGGGAGGATCTCTTCGATGGCGGTGATGAGTTCGGGTGCGGGGAAGCTGCCGTCGGAGCGTGAGCTCCGGAAGGACGGCACCACCTCTCCGTCCCGGATGGTGGAGACCTTCATGGAACCCGCGGCGGTCTCGATGGCGCGTTCCAGGAGCGCGCCGGAGGCCCGGGCGCCGAGCAGGTCGGTGACGCGGCAGACCGTGGTGGGCAGCCTCCATACGGCGTCCTTGTGCACCGCGGAACCGCGGCGGGTCGGCGTGGCCGCGTCGGCGGTCTGCGTAACGGTGACGGCGGTGTCCGCTGTCTGCGTCGTCATGGGGTTCACCTCGTACCTGTGGGCGGGCGGAGGGCGGGACACTCCCTGCACGGGGTGTCCCGCCCGCCCGGCGGATCGGGTCAGGAAGAGCAGTAGGGGATGGGCGACTTGTCCACGACATACCTGGCCGGGACCCAGCCGCGGTCACCGGTGAGCCGGTACCAGAGCTTGTTGTCGCCGACCTTCTCGCCGTTCACCTTGCACTGGACGGCGACCGTGGTGCTCGGCTGGAGCTTGCCAAGCGCCCGGTACGAGGTACCCGGCCCGGATCGTACGACCAGAGGCTCCTTGGAGATCACCTTGCCCTTTCCCTTGTGGGAGTCGTGCGAGCAGTTGCAGGTGCCCGGGTCGCCCTTGGGTCCGGCGGGACCCGCAGGCCCGGCCGGGCCGACCGCCCCCGGGCTCCCCGGGGTTCCGGGGAGCCCGTCCTTGCCGCCAGGACCGGGCGCTCCGTCCGCACCGGGCGGACCGACGGGACCGGGCGGACCGACGGGACCAGGGGCACCGTCCGCGCCCGGCGAGCCGTTCGTACCGTCCACGCCCGGGGCGCCGTCCGTACCGGAGGGTCCCGGCGCGCCGTCCGTACCGCGAGGGCCGGTCGGTCCCGGCTGGCCAGGCGTACCGTCCGTACCGTCCGTACCGTTCACGCCCGGGGTTCCGGGGAGCCCGTCCTTGCCGCCAGGACCGGGCGCTCCGTCCGCACCGGGCGGACCGACGGGACCAGGGGCACCGTCCGCGCCCGGCGAGCCGTTCGTACCGTCCACGCCCGGGGTGCCGGGAGTTCCGGGGTCGCCCTTCTCGCCCGGGGCGCCGTCCGTACCGGAGGGTCCCGGGGCGCCGTCCGTGCCGGGCGAGCCGGTGGGGCCGGTGGGGCCGGGAGGGCCGGTCGGTCCCGGCTGGCCAGGCGTACCGTCCGCACCGTTCACGCCCGGCGTTCCGGGGAGACCGTCCTTGCCGCCAGGACCGGGCGCGCCGTCCGCACCGGGCGGACCGACGGGACCGGGAGCGCCGGAGGGGCCGCGTGAGCCGGTGGGGCCGGTGGGGCCGGCGGGGCCGGTCGGTCCCGGCTGGCCAGGCGTACCGTCCGTACCGTTCACGCCCGGGCTTCCGGGGAGACCGTCCGTGCCTGGCGATCCGTCGCTGCCCGCGGGTCCGGGCGGGCCGGGCACCGGCGTGGCCACCGCGAAGGACACGGGTGCGTCCGGGTATCCCGAGTCGATGTCCCATTCGCCGTTCTGCAGGGTGACACCGTCGGGCGCACCCGCGTCGACAGTCACGGCGACTGACAGCCGGGTTCGGTCGTTGGCCGGGAAGGAGGGTTCATTCCCGGGCGTGGCGGTGCAGGTCAGCAGCCGGTTCGCGTTGGACAGCGTGCACGGCATGGTGCCGGCGACGCCGTTGACGAAGTACTGGTTCTGGGTGAACGTCGTCTGGTCGGGGGCCGTGATACGGAACGCGGAGATGAGGGCGGCGCCCGCTCCGTTGGTCCCGATGACGGTGACCTGGGCTGACTGGCCCGGCTGGATGAGCGGCACGTACGGCTGGTCGAAGCGCATGGTGGCGGCGTCCGCGAAGGCAGGGGCCAAGGGCGCGATCATCGTCCCGGTGGTGAGCGCGACAACCATCACGGCGTGAAGATGTCTTCGTGACATAGCTCCTCTTCCTGCGCAGAAACGCGGATTCAGTACAAGCGATACTTGCGGGGCGATCATCGATTCGGCCGCTGGATCCGCTCCTGCGCCACGCCCGGTACGGCGAAAGCTCAGCCGCTTGGACCGCATCGCACCGTCTGCGGCTGTACTGAGAGCGAAGCCGGGACGTCCGGTGTTCGCCAAGTGGCCTTCTCCGCAAGGCCGCCAGACGACTTGTCCAGGACCGGGCCTGTACCGCGGAATTCGTGGAGGTGACCGGCGTGCGGGTTTCGGAGGGGTTCTCCTGCCTTGAATGTGCGGCTTTCGTCTCGCGGGGCCGGTGACGTCATATCCGTGGTTTTCAGGCAGCGAAGGCCGGGGCACGGGCTGCGATGCCCACGCCCACCTGCTGGTGCTGCTCCTCTTCGCCGGGGCGGCTACCCGGCGGCGGGCGGCAGGGCGGGCTGGAGCAGCCGGTCGATGCCGAGGCGGCCCATGAGCGCGGACTGCAGTTCGCTGGCGAGGTCGTCGAGCTGCTGCGCCCCGTCGTGGAGGGCGTCGACCGGGGTGCGGAACGGCCTTTGCCCCAAAGGCAGTCCGACGAGGCGGACGACGGCCTCGGCGGTGGCTTGGGGCGTGGAACCGGGTGGGCTGAGTTCGGCGAGGCGGTCCATGATGTGCTGCTCGATGCCGTCGAGTTCGGTGTAGGCGGCCGCTGTGGCGGTGTCGGCGGGGCGGGTGGCCTCGCTGAAGTGGGCGGTGCCGCTGACGATGGCACCGGGGACGACCATGACGACGTCGATGCCGTACGGGGCGACCTCGTAGCGGGTGACCTCTGCGAGGGAGGCCATCGCCGCCTTGCTCGCCTCGTACGGGCCCTGGAAGGGGTAGATCATGCGGGCGGTGGTGGAGCCGATGTAGAGCAGGAGTCCTTGGCGTCGGGCGCGCATGTGGGGCAGGACCGCGCGATTGACGCGGTGCGGCCCGATGGTGTTGGTGTCGAGGACGGCCGCGAGCTGGGTGTCGGTGAAGGCCTCGTTCACCCCGGCTCCCAGGTGGGCGGCGTTGTGCACGACGACATCGAGGGACGGCTGCTCGGCCAGCACGGCGGCGACGGCCGTGTTCGCGGAGTCCTGGCCGGCGACGTCGAGTTCGATGACGCGGATGTCGGTGCCGGTGGTGCGGGCGCGCTCGCGCAGGCTTTCGGCGCGCTCGGCGTTGCGGCCGTCGATGTCGCGGAGGGTCGCGTAGACGGTGTGGCCGGCATCGGCGAGTGCTTCGACGGTCTGCCGGCCGACTCCGGTGCCGGCACCGGTCACCAGGACCGTGAGGGAAGACATGGGCGCTCCTTGCGTCATGGCAGGGTTGTTCAGGCAGGCCGAGAGGTGTCAGGCCGGTGGCGTACCCGGGGCGGTCGCGCCCTTGCGGTCGGGCAGGAACGTCGTGAGCGCGGCCAGGGCGGTCGCGATCAGGCCGGTGAGCAGGACGGGGAGGGCGCCGGTGGTGAAGGTGACCAGGCCGACGGCGATCGCGGCGGTGACCCAGAGGGCGTCGAGGAGCGGGTCCGGGGTGGCACCGCGTTGCAGGAGGCGCAGGACGAGGAGGTACACGGCGACGGGCAGGGTGTAGGCGGCGGCCGTGACGGTGTGCGTGACCTCGGTGTGGCCGGTGGCCGCGGCGGTGTTCAGGGCGAGCCCGGCTCCCACGGCGGCGGTGGCGGCGAAGAGGGCGTAGTGGCCGTAGCCCCAACGCATCGCGGCGGGCAGGGAGCGTAGCCGGTGGGGTGCGGAGTCGGCGAAGTAGAGCCACCACAGGGCGAAGACGGTGAGGATCCCGCCGGCGGAGAGCGCGGCGAGGGTCGCGAAGGAGGCGTCGGTGTCGAGGGCGCCGTGGACGGCTCCGGTGGCCGAGGTGATGGACTCGCCGAGGACGATGATGGTGAACAGGCCGTAGCGTTCGGCGATGTGGTGGGGGTGCCAGGTGGTGTTCCCGGCCCGCTCCGCCCACACCGGCACGGCCAGCTCCGCGACGGCCAGCACGCCGAAGCCGGCCAGGCCCCAGTCCCCCGGGAGGAACAGACGTCCCACCCAGCCCGCCTGGACGACGAGGATGCCCACCGCGTACCGCAGGCAGGTTGCCCGCCGGTCGGGATCGGTGCGGGCGGCGCGCACCCACTGGGTGACCATGGCGAGGCGCATGATGACGTAGCCGACGGTGATGACGGTGAAGTCGTAGTCCGTGACCGCCGCCTGCGTGCCGGCGGCCATGACGAGTGCGCCGGTGATCTGGATCAGGGTCAGCAGGCGGTAGGGGACGTCGTCGGTGTCGTACGCGGAGGCGAACCAGGTGAAGTTCATCCACGCCCACCAGATCGCGAAGAACACCAACACGTAGCCGAGAACGCCGTGGCCGACGTGGCCGGCGGCGACCTCGTGTTCGAGGGCGATGGCTGCCTGGGCGACCGCGGCGACGAAGCACAGGTCGAAGAAGAGTTCCAGGTTGGTGGAGACGCGATGTTGCTCGTCGCTACGGCGCGCGGTCATCGGCCGGTACCAAGAGGATGCCGGCCTGAGGTTCGGACTGGTCATGGTGCCTCTCAGGCCTGTCCGGTCTCGAAGCGGCTGATCTTGCCGTCGGTGACGGTGAAGGACCAGCGGGTGCGCATGGCGCCCCAGGTGGTGTTGGTGTAGACGGCGGTGAGGGTGCGGCCGTCGGGGGTGGTGGACTCCACGTCCATGCGGCCTCGGGAGGTGAAGATCTCGCGGTCGGCCCACTGGGTCAGGTCGCGGTCGGTGCCGTCGTCGGACATGGTCGCGTCCGGGGTCAAGGTCGCGAAGAAGGCTTCGCGGTCACCGGCGTTGACGGCGGCGACGAAGGAGGCGACGGCAGGATCATCGATGTGCGCGGGCATGACGGTCTCCGAGTGGGGAAGCGGGAGCGGGGGGTGCGCGACGGTCCGGTGCGGGGCACCGTGGAGGTGCCCCGCACCGGACCGGGTGGGTCAGCGGGTGGTGTATCCGCCGTTGAGGAAGAGGGTCTGGCCGTTGGCCCACCAGCCGTCGGTGAGCATGTGGCGCACCCAGGGGACGATGTCCTCGATCTTGGTGAGGTCGCCGTTCATGGCGGAGGACTTGTGGTAGGCGACGGAGTCGTCGTCCTCGGCCGGGTAGAAGAAGGAGGTGTCCATCGGCCCGGGTGCGATGTTGTTGACGGAGATGTTCCGGCCGAAGAGTTCCTTCGACAGGGCGCGGGTGAAGTGCTCGACGGGGGCCTTGCTGCCGGCGTAGGAGGCGTAGAGGCCGGTGTAGGCGGCCAGCAGGGAGGTGACGATGGTGATGATCTTGCCGCCGTCCTCCATGCGGCGGGCGGCTTCGCGCATGACGAAGAACGCGGCCTTGGAGTTGACCGCGAACATGCGGTCGTACTCCTCCTCGGTGATCTGGGTGAGGGGCTTCTTGAGGACCATGCCGGCGGTGTTGACGCTGTAGTCGAGCTTCCCGAAGCGGGACACGACCTCGTCGAAGACCCGCTCGACCTCGGGGACCTTGGTCAGGTCGGCCTGGATCGCGAAGGCCTCGCCGGGGCCGGCGTTGATTTCCGCGACGACGTCCTCGGCCTTGGCCCGGGCCGAGTCGCTGTTGTAGTGGACGGCGACCTTGGCGCCCTCGGCGCCGATGGTGGTGCTGATGAGCCCACCGAGGTTGCGGGACGCGCCGCCGACGAAAGCGACCTTCCCGGCGAGCGTCTTGTCGGGAGTCTGGACCATTGACTGTCTCCTAGGGACAGAGGAGCGGGACTTGGCCCCGGGCACCGGCAGGCCTCGTGTTCACGCTGCGCGAGCGGTGCCGGGGCCCGGGCGGGAACGATCAACGGATCGTCCGCGAGGAGACGGTCTCGCCGCGTCAGCCCTGACGAGGCGGACGCGGCGAAACCGTGTGAGGGAAGTGCCCCGGGCGGCTCCTGAAGTCTCGGAGCCTGGTCAGGACCCGTCCAGGGCCGGCCCTCCCGGTTGTCGGCGGGAACCGGACCGTCAACAGCCGGGAGGAGTCACAGGGGGAGGTCAGGCCTTGTGGGCCTTCTTCTTGCCGTCCCAGCCCTGGCCGGGCTTACCCGGCTTGCCGGGCTTGCCTCCCTGGTGGGGGTGGCCTCCCTGGTGGGGCTTGCCCTGGGGGTGGTCACCCTTGCAGCCGCCGTGGTCGTGGTCCTGGCAGGGGGCGCAGGAGACGATGGTGACGGTGTTGCTGGTGGCGTTGGCGGGCTGTCCGTTCGGGCCGGTGCCGATCACCTTCGCGACGTCGGTGATCCGGCCGGACTCCATGTCGGCCTCGGTGGTGGTGTAGGTGGCGGTGCAGATCGTCGACTCGCCCGGGGCCAGGGTGGTGGCCGGGCAGGTCACGGGCGGGTTGCCCGGGCCGATGTCGGTGACGCTGATCCCGGAGACCGGGACGGTGCCGACGTTGGTCACGGTGAAGGTGTAGTGCAGGAGCTGACCGGGCGCCGAGTAGGCGGTCTCCTCGACGTCCTTCTCCACCTTCAGCTTCGGCTGAGTGCCCACGGCCGGGACACTGACCGGGTTGCTGGTGCCGGTGACCGGAGTCCCGCCGGGGGTGGTGGCCGTAGCCGCGGCCACGTCGTCGACCTTGCCCGCCACGACGTCGGCCGCCGTGGTGGTGTAGGTGGCGGTGCAGACCGTCGAGGCACCCGGGGCCAGGCTGTCGACGGGGCAGGTCACCTGCGGGTCAGGGGTACCCGGGGCGTTGTCGGTGACGTCGAGGTCGTTCAGCGTCGTCTGGCCGGTGTTGGTGACGGTGAAGTTGTAGTGCAGGGTCTGGCCGGCGCCCGAGAAGCTCGACTCCAGCGCGGACTTGACGACCTTCATGCCCGCGTACGGGACGGTGACCGTGTTGCTGCCGGCGGTGACCGGGGCGCCGCCCGGGGTGGTGCCGTTGCCGGTCGCCGTGTTCACGACCTTCCCGGCCGTGACGTCGGCGGCCGTCGTGACGTGGCTGGCCGTGCACGTGGTCGACGCGTTCGGGGCCAGCGTGGTCACCGGGCAGGAGACCTGCGGCGAACCCGGACCGTTGTCCGAGACCGAGAGGGACGAGACCGGGACGGTTCCGGTGTTGGTCACCAGGTAGCTGTAGTGGACCGTCTGACCCGGCCCGGTGAAGGCGTCCTCACCGGCCGACTTGACGATCGTGATGCTCCGGGTGCCGTTGACCGGGATGGTCACGGTGCAACCGCCCGCCGTCGTGCAGGAGCCGCCCTCGGCGGTGGGGGTGACCGTGTTGGCCAGGCTCAGGTTCCCGGCAGCGGGATTGTTGACCTGCACCTGGTAGGTGATGGTCGCGACGGCCCCGCCCTGCAGAACGCCGGTCCAGTTCAGGTTGTTGCCGACGACCTGCGCGGTGCCGGAGGTGGCGGTGACCGAGCCGGGGACCAGGGCGGCATCGTCGAGGATCCCGGAGAGGTCGTCGGTGAAGTCGCCGTTGGCGACCGCCGTGCCCGTGTTGGTGACCTTCACCGTGTAGGTGATCGTGTCACCGGCGTTCACCGGCCCGGTGGTGGAGGCGGACTTCTCGACCGTGTAGGTGGGAACCGGACAGGTACCGGCGTCCTGCGCCGACGTGCCGCCGTAGAAACCCACCGCCGGCGAGGCGATGATCGTCACCGGCAGCGGATCCGTGGACGCGGCGGTCGGCAGGCTGGTGAGCTGGATGATGTCACCGCCGGAGCCGAAGCCGTAGGGCAGGTTCCCGGACTGCGCCGCACCGAAGATCTGCGGCATGGTGCCGATCTGCGTGACGGTGTTGTCCGGGTGGATCCGGAAGACACCCGACGGAGTGCCGAACGGAGCTCCGGCGGGCGAGCCGAAGGCGAGGATGTCGCCGTCGTCCAGCGCGAGGAAGTCACCCGCGGAGACCCAGCCGGCCGGGAACGACGCCGAGAAGTTGCTGCTCACCCCGGTGGTCGGGTCGATCACGTAGATCTGCGAGGTCGAGTACGAACCCGCCAGCAGCGTCCCGTCGGGCCGCGCCGACAGCGCGTTGATGTTGCTGTACGGGGACCCCGGGGTCGCGATCGCGGCGATCGGGCCGGTGATCTGGACGTTCGCGGTCTCCGCACCGGTCACGGGGTCGACGGTGTAGAGCGTCGTCCCGGTGAGGCTGCCGGGGAAGCCCACGCCGTAGAGGACGGAGCCGTCGCCGGTGAAGGCGATGTCGCCGTAGTCGTGCGCCAGCGGCGCCGACGACAGCTGGTTGCCGTCCGAGTCGTACTGGAACAGCCGACGCGCATTGCCACCCGTGTTGCCCCAAATCGGGCCGGGCGGACAGATCGCCTTGCTGGAACGGGACGCCTTCGCCCCCGGGGCCTTCGCGCCGGACACCTGCTGCTTCCCCCCGGCGGGCCCGGTCGCACCGACCGCCGCCCCCGCACCCGTCGTCGCGAGCACCAGGGCCACGGCTGCGCCCATCAGCGCCCGCCGCATGCCCGACCTTCGGTCCTGAGCCATCTACCACTCCGGTTCATCCTGGATGGACTGACTGACCACCCGGCCGGTCGCCCCGCTTCCCGGGGGGACGACCGGCCAGGTCCAGGCAGATCTATACAGAAAGCCGAATAGCCCGGTCATTCAGACACGCCACAGCATGTCGAGACACTCTCACCGAAAGGGACTGGAAGGCCCAACAGTCACATAAAGGTGAAAGCCCCAGAGGTGGACTCCGGGAATCCAGCGAGTTGTGCACGATTTTGTGGAGAATCCGGGACGCAATGCGAAGGGGGTGTGTCACCACTTCGTATCGGGGATATGGGGCGTGCGTCGCGACGGTAATTCCGGGAGCGCTGCGGGATGGGACCCCACCCCACTTCGGCAGGCCTCCAGCCTCCGCAGGCGTACCCCGTCGGCCAGGACAAGGCCGACTCCAGGGACCAGAACCGCCACTCTCGTCGTCAAGGTCGGCGCTGTAGCCCGCCCTCATCGGGTGAACGACGCGAGGAACCTGCGGGTAACTTCCCCGGCTCATGCACCCTTGAGCCGCCGAGCCCGGACCCCGTCGGCACAGCAGCGGAAACAGAGTGGCCAGGTCGGAATGAAGCAAGCATTCTCAATTGAAGACGGCGACCTCGCGGAGTTCTTGACGCGCACCGGATTCGGCAAGGCAAACGTTCGGTCGGCCCAGCCGGACAAGGATACGTATATTGCCCGCATCGGCACGGAACACCTGGTTCTCGATGATGCTCGATTCGGTTTTGATTTCTCGGCCGATTTGGAGGAAATGAACGGAATCCTCCTCGCTGTGATTCTTGCGGGATCCATTGAATATCGGAGAGGTGGAGTTCGGGAATTCACGTGTGGCGGGGACCTCGCATTGTTGTCACCGGGTCCGTTCCACGCCACGGTCCGGCGCATGCAGACCCTCGGCGCGATCATCGACCCCGAGCTGGTTCGGGACACCGCACCGGCAGGGTCACGGCAATACGAACGAGGCGTGCGGTTCACCGCGTTCAGGCCCTGCTCGAAGGCGGCCGCGGAGCTGGTGAAGGCCTCGCTGCTCTACCTCCGAGACGGGGTGCTCGCCAACCCCCTGGTGGCCCGCGCACCTTTGATGGTGTCCTCGGCCTGCCAGACCCTCGCCCACGCGATCCTGACCGCGTTCCCCAACGATGTCGTCGAGGCCGAACCGACTCTGATCGACACCCGGGATGCGGGCCCCGCCACCTTGCGGCGCGCGGTCTGCTTCATCCAGGACAACGCCCATCGCGACCTGAAGCTGAGCGACATCGCACGGGCCGCGCGCGTCACCCCGCGTTCCTTGCACTACGCCTTCGCCCGCCACGGCGACACCACCCCCCACGCCTACCTCAGGCGCGTCCGTCTCGAGCGCGCCCACGCCGAGCTGAAGGCCGCCGACCCCAGCGCCGGCGGATCGGTGAAGGAGATCGCAGCCCGCTGGGGATTCTCCAACGCCGGCCGCTTCACCACCGCCTACCGTGCCGCCTACGGCGTCAGCCCCTCCACCACCCTGCGTTACTGGTGACCTCCGACGGGCGCCCCGCCCGCGCCGACCGTCCGCGCTGGCCTCAGTCGCGGCGCAGGATGGCCGAGGGCGCGCAACCGTAGGCCTGTCTGTAGAGCATGGCGAAGCGGCCGGCGTTGGTGAATCCCCACTTCGAGGCGATCTGCGCCACGGTCGTCAAGTGGGGGTCGGCTACCACGAGTTCGACGTGGGCTCGTTCCAGTCGGGCCTTGCGCAGGTAGGCCATGGGGGTGATGCCGGCGTGCTGGAGGAAGGCGTACTGCACCGCGCGCGATGAGACCCGGGCCGCGGCTGCGATGTCGCCCAGCCCGATCGGTAGGCCGGCGTTCTCCTCGACGAACGCCACCGCCCTCGACCACGTCGTCCCCAGCATCCGCCCCGTCGAACCGGACGCCTGCTCGTCGGTCAGCGTGTGCGGGAAACAGGCCAGGATGAGGGCGGCCGTGAAATCGGTGATCCCGCGCACCACGAGCGGGCTCTCCAGCACGTCTGCCTCGGCCAGCTTCAGGAGGTAGGACATGCCGGCCGCCATGCGCCGCTCGGCGGCAGCGGAGACGGGTCGTACTCCGGCCACGGGGCAGGGGCGGTCCGGGTCGGCTCCCGTGACCCTGTTGATCGCCTTCGGATCGAGCAGGACGGCCGTCAGGCCGCTCCTGACGCAGGTGCCGTCGTGGGATTCGCCGGGAAGCCCCAACATCAGCACGCCACCCGGTCCGCACGCGTGCACCTCCGATCCGCGGCGAATGGAGAGGAAGCCGCTTCCCACACGCATCAGGCACAGTCGGTCCAGGCCCTCCCACCGGTAGTCCATTTCATACCGGAATGCGAGACTGTCGACGTCGAGTTCGGCGAACTTGCGGCGGACGATGACCGTTTCCGGCCGTCGTGCCGTGCTGGAAATCCTCACCGGGCCGTACTCGTTCGCGATGAACTCCTCCGCGGCCACCAGACAGTGGCTCGAAAAGGACGTCGTGCTCACGGAAACCTCCCGCCGGATGCCTGACCTTGGATGCACCGACAGCGTGCACCGGGAATCCCGTGGCCAGGACGAGAAGACCCTGACCGTGGACCAAAGCCCGGACGAGGAGAGACGAGGACCGAACCCTCGCAGGAGAGGCTTCATCGTGTCGCCGTACCCGTCCACAGGTACGGCGGGGCCAACTGGGTGACGGTCAGCGGGTCGAAGGGCCGGATAGTGCACTTCCCTCCAACGGGTGCGTCAGCAGCCGGCGCCCTGCCCCACGCGACGAAACGATGGCAGCCCGCCACGGCCCCTGACCCCCCACCTGCGACCAAGCTCCGCTGAGGACTTGCCATCGCGAGCTGGAGCGACTGCTGCACATCGCGGCCGGCTGCCAGGAAATACCTGTGGAGTTCACTCCCGCCCCGTAACGGCTCCCGGGCATGGGCAACCGCCTCCCCTCGCCCGGTAGGGCAGCGACCGCGCGTAGGCGAGCCGTACAGCGGCGGTCTCTTCCCGGTCCTCGACGAGAACGGCACGGCCCGCGGCCACACGCGCCCCTACGGGGAGGCCTTCGTCACCCAGGACCTCGACCAGGTGCTGTACTGCGCCGACCGGTGGGGCACCCGGGAGCTGATGGCGTACGACCGGGACGCCCCCTACGCCCCAGGCGGCGGGCTCGCCTTCCTCAACCAGGCCCAACGCCGTTCCGAACGCGACCACCCCGAACTGACCGACGAGTGCGATCTGTACTTCCACGCCATGACCGGGCCGGCCCCGCACGCGGCCTACGCTTCGGCGAACCGAAGGTGGTCAAGGACTTGCCCACCTGGCGAAGGTTGGGTGGGCACGCCTCAATAGGGCGTTCCGCTCCTCAAGGACTGTGTCATGACCACCGCCGACAGGAGGAGTCCTGCACCGACCATGATTTTGGCCGCGGTTGGGCGTTCGCGCGGGTCCGCCCCGGTGGCCAGCAGGAGCTGCAGCGCCGAGGGGAAGAAGAGGAACATTCCCGCCATGCCGCCGACGAACGACCACAGCACCAGTAGTGCCGCGATGCTGCCCGTGACGTAGACGAAACCGGACGGCCGGGCATGAAGGAACAAGGGCACGGAGACCACCGCGGCGGTCGGGAGGGCGAGGGCGAGGCCGCCGGACCCCGCGAACCATACGGTCAGCACCGGCAGAGGTGTGACCACGGCAGACAGCACGAGGCCGAACTGCCATGGATGAATGCCCGCTCGAGTAGTGGCCTGCATGACCCACCCCTGACTCCGGTATCTTGAACGCGTTCAAGATACCGGAGATCCGCAGGTCTCTCGCAACCCGATACATGCCCTGGCTAGTGTGATGCGCCAGAAATCCTAAGGGTTAGAAAGTACCTTGTTGTCATGTCGCGTTCGGGGCCTTCTGCTGTGGCGATCACGTTGTCCGAGGCCGAGCGCGCCGAGTTGGTGCGCCGGACGAAGATGCCGCATCGGCGCTCGGCCGAGAAGGCCCGCATCATCCTGGCGTGTGCTGACGGCATGTCGAACGCGGGTGTCGCACGACTCGTGGGTGTCCAGGCCAGGACGGTCGGCAAGTGGCGCCGGGCGTTCGCCGCGGAGCGGGTGGCCGGGCTTGAGGACGCGGGCTGGATTGGCCGGCCGAAGGCCGACCTGGTCCTCGACGATGCTGAGCGCGGGCAGTTGCGGCAGTGGGCACGGCAGGCGAAGACCGCCCAGTTCCTCGCGTTACGGGCGAAGATCGTGCTGCGCTGTGCGGAGGGCGGGACGAACCAGCAGGCCGCGGCCGACCTCGGCATCGACAGGTCGACCGTGGACCGCTGGCGGGCCCGGTTCATCGCAAAACGCCTTGATGGTCTGCATGACGAGCCACGCTCGGGCCGGCCGCCTTCGATCCTCCTCGACCAGGTTGAGGAGGTCATCGTGGCCACCCTGGAGTCGCTCCCGGGCCAGGACACGCACTGGTCGCGGGCCTCGATGGCTCAGCGCACCGGCCTGTCGAAGTCGACGATCGGGCGGATCTGGAAGCGGTTCGACCTCAAGCCCCACCTGCAGGACTCCTTCAAACTGTCCACCGATCCGCAGTTCGTCGCCAAGGTCGTCGACGTTGTCGGCCTGTACCACCACCCGCCCGAGAAGGCGGTTGTGCTCTGTGTGGACGAGAAGAGCCAGATCCAGGCGCTGGACCGGTCCCAGCCGGTGCTGCCGATGATGCCGGGCATGCCCGAGCGCCGGACCCACGACTATCTGAGGCACGGCATCACCAGCCTGTTCGCCGCCTTCAACATCGCCGACGGCACCGTCATATCGGCCCTGCACCGCCGCCACCGGGCGATCGAGTTCAAGAAGTTCCTGATCCGGATCGACAAGGCGGTGCCCGCCGGGCTCGACGTGCACCTCGTCTGTGACAACTACGCCACCCACAACACCGCCGAGATCAGGACGTGGCTCGGCAAACACCCTCGCTTCCACGTCCATTTCACCCCCACCGGCTCCTCCTGGATGAACCAGGTGGAGCGGTGGTTCGGCCTGCTGACCGACAAGCTCATCCGCCGCGGCGTCCACACTTCCGTGAAGGCACTGGAGGACGACATCACCGCATGGATCGACACCTGGAACGGGAACCCGCGGCCCTTCACCTGGACCAAGACCGCCGACGAGATCCTCAAATGCCTCGCCGACTACCTCACCAAGGTCGGAACCACCGCCCCGAAAGCAGAGCAGAACTAACCCTTAGGATTTCTGGCGCATCACACTAGTGCTGTGACCGGGAAGGTTCGCCGGGTTGCCCGTTGCGCTGGTTGGAAATGAGTTCTTCCAACCCAGCGTGGGGAGGCGGGATGGCACAACCGGCCCGGGTTCGGTTCGCGGACTGACGGAGCAGGAGGGGCAGAAGCTCCAGCACATCGTCCGGCGAGGCAGCACGAATTCGGTGCGGTTCCGGCGGGCAATGATGCTGCTGGCCTCGGCCGGCGGCAGCACGGTCCCCGTCGTAGCCCGCTTGGTCCAGGCGGACGAGGACACCGTCCGCCGCGTGATCCACAAGTTCAACGAGATCGGGCTCGCATGCCTGGACCCTCGCTGGGCGGGAGACCGTCCCCGCCTTCTCGATCGTGACGACGAGGACTTCGTCGTCCAGACGGCCACCACCCGCCCGACCGTCCTGGGCAAGCCCTTCACCCGCTGGTCCATCCGCAAGCTCGCCGATCACCTGCGCAGGAACATCACCCGACCCGTCCAGATCGGCCGGGAGGCACTGCGGTGCTTACTGGCCCGCCGCGGGATCTCCTTGCAGCGTACGAAGACCTGGAAGGAATCCCCGGATCCGGAGTTCGACGCCAAGCTCGCCCGGATCGAGTACGCGCTCAGCGAGCGGCCGGACCGCACGTTCGCCTTCGACGAGTTCGGGCCGCTGGGCATCCGCCCCACCGCCGGCTCCTGCTGGCAGAGGCAGGGCAGCCCCGACCGGCAGCCGGCCACCTACCGCCGCACCCATGGCATCACCTACTTCCACGGCTGCTACTCGGTCGGGGACGACAAGCTCTGGGGTGTCAACCGCCGCCACAAGGGCATCGACCACACCTGGTCCGCCCTGCGGTCGATCCGAGCCGCCCGACAGGACGATGCCCCGATCTACGTGATCCTCGACAATCTCTCCGCCCACCTGAACTGGAAGATCCGCCGGTGGGCGACGAAGAACAAGGTCGAGCCGTGCTTCACACCCACCTACGCGTCCTGGGCCAACCCCATCGAAGCCCACTTCGGACCGCTACGGCAGTTCACCCTCGCCAACTCGAACCATCCGAACCACACCGTCCAGACCCGGGCCCTGCACACCCACCTGCGCCGGCGGAACAAGAACGCCCGACACCCCGACGTCCTGGCCGCCCAACGACGCGAACGCGCCCGCATTCGCAGCGAACGAGGCATCCGCTGGGGCGGACGGCCACTGAAGGCGGCTTGACCCTCCGCGGACGGCAGGGTCACACACTCTCAGCGTCGGCCGGGCGTCGGTGGCCGCAGTCGATCTCGTTGCCGGCGACATCCGTGACATATCCGTGGACGCCGTTGAAATGCACCGTTACCGAACCTGGCCGGTAGTCCACCTCGAAGGGCTCGTTGCCGAGTGTCGTCCCAGGCCAGGGATCACCTTCGGAGGAACCGACCGTCCAAACGACAAAGGTCTCACCCGGACGCAGCCAGTGGTCGCTCCCGTAACACTCCAGGACCAACTCCAACAGCTCAGCACCGTTGTTCCGAACCCGTAGACGTGCCACCGGCGCATCCTGCGCTGTCACTGAACCTCCATCACCAACCGACCCGCCTGTCGCAGCAGAGTACGCAGATGATGTCCTCTCAGCAGAACTCTTCGGTGGTGGAGTCACTGCGCCACCCAGCGCCCCGCCCCCCTCGCCCCGGGAGCGGCCGATACCCGGCTGCGCCAGGTTGGGAGCTTTGGGCGCGGAGGCGCTGCTGTGGGATCGAGATCGGCATGCTGGGGGGCGGCCTGCAGGGTGGCGGTGGGGTGTTCCGGGCCGACTGTCGGGAGTCAGCCGGTGTGGAAGGGGTGTCCTCTGTCGAGGAGTTTGGTGTCCGCCCAGCAGACGATCGGGAAGCCGAGTTTCTTCAGGGCGAGGCGGGAGTCGCGGACGTGTTTGTCCGGTCGAGAGGGAAGCGGTTGATTGGTCGCTGCGGCGGCCAGTGCCACGACGTAGTGGAGGTGATTTCCGACGAGGGCGTACCACACGTAGGGGAGGCCTTCGGTGCTGTCCGCGGGGGTGAGTGTGGTGGCGGCGTACTCCACGGCTTCGCGGGTGAGGCGGTGGGGGGTGCCGGAGAGGGTGATCTCGGCGGTGGGTTGGGGCATCGGGAGAGTCCTTGCCGTGGGTCAGTCGGTGGAGGCGTATCGGGTGATCTTTTTGACACCGAAGGAGGGCACGGTGAGCTGTCCGCCGAGGGTGGTGGAGTAGGTATAGGGGCGGCCGACGATGACGTCGGCCTCGAATGCGTCGCCCTTGACCATCTCGTTCATGCCGCTTGCGGAGGCCCCGGTCGTGCCGAGGTCGATGAACATGCTGTTCGTGTCGCAGTCGGCGATGTACCCGTACTGCGGCTGGTGCTTCTCCCCGCACGCGTTGGCGCGCAGGCTGCTCGTGCCGGTCGAGCTGTCGGATTGCGTGACGTACCCGTGGACCCGGTAGCACTTGCCGAGGTGATCGGCCGGGTTCTTCTCGAGGAGTTTGAACTCCCTGTCGGACAGCTTCGCGTACTCGGTGCACGTCACGGCCGTCGGGGTGGGAGCGGCAGGTGTGATGGCGGGGAGGCTGATGGACGGGGCGGGGCTGATGGACGTGGTCGCAGGAGTGGGCGTCAGGGACGGAGCGGCGGTCGGCGACGGGCCTGACGTGGCTGCAACCGGGTCGGGCCCGGGGGCGGTGGAACGGCCTATCGTGAAGCCGACGAGTCCGGCGAGGAGTCCGGCGCCCGCCGCGGTGGCGATCAGGGCGGCGGCGGGGAAGCGACGGCCGGTCGGGGGCGGCGTCGATCCAGGGGGTGGTTGTGGCGGCATGTGGCCCGAGCCGTGAGCTGGATCGGCCGGTTGTTGCTGCGGTGGTGGCGTGGGCATCGGGTGTCTCCGTTCGAGGTACACAGGGGATGCGAACCGCCCTCGATCGCGCGGCTCGCGCACTGCGGTTCCATGCGGCGCACAGCCCGGTGGTAGTCACCGCGCGTGCTCCATCGGGGCTGCCCCGGGGCGTGTCGCAGTGGGCGTACGCGGGGGAGGGCGGGACGCCTGTTGGGCGGCTCTGCTGGTTTCCCGGGCAGGGGGCCTCGCCTTGCGGTGACGCGAGGTCCCTGAAGGTCGGCTCGGGCGGCTCCTCGCAGGCGCGAGGTCTTCGTCCGGCTGTTCGGGGGTCAGGAGGAGTATCGGGTGACCTTGACGATCTTGCACTCGATGCTGTCGCCGCTGTTGGCTTCCTTGGCCACGGTGTAGCCGAGGGCGCCGGCCTCGTCCTTGAACTTCTGACCGGGGGCGAGGTTCTGGGCGAAGCCGTGGAAGTCGCCCTTCTTGGTTCCGTTGACGAGGATCTCGCCCTCGGCGCTGTAGTTGTAGCGCTTGTCGGGGGAGGAGTTGGTGAACTCGACCGACAGGTCGAGTTCCTTGTTGCCGAAGTCGCCGGTCTTGACCCTGCAGCCGGACAGCACCGCGTCCTTGGCGACGTCGGGCTCGTCGCGCGTGCCCGACTTGGCGGCTCCGGACGGGCCGACCTGCGCGGAGTCGTAGCTCTTGTCGATCTCCTTGCCGACCTCCTTGGCCGCCTCGCCGACGACGAGGGTGCAGCCGCCGAGGACGAGGAGGCCCAAGGCGGCGGGGATGCCGCAGCCGAGAGCGATCTTCTTGCCGGTGCTCATGCCCTGTTTCGGAGCGGGCTGCGGCGGCTGGGAGTTGTGCGGGTATCCGTATCCGGACATGGAGGGGCGATCCTTCGGGAAAGCGTGGACGCTCCAGGGCATCGCGGTGCGGTGCGATGGCAGGGGCTCGGCCATGTTGGCATACTTGAACCAATGTTGCACGTGCGTCTTACAAAGATGCGATCAGAACTGATGTGGGGCTGCGCCGCATGAAAATCACCAATGCCGGAAGCGGAGTGACGATCGAGGACTACCCCGGCCACGAAGGACACACGTTCCTCATCGGCTTCGCCCCCGGAGAGTCCCTCCCCAACGGCTTCTTCGCCAAAGCCGCCGACGGCCACCCCGTCTCCGCGACATGGCTTCGCCGCCTCCCCCTGGACAAACTCCTCAAACTCGCCACCGAAACCCGCACCGCCGCGCTGGCCGCCGACACAGGGATGGCGCCGGACGGCGAGCACCGCCCCTACGGCGGCGGCAAGGAACACCTGGACCGTGTCGTGGCCGTCTACCACTGGGCGGCGGAGCGCAACATCTCACCACGGCGCGCGATCGCGACCCGGTGGGCGAAATCCGAGGCCACCGCCGGTCGGTGGATCGCGGAGGCAAGGAAGAAGGGCCTCCTGCCGCTTTCGCGAGAGTGAAGCCATGCCGGCCCCTGGTGCTCGCCGTCCGCCAGGACGCTCCGTGTCCGGCTGTGCTTCCTGGATGTGAAGGGGTGGGTGGGTGGCGCTGGTTGGGCGCCGGCCGGGTCCGCTCGGTCGTCGTTGACCTCACCGGGGTTGGCTGCCGATCTTGGTTGCCACCGCGTGGCCGAGTTGCTGTCGTGGGGTGGCCGGCGCGGTGCTGGGTGGCTGTCGTGAGGTTGGGCAGGCCTGTGTGCTCGTCCTGGGACACCGGCGCCGTACTCGCCGTCGTCACCCGACTGACGGGCCCCGACCTCCTCGCCCGCATCCTCGGCCGGCTCCCCGACGGCTATGCCCTCCTCTTCGGTCAGGCCCAGCTGCGCCGGCCCGAGACAGCCGCCGCCTGACCGGCGCCCCGGCGCGCGGGCACACGCGTGACGGGCCCGAGACCACTACTGCGGTCTCGGACCCGTCACGTGACGCGGAGCCTCAGCGCTTGAAGGTGTCCTTGATCTTCTCCTTGGCTTGGCGGGCGTCGCCCTTGGCCTGCTCGGCGCGGCCCTCGGCGGTCAGCCGCTCGTTGCCCGTCAGGCGGCCGGCGGTGTCCTTGAGCTTGCCCCTGCCCTGCTCGACCTTCGCTTCGGCCTTCTGCTCACCAGACACAGCTGATCACTCCCTGCTCCGTGGAAAAGTCCTCCAGCGCCGCGTATGACCACTCGGCTTCGGTCACGGTCGGGCCCGCGCCTGCTCCTCGCGGCGGGTCGCCGGCCTCCGGGCCGGGCGGGGCTGTGAAAGGGACGGCGACGTCGACCACCGGCTCGGCCATTCCCGGCTCGGCGCCGGCGAACGCGCCGGCGGCCTCGACGTCCCCGGCCCATCTGCTCCCCAGGGCAAGCCGCTTCGGATGTCGCTCAATCGAGCGGCGTGCGACGCCCGTTGGGGCCCGCCCTTGGCGCCGGCCGGTCGTCGCACGCAGCGACCCACTCCGAGTCGCTATGGCAATTGTTTTCAACTACCTGCCGGGCGTCCGTCTGGTTGCCCCGGGGACGCCCGGCAGGGTTCACGGCCGCCTTGCGGGGATCACCAGGAGGACTTCGTCACGCCGGGAAGGAAGCCGGCGTGCGCCTGCTGCCTGGTGCGCACCCGGGAGAGGCCGAACTTGCGCAGGTAGCCGCGGGGGCGGCCGTCGACGTTGTCGCGGTTGCGGACGCGCGTGGCGCTCGCATCGCGCGGTTGGCGGCGCAGCTCCGCCACGGCAGCCCGGCGTTCCTCGTCGGTGGACGAGGGGCGGCGGACGATCTCCTTCAGCTCGGCTCGTCGGGCGGCGTACCGCTCGACGGTCGCCTTGCGCTTCTCGTTCTGCGCGATCTTGCTCTTCTTCGCCATCAGACCTTCCCTCCTCGGGCCCGGATCCGGGCCACGGCGGCCTCGATGCCGATGGTGTCCACCGTCTTGATCGCCTTGGCGCTCAGGGGCAGGCGTACGTGCCGGCCCTCACTCGCCAGCCAGTAGCGCTTGTGCTGGATGTTCGGGTCGAAGCGGCGCGAGGTGCGCCGGTGGGAGTGGGAGATGTTGTTGCCGAAGCCCGGCTTGGCGCCGGTCAGCCGGCAGTGGGCGGACATGGGTGTGTTACCTGCCTCTCTGTGGCCATCACGTATTGGTGATGGAAATCATTCCCATATACTAGCCTCATGGCACGCAACGAAATCCGCCCGGTCATCAAACTGCGCTCCACCGCGGGGACCGGCTTCACCTACGTCACCCGCAAGAACCGGCGCAACGACCCCGACCGCATGGTCCTCCGCAAGTACGACCCCGTCGCCCGCCGGCACGTCGACTTCCGCGAAGAACGCTGACCCCACAGCCACACCGACCCCGAAGGACACCTTCATGAAGCCCGGCATCCACCCCGCCTACGGCCCCGTCGTCTTCCGCGACAGCGCGAGCGGCACCGCGTTCCTCACCCGCTCCACCATGACCAGCCAGAAGACGATCGAGTGGGAGGACGGTCAGACCTACCCGGTCGTCGACGTCGAGATCTCCTCCGCGAGCCACCCCTTCTACACCGGCACCGCACGCGTCATGGACACCGCGGGCCGCGTCGAACGCTTCGAGCGCCGTTACGGGGCCCGCTGATGGACCGGGACGCCAGACTGCCCGTCGTCATCGTCGCCGGGCTCCACGCCGACGCCCGCAAGGAAGTTGTCGACCGGCTCCTGCGCTCCGTGCCCGGCAGCGTCGCCCTCCACCACGACCTGACCGGCGCGGCCGAAGGCACGCTGCGCCGCCTGATCCGCGACTCCACCGGCCTCCTGTCGGAGGACGGCGCACCACTGGTCAACGACTGTGCCTGCTGCGCCCTGCGCGAGGACCTGGTCCCGGAGTTGCAGCGGCTCGCCGACGGCGGACTGACCCGTCTCGCCGTCGTCGAACTGTGGGACTCGGTCGAGCCGAAGGCCATGGCCGAGGTCGTCGCCGCGCACGGCGGAGACGGCATGCTCCTCACCAATGTGATCACCGCCGTGGACCCCGCGCTCGTCCTGCCCTACCTCTCCAACGGCGACGACCTCGCCGAAGCAGGACTGGCGGCGGCGCCCACCGATCAGCGGACCGTCGGCGACACCTGGGCCCGTCAGCTGGAGTACGCGCCCGTCCTCGCGCTCGTCGACAACGAGGAGGCCGACGACGAGGACCGCGCACTCCTCGCCCAACTCCACCCCACGGCCCTCCGCGTGGCCGCGGAGTCCGCCGAACTCGCCGAAGCCGCCCTCGCGTGCCTCGCCCACTTCGATGTCGAAGCCGCCGCGGCGGCGCAGCACCCCGCGTGCGCGCTGCTGCCGCAGGAGGCCGACGAGGCCGGTGTCACCACGCTGGTCTGGCACCGTCAGCGCCCCTTCCACCCCGAGCGCCTGTACCAGGCGCTGGAGGACCTGTGCTGCGCCGCCGCACGCAGCCGGGGCAGGTTCTGGCTGGCCGACCGCCCCGACACCCTCCTCGCATGGGACGCCGCCGGCGGGGCGCTGTGCGTGGAGAACGCCGGGCCCTGGCTGGCTTCACTGCCCGACGCGGCCTGGGAGCTGGTCCCGCCGATGCGCAGGGCCGCCGCGTCCCTGGACTGGCACCCCGACCACGGCGACTGCTGCCAGCACCTCGTCTTCACCTCACCTGGCCTCGACCGAGACGGGCTGGAGAGCCTCCTCGAATCCTGCCTGCTCACCGACGAGGAATACGCAGCCGGGCGCGAGTCCTGGAAACACCTGCACGCCGCCTTCGACTCACTCCTCGACCCCGTCTGACGACGGAACGACCCCCACCCCCGACCATCAAGGAGACAGACGCCATGGCACGCCGCCAGGAAGCCCGCAAGCCCGTGAAGTCCCGCCCCAACCCGCTCGACACCGCCGGGATCACCTACATCGACTACAAGGACACCGACCTCCTGCGGAAGTTCATCTCCGACCGCGGCAAGATCCGCAGCCGCCGCGTCACCCGGGTCACCGCCCAGCAGCAGCGCACACTCGCCGCAGCGATCAAGAACGCACGCGAGATGGCACTCCTGCCGTACGGAAGCGCCCGCTGATCCCCACGTTCGTGCGGCACCGGAGACCGTGCCGTCGGCCGAGTGGAGAGCTCGCCGCCGCAGGGCGAAAACTCAACTGATTGCCGTTTCGCCCTCCCCTGCAGGGAGGGCGGCATGCGGCTGATGCCCGCACCCTGACCGACATCGACTGGCCCGGTGGGGATCCCGCTTCCGCCCCATGGACAGCCGGGCCGCTCTCCTTCGCCGACGAGGAGATCCTCAGCGGCAGGGACAACGAGGGCGTCAAGCTGTTCCGAGACCGCCTCGGCTGCTCGATCCACGAGGCCTTCGATCTCCTCCGATCCCGCTCCGAGTACCTACGCCGCGAACACTCCGACGACTGAACGACGGGCCGCGCCCACCGGGCGACCGGATTCGCCGGGCAGACGCCTGGACCGGAGGGGCGAGGACACCCGTATCCCCGAACACCGCGGTGACTCTCCGGGACCGCTCCCCAAGGTCTGTGCCAGAACCCACACGCGGGAGCGATCGTTGCCGGAGTCCGAGAGCGGCTGCGGGCGTGGCGCGCTGACCGAGTCCCGGGTGGTGGAGCCGCGGTGGACCCGTGGTGGATCCTTCTGGGTAGGCTCCTGCCCGGGCGATCCTCCCGGCGTACGAAGCGGGCCTGGGCCGCCAGGGCGGCTTCGGTGTAGCGGCCCGCCCACGCGCCCATCACCTGGACCGGGTCCAACAGAGCGAGGCCTGCCTCGGTGAGTGAGTCGTCGACGCGCTGCGTGGCCTGGTCGTACGCCCTGCGTACGACCAGGCCGTTCTGGGAAGGCTCCGATGCCGTGATCGCACCAGCCACCGCGTGATCATTCCACTGCTTCAGGTTTCCCCCGCTCGAATCGCTGAGGTCTCAGCGATGGAGCACTGTTTCCATGCGGCTCCGATCCAACTTCTTTGGCGTACCTACTCGCTGTCCGAGGTTCCGTGTGCCTTGCCGGTGGTTTCCGCGAGCTGCGACCGAGCGCTGTACCCGCCCCGGTGGACGACTCCGAGGCACAACGGGGGCCGAGGTCGGGCGCTCAAAGCGAGGAGGCCCACGGGTCGTCCGACGGTTCGGGCTCTTGGGGGTGGAGCATGCGGCGAACGCAGCGCCGGAGTCCCGGTTCGCCCGATCCGGCGGCGGCGTTCATCCACGGCAGGGCGTCCATGGCCTGCGCGCGTTCATCTGTGGTGAAGGTGTTGACGGCTTGGCGGAGGTCTTCGGGGGCGGGTTCGTCCGTCAGGCAGAGCCAGCCGATCGCCGCGGCCAGGCGGACTTCGGGGGCCTCTGTCCGGTCTTGCCACCGCTCACGGAGCCACCGGACGGTCGGCGGATGCGAGTGGGCCCGGCCGCTCTCCGCGATGGCGAGAAGCAGGGCGGCACGGACCATGGCGTCGTGCTCCGTGACGAACCTGGTAGCGAGCCCGCTTCGGACGGTGCGGTCGGAGTCGGCGGCGGTGGCCAGAGCGTAGGCGGCGTCGATGCGGATGGTGGGGTCCGAGTCGTTGAGAAGGGGCAGGAGCGCCGCTGCTTCGGCGGTGATCGCGGCGCGAGCTGCGGCCACCGACCAGCCTGCCGGGTAGCCGGACACCTCGACGCCGTAGTCGTCGTAGTCCTCGGGGGCGTGACGCCGAGGGTCGGTGCGGTGGAGCAGGAGTTCCTCTCGGGAGGCGACGCCGAAGTGCCGGGCGCGGGCCGGGGCGGCGAGGACGCCGAGGGCGGCGGCACGGTGTGGGTGGTGGGCATCGGTGGCGATGGGGATCAGGAACGGTACGGTGAGAGCGACGGCGGCCCGGTTGTCGTCGGCACAGAGGCCCCTCAGCCCGCCCGTCGCGTCGCTCGCGGGGCCCTTCCCGGTGTGCAGCAGGTGAACGGCCTTCCGGGCATCGTGCCCGTGAGGGAAGTTCCCCCACGGAACGGCGTCGAGGATCAACCCGGCGTGGGCCCCGGACTGGATGCCGGCCACCACCGCCCGCACATCGAACGCGCCTCCCGCGAACGAGGCCGGATCCGCTCCGTCCACCAGTGCCCGGCACATGGAGAACGCCGGATCGGTCCGCCAATCCCTCACACCACACCCCCGCCATCGAATCCTCAGAGACTCGATCATGCCCGCACGCCCGGCCGGAGGCGACATCGAGGAGCTGAGGAAAGCGGCACTCGCGGAGCTGAGGATCAGAACCGCGCTCGCCGGACCCCGTGCGGGCCCGCACGGTCGAGCGAGCCGCGCCCACGGCCCGGCTGGTCGCCGTCCCGCACGACGGCGCAGTGACGGATGTCGACGCACGCCGTCGGCCATGCGGCCGATGGGAGTAAAGCGGTGTTCGGGCCGCGCGTCACGGGGCGGATTGATCGGACTGGTGTGTCTGGATGCTGAGGCGGTCCCGACAGGGGCGGAACGCCGCCGGCGTGGCCGCCCGACCGCGGTCCATCCTCCCCAAGGAGCCTTGATCGTGACGCTCACCGTTCAGCACCGGACACCGGATCGCGAAGCGAAGGGGGCTCGCAGGCCCCGCATCGCGCTTGCCCGGCAGGCGGCGTTCCTGCTCCTGGCGACGGCCATGCCCGCGACGGGGCTGGTCGTCACGGTCGCCGCCCCCGCGGCGGCGGCGACCGTGCAGCGGGTCTTCAACGCGGGCGCGAACCAGCCGTTCACGGTGCCGGCCGGCGTGACCGAACTGGACATCACCGCCGTGGGTGCGGCGGGCGCCGCGACCAACAACGGCGGCACCCCCGGAAGCGGGGCGCAGGTGACCGGCACGCTCACCGTGAGCCCCGGCACGACCCTCTACGTCAACGTCGCCACCGGCGGCGGCGCGGGAGGCACCGGCCAGTTCCCGCTGCGCAACGGCGGTGCGGGAGGCGGTTCCAGCGACGTCCGGACGTGCGTCTCCGGCGCGCCCGGCTGCGTCCTGACCGGTGTGCCCGCCACGGACCCACGGCTGATCGTCGCGGGCGGCGGAGGCGGTTCCGCACCCGGCTTCGCGGTCACGACCAACCCGTCCCCGGGCGGCGCTGCCGGCGACACGGGCAGTCCGGGCGCCACCCAGCCCGGTGGCGCGGGCTTCGGCGGCGGCGGCACCCAGACGGCCGGCGGCGCGGGCGGGACCACCGGCACCGGCGCGAACTGCGTCCCGCTGGAGCCAGGTGACCTTCCGGGCCTCACCGGCACCCCGGGGGCCGGCGGCACCGGAGGGGCCAGCGTCAACCTCGGTGGTGGCGGTGGTGGCGGCGGCTGGTTCGGCGGTGGCGGTGGCGGCGGCTGCTACCAGCTCGCCCCCGGCCAGTACGGCTCCGGCACCGGAGGCGGCGGCTCGAACCGGGTTCCGGCGGGCGGAACTTCGTCGGCCGCCGCCACCCCCGCTCGGGTGACGATCTCCTACGAGGTCGAGGACCTGGCCTGGGTCACGACCAGCCCGCTGCCGTCCGGCACCCAGGGCGTCGCCTACTCCACCACCCTCCAGACCAGCGGCGGCACCGGCAGCCCGACCTTCGCCCTCACCAACGGCGCCCTGCCCCCCGGCCTGGCCCTCAACAGCACCACGGGCCAGATCTCGGGCAACCCCACGGCGGCCGGGACGTACCTGTTCACGGTCACCGCCACCGACCCCGAACCCCAGGTCCCCCCGGCCGCACGCGAGTTCAGCCTGACCATCCAGGCACCGCCCGCTCTCACCTGCGCGAACGCCACCCCGACCATCCAGGGCACCCCGCGCGGCGACCTCCTCATCGGCACCCCCGGCGACGACAGGATCTTCGGCCTCGGCGGTAACGACGTCATCGACGGCCGTGGCGGCAACGACCTGATCTGCGGCGGCGACGGCACCGACGCCCTCACCGGAGCCGCCGGCAACGACCGCATCGAAGGCCAGAACGGCAACGACGCCATCAACGGCGGCGACGGCAACGACACGCAGTTCGGCGGCGCCGGCAACGACGTACAGGACGGCGGCACCGGCACCAACACCAACGACGGCGGCGCCGGCTTCAACCTCTGCACCCGGCCGCGCACCGGCCCGGGCTGCACGCTCTGACACCTGAGGCGAGCGCGGTGACGATGCCGCGCTCGCCGGGAACGTACTGCCCGCCCTCACCATGGCCCTCCGCTTCGGCACGACGGCGCTGACGTTCGGTGTCGCGACGTCGGCGGCCGTGAATCGGCTCCGCCGCCGACCGTACCGGCCGCCGGCGGCGGCGCCGGGGCCGGTACGGGCCATCGAGCGGTTCCGATCAGAGGCCGGTGGCCTGCGCCCTCGACAACGAGATCGAGGTCGCCGAACGCGCTCCGGGAAGGGGCTTCGCGCCTACTCGCGTGCCCGTCCGGAGCAGACTGCCCAGGTTTCTTCCAGTAGTTCGGGGTAGTGCTCGCCGTGCGTGTGCAAGGCATGCCATACCGCGTCCAGAGCCGCTTTGAGGGGATCGGGATCGGCGGCGGCGAGTACGGCGGGGAGAGCGAAGTACGGCTGTGAGATCGGTCCGCGGGTTTCCGGTGTGCCGGGGTACACGAGCAAGGAGGCGGACGTCATCGGCGCACGGCTGCCCGGTAGCCGGTCGAGCTCGTAGCGCGTCGCCCCGTCGTCTCTCTGCTCGGCGGACGGGACCCATGCCCACCCTGCCGGCGGTGGGGGGAAGTACGGCGGTCGCTCGGGGGGCGTCGCCCCCAGCACCGTCGGACCCGGTACGAGGGAGCTGGATCGCAGGGTCTCCCACATCCGGTCGTCGTCGTCGAAGGGCGGCGGCAGCGGATGTCCCTGCGCCAACGCGGTGAGCGCCGGGGCGACCCACTCCACACCGGTCAGGCCCGCCGCCTCGCACGCCCGCCGTGCGCAGAGCAGTGCCACTGAACGCTGGACCTCGGGTCCCGCGACGTCGAGGGTGTGCACCAGGTCACTGTCGAAGGTGAGCAGCCCCAAGACGTTGCTCCCGCGGACACCGCGCAGCCTCTCGCTGGGCAGCCGTCCGCCCCACTGCCACCTCTCATAGTGCAGCTGCGGATCCTCCGTGACCCCTACCTCGTCTGCGACCAGCTTGTCCACGAAGCCCCCTGATAGAGACGGACTCGGAAGTTGATCCGCCACACCCGGCATCATGCCGCAGGCCGCTGACACACCCGGTATCTCGGCGTGTGCCGCTTCGTCCAGAGGCTGTTGGCCAGACCGACTCGTGTGGCCGGTCCGGCGGTTTCCGCCGGGCAGGAACCGACGTCAGCGAAGCGGGGAGACGCAGGAGGATCAGCACGGCTGCCTCTGTCGTGCGGCCCGTTGCACCACGATCCGGTACAGAGGGACAAGAAGGGGCCGCGGGGGAGGGGGCACGACGCCGCCGGGTGAAGGGCATGCTTGGCGGGCATGTGGCCCCTGTCAGGCGTGTCGGCCGGAGGTGTCGCCGGAGCGCGGTTGTAGTCCGTCGTGCGGGGTTCCGGTGTCGTGTGGTGTTGTGAGGTAGCGGTCGGCTTCGGTCATCCATTCCAGGTTGGCGTGGGGGACGAGGAGGTAGGCGCAGGCGACTTTGCTGGCGGCGCGGGCCGTGCTGGGGGACAGTTCGAGCCGGGAGTACAGGGGGGACAGGGCGCGGGCCGCCAGGTGCAGGTCGTCCATCCGCTGGGAGGTCCGGCGGATGACCCAGTCGATGGCCTCGGCGCGGGGGAGTCCGAGTTCGTGCTCGGCGACCAGGACGTGGTTGGTGAGGCTGCCTGCCTGCTGTTCTCTGGTCAGTGAGACGAGGTCGTTGCACCAGGCGGCGGCGTCGTTGGCCGCGTGTGCGACGTCGGTCCAGCCTGGCGCGGTCGCCAGGGCAGGGGGAAGTTCGGTGCCCAGGAGAGCCTCGCCGACCTCGTAGATGAACGTGGCGAAGGTGGCCCTGCGGTGGGCCGGGTACTCGGCGAGGGATGCGGGACGGCCGGCCCGTCTGGTTTCGAGTTCCCACAGGGTGGCCTTGCGGGTGTTCTCCAGGCCCGTGCGGAACCGGTCGCGCCAGGCTGGGCCCATCGGTGGCGCTGTGTCCCGCCACAGCTCGCCGAAGGCCCTCACGAGGGGCGCGGCGCGGACAGAATCCCTGCCGTGCTCGGTGACGCGGTGGAAGGTGTCGAAGGTGTCGTTGACCTCTCGGGCATGTGGGGGGCGCGTCCGCTCGTCCCAGTGGTCGTCGAGCAGGCCGATCCAGATGCACCAGCGGGTCAGCAGCGCCAACCGCGCGAAGCTCAGCTCGCTGAACATCCGGCCGGCCAGGCGGTGGCCGCCGATGCCACGCAGGCGGTGTTCGCCCGCGTCATCGGCGGCCAGGCCCACTTCCCGTGCCCAGGCGCGCGCCAGCCGGCCGGCACGCTCGGTGTCCGGGTGCAGGCGGCAGTTCCCGCGTAGTGCGGGGATCTGCGCGACCAGCGTGGCCTGGGGGCTTCGGGAGGTCAGCAAGGCTCGCCGAAGAGGAAGTTGCCGACGGCGTCGGGGTCGGCGGAGGTGTAGTACTCCCGGGTCGCGGTCAGCAGTTCGGCGACGGTGAGCTGTCCGTCCCCGTCTCGGTCGAGCTTGGCGAACGCGGTCGCACTGTGTTCCTCCGAGCGGCCGAAGGCTTCCTGGAACACGTTGAATTCCTGCTGGTCGACCTGGCCGTCACCGTCCAGGTCCAATGCCGTGACCACCGCGCGCGCGGCCGGCTCGAAGAGGGCGTCGAACCGGTCGCCGTCCACGAAGTTCACGATCATGGAGTGCTCGAACTCGTCCCTCGAGAGCCGCCCGTCCTTGTTCTCGTCGGCCACGGCCAGCAGGCCGTCCCAGAACGTGTCGAAGGAGTCCAGCACGGCCCGTCCCCGTTCCGAGGCCGGCGAGACACCCAGACCGGTGAGCAGCCGGGCACCCAGGCCCTGCATGTCCTCGAGCGCGGCATAGCCGCTGTTGTCCACATCGATGTGCTGGAAAGAGCGGTTGATCTTACGGACCTGCAGATCGGTGGCCATGCGCTGCTCCTGTCGAAGGGGGACGAAGGTCGTCCTCGAGGTCGTCCAGCAACAGAACGACCGCCCCCAAGCCCCCGTTACGGGCTACCGCAGCCGACACCGGATAGCCCGCACGAGTGAGCCCGTTCCGCGAGCCATGCACCGGCCGGGGTCGTAACCCTGCTGTGGCCATGATCGTTTCTGCGGCATGGATACCGCACACGTACACGCACGGCGCCTTGTGCAGGAGTGCCTGGCCGCCGCGCACCCCGAGGACGAGCAGGGGCGCCATACCGCCCTGCAGGCATTGGCCGTCCGGTTCGAGGAGGCCGGCCCCAGCTTGTACGGGGAACACCTGCATCAGGCTGCGGAGCATTCGGCGTTGGCCGCGACCGCGCATATCGCCATGCTGACCGGGCTGGACGCGGAGGAAGCCGCGGTTGCTGCCCGTGGCCTGCTGAGACGGCTCATGTGAACCAGCGGTGCCCGGACCGGGCTCAGCGGAGGCGGCGCGGATGCCCGGGTCCTGGTTCGGCCGGCGGTGGCGTGCAGGCGTCGTACAGCCGCTTCGGCGGGCGCATCCCCGCGGTGCCCGCGCCCGCCGGCTCCAGCGCGGGGAGCCGGCCGACGCGGTAGTGGCCGCTGGCGCGGAGCCGGTCGCGGAGCCTGGCACGATGTCCTTCGACATCCCCCGACTTGAGACGATCGACACGGCCGGCAGGGCCGGACAAGGTGGCCGCCTCGCTGGGGTTGAACATCGACGACTCCCGGACCCTCCTGGCCCGCTACGGCCGCTGGAGCCAGTTCGACCGACCCGGGCCCCGGCGCCGGTGCCGACCGGCATCCGCGCCGGACTTGTCGGTGGCCGCGCAGCGTTCTTCGGCAAGTCCGGCAAGCCATGCCGTTGGCTGATGCTCTCATCGGCCCCGTCGATCGACCGGCGTAGCCGGGGTTGACGGCGGGCGCCCGAGTACCCGTTCAGAGTCCGCCGATCCCGCCGATGCCGCCGAGCGCGGGCGGGTCGTCGGATTGGTACGAGGAGGGCGGGGGCCGGTACAGGGCGCGGGCGAGTTCGGGGGGCATCTTGGTGGCGTGGGTGCCTTCGGCCGCCACCTCGCGCAGGATCCGGTCGTGCGGTCCGTCCCCGGCCGGCTGCCGCTGCGACTCGATCAGCTCCCTACCGGCCGGGGTCGGCCCGCCGGCCGGCGCCTGTGACCTGCTTCCCACCAGCAGGGTGAGAAGCCCGGCCGGGACGGCGGCGGCCGCCCACCCTGCCGGGGCACTGCCGTAGCCGCGGTAGGCGATCAGGCCGGCCAGCACGAACCAACTCGCCGCGCTCAGGGCCAGGATGAGCATGCCGGACCAGGCTTCCGCCCGGGCGAGCAGGGCGGGGTGGACGATCAGCCCGTCCCGGGCGAGGACGTCGCCGACCCGGCGTACCTGGGCACTGCGTTCGGTGCGCATTTCGACGCGGCGGGCGGACACCGGCCGGCCCGGGCGGCAGGAGGCCAGGGCGGCGGCCAGGACCGGGTGCCTGTCCGGATCCGGGTCCGGACCCGCGGAGCCGGTCAGGCTGATGCCGCGCCCGTCGACGGTTATCCGGCCTTGCAGGTACAGAGCGGTCAGCGCCGTCTGAGCGGTCCGGCGCGCCTGGCCACGGAGGAACGCGTACGCGTGGTCGTCCAGTACGGGCGGCTGGTCCGGGGGAGTGGCACGAAACGAGCGAACCTTGCGGCGGGCCCACCAGTGACCCGCTACCGATCCGGTCGCCAGACACCACACGCCGACGCACAGCCACACCCACATCCGCCCACCCCCGACGCGGCGCCCCACCCCGCGTCGGCCCTCTACCCCCCGACCGGTCCCCACACACCGGACGCCCGGCGAGGTCAGCACGTTCTGTACTCGTAGCGGCTGGAGTCGCAGGCGCAGGAGTGGAGTGGACCGCGACCAAGCTCCGCTGGGGCCTTGCCGTCGACGAGCTGGAGCGGGACCGACTGTGGGACATCGCGGCGGGCTGCCAGGACACCCCCGTGGAGTTCGCTCCCGCTCCGTAACGGCTCCCGGGCATCGGCGAAGGCTTGCCGGTGCCGGTGACGGGCCGGGCGGGCCGGGCGGGCCGGTGACCCGGTTCGTTCTCGAACCGGCTTCAGGGCGGGGGCGGGGTTTACGGGTAGGGTGCCGGGTGGGTGGGGGTGGCGAGGCGGGAGCTGATGCGGAAGCGGAGTTCGCTCGCGGCCCGACGGATGTCCTCGTCCTGGTCCTCGTGGTCCAGGACGCCCAACAAGACCATGAGCGCACGGGCTTCGTCGGCGCTGATGAGCTTCACACGGGTTTCGTTCACGCCGTCGAGCAGGGCATCGAGCAGATCCAGCACGTCCTCGTCCATGCCCGCACAACGCCGAAACCACACCCGACGTCACCCACGGGCCGCCCTTCGACCAGGCCGCGCCGCCCGTTCGCTGCTACGCCCGCTGCGCTCCTTCGGTTGTGGCATCGGTCGCGCCGGTCGACCGGCGGTGGCCAAGCCCAGCCGGGCGCGGGCCCGGGCCGAGGTGCAGGGCGGGTGTGGGTGGTGGTGGGTGGCCGCGTCCCGTCGGGGATGAGGCCACCCTCGTTGCGGTTCCGCGCGTGCGGATATCCGGCGCTGCGGCACGATTCGGCTGCAGCGCACCAACCGCCGCCAGAAGACCGACGGCCCCCGCGCGCAGCCGAAAGAGCAATGATCGGAACCTGTGGATCGGCTCGGTGAGGGCGTCCTCTCCCGAGTGATCGTTTCCTGGTCACCGATGAGACCGACGTTGCCGCGTCGGTCGGGAGGGCACGTCCTGTGCTTACCGTAGGCAACGTCGACGGTCCTACCGAAAAAGGCTCCCTGATCGACGAGATCGTCCGGGAAGGTGCGCGGCGGATGCCGGCCGCCGCGCTTGAGGCCGAGGTCAACTCCTACCAGGCCGAGCCGGCTGACGCCCGCGACGAGGCCGGGCGCCGCCTGGTGGTGCGCAACGGCTTCCACCAGCCCCGGGGGATCGCGACCAGCGCCGGCGCGGTCGAGGTCAAGGCCCCGCGGGTCAACGACAAGCGCGTCGATGAGATGAACGGCGAACGGCAGCGGTTCTCCTCGGCGATCCTGCCGCCGTGGACTCGCAAGACCCCGTAGGTATCCGAGGTGCTGCCGCTGCTCTACCTGCACGGCCTGTCCACCGGCGACTTCGTCCCGGCTCTGGAGCAGTTCCTCGGGTCCGTGGCCGGGCTGTCTCCGGCCACGATCAGCAGGCTGACGGCGACCTGGACCGAAGACCACAAGACGTTGCAGAAGCGCGACCTGTCCAAGACGGACTTCGTCTACGTGTGGGCCGACGGCGTGCATCTGAGGGTGCGCCTGGACCAGGCCAAGGCGTGCGTGCCGGTCATGGTCGGGATCCGGGCCGACGGAAGCAAGGAGCTGATTGCCCTGGAGGAGGGCTACCGGGAGTCCGGCGAGTCGTGGGCGAACCTGATGCGCGACCGCTCCCGGCGCGGGATGCGCGCTCCGGTCCTCGCGGTCGGCGACGGCGCGCTCAGGTTCTGGAAGGCGCTGCGCGAAGTGTTCCCCGAAACCAGCGAACAGCGCTGCTGGGTTCACAAGACCGCCAACGTGCTCGACGCCCTGCCGAAGTCCGCGCAGCCCGCGGTCAAGGCGGCGATCGCAGACATCTACAACGCCGAGGACGAAGACCACGCCGGCGCTGCGATCAGGGCGTTCGCCAGACAGTACGGCGCGGAGTTCCACAAGGCCGTGGCGAAGGCCGTCGATGATGAGGACGTACTCCTGGGGTTCTACGACTACCCGGCCGAGCACTGGATCCACCTGCGCACCACGAACCCCATCGAATCAACCTTCAGCACGGTCCGTTTGCGGACCAAGGGCACCCGCGGTGCCGGCTCCCGCGCCGCCGCGCTCGCGATGGCCTTCGAACTCATCGAGTCGGCCCGGACCCGCCGGCGCGCCGTGAACGCACCCCACCTGGTTGCCCTCGTGCGGGCCGGAGCCCGCTTCGAGCGCGGAATCCACGTCGAACGCTCTGAGATGATCGCGTCATGAGGCAGAGCACCGATGAACACGACCTCGCACAGGACCCAGAAACCCATCGCGTGCCGGTCTCCGGTGGCGGGTGGCTGTGGGCCGAACACCGCGGAACGGGAAGCCCGGTGGCACTGCTGCACGGCGCCGGCATGGACGCCCGCCTGTGGGACCTCGTCGTCCCCGCGTTGGCCCGTCACCACAGCGTGGTTCGCTTCGACGCCCGCGGCCTGGGCCGCTCCACGCCGCCGGAGGATCCGTTTGACGACGTGGAAGATCTGCTCGCCGTCCTGGACTACTTCGGACTGGATCAGGCTGCGCTGGTCGGGCTGAGCATGGGTGGGGAGACGGCACTGGATTTCTCCCTCGTCCACCCCGCGCGAGTCAGCGCTCTGGTCCTGGTCGGGGCCTCTGTCAGCGGCCACACATGGCCGCAGGACCCTGAATCGTCGGCCTACGCCGCAGCCCGTCGCGAGCGGGACGCCGCACGGCTGGCCGAACTGGAACTGTCGATCTGGGCGCCCCTCGGCGTCACCGCCCCGGGCGGAGAGCTGATCAAGTTGATGATCGAGGACAACGCGCAGCGGCGCATCGTCAGCGAACAACACTTCGCGGATCTGGGCCGGAACGCCGCCGCCTGCCTCGACCAGATCGCCGTGCCGACGCTCGTCATCCACGGCGACCGCGACCATTCCGAGATCGCGGTGATCGCCGACAGGCTCGTCGCCGACATCCCCGACGCCGGCGGCGACCTGGTATCCGGAGCCGACCACTACCTACCGCTACGCGCACCCGAACGCCTCACCGAACTACTGCTCGCGCATCTGGCCCGACACCGCCATCAGCAACAGTCAATCCACAACTTTTGACAATTGCTCCGACATCCGGACCGTGTCGCTCTGCCCCGACGAGGAGTTCGCGTCCATCTTCGAGGGTGCATATCGGAGTCTGAGCGGTCGCGCGATCCTTGCGAATATCGACGGGCCGACACTTCGGTTCACCCTGGAGCCAGAGGCCGAATACGCTCTCAGCGTCTGGCGAAAGGGTGGCGAAACCGCACGGGCGAGATATGACGAGATGGTCGGCACCGAATGTCCCATTCAAGGGCTGGAAGAATATGTGATCCAGTTCGTTCCAGCGGGACGTTAAAACTCTGTAAGGATGCGCGAGCACCCCAAGGGGCTCGCGCATCCTACTCCGGGACCCTGTGCCGGAGGGTCGGCCGCCGTCGCCCAGGACAGTCGCCGGATGGATCTTGACCCACCCGGACGCCCTTGCGGAGAAGGATCGGCTGAAGCTGAAGTCCGTTCTGGCTCACTGCCCCGAGCTGGACGTGTTCGCCGGCCACATCCGTTCCTTCGGGCAGATGCTCACCCAGCTCCAGGGAGAACGCCTCCCCGAGTGGATCGCGGCGCTCCGGGCCGACGACCTGCCCAGCATGCCCACCTTCATCAGTGGCCTCGAACGTGACCTCGCGGCTGTAACCGTCGGCCTGACCCTGCCCTGGAGCTCGGGTGTCGTGGAAGGTCACGTCAACCGCATCAAAATGATCAAGCGGCAGATGTACGGACGCGCCGGCTTCAAGCTCCTGCGCAAGCGGGTGCTGCTTGCCTCGTGACCTCGTTGTCGGTGGCCAGTGCGACGATCGCCCAGACGGCCATGCGAGGAGAGATATGGGCACCTGGGATACCGGCCCCTTCGACAACGACACCGCCGCCGACTTCGGGGGTGATCTGGACGAGGCAGCGCGGGAAGAACGTGAACCCATGATCCGCAGCGTGCTCGTACGCGCCGCCAGCCACGTGGACTTCCTCGGCGTCTACGACGGCGAGCGGGCTGTGGCCGCAGCTGCCCTGGTCGTTGCCCGGCATCCTTACGGCGAGCCGGCGTGTTTGAACTATGGCCCATCAGAGCCGCTACCGGAGTTGCCCGCAGACCTTCGAGCGCTCGCAGTCGACGCCCTGGCCCAAGTGGTCTCCGACCGGTCTGAACTCGCCGAGCTGTGGGCCGAAGCTGCGAACTGGTCGCAGTGGCGTCAGGAGATCACCCGCCTCCGCGACGTCCTTGACCCTCCGATCCCGCCACAAGAGGAAGTTCTCTTCGAGATCTAATCGGTTACCCACAGTCACGGACCATAGGAGTTGCGCCAGAACCGGGATACGAGAACGAATGTCGACGAGTGTTGGCAGCGGTTCCGGCATGTGAGGCTCGGCAATGTCGGTCAGAAGTAGAAGCGTTGGACCGCCCAACCGCCCACCCCGCTGCGGCTTCGTCCCGTAACGGCTTGATCCGGGTAGTGGCACGTTCACCAAGCCCGCGTTGGGACGGTGATCGGATCACCGCTCAGTGGAGCGGCCGGGACAGCCCCTTGCATCCCGGCCGCTACAAGGGCGCCGGCCTCAGGCGTCGGGGTTCTTCCCCTCGGTCGTCTTGTTGAGGCGGTCAATCTGGAGCTTGGCGAAGTCGCCGTAGGGCTGGGGTTGGTTCTCCTTCAGGTTCCCGCTCTCCAGCCGGATCAGGGTGCTTCCGACGCGCATCATGACCTCGGTGTGCGGACCCGTGAAGGCGTCGGTCTCGTCGGCACCGGCAGAGATCTTCAGCGGCTTCGCCTCAGGCCCCGCCTTCCGCCGCGCTTCGGCTGACATGCCCTTCAGCCCGGCCTTCGCATCGTCCACCGACCTGAACGACACGATGGAGAACCGGATGGTCGAACCGCCAAGCGCCGTGCTCTCTTCGAGGGAGAGCGTAGTCGACCCGACCGAGACGAAGCCGCCGCAGCTCGTGCTTGTATGCTCCTCGCACGCCCGCAGACTGTCGCCGCCCTCGTAGGTCTGGACGCCGCCCACCGCCCGCCATCCCTGCGGCGCTGCGGTCTTGCTGATGAGGGCCGTGCGGATCATGTCCTCGGTCACCACCGGAGCATTCCCCTTGCCACCCGCGGCCCCGGCGCCGCCGACAGCACTCGCCCCGTCGTCACCATCACTTCCGCACGCCGTCAGCGCCACTATCAGCGCTGCTCCACCCGCGAGCCCCCGTACTGTCCTGAACACCGTCAACCCCCACTGGTTTCTCGAACACTTGACCTGCAGACTCAACCGCATCGCGACGTCGCACGGCAACTCGTCCGTCCTTTGCGAGCCGCACCTGGGCCCCCTCGTCGTACGGAGCACAACCATGGTTCCGAAGCAAGCACTCCGCCGCTTCCAGAGGGACCGTAAATCGTTCGGCTCTTCCAAGATTTTCGTAGGCGTTGATCGTCTTGGCGATCCGGCCTGGGGGCAGGGATGTCGCTGCCAGGCTTGTGGCGTGTGTCGTCGCTATCGAGGAACTGTTGCCGCAGCCGGCCGGGTTACGGATCGAGCGGGTGGAGGACCAGCCCGGAGGCGGTTCGGGTCACCGCCGTGACCAGGGACGACATACCCCGAACTTGTCCGGGATGCGGGCAGGTGTCGCGGTGGACGCACTCGCGGTACGTGCGTCGTGTCGCGGACGAGGCGGTAGGAGGGCGTCCGCTGGTGATCGACCTGTCCGTGCGGCGGTTGTACTGCGAGAATCCAGACTGCCTGAAGCTGACCTTCGTCGAGCAGGTCGACGGTCTGACGGAGCGATAGCAACGACGTACCCCGGCGCTGCGGCGGGTGGTCGAGGCGGTCTCGGTGGCTCTGGCCGGCTCGGCCGGCGCCCGGCTGCCCAGGGTCCTGCACCACGCATTGTCCGGAGCGACGGTGCTGAACTGCCTGATGCGGATCACTCTGCCGGACCGGCCAGTGCCGCGGGTGGCGGGGATCGATGAGTTCGCCCTGCTCAAGGGCCACCGTTACGCCACTGTCCTCATCGATGCGGACACCGGCGAGCGGATCGAAGTGTTGCCCGACCGCCTTGTCCGCACCCCCACCTACCGGCCCGGCCTGGTCGACCCCTACCGCAACCACCTGCGAGAACGCCGTGCGGAGGACCCGGCCGTCCCCACCACCCACCTGCTTGCCGAGATCAGGGAGATGGGCTGCACCGGCAGCGCAAACCTCCTGGTCCGCTACATCAACCAAGGCCGCGTCGAAGCCGACCACGCCACCCTCTCTCCGCGCCGCGTCACCCGCCTGATGACCACCCGCCCGGACCGCCTCGATGCTGATCAGCGCACCTTGCGCGACCAGCTCGCCGGCTCCTGTCCGCAGATGACCGCGCTGGCGGGCCAACTCCGAACCTTCGCCGACCTGCTGATCCCGGCCGCGGACAACGCGGAGGCCCTGACCAGCTGGATCAGCCGAACCCGCGAAGCCGACCTGCCCTTCCTGCGCTCCTTCGCGAACGGCCTCGAACGCGACCGCGCTGCCGTCGACGCCGCCGTGACCCTGCCGCACCACAACGGCCGTACGGAAGGAGTCAACATCAAGATCAAACTCGTCAAGCGCTCGATGTATGGCCGCGCAGGTCATCGCCTCCTTCGCCAGATCATCCTGTTGAACTGACGGCCCCCCGCAACGATCAACGCCTACGAAAATCTTGGAAGAGTCGAACGATTTACAGTCCCACCGCAGATCGTGGACAGACCTAGACTGAGCTGCGGAAACGCGGAGGGGGAGTGAAGTGATGGATGTGGGTGGGCGCGTGGGCGATGTGGTGGAGCCTCCTCTGGTCGCCGCTGCTCGGGCTGGGGACACGCTCCGTGTGAAGCAGCTTCTGGAGGAGGACGGGGACTACGGGGACTACGACGAGCGGACCGCCGCGTTCGCTGTGGCTGTCCAGGCGTTCCACGGGCACATCGCCGATCTGCTGCTCATGGGTGGGGCCGATGCCAGCCAGTGCGCGCCGGAGGAACTGCTGCCCCTGCGCGAGGCGGTTGATTCGGGTTCGCCCGCGCTGGTCGGGGCCCTTCTGGATCACAGCATCCGGGACAGGTACCCGGCGTCCGAGCTGATGGAGATGCGGGATATCGCGCGCAGGTGGCACGAGGCGGGGACCGAAGCCGAACTGCGGCGCCGCACCGGCTCCCAAGACGATGTCGTCCGTACACGGGTCCAGGACGATGAGTACTGCACCGTCGGCGAGCTCACGCTCGGCGGAATCACCGTGCGGGACGGGCACGGGGCGATCCTCACAGACCTGGAGGAACAGCTTGGCACCCGTGCCTCGTGCGAGGAACTCATCACACGCGCGTTGGACCGCGACCCGGACCACACAGCGTGGGGACGGGCCGCGATCCTGCTGTCTCACCGACGTGATCAGGAGACCTGGACGTTCGCCGAGACCTTGCGCGCTGATGCGGACCCGTCCCGCCGGTTGTTCGGTGCCGAGCTGATGCGGCTGATCGAGCTCTTCGCTGACAGCCACGAGGAAGAGTTCTGCGTCCTCGCCGTGGACGCCCTCACCGACTGGTCGGGTCAGGAGACGGACAACGCCGTCCTCACAGAGGTGCTGCATGGACTTGGTTCGTACGCCGGATCGCGTGCCGAAGCGGCCCTCCTGGCGCACATTGCCCACCACGACGCCGGCGTCCGGCGAGCCGTGGCCGGCGGCCTGGGCGCGCGTCAGGACTCCACGGACCTGTCCGAGGATGCTCGTGAGGCACTGCTGGTGCTGATGACGGATGTGGACGCGGCGGTACGGCGGGCAGCCTGTCGCTCGGCCGGGCAGGGCAGAGACCTCGATCCCGTCCTTGCCGAAGCCACGGCCGCGCTGCTGGACGACACGGACCGTCAGGTCCAGGTCCTCGCCGTATATGGGCTCGCCCTCCACGACGATGAGCGGTGCACGGAAGCGGCACGTCGCCTTGGCCCGCCACAGCCAGGCTACCCGGACGAGGAGGATTACCGCGACGCGGTGTGGCGCTACGAGTGGCGTCGCGACGGCCGCTGACATTACCGCCTGGGTTTGTCAACGTTCATGAGTCGGGAGTACCGCACGGTTCGAATGACGCTCCCCACCGACTGGGGCCTCTGGCCGGACTGCGGCGCGGCGGGAGGCGTACGCGAACGACCAGGGGCGGCCGGCCTCGCTGGTGGCGGTGACGGCGCGGTCGAACAGGACGAAGGCCGACCGTGACCCCGCGGAGTGGTTGCCGCCGTCGGCGGAGGCCCTGTGCCGGTACGGCGCGGAGTGGACCGCGACCAAGCTCCGCCCGCCAACACGGCGAGGAAGACCTGGTTCGCGCTGATCAGCTCCGCTCCATCGCCCCTGCCGGCTCCTCGACGGGAGTTGCGTCACGAAGGCGGCGTATCGCCGCGAGCGAAGGCGAGCAGCAAACACGCTGCCGCGCCGGCCAAGACCCACCACAGAACATGTCCGGCCGTGTGCACTTCGTCTCACGGCCCATCCGACCTGCCGCCCGGACTGTTTTGAGCACCTCCGGCTGCGCGCCGGGCTCCTGGCCCGGCACCCAGCCGGCTGATGGCGACGAGCGGTGCCGAGGGCCTGCTCATGGCGCGAGCAGGCCCCGCCAGCGGTGGTCGCAGCGACACCCCCTGCGACCACCGCGCAACCGCGCTGCCTCTTCGCCGTTGTGGTCAATCCAGGAGCCGGGCCACCTGCCAGGCGAGGACGAGGTGGACCGCAGCGCAGGTCGCCCAGCCTGTTGCCCGGCGGATGCCGTTGCGGACGGCCTGGATCCATCCGGTGGTGATCAGGAGTCCTGCCAGGCCAATGCAGATCCAGGCTCCGATGAGCCATGGCACGTCCAGGTCGGTGATGATCACGATGAGTCCGGAGGGGAACAGCACCAGCATGGGAATGGCCCATGTGCCCTCCGTCGCCACGTTGTCGACGGCCTCTTCGCTCATGTACTTCCGATCCCTGTTTCATGGTGTTCGGTCATCGTCCGCCGGGACGGCCGGATGGGCCGGAGACGGGTCAGTGGTTGAAGTGCCACCAGATGTCATACAAGGACAGGCCGGGCATGACCGCCTTGATCGGGTAGCGGACCCATGCGGGCTTGCTGTTGAACCACTGCTGGAAGTCGGCGTACTTGCCGCCGACGGCCTTGGCGAACCCGCCGATCTTCTGGAAGGCGGATGCGATCGCCTTCCAGTTGGGGTCGGCGACCACGGGGAAGGCGGTGCTGTCGTCGAAGGCGACCGTCTGGACGATGCGGTTGCCTTCCACCCGGTAGGAGGTGGCGACCGGGTGGCCGTTGGCGTCCTTGGCCCACGGGGCGTCCAGGAGGCCCAGCGGCATGCGGTCCTTGACCACGAGGAGGGAGCCGTCGGCCAGCTGCTTCACCTCGGCACCGGAAGGCAGCCCGAGGTCGAAGCCGTACTCCTTGGGCGCGCTCTTGTCCTTGATGACGACCAGGGCCCGTGCGCCGTCGGCGGTGGCCTGCACGGCGAGGTCGGCGCCGGGAGCGGCGTCGGGGTAGACCGTGGTGCCCCTGCCGGTGCTGACACCGGCGCTGTCCTTCGTCTCGGGCAGACCGATCGAGACGCGTTCACCGGTCCCCGTCGCCACGAAGACCTCGCCCGCCGAGCTGGCCGGAAGGCTGTTCCCCGGGACCGCGGCAGCCAGCAGCCCGGCTGTGCCGGTGGCTTTCTCGACCGCCTGCCCGGTGCGCTCCGCTCCCGTCGGGCTCGAGTCGGCCAGGGCGGCGGAGGACATGCCGCCGACCAGGGAAACGGATATGAGGCCGGCCACGGCCGCGCTGCGAAGTGATGCTCTGTACACGGATTTCCTCAACACGAGTTCGTCAGGGCGCCGGCTCGGGAGTCGCTCCCGACCGCGGCGCCGTCGGTCCGCACCAGCATCGAACCGGCCGGGCCCGCGCTGTACCCCCCGCGGGACGGTTCCCACCCCGCCGACCGGCGGGGTGCCGGGGCCTGTCCCTGGCCGTGCCGCCAGGGACGCCGTCCCCTGCGCGACCGGCCTCCCGCAGCTCCCTTCCGGCTACCGCGCGGGTGCCTTGTGTGCGTGGGGGAAGACCGCGGTGACGGTGTAGCTGCCGTCGGGCGCGGGGCCGGCGGTGAGCGTGCCGCCGAGGAGGCGGGCGCGTTCCGCCAGCCCGGTGAGCCCCCGGCAGCTTCCAGGGATGCGAAGCGGGGTCGCGTCCTCAGCAGGAGGTCCGTTGCGGACCCTTACGCGCAGGCTGTGGTCGTCGGCCGTGACGGCCACCTCCACGGGGGATCCGGGGGCGTGTTTGCGGATGTTGGTCAGGGCTTCCTGGACCGTGCGGTAGACGGCGCCTTCGACCTCGCGCGTCGTGTGCGGCCAGGCGCCGGGGAGGTCGAGGCGGACGGACAGCCCGCTGTCCTGCACCAGCTCGCCGAGGCCCCCGAAACCGGGCACCGACGGTGACTCGGCTCCTGCGACCTCGCCGGTCCGAAGGACGTGGAGCAGGTCGTGGAGTTCGGTGACGGTCCGTGCGGCCAGCCGCTGGATCTGCTGGGCACTTTCGTGGACGTTCACGGATTCCGGCGGGGCGACCTGGAGCGCGCCGGCCTGCAGGCTGATCAGGCTGATCTTGTGGGAGACGGTGTCGTGCATCTCCCGCGCCAGCCGGCTGCGTTCGGCGTTCAGCGCCTGCTGGGTGTGCAGCCGTTCCTCCAGCATCCGGCGGGCCCGGGCTTCCTCCAGCTGCTCCTGCCGGGCCCGTGTCGAGCGGCCGATGACGATGGCCAGGATCGGAACGGCGCAGCATTCCAGCGGAGAGCTCGCGTCCAGGTTGTCCAGGCCGACGGTGAGGGGGAGGTCCCCGGAGGCGGGGGAGACGAGGCCGTACAGGACGGCGGTCACCGCTGCCGCGGCCCATCCCACAAGGGCCGGGCCGCGCCGGGCGGCTATGTAGTACAGCGCGATCAGCGGTGCGAGGTTGAGGTAGCCGAGACAGTACGCGGGCAGCGTGACGAGCAGAGCCACCTCAGGCGCCCTGTGGCGCAGCAGCAGCGTCGCGGCGGCCGCCAGCGAGAGGGACAGACTGGTGACCGTGTGGGAGGGGATGTTGATGACGAGGACATCGCCCATCGCGCCGAGGACAGGCACCAGGCTCCAGGCAGGACGCCTGCCGGCCGGAACGCGCTGGAGCTCGACCAGCGCGCTGGCGACGGTCGCGCCAGGCGTGGTGCCCGGCCTGCCGCGCACGGTCTGGAGGCCCACGCGCAGCCCCTGCAGCATCCGCACGATCACGTTCGGGCCCGCCCGGGCCCGAGCAGCCCCGCGCGCTCGGCGATGACGGCGGCCTGGACACGGTTGAGGCCGCCCAGCTTCGTCAGGACCGAACTCACGTGGTCCTTGACGGTGCCGTGGGCCAGGTGCATCCGCTGCGCGATGGCGAGGTTGTTGTGGCCGGCGGCCACCTGGGCCAGCACCTGGAGCTCGCGCCCGCTCAGCCGGCCCACGAGCCGGACCGCCCCGGTGTCGTGGCCCGAGGCGAGGTACCCCTCGATCACCGGTCCCGTCGCCTCGGGCGCCAGGACCCGGCCGCCGGCCGCGAGGGTCCGCACCGAGTGGATCAGCTGTTCCGGAGAGGAGTTCTTCATCAGGAACCCGGCCGCCCCGGCCCGCAGCGCCTCTTCGACGTACTCCTCCAGACCGAAACTGGTGAGCATGGCCACGGCGGGAGCCCCTGGCGCGCCGACGATCCGGTGGAGCACGGACATCCCGTCCACGCCCGGCATCCGGATGTCCAGCAGCAGCACGTCCACGCGATGGGCCCGCAGGCTCTCCACCGCGCCGGCGCCCCCAACCTCGACCACCACGCTGATGTCGCCGGCGGAGTCCAGGATCAGCCGCAGCCCCGCCCGGACCACCGGCTCGTCGTCCACGACCGCGACTCGAATCACAGCTTGTCCCCCGCCCCATATACGTCTGCTACCGCCTACGACGGCTTTCCGCCGCGCCGCGTTGCCCGGGCTGCACGTGTCGCACGACACAAATTCCTGCGCCGCGTCCTGAGCCGCGAGGCAGCCCAGGCCAGAGGCCCTGGGGGAGGGGGAGGAGAGTCTTCGGCCCCGCCGCTCGGCGGGGGAGCGTTCCCGCCGACCAGTGGATGGCGGATCGCAACGACCGCCCTCGATGATCATTCAGCAGGGCCGCCCACCGAGACTCCGGCATCATCCGGCTTCGATCCGCGGGCGCCTGCTTCACCCCCGGCGCATCGCCGGGGGGTACACAGGCCGCTCCGCCGCCCAGGTGCCTACCCACATGGCGTGCGGTTCCGGCTGTTTCATGAACGTTAAGGAAAAAGCAATATGTCCGTTTTCGTCAACTCGCGCAGTGGTGCCCCGTTGCGCAGCCGTGCCGCCGCTGTGGCCCTCCTCGCCGCTTCCGCGGTTCTCGTCACGACCGGTGCCGCGCACGCCGCGGCACCGGCTGCCCCGTCCTCCTCCGTTGCCCTGTCCACAGGCGGCGCGCTGGAGGGGATCACCGGTACCGACGAGCAGAACCTGGCCGGCATCGAGGAAGCGCTGAAGCTCATCAGCGAAATCCCCGACGAGGTGTTGGAACAGGGCGATGCGGCCACCGTGCAGTGGCTTGAGGAGCACGCACCGACGGCCGGGGAGGGCGGTCGTCACAAGCGGGCATTCAGCGCCGGCGGCTGTGCCCGCGGCATCCTCCTCGCCGTGGGCTCCAACATCTTCGCCATCGGCAAGATCTACAAGACGAAGAAGGCGATCGACAAGCTCGGCGGTGTCGCCAAGGTCGTCAACAAGATCCAGTCCAAGAAGAAGATGGGCAAGACGTTCAAGAAGGGGATCGCCGAGGTCTTCGAAGAGGCGGGCTCGGGGCTCGGCGGTATTGCCGCGGAGATTCTCGGCATCGACGGGGTCATGAAGAACTGCTGGTGAAACAGCGCAAGGATGGACGGCTGGTGAGATGAACATGCATACGACGGCAGCCATCGTGCGCTGGGTGGTTCTCGGCGCGGCGGCCCTATTGCTCGTCGCCTTCGTCGTCTCCGCCATACGTGGATACCGAGCGGGAACCCGCTTCGGGGATCTGGTGGAGCTGATGGAGCGGGACTGGTTCACCACAAGCAAGGCGCTCCTCGCGCTCCTGGCCGGACTCGCCGGCTCGTGGATGGCCGGTTTCGTCGGCGGGGCACGCCCGGAGGCGTGGGACGCGATACCGGTGCTCTTCCCCGTGGCGCTCATAGCAGCCTTCGCGGCCTCCTGTTTGAACAGGCGTAGTGCGCGCACCCGGACCGTGCTGCAGGCACTGGTCCTGATCGCCGCGCCGCTTCCCATCGGCGCGGTGATGACGGGCTGGTGACCCAGCCGCTGCCGCCCCTGACCTTCGGATCGGGGGCGGCATTCTGGCGTGCTCGCCCGAAACGCCAAACACCCGCCCCCGCCTGGCTGTCGACGACATCGTGCCCAGCGGTCGCTACGGCGCCCGCCGCCTTCCATGCCGCTGTCTTCGCCGAGCACCACCCGGTGGGCTTTGGCTTCATCACCCGAGGCGAGGTACCGCTCGATCACCGGTCCAGGGATCGTTACGGGTACATGTACGAGACATCCGGCACGCGTAGGAGACGACGGGCCCACCCCGGCCACGACTCGCACGCACACCCGTAACGCGCACCCTCCCCCATGACTCGTGCGCATAACCGTGACACCGCCGGGAACCGTTACGGCTGTGCGTGTGGGTCCTGCGCGAGCCGGCGGCGGTAGGACTTCTGCCGACAAGCCGGCGAACAGTGGCGGGCGTCGGCACGCCCGGAGGTCACCTCGACACCGCAGCCCGCGCACGGTCGGCCCGAACCCCGTCCGCCGTTACGGATCCGCATACGGGAAGTGCGGCACGCCGGCGAACACAACACGTGCGTCATCAGAGGCTCGGCACGCCGGACGACGACCTGACCGCAGACCACACACGGTGCGGGGTCCATCACTTCCCCCCGCCCCACCAGGTTCCACCACTCCACCGTCTCCGAACGGCGGGCCGACGCCGGCCGGGACAGACCCGTCACCGGATCCGGAGCCCCCGCCACGTAACAGGCCTCGCAGATCACCAACCAACCCGACCACCACCGCCGACGCCCCAACCGCACCGTCCCCTCGACCAGAAACCCCACCGGCAACGGCGGCCAACCACACACCGGACACAAATCCGTACGCACACCCGTCACACTCCCACCACCACACCCCCGACCAGCCACCACACTGCCGGCCGACACCACCCCCACCACCGCAAAGCGAGAGATCGCAACCGAGCGGCAGGACCGGCGTCGTGGGATCGAGGCCGCGTTCTGGTACCGGGAGCGCGAGGGTGACCTCCAGGTCGACCGGTACCGCGCCCGGCCGGCCCGCGCCTGCGGAGCCTGCGGTGCCGGCGCACCGTCAGCAGGCCGGCCGAGTTGGCGGTCGTACGTGCGGCCGCCGACCGGGAGGGGATGTCGGCGGCGGGGTGGGTGGGGCAGCAGGCGGTGGCGGTCGCGCAGTAGGTCCTGGTACCGGTCTCCGCGGACCGTGCCGACGTCCTGCACGAGCTCGTCCAGGCGCGTGCCGGCCTGCGGGATATCGTGGTCAGCTCAACGACGCGAACGCGCACGCATCCGCAGCGAGCGAGGTGTCCGTTGGAGCGGCAAACCACTGCAAGCAGCAGCCTGACGGCCCGACATGGCAACCCTCCGTGAACAGCACTACATATCGAAGGGTTTGTAGCGAGCGTCGCCTCCGGGCCAGGCGCGGTCCATGAACGGGGCCCGGTCGAGGCCGTCGAAGCAGCGCATCAGGAAGTCGGTGAAGCTGCCACTGGTGCGGTACCACTGCGCGCACTCGCTGCCGACCACGATCTCCCAGTTGCCCGGATCCGGGTCGCTGGTAAGGAAGTAGTACTCGCTGCTGTGCTCGTCGTGGCCCCAGCGGATAACTGATCGTTTCAGAATGAGTCGGAGCCGTGGGCCTGATCGATGGGCTACACGGCCAGGCGTCATGCTCTTCTGGGGCCGTGGGCTCGCGTGGGATGGCGCCCGCCGGGTGGGTCCAGCGGGCGCCATGGCGCTCAAGGGCCAGCCCTGTGGATCAGTTCCAGACGTTGCCGTAGAAGTAGCCGCCGGTGCCGCGCTCGTAGTAGTGCTGGCCGTAGAGGCCGCTCACGCAACGGCTCTTGGTCTCATGGGCGTTGCTGGCGAAGGAGCCGACCATGACGCCGGTGTCGGCGTCCCACAGCTCAGCCCGACCCCAGTAGGCGAGGGCCTTGTGGGTGCCGGAGAAGCAGACCTGGCGATTGGCGTTCGCCGGCACGGAGCCGCTGGTGCACACACCACCCCAGCTCTCGCAGACCGCCGAGGCCGCGCTCGCCGGAGCGGCGGTGAACAGGCCGAACGTGAGCATGGCGGCTGCGGCCGTGACCACCTGTACAAGTCTCTTCCTCATGGTGATTCCTCCCGTTTTCTACTGATGCCGATCGGACGACGCCAAGACTAGAAAGCGAATGATCACCGGACTATGCAGCGAGCGCGGGCTTCCTTGACGCTCAGCGCGCGGAAGTCGGTCGGGCTCGTCCCATACGCTTCCCGGAAGGAGCGGCTGAACACCGCTGGGCCGCTGAATCCCCATCGGGCGGCGATCACCGCGACCGGATGCGCGAGGTGACCGGTCTTGAGGAGGTCGGCCCGGCACCGCTCCAGGCGGCGCCGCCGTATGCGGGCCTGGACGGTCTCCCCTGTTCCTTGAAAGAGCTGGTGGAGCGTCCGCACGGAGATGTTGTGACTGGATGCGACCGCGGCGGGGGTCAGGTCCTGATCACCGAGGTGGTCATCGATAAAGGTGTGGATCCGTTGCAACAGCGCCCGCACGCGAACCTCGGCGGGGAGCTGTTCCTCGACGTCCAGGTTCTGAGCCAGGCTGGAGGCCAACAAGTCAACGGCGATTGAGCCGAGACGCCTCAACTCCCGCTGTGAACACTGGGCGGCGTGCGCTTCGAGGGATCGCAGGAAGGCAGCCAGGACCGCTGTCGAGCCTTTGCTCGGTATGGGACAGGCGAGCAGGCGGTCCATGTGCTTCGCAGGCAGCGGAAGGATGCTTCTGGGAAGTTGCAGCGTCAGTAGCCCTACCGAGCCCGCACTGTTGCGCAGGTCCGCCTGATACGGCCGTGAGGTGTCCCAGAGTGCGAAATCCCCAGCCCCCATGCTGCATTCGTTGCGGTGCTGGGAGATGGATGCTGTACCAGAGTGCATCAGCGCCAGCTGGTATTGCTCGGGGTCACCACGCCGGATCAAGGCCAGCGTGCGTCTCGATCGCAGCGGTGAGAACGCGAACTTCGCCACCCGGACGTCCCCCAGCTCCAGGACGGCCGCCTCCGCCTCGAAGTCTGCGGGACGATCGGTGCTGAGCGCGGTTGGGATCACCTCCCGTGAGGTGAGATCCGAGAACCACTCGAACCGCTCCCCTGGCAGAAAGCCTCCCGACGACACCGCTGACCACATTGCGCCCCCCCGGTCGCTCGATCCACTGGTAAAGAGAATGCAACACCCCGTGCCAATCGCCGCATGGTTGCCCGCCCGGCGTGGCACCGCGACCGGCAGCGCAACAAACGGATTACGTCAGAATGAGGCTCGTAGGCGGCGGAGGCGCATGAGGTTGCAGGCCAGTTCGAGCAGGCCCTGGTGGAGATCTGCGTGTCGTTCGTAGCGGGTGCGGAGCCGTTTGAACTGGTGCAGCCAGGCGAAGGCACCTCGCCCGGTGGGAGCCGGCGCCGACCGGGGCGGGTGACGTCGTGCCGGTCGCGGTGGTGGCCGTCGTGGCGGGGGTGAGTCGGGCGACGGTGAGCGCCTGGCGGCGCCGGCACGCCGACTTCCCGCCGCCGCCGGCGGCCGGTTCGCGGGCGCCGGCGCCGGTCTTCGATCGGGGCGCGGTGGGGCGCTGGCTCCTCGCGCACGGCAAGGTCTGCCCGGCCCAAGGGGCGCGGCGAACGGGCGCGCATGGGCACTGAATGGCAGGTGGGGGGTGCCGCGGTCTACTTCTCGGAGGAGGCCGCGGCGGCCTCCTCCGAGAGGTTGGCTATGTCGTCGAGAACCGAGAACGTTCGTCGGCCAATGCCGAGAGCACCTTCATCCGGCGTAGATCCGTGTTGCCGAGTTCCGAGAACGGCCGGCTGGTTTCCTTCGCAGTGTGCTCGTGCCATGCAGCAGGCACGGCGAACCCGGCGGTCACGAGCAGTCGAACCAGTGTCCGATGGGGCGCTCTGGGCATGTACGGCACTCGAAGATGTAGACGCCTCCGGCGTCGCCGAGGCACAGTCCGGCGGGGTTGTGAGCCTCGCCCTTCCAGCGCAGGCCGCCCGATTTGTTCTCGTCGACCCGGTCCTCTTCGGGAAGCCACGTACGCCAGGACTCGCCGTCGAATTCCCAGCTGGCCACGGTCAGGAGATGCTCCATTCGCCTGCCACACCCTTCGCAGTCGGGCCAGTACGGTTCCTGCGTCCAGCCCGGGTAGCCACCTAGCTTGATCCCTGGGGCCTCCGCGAGGTGGTAGGAGTACCGCATGCCGGTTTCTGCCAGCAGCGTGTCGAAGCGGTCTCTCAGCGCGTCGTAGACGGCAGCAGGAAGATCCCAGCTCGGGTACTCGGTCACCTGCTCGGGGTGAACCGCGCAGGCAGCCGGGTACCAGTTCTCGGGAAGCCCGGCCGCCGGTTCCGGGGTGGGCAATACGCCGCCGATGGCGCCAGAGACCCGCCAGTGGACCTGGGGCAAGGGGTAGCCGAAGTCGCCATGCGCGTGAGGGCACCACAAGACCTGGAGCAGGTCCGTCCCCTTGGGAAAGGGCACGCCCGGCGCATCGACACGATGGACCTGCACGATGGGAACGAGGGGTACAGCGGGTTCCGGATCGCCGGAGTCCATGGCGTGGTGCTCTTCCCGGCACACCGGCCATGGCTCCGCGGCAGGCCAGAGCAATGGACCTCCGACGGAACTGTCCTTGCAGGTCGGAGAGCCGGGACGTGGGTGCAGGCGGACGGACTCGCGGCGGAAGGGGAGCAACTCGGGAAAGAGGCTCTCCACATCCACCGGACGGTTGGGCGTGTGGCGGGACATGTGCCGGACTCTAGAACCCAGGTACGACAACCGGCCCGCAGATGTATGACGGCTGGCACACGATCGACGCCTGCCACCATCTCCGTGTCGCCTCGGCGCTCCCGAAACTCGACAACATCCCGCCGCTCTCGGCCAAGCAACTGTTCTCCGTACCCGACGACAAACGTTCTCCACTGTCACCTACGCAGCCATGGGGTCGGCGGCGTCGCAGCGGACGACCAGGTAGGTGTCGGCGGACATGCGCTCACCCGGCCGGAGTGTCGGTGCTCGCGGCGAGCCGGCTTTGTGCGGTGTTGATGCGGCGTTGGGCGGTGCGGGTGCTGATGCCGTCGCGTGTGGCCGGCTCGGTGGCGGTGGGCGCGGGGCCGTTGTCGGTGAGTTGGTGGGTGAGGGCCTGGATGGCGGTGGTGGAAGGGGCGCGGCGTTGGTCGCCGGCGGCGCGGTGGGTGTCGACTTCTTGGCGGGGCCACCAGCGGCGGTCGTAGAGCTCGATGCCGGGGGAGAGGTGGCCGCTGGTGGCGTAGGCGCGGACGGTGGCCGCGCTGATGGCCAGGACATCGCCGGCTTCGCGGTCGGTGAGGAGGCCGTCGGGGTGTTCGCCGGGTTTGGGCAGGGACGGAAGGGACCGGCCGGCGAGGTGGGCGAAGGACCTGTTCGCGGTCGTAGAGCTGGAGTCGGTCACCGGGGTTGACGACGGGGACGCGGGCTCGGAAGCCGTTTGCGTGGTTGCGGCGCCAGGTCTTGAGGGAGCTGCCGGTGAGGGTGGCGATGTCGTCCTCGGTGAGGGCGAGGCGGCCCTGGGGGATCACGGGCGGGTGCTCCTGTCGTTGTGGTGCCGGGGAGTTCGGCTGGCCGGCCGCCGTGGGGCACATGCTCACCGAAGGCCTTGTCGACATCGTCCGGGTCCGCGTCGAGGCCCGCCGCGGTGACCCGTTCGAGGGACACCGCCGCCCACCGTTCGCCCTCCTCGTCGTGCCCCTGGTCCTCGTCGACGTCCCCGTGCTCCGGGGCGTCCCCGGGGTCCTGGACGCGGCCGTGCTGTCCGGGGCGTGCTGCTCGACGTCGCCGTGCTCCTGGTGCCCCTCGGCGTCGGCGTGGTCCTGGTCGTGCTGCTCGGCGGCGGTGACGGCGGTGTTGTCGGTGAGGGCCTGGTGCTCGTTGTCGTCGTAGGTCTGGTGGGCGGCGGTTGGGGTCGTTGACGACGGGGATGTGCACGGGCGTGTTGTCGTCGCGGAGGGGTGCGCGCTTCGTGTGTTCGTCGAGGACGGTCCAGGGGCCGGTGATGTCGTGGCCGTGCTGTCGGGCCATGCGGTGGTCGTGGTGGTGGAGGCTTCGTGGATGCCGGTGGGGTGGGTGGCGGTGCCCCGGTCCATGGAGGGGGGCTTGCCCGGGTAGAGGGCCCGTACGTCCCCGCAGGCGCAGTCCATCCGGTGGGTGAGCTGTCCGGTCGCCCCTTGGGGATCGGCTGCCTCGCCCGTGCCAGTCGGCGTTGTTTAGGGTCAGGAGCGCGGGCGATCCGTCCGCGTCCATGTTGTCGGCGGAGCGTTACGGGCGGGGTGGGGTGCTGTGTGCGGCCGTTGTGGGTGCCGGGGTGAGGGGTTCTCCGTTCAACTCGGTCTCGTTGGTGAAGGTCCACCACAGCTGTCCCTGAGGGGTGAGGTACGGCATGTCTCCATCCACTTCGCCGCCGTGGTCGAGGGCGTCGGCGACGGCGGTCAGGTAGGTGGCTAGTGAGGGCCAGCCGTCGTTGAAGTGGCCGGTGTCGTCGTGTGCCGCACTGCCCAGGCGGCCCTTGTTGGGGCCTTCGCGCATGTCGATGATTTGGGAGTCGCCGTCGCTCTGTGCCCAGGGGATCCACAGTGGATGCCACCAGGGTTCTCCGCCCGGTTCCGAGGCTTCGGTCAGGTCGGTGTCGTCTCCGGCGATTTCAACGCACATCTGCCAGTGGTCGAGGATTCCTGTGACGGACATGGGTGGCTGGTCGGGGAGCAGGTTGGCCCACTGGGTGAGTCCGTTGTGGCAGGCTAGTGACTCCAGGAGGTCGGTGGGGAAGCGCACCCCCATCGCGTGCTGTGTGGCTTCGATTTCGGAGGGGTCGGCCGGCGGGGCGAGCAGGGCGTAGGAGGTGGGGGCGTGCTGCTGCATCCAGGTGTCGATCCTGGCCCAGGAACGGGATACCGGCTGGGGCGTGGGGAAGGTGAGCACCCTGCGCAGGAGTTGCAGGGTGCGGAGCCAGTAGAGGTACTTGTCCGTCTCGGCCCAGAGTTCGCGGAGCTCGGAGGGTTCGGCTTCGACGTGATCCAGGGCGCGAACGGCGATGTCCCGGAGTTCGGCCGGAAGTGCGGGGATGGGCAGGTCGGGTCCGTACGCGCTGGTGATGGGCTGGCCGCCGGGGCATTGGGAGGTGACGAGGGCTGCGGCGGCGACGGCTTCGACCGCCAGGTGCTGGTCGAGGGGGCCGTCGGCGTCGAGGACGCGGGCGAGTGCGTCCCGAATGAGTCCGGGCCGATCGGCCTCGGTGGCCTCGTCCAGGGAGGTGCAGAAGTCTGCGGCGGTGTCGTTGTCGAAGGGGCCGACGTCCCAGGTGCTCATGAATCTCCTTGAGGTGGTGGTCCTCCGGGATATTGCCAGGCGGCACCGACAACAGCGGATCGCCGTCCTCCTCGGCCGCCACGACCCGACGGGCCGACTCCGCACGGTCGGACGCACCGTACCCCTGCGCCCGGACCGGGTCCGCCAGGTCGCCGAACACCTCACGCCCGCCGCCCCCGACCATCCGTGGACCGGAGTCCGCTTCGCCTCCGCATGGGGGTCCTGAGACGTCCTGGACGCTCTCCTCGTCCGCCCCGAGCAGGTCGCCGAGATCAGCGCGGACCGGGCCATCGACCACGGCGGCGTCCACCGCCACCCGACGGCTGCGCCTGGACGTCACGGCGGACGACGTGCCGCTGTTCGGGACCGGCCCGGCGGCGGCCGCCGGCTGATCGTGGGCGTGCCGGATCGGCGAAGCGGCTGTCATCCGTCGCCGGCGGGCGGTACGCGGGCACGGCGACGTCCACCTGGACCGTCCGTTTGCAGGCTCCGGCCCTCGGGGACGCCGGTGAGTTCACCGAAGGCCGCCGGACCGCGTTCACGGTCGACGTCCGCGAGGTGGGGGTACTCGGAGCCCGCTGACCTGCACTGGGGATGTTTTCGGTGAGGTTTTCGGCAACCTCACCGGGCACCCGGTGAAGTCACCGTGGGGCCGGGCCGGTCCCGCGATGAGCAGCACGCGTCGCCGGCTCGGCACCGGACCCCGCCCCAAGTCCGATGATCCGCAGCCGTCCCCCGCCCGGGACGTCGTCCCTCTACGACCGCAAACGAGCCGAGGGCAAGAGCCACAAGCAGGCGATTCTCGCGCTCGCCCGCCGTCGTCTCGACGTTCTGTGGGCACTCATCCGTGACCAACGCCGATGGACAGCCCAGCCGCCCCAACCGGAACCAGCCGCGGCATGACGACCACGTGTCTGTCAGCGGACGCGGAACGCACACCCGTCGGAGTCGCTCCCGAGCGCCTGCCGTAGGTTCCTGGCCATGGACACGAACACACAGCCCGATGCGATTGAACTGATCCGGCTGGCCGACCTTAACCAGAGCGTCACCGTTCGCCTGCGTTCCACCGAGCCCACCCTCGAAAGCAGGGGCGTCCGGTACTACGGCGCGGAAGCCGTCGTCACAAGCGGCTTCGTGAACGGAACCGTCTATCTCGGGTTCGACTCCAAGGACCTCTCGGACTGGGGCCTGCTTTTGGACGCCATCGAGGAGAACGAGCAGGGGGCCGACCTCGACGAGCCGTTCACGGTGGACTGGCCCCGATCCGACCGCTCGGCCTACCTCCGATTCATTGCCGACGACCCCTACGTGGTCGAAGTCCATGACGGGCCCAGCACCCAGATCGTTGTCTCCGTGCCGCTCGACATGCGCGAAGAGTGGATAGCCGAGTCCAGAGAGCGTCTGGGCGATGCCCGAGCCGCTCTCGGCATTGGCACAGAGGACCGCCACGGCACACGCCCCTGACCACGAGCTCGTCCTCCCGCACCACTCCGACTGCTTGACAACGATGATTGGGAATCAGTGTCAGGCCCGGTTCCCGGCGGGGTGCCGGGCCGGCGCTCGCTCGTTCCGGCCGGGGTCTCTCCTCGATGTACGGGCGGGGCTGGGCAAGCCTGGCTGGCGGCCGCCGTTCGGGGTTGTACCGGAAGGGGGCTCCACAGGTGCTTGCAAAGGTGTACTGGGCGGGGGACCGGGTATGCCGGAGGTGGGACCCGCCAAAGTTGATGATCTTCCATCACCGCAGGTCAGGGGCTGTGGGCAAGCTCTTTCGGAAAATGACACCTCTTACGTAGTCAGGGGTTCGATCCGTGGCAAGGGCTTGATTCCCGAATCTATCCTATAGCGAAATTGAATCAGATGGGGTGTGACAAAGTCCGGTGGCCCTCAGGGTTGGTTGCAGCGCCAGGACCCCGCCGCCCCTGGCTGGTCGGAGAGCCGTGCTGCCATGAAGGTTTTCCCTGTGCCGCACGCGGCTACCACCACGGTCCATGTCCTTGACAGCCTTGCGGCAAGGAGGGTGAACTTTTGGGCATGTTGAAGCCCAGGGTTGCTGCCCTCTTACTTCCGTTTGTTCTGGTGGCTGGATGTTCGGGAGGCCCCACAGAGAATGCGGCTTGCAGCGACGGCGATGCGCGGGGTGACCTGGAGGGCATAAGCACCGCCAGGGGTGTTGGCGCCTCCGTGATGCATGTGGAGTTCCAGATAACGAACAGCACGACGGCTACGTGCGACTACGCCTTTACGTTTGTCTACATGGACAGTTCCGGCAAGCGGCAGACCCTGACAGCTGCTATGGGCAGCGAAGGGTCGAGCACGTGGAGTGCGGTAGGTCCGGGCGAAAGCAGGTCCCATTCTGTCCATGACGTTCCAGTCGAGAAGTCTGGCAGCGACTGGGAAGACGCGGCAGGAGGTATCTCCTCCGAGCACTTGATCCACTTTGAGCGCAAACTCGGACCCCGTGAAACGGGGTCACCTCCTGCGCGGAGCGCGGGAGTCCTTGGGCCCGCGGAGCGGGCCCCCTCTGGTGGAGCGCAGCGGAACCAGAGCCAGTCCGCAGCGAAGCGCAGGACTCCGGCCCTTCGGGCCGGCCTTGCTCGGAGCGAAGCGGAGAGCTCGGCCCGAAGGGCCCGGCCGAGCGCAGCGAGGCCGTTCAGTCCTGAGCGCGCAGCGCTCAGGTACCCGCTCCGCGGG
>NZ_JBVJMA010000009.1:0-222548 GCF_055584445.1 Streptomyces sp. NPDC103540
ACCCGCTTGAAGGCCGTGGACAGCGCGAACGCGCTGCCGTAGCCGACCCGGCGGGGCCCCCGCGCGGCGGGGGGGGGCGGGGGGCGCCCCCCGCGGGGGGGCCGCGCCCGTCGGGTGCCACGCACGCACACCCGGGAGCGCTGGTTCAGGTGCGCAGGGTGTGGGAGGGCAGGGTGTTGTAGGCGCGGCGGTAGGCGGCGGTGAAGTGGCCGGGTTTGGCCCAGCCCCAGCGGGCCGCGACGGCGGCGACCGTGACCGCGTCGGTGGGGTCGGCGACGGCAAGTTCGTAGTGGGCGCGCTCCAGCCGGATCCGCCGCAGGTATCCCAGCGGGCTGGTGCCGTGGGCGTGCTGGAAGGCGTACTGGAGGGCGCGGGCCGTCACTCCGGCCGCCTGCGCGATGTCGGCCAGGGTGATCGGTCGGTCGGCGTTGTGTTCCATGAAGGCGACGGCCCGGCGCAGGGTCGCGGGACCGACTGTCCCCGGGGGTTGGTAGTGGATGTCGGTCATGGTGGTGTTGGGGAAGACGGTCAGGGCCAGGTGGGCGAGGTGGCCGACGACGGCGGCCTGCAGGAGGGGGTGGGCCAGGGGGGTGTTCGGGTCGATCAGCTGGTCGCGGGTGTAGACGGTGGCTCGGCTCCACGCGGCGGCCGCCTGGGGGTGGAGGGCGTTCATGGCCAGGAGGCGGACGGTGTCGAACCCGGCCGCGGCGGCGGCCTGCTCCAGTGCCCCGGGAGGCAGGGTCAGGGCCTCGATGTCCAGGTCGTCGAGTTCGTAGATCGCCGGTGTGTGGGGGTAGGCGAACACCCCGCCCGCCGGCACGGGAAGCTGGCGACCCGGGGCGTGGATGGTGCAGGTGCCGTGGTGGACCGCCGCGAACACCGCCCCCTCCATGCCGTAGGCCCTTCCTGTCACCTGGGCCGCGACATGGAAACGGCCGATGGTCAGCGGCCCGGCAGCCGCGAGGTCGGTACTCATCCGGAACGCGGTGCCCGGCGGTGCGGAGAATCGCGGGTGGGCGTACTGCCGAAGCACGGACTCCTGCACCGCGTCCCGGTCGGTCGTCGTGAACGACGACCGACTCACGGTCAAGGGGTCTGGGGCCATGGCAACCCTCCAGGACACGCGGGTTCACGCCCGCCTTTCATCGTCGCCGGACGCTATCGGTCTTCTGCCCACCCCACGAAACCCACTCACCCCAACCGGTGACACCACCCCACCTTCGAGGCGTCAGCCTTCATCGTCGGCCGAACCCGCGGCACGGTCGGCGATCCGGGCCAGGGCGGCGGTTGAAAGGCGCACCGCGGCCTCGGCATCCGCCAGCTCGCCAACCTCGGGACGACGGGTCCCGAAGGTGTGACCGGGCGGGGCGTCCAGGGCCCGCCAGCGCAACACCGGTGCCAGCTCGCTGCTGCACTGGGCCATGAACCAGGCCGGCTGACCATGGGTACGGGCCACCGCCAAGGCGAGCGCGGCCAGTGCTTCGCGCAGGCGCTCCAATCGGTCGATCCGATCCAGGCCCCGCTGGACCTCCACCACATCGACGGCTTCCCGCAGGGATTGAGCCGTCTGCCCCGCCAAGACCGCATCGGCCGCAACCGGCTCCCACAACCCCCGGGCAAGCTGGGCTTGGGCCTCCGCGACAGTGCGCCCCACCGCGTTCGAGATCTCCCCGGTGGGAAGCCCAGCCGCACCGGGCTTGCCGGGAGCGCGGGTACGGCCACAGAGCGCGTCCTGGAACCCGGTCTGGTGCCGGATGAACGGACGCGGGTCTTCGGCGGTCGTCATGGCTGGCACCGATGGGCCGTGTAGACGTCCTCGATGATCGTGAACAGGTTGATCGTCTCCGAGATCGTCAACAGCTTCGACAGTTGACGCGGCAACGGACCCACCAACACCAGCTGACGATCACGGCGGGCGTTCAGGAGGGCATGGAGGAAAGAGGAGTCGGCGAAGGTGACACCGCGGACATCCAGGATCATCCGATCGGCCGTACACGCCGAAAACGCCTCCGTCAGCAGGTAGGCGGTGTCCATGTCGAACTCGCCACTCACCCGCAACAACACCACCCGAGCAGGCTCCTCCACACACTCCACCGACGCGAGAACCTCACGCTCGACACGCGGCACACACCGACCCGCCGGCGAAGGCGGCGGGGGCGGGCCCGGCTCCGAAGAAGTGATGTCGGTGTTGGGGTATGGCGTCATGCCGACCGTCCCTGAAAGTCGGGTGGCCCTCCCTCCCCCGACCGTGCGGGGAAGAAGTCCGCGACCCTTCGGGGGCCACGCGATCGGGGAGGTCCGTACCCAAAGCACCCCCCGAAGAGGAGGATGCGACGGCGCGGGAATCGCCAACGGCTAGCACCAGACTACCCACCAAACGAACAACCATCCCCTCCCACATTTCCGATCATTTGGTCGGCGCCAGCGCGGCCGTGCTTCACTTCCTGGGGAGCCAGGCGGCGGGCCTGCAGGTGCGCGGCGCGCAGTGCGGTGCCGAGATCGGCGTGTACGGGCAGGGTCGGGGCGTTGGCCCGCAGCAGGTGCCGGGCCGTCCCGGGAGGGCAGACCACCGCCATGGCCACCTGGCGCCGGTCGGCCACGGCGTGGGCCCGCAGCACGGCCGAAACCGTCGCCGGCGACGCCGAAGCGTCCTGCGGAGGAAGCTCCACCACCAGACAGGCGGGATCCAGATCCACCAGAAGGCCCTCAATGCCCGTCACCCACGGAATACGGTGATGGACCCCCAAGGGGGCACGGAGGGTGACGATCAAATCCTGACCGTTGCACACATGGTCACTCAGCACGCACACCCCTCAAAACGAAGTAGCCGCCATTACAGGCACAGCCCCGGCGAGCCGGCCTGTCGCCACACCGGGCGACCGGCCACCGGCCCGGCCGGGTGTAGGCCACGGTTCCGCGGGCAGGCGCCCCACTACAGACCATCCCGAAGGGTCGTACCGTGTTCCTCCCCCGGCACCCGTACGACCACGATGGGGTTCCCGGGCGACAGGGCAACCCCATCAACCTTCCGGTCCGGGGCACTGCGGCCCCGGACCGGAAGGCCCCGACCGCCGCGCCCCACCATCACGGGCGCGGCCCGGGTGGGCGGGCCCCGCCACTCCTCCGCCTTCCAACGCGCCCACGACACCACCCCCCGGGCACCTCCGCCACATCCAGCTTCAGCGCGAGCATTACGACCTGGCCGCCGACGATCCGCCGAATGGACCACCGGCGCCGCCATCGCCGCCCGCTGGGATGCCATAACTCCGTATCGCAACGCCCACGGCATTACCCCCTTCCACACCCCGCGCACCCGCCCAGGACGGACGCCCCCTATGGCCACGAGCACGACCGACCTGCCGGCGGTCTGCCGGGACGCCCTGCAGAGACTGCGCCGCGCCCGGGAGACCAACACTGCAAAGCCGCCGCGGCAGGACTCTTCACCACCACGGTGGCGGAAGTCCTGTCCAACGGCGTCGCCAAACAGCTGATCTCACGACGCAGACCGCCCAAGGACTGGGTCCCCCACCACGACGTCCAGGAGCGACCCGACAGCTCCTCCTTTCCCCCCGGGCACACCGCCGCCGCCGTCGCCTTCACCGCAGCCGTCGCGCCAACCTGGCCCCCGGCGGGCGCCGCGTGCGCGAGCGCGACCGCGATGGTCGCGGTCCAACGAGTTCACAGCGGCGCGCACTACCCCTCCGACGTCGCCGCCGGCGCCGCGGTGGGCCTGGCCGCGGCCGCCCTGGTTCGGGCCCTGCCTCACCTCCTCGCCCGGCGCCTGTCCCGCCACCTTGGATGACCGCAGCGCGGCCCCGTCCGGTCGGGTGGCGAACGCCGGGCTCCGTTCGGTGGGGAAAGTGGGCTCGTTCGAGGAGTCACCGCCGGATCCCGGGGCAGGCGGGCGGCGAGCGGGCACGCATGTGATGCCCCACGGGGGCGTCGGGCGGACCCGAGACCGCCCAATGCCCCTCCCGCATCCCCGATCGAAGGAGCCGATCATGTCGCAGGTCAAGGAATCCATCGAAGTCGACGTCCCGATCCGCACGGCGTACGACCAGTGGACGCAGTTCGAGTCGTTCCCGCAGTTCATGGACGGCGTCGAGCGCATCGAGCAGCGTACGGACACCCTCACGCACTGGGTCACGAAGATCGCCGGTGTCGAGCGAGAGTTCGACGCCGAGATCACCGAACAGATCCCCGACACCAAGGTCGCCTGGGTGACCGTCGCCGGCCGGACGGAACAGTCCGGCATCGTCACCTTCCACCCCATCGACCCCACCCATACCCAGGTCACCCTCATGATGGACTTCGACCCCGAGGGGATGGCGGAGAACATCGGCGACAAGCTCGGCTTCGTCGACCGCCAGGTCAAGGGAGACCTCAAGCGCTTCAAGCACTTCATCGAAGGCCGCGGCACCGCCACGGGCGAATGGCGCGGCCAGGTCTGACAGGCCGCCAAACCCCCACGCGCCGGGTCCCGGCCCGCGCCGCCGGCCCCGTATCGCCGAGGCGCGGGCCACAACCCGGTCGTCCACCGCGGTCCGCGTGAACCCAACCGAACGCGTTACAGGCAGCTACTGCACTGGACCTCCGTCACGTAGCGCCCCCCACCCTGCCCGCACGGCAGCCGCGAGACCAGACGACACGGCGCGTCGTGGCGGATCGCTCCCGGCGGCCGCCGCGTGATTCGTGCCCCGGCGCAGGGCGGCGCGGCGTGTGGAACACCGACGTGATGTGCAACGGAGGCGGACGGCACGGTCTGCGCCGCAGGCGCGCGGGGCGATGGAGCACCAGCCGCCCCCCGGGTGGGGCGCGCGGCCCGGGGGCGGCCGGTTCCGCGTTCCTGTGCCTTCCGGTGTCCTGGAGCGGCCCTCGGTCGAAACGGGACGGCTTCGTTGGTCAACGGGCAGTGATGTGGACGATGCAGACGTCCTCGCGGCGTCGGCTGCGGTCGGGCAGAGCGGCCAGAAGAGTATCGATGAGGACGCGCCCGCCTTCGGCGTGTGCGGCGGCGGCCGTGTCGGCAAGGCGGGTCAGACCGTCATGGATGTCCTCTTCGGGTTCTTCGACCAGGCCGTCCGTGTACAGCAAGAGCTGGTCGCCTTCGTTCAGGTCAAGGGTGGCTTGCGTGTACCGGGCATCATGGGCGGCGCCCAGCAGGAGACCGTCCGGGGGGTCCAGGTAGTCCGCCTTACCCCGCCGGATGAGCAAGGGCGACGACGACACCGTCCTCCTCACGGTGCGGATCGCCCCCTCCCCCGTCGGCCCGGTGAGGGCGAAGCGCTGGGCAGCCCCATCGGGGGCGGTCCCGCAACGGACCCGGCCGCCGCCACGGTGGCGGCGGGTCCGTTTACCGGCGTCCTCGCCGAGATCAGCCGGCGGGCGGGAACCTGTCCCACGCTCGGTGTTCGGCCAGTGCGGCGGTCACGGTTGCGAGCACCGCCGCACCATCCTCGCCCACGGCGATGCCCGGCTCGTCCGCTGCGATACCGGCCGTTTCGAGCAGCTGCCGGGCGCCGTTCCAGCCGCCGATCGCCTTGCCGTGGCGGTACGCCTCGGTGACGAGCAGCAGCACTCGGGGGTCCGCGGCCTCAGGCGGCCTGGCGGTACCGGCCTTCGCGTCGCGGGCGCCGTAGGCATCTGCGCCGGCCTGGGGAGCCGCGGCCAGGAGCAGGGCGTCGAATTCGACGGAACGGGCGGTGCCGAAGGTGCGCTGGACGGCGATCGGTTCGCCGTCGGGATCCAGGGCACCGCCGGTCGGAGCGATGACGAGGGGCACCATGCCGGCGTTCAGGACGGCGTGCCGGGCGGTCCGTACGCCGTCCAGGTCGGCCGTGGGGTCGGCGATGATGCCGACCGCCCGTCCGTCGGTCGGCCAGGTCCCGCCCAGCTGGGAGAGTGCGGGGCTGGGATCGGTGGCGACGAGCGGCACGGTGGCTTCAGGGGTCGGCAGGCCGAGGCCATCGGCGACCTGTGCGCACAGCTCGGGATCGATGTTCGCCAGCACCTTCAGGGTGCGTTCCTTGACGGCCTGTTCATGGCACTTGCTCAGTTCGAAGGTGTAGGCGGCGATGATGTGCTCGCGCTCGGGCGGGGTCATGCTCAGCCAGAACAGCCGGGGTTGGGTGAAGTGGTCCGAGAACGAGGCGGGTGCTTCACGGACCTTGCTCGCCTCGGGGACGGGGGCGGGCGTCTCGATGTAGGCGCTCGTGTCGGCGCCCGCGAGGAAGGGGCATCCTCCGTCGAGGCTGTTGGGCCGGTAGGGGGCGACGCCGGTGTGTACGGCGGTCTGGTGCATGCCGTCGCGGAGCATGTCGTTGACGGGGGCGTGCGGCCGGTTGATCGGGATCTGCCCGAAGTTCGGGCCGCCGAGTCGGCTGATCTGGGTGTCGAGGTAGGAGAAGAGCCGACCGGCGAGCAACGGATCGTCGGTGACGTCGATGCCGGGGACCAGGTGGCCCGGGTGGAAGGCGACCTGCTCGGTCTCGGCGAAGTAGTTCTTGGTGTTGGCGTTCAGGGTCATCAGGCCGATGGGCTGGACCGGTGCGAGCTCCTCGGGGACGATCTTCGTGGGGTCGAGGAGGTCGATCCCCTGGAACGTCTGGTCGGCGGTGTCGGGGAAGACCTGGATGCCCAGCTCCCACTGCGGGAAGGCGCCGGACTCGATGGCGTCGAAGAGGTCGCGGCGGTGGAAGTCGGGGTCCATGCCGTTGATCAGCTGTGCTTCCTCCCAGACGAGGGAGTGCACGCCCAGCTTGGGCTTCCAGTGGAACTTCACCAGGACGCTCTCGTCTGCCGCGTTCACCAGCCGGAAAGTGTGGACCCCGAAGCCCTCCATCATCCGGTAGGACCTCGGGATGCCGCGGTCGGACATGTTCCACAGGGTGTGGTGGGTGGCCTCGGTGTGCAGGGACACGAAGTCCCAGAACGTGTCGTGCGCGCTCTGTGCCTGCGGGATCTCGCGGTCCGGGTGCGGTTTTCCGGCGTGGATGATGTCGGGGAACTTGATCGCGTCCTGGATGAAGAAGACCGGAATGTTGTTTCCTACCAGGTCGAAGGTGCCCTCGTCCGTGTAGAACTTCGTCGCGAACCCCCGGGTGTCGCGGACCGTGTCGGCCGAACCGCGGGAGCCGAGCACGGTGGAGAACCGTACGAACACGGGGGTCTGCACGTCTTTGGCGAGGAATGCCGCCTTGGACACCTCGCCCGCCGTGCCGTAGCCCTGGAAGATCCCGTGCGCCGCCGCGCCGCGCGCGTGGACGACGCGTTCGGGGATCCGCTCGTGGTCGAAGTGCGTGACTTTCTCGCGCAGATGATGGTCCTGGAGCAGAACCGGGCCGCGCGCTCCGGCTTTCAGCGAGTGGTCGGTGTCGTGGAGCCGTGCGCCCTGGGCGGTGGTCAGATACGCACCGCTCTGCGCGACACGGGCCTGGTCCGCGCCGGTCGCCTGTCCCGTGGGGCTCACCGTCTCGGGGCCCTCCTGATCCGTCTTCGGCGGTAGCGGCTCCGCGGGTTGCGTGGGCTCCGTTACGGGTGGCGACACGGGCCCCGGCTTGCCCGGCAGGGCGCCCTCGCCCGGCTCCGGCGCCGCGGGGGTGTGCTTCGTATTCATGTCGTCTCCTGCTCGGTGGGTTGAGTGGTCTGCCGGACGGTTCACGGGGTGAAGAGGACCTTGACGGCGCCGTCCTGCTTCTTCTGGAACATCTCGTACGCGTCCGGTGCCTGTGCGAGGGGCAGGCGGTGCGTGGCGAAGTCGTCGACGCCGAGCGGGTCCCCGTCGGTGAGCAGGGGAAGGATGTCGTCGACCCAGCGCCGGACGTTGGCCTGCCCCATGCGCAGGTTCAGCTGCTTGTCGAACATGGTCAGCAGGGGCATGGGATCGGCCGCGCCGCCGTACACCCCGGACACCGAGACGGTGCCGCCGCGCCTGACGAGGTCGATGGCCGTGTAGAGGGCGGAGAGCCGGTCGATGCCCGCACGCTTCATCATGGCCGCCGCCAGTGCGTCCGGCAGGAGGGTGGTCATGCCCTGCGCGGCGGCGGCGATCCGGCTTCCGTGGGCTTCCATTCCGACGGCGTCGATGACGGCGTCGGGCCCCCGCCCCGCCGTGAGGTCCCGTACCGCCTCGCCCAGGTCGTCCCCGCACTCGCGCAGGTCGAGGGTGTGGTAGCCGCGCCGGCGGGCCCGTCCGAGGCGTTCGGGAACCAGGTCGATGCCGATGACGGTACGGGCGCCGCGGTGGGCGGCGATGCGGCAGCTCATGTCACCGATGGGACCCAGGCCCAGCACGGCGACGCTGCCGCCCGGCGGCAGGGACGCGTACTCGACGGCCTGCCACGCCGTGGGGAGCACGTCGGACAGGTAGACGAAACGGTCGTCGGACGGGCCGTCCGGGACGCGGATCGGGAGGGAATTGCCGAACGGGACCCGAAGGTACTCCGCTTGGCCGCCGGGGACCTGACCGTAGAGCTTGGTGTAGCCGAAGAGCGAGGCTCCGGTGCCGTGCTCACGCACCTGTGTCGTCTCGCACTGGGACTGCAACCCCTGGTCGCACATGAAGCACGAGCCGCACGAGACGTTGAAAGGGATCACGACCCGGTCCCCCGGCTTCAGGGACGTGACCGCCGCCCCGACCTCCTCCACGATGCCCATGGGCTCGTGCCCAAGGATGTCGCCGGGGTCGAGAAAGGCCCCGAGTACCTCGTAGAGGTGCAGATCGGATCCGCAGAGTCCGGTGGTCGTGATCTTGACGACCACGTCGTCGGGGTCGCGGATGGTGGGATCGGGCACCGTGTCGACGCGTACGTCGCGTTTGCCGTGCCAGGTGAGTGCTCTCATGACGCCTCCTTGCGGACCGCAGCTACACGGCTCCACATTTGTCCGGCTTGTCCTTTCGCTCGTCAGGGTGCGCGTGCCCCCGGTCGTACGGATCAACCGGATTCGTCCGGACTACACGCCCCTGTGCTCGTATCGGCACGGTGTGTCACCCGTGTGCGGTCCGCGCATCAGCCCTCCCCCACTGGGCAGTCGCCGGAGATGAACCGACCTTCGAACGACGGCCGCTCGTACTGGATGCAGACGGCGGACCTGCCGTCCTTCGCCCCTCTCTCAGGGGCGGCTCAGGCGGATGCGGCGGTGATCGGCAGCGGCATCGTCGGGCTCAGCACGGCGTGGGAACTCGCCCGCGCGGGTCTTCGGGTCGTCGTGCTGGAAGCGGACAGGCTCGCGGGAGGCGTCACCGGGCACACGACCGGAAAACTCACCGCCCTGCACACCACCGTGTACGACACGCTCCGCACGGAGCACGGCGAAGACGCCGCGCGCCGGTACGCCGCCTCGCAGAGCGCCGCGCTCCGGCACGTCTTCGACGTGGCCGCGGAACTCGGCATCGACTGCGAACTGGAGGAGCGCCCCGCCTACACGTACGGCCGCGATCCCGACGGCGTGGCGGCGTTGCGCGCGGAGGCCGAGGCTGCCCGGGCGGCCGGTCTCAACGCCTCCTTCGTCACCGAGACCGGCCTCCCGTTCCCGATCGCCGGAGCCGTGAAGGTGGAGGAGCAGGCACAGTTCCATCCACTCAAGTACCTGCGCGGCCTCGCCGCCGACATCATCGCGCTGGGGGCAGCATCCACGAGGGCACACGCGTGACCGCCCTGGACGACGGCGATCCGTGCCGTCTCACCACCGATACCGGTGCCACCGTCTCCGCCCGGCACGTCGTCGTGGCCACCCACCACCCCGTCTTCGACCACGCCCTGCTCGCCGCCCGGCTGACCCAGCACCGCGACCTGGTGATCGCGGGCCCCCTTCGCGCCGGCCTCGACCCCGGGGGGATGTACATCACCGAGGAGGGCGGCAAGCGGTCGGTCCGCACAGCGCCGCTCGACGACGGCCGTCTCCTGATCGTCACGGGAGAGGCGTTCACCCCGGGCGAGGGGGCAGACACCGAGGCCGGGTACGCACACCTGCAAGCCTGGGCCGAGCGGCGCTTCCCCGGCTTCACCGTCACCCACCGGTGGGCGGCGCAGGACAACAGCGTCACGGACACCCTGCCCCTCATCGGCCGGGTACCCGGCGGGGGTGAGAACGTCTACGTCGCCACGGGCTTCGCCGGCTGGGGCATGACGGGCGGAGTACTGGCCGGGACGATCATCGCGTCCCTCGTCAGCGGCGAGGAAGAGCCGTGGGACGGTCTGTACGATCCCGCCCGACTCGGCTCCGCGCTGCGCTCCGCCCCGGAGCTCCTCAAGGCCCAATGGGACACCGGCAAACACTTCGTCAAGGACCGCCTGGACACCCTCGGCAACGGCACCAACGGCCCCGTGGAGAACCTGCGCCCGGGTCAGGGAACGGTGGTCAGGGCGGGCGGCAAGCCCTGCGCCGTGCACCGCGACGACCGGGGCGGGCTGCACGCCGTGTCGGCCGTCTGCACCCATCTCGGATGCCTCGTCGCATTCAACAACGCCGAACGCACCTGGGAGTGCCCCTGCCACGGCTCCCGCTTCGGCATCGGCGGCGGCATCCTTCAGGGGCCGGCACTACAGCCCCTGGAACGGCTGGACCCGGAGAAGCTCTGACTCCCGCCGGGGTCGCTCACCCACGAAGCCCTGCGACCAGGCTCGGGCCGGGCCGAACGGGCGATCGGTATGCGGGTTGGCTGGCCGCACAGGCGATCGTTACTTGGACCGGATCCGCAGGGCCCCGGGCCAAGGACCGTCAGCCTTCGACGCAGCCGAGGTGTGGGTGAGCCGCGCTGGCGCAGGTACACGGAGAGGATGACCATCGCCGCGACCGCCAGCACTCGGACTGCCAGTTCTGCAGGGTCCGGCTCCAGAAGTCGGGCCGGGTCAGGTACTCGCCCCAACCGACGGGGGCCTGGAGCTGCCTCAGCCGCTGCTCGTCGTACGCCGACGTTCCCGAGACCGACTGCGCTAACCAGGACCCGACGAACAGAAGCGCCATGACCAGGCCCAGCGATGCCGCGGACGGGCTGTCGAACGGCTCTCACCGACCGTGTCAAGCCCACGGGTGGATACACCGCAGAGCCTGGCGTGCCGACCGACTACGGGGTTCAAACGAGGGTATAAGCAGTCTGCCGGAAAGCAGGGGGCCCGGCCGACCGGAGGAGGTGGGCCCACGCGACTCGTCCTCGTACCGTAGGAGCGGAAACCTGTCGTTCGGGCCGGTCAGCCTGCCGGTGAGCCTGTGCACGGCCACCGGCGGCCACACCGTTCACCGCGCCCATCGGCTCCCACACGGAACCCCCGGCCGTAACCGCGAGGGATACGACGCCCGCGAGCTGGCGGCCGAGCCGACCGGCGTGGTCGACCTCGTGAGGGCCCAGGGCCCTGTCCTGCGGCCGGACGTAAAGGGAGAGGAGGCCTCCGCGTGACGTTGCAGCCGCCGGTCGAGCCGATGCTCGCGCAGGCCGTGGAGTCGGTTCCCGGCCCCGGGATGTTCGGCGAGCTGGCCTTCGAGCAGAAATTCGATGGCTACCGAGCCCTGCTGTTCACCTCCTCCTCCGCCACCGGCGAACTTCGGATCCAAACCTGCCGGGGGGGCGGAGATCCAGGACCGGTTCCCGGACCTCGTCGCCGCCGCAGGGCAACTGCCGCACGCCCTGGTCCTCGACGGCGAGCTCGTCGTCTGGGACGCCCAAGCACACCGGCTCTCCTTCGAAGGGCTCCAACGACGCATCGCCGCCCGCAACCGCACCGCCCGACGCGGGCTCGCCCAGAACCTGCCCGCCCTCTTCATCGCCTTCGACATCCTTCAGCAAGGTGGCATCGAGCTTTTGCACCACCCCTACCGCCAGCGGTTGCGGCTCGAAGCCCTCTTCGCCGACCATCGCCTGGCGGCCCCGTGGACGCTGTGCCCCATGACCACCGACCTGCTCAAGGCCGAGCACTGGCTGGAGCAGTGGACCGAGCTCTCCGGCGTCGAAGGCATCGTGGTCAAAGCCCTCGACCAGCCCTACCAGCCTGGGCACAGAGGCTGGTACAAACTCCGCCGCCGGGACACCACCGAAGCGATCATCGGCGCGATCACCGGGACCACCCCGCGCCCCCAGCTGCTCCTCCTCGGCCGCCGCGACGCGCACGGCCACCTGTGCCCCATCGGCCGCACCGGCCCCCTACGCGCCGAAGCCGCCCGCCTCGTCGGTGGCAACCTCACCGAAGCGACACCTCACCATCCCTGGGCCGGCATGCGGTTCGCCTCGGCCGGGGGCAGCCGCGACCTCCTCGACGTCACCCTCGTCCACCCCGAACTCGTCGCCGAGATAAGTGCCGACACCGCCGTCGGCCTCCACCGCCACCCCGTCCGCTTCAAGCGGCTGCGCCTGGACGTCACCGCCGAGGAAGTGCCGCTCTTCGCCCCAGTCCCGACCGACAGCTGAGCAGGCCCGAAAACCTCGCCGCGGAGACGTCGCACGGCGGTTGATCCGACCGTCCGCGGGCAACGGGCCCCACACCGAGTCCTCCGGAAGGGTCGGCGTCTGCAAGGCAACTCCGGGACCCTGAGCCTTCCACCTGCTCAAGGATCTTCTTACGACGCCAAGCTCGAACCACGTTCCGGTCGTGGCGCTCGTCCGGGGCGACCGTGCGCTGTGCGCCAGGCGTCCGACCGGAGCCGAAGCAGCGTCCGCTTGACCTCCGGTCAACCGTGGGCCACCAGGCCCTTCGGCGTGGCGCGCGGGTTCGGCAGATCACCAGCCGGCGCAGTTGTAAACAGGGGGGCCTGCTGCCTGCAGGGAATTAGCGAGGGAGCACGCCGATGGACGACACACCCCTGCGCGCGGCGCTCGGTGAGCGCGAGCGCTCCGGTCACGCGGTCGGAATCCTGATGGCTCTCGTTCCCTGCACGGCGGTCGACGCGCACCGCATCCTCCACAACGTAACGCGCGCGGGCGGTGTCACCCCGGATGCCACTGCCAGGACGGTCATCGCCCTGCACAACCGGAGCACTAGCGCCCCGTCCGCTCCCGGCCACATCGAGCAGGCAGTGCACGCCGAGATCGCACGCGCCCGCAGCGCCTCGGTACCGCCCGTCGGCCCGGCACTGCGCCCCTCCTCGTTCGTCCTGCGCCAGCACGTCAACCACCTCAAGGCAGTCCGCCGCCGCACGCTCGCCGCACCCGGTGACGCGGCCCAGCGCGTCGAGCTGGAGAACACCCTGTACACGCTGTGCGTCCTGACTGGGTGCCGTAATGCGCACGCCGCCCTGACAGCCGCCGAAACCCACCTGGCAGCGAACCGGCTCCCACCGTCGTGACACCCGTGCCTGCTCAGCAGCTCCCCTCGTTCCGCTCGTTCCGCTCCCTCGCTACGGGTGACGACTGCTTCTGAGACGAAGGTCCCGATGCCCTCCACGGGTCGACCGGCTGCACCGGCTCGATCAGCTGCGGAAACGGAAACACAGAAGCCGGCTTGCCCGGGTCCCCTCGTCGGGGCTCTGCCGCGCCCCTCCGCCTCGCACAGCGTCGGCGTCCAGCCCGCTGACGGACCGACCGACGTCTGCCCGGTAGGCCTGGGCGGCGTCATCGGTGTGCAGTGCCTGGAAGCGCAGGCCGGAGATGGCGGGCAGAGCGGGGAGCAGGCCCGGATGGATGAGGCGCCAGGGCAGGAGCGGGCCCGCGAAGATGTGGCGTTGTTCGCTCGCCGACTCCTGCTTGAAAAGGAACGCGGGGCGCATGCGCACCAGCCGGATGCCGTGGGCGAGCCGGAATCCGTCGAGGTAGCGCTCCAGGTAGGCCTTCTCTCGTGTGTAGGCGGCGCCGGGCGAGCCGTGGGTCGGCCAGGACTCGTCGACCGGGCGCCCGTCCTCGGGGCCCGGCGAGTACGCGCCGACCGACGAGGCATGCACCCGTGTGGCCACCCCGGTCCGGGCACAGGTCTCGATTACGCGGATGCTGCCCAGCACGTTTGTGCGCCAGGTGGTGACGGGGCTGTGGGGTGGGCTGGAACTTCCAGTACTCCGAGGCCTGACTCAGCCGAGCGGGATCGTGCTGCGGCCGGCCCGGCCAGGCTCGGCTGCCTGAAGATGTTCCGATGCACCCCAAAAGGGGCAAACGCCTGGATATCACAAACCGACCTCTGTGGGGTGAGCGTCATGCTCCGGTCCGGAGCTCTGTCCAGGCCAAGCCGTGAGGTCGGTGGCGCGCCGTGCTGGGTGAGCCTTACAACCCGAGATCTGGCATCCGCGCGCCGGTTCTACGGGGCCGTCATGGGCTGGACCTTCCGCAGTACCCACGGCGGAGGAGGGTTCGCCGTCGCCTGCCGCGACGGGACTCCGATCGCCGGGTTCGGGATGCTAGCCGACCATCTGACCCTGCCCGCCGCTTGGACGCCGTATTTCGCCGCCGGCGACGTGGACCTCGCCGCCGCCCGCGTCCGCGAGCGCGGTGCGACTGTTGCAGTCGGCCCCATTTCCTTTGGCAGGGGACGGGCCGTGTTGGCTGCGGACCCGGCCGGGGCGGTCTTCGGACTGTGGCAGGGCGAAGTCCTCACTGACTGGCAGGTGGGGTGCGGGCCGGCTCCCGCCTGTCTGGAACTTCGCACGCGGGACGCCTTCGCGGCCGCCATCTTCTACGGCGAGGTGCTGGACTGGGCCGGGGCACCCGGATCCTGCGTGGCCGCCTTCGAACACGACCGCGTCGTCCTGCGCCAAGGGAACGAAACGGTCGCACAGATCAGCGGCGGAGGTGTGGACGAGGACCCCGACCCGCATGTCCGCCCTCGTTGGCACGTCCACTTCCGTGTGCCCGACCTCGAGGCCGCCGTCGCAGCCACGATCCGCGCGGGCGGCGGGCCCGCATCACCGGTCGAAAGCACGCCTGCCGACAGGTCGATCACCCTTCGGGACCCCGAAGGGGGCTTGTTCACGGTCGTCGCACCTCAGGGCTGACGGAGAACCTGCCCTGCTGCGACCGGGTGCGGGCGCCGCAGGCCATCACCCTGCCCGAACGCCGCCGGGCCGAGCGGTGTCGGGACCGTCGTGGCGGCGTGCGGGAGCTGTTGGCGACATCCCGTCACCGGTGCGGTACGGCACGTAGCCCCGCTCCCCCGGCTCCCCTGGGACACCGGCCGCCAGGTTCGCCCGGCACGCCGGCGTGGTCGGCGCCCCGTTTGTGCGTTCCCGTGGCGCCACCACGGCGCAATCGTCGACGACGATCGTCTTCGCGTGCGGACTGTCGATCGCTCGCTCTATGCGGCGGCGTGTTGCGGCTGTCGCAGTTCCGCCTGGCCGAAGAGGAGGGCATAGCCGTCGGGCAAGCCGTGCAGAATGCGGGCGAGGAGGTCGGGGCCGGCAAGGCGGGCGACGGTTACGAGGACGGCGCCGGTGTCCCAGCGGGCGACGGCTGGGCTCGCACCGGTCCGGGCGGCCAGGTCCTTGACGAAGCCCCAGCCGGTGAGGGGTTCGATGTCGGGGATCTGGGCGGTCAGGGTGAGCGCTGCTTCGACGGGCAGGGCCTGGGCGAGGTCGACGCGTTCGTCTCCGGTCAGTTGGCGGCCGAGGGCGGCGAGAACGTGGTGAACGGCTTCCGCGGCGCGTTCGCGGGTGGGGTAGGCACCTTCGTAGCGCACGCGTTCCAGCATCTGCTCGAACGTCATGGCCTGCTGGGCGGTGTTCGGTCGAGGCTGGTCGTACATGGCTGCGGTTGCCTTTCTCTGCTGAGGGTTCCTGCCGCGGGCAGGGGAGGGACGGTCAGGCGGGTTGGGGGGCCGAAGAGGAGGTCGTAGCCGGGTGGAAGCCGGAGCAGGATGTCGTGGGTGAGGCCATCGCCCGCGTCCGCGGTCGCGGTGGACAGTACGGCGCCGACGTCCCGCAAGGCCGTCTTCTCGGTTGCGACTTCGCTCCACGCGGCGGTCGCACGAAGGAATCGCTGTGGTGAGAGCGGCTCGGCGGCCTGCGGCGGGTTGAGAAGGGTCAGGTCGCCCTTTTCCGGAAGGCGGGCGGCGGGCTCGGCCCGGACCCTGCCGACGAGGTGCACGCCGAGCCGGGCCAGAACGACACGAGCGACCCGGTCGGCTTCCTCAACGGTTCCGTACTCACCGCACTTTTGGGCGTGGGCCAGGTACGGGGCTCCCTGCGCATCGACATCACGGTCCCCGGGGAGGGGGGAGGTCCAGAGCGTGCGGTGGGTGGGCGCCGGGGGCTCTCCCACCCACCGCGACCGGCTGAGGGGGGCGGGTCAGCCGGAGATCTGCTTGCGGCCGGATCCGGCGCCGATGCTGACCTTGCGGGGCTTGGCACGCTCGGCGATCGGGATCCGCAGGGTGAGGACACCCGCGTCGCAGTCGGCCTCGATGCGCTCGGTGTCCAGGGTGTCCGCGAGGACGATCTGGCGGGAGAAGACACCCAGAGGCCGTTCGGAGAGTTCCATCTTGACGGAGTCGGCCTTCGCGACCGGGTGGCGCTCGGCCTTCACGGTCAGCATGTTCCGCTCGACGTCGATGTCGATCGCCTCGGCGCTCACACCGGGCAGGTCGAACGCGATCACGTACACGTCGCCGTCGCGGTAGGCGTCCATCGGCATGACCGACGGCTTCGACCAGGTCCCTGAAGAACCCGACAGCTGCTGGACGATCCGGTCCATCTCGCGGAACGGGTCGGTGCGCATCAACATCGCGAAACACCTCCGATTGGTTCAGGCAGAAACTGCCAATGCGCTTCAACGTGGAACCGTTGTAGCATGTCATCGAAACGACGACAAGCAGGAAGTCGTCTGGGGGATGACAGAGGACGGAGCATCATGAACGAGGCCGGAGAGCCGACCACACCCATCACCTATCCGGCCGCCGCAGCGGCACTGGCGACCATCAACCAGGCCGTCCGACAAGCGCAGGAAGCCTCCACGGGTACACCGGCGGCACCGTCGACGGCGGGCGCGGGCCCCCACCCCGCCCTGGCCGCCCTGCTGATGCTGCGCGAGGTCCGCCAGCAGCTGAGCGGCTGGGAGACCGGCCTGATCGAAATCGCCCGCAGCGAGGGCGCCAGCTGGGCCGACCTCGCCGGACCCCTCGGAGTCGCCAGCCGCCAGGCCGCCGAACGCCGCTACCTGCGCCTACGACCGGGGAAGGCCGGAAGTACGGGCGAGGAACGCGTCCAGGCCACCCGCGACGCCCGCGCCGCCGATCGCAGCGTGGACGCCTGGGCCCGCGACAACGCCGCCGACCTGCGCCGCCTCGCCGGCCAGATCACCGCCCTTCCCGGCCTCGCCGACGACGCCGAGGGCGCCATCGGCGACCTGAACCAGGCCCTCGCCCATGACGACACCGCCCGCCTCGTCCGCCCCCTGACCGGCACCCGCGCCCACCTGCGGCCCGAGGACGCCGAGCTCGCCGAGCGCGTTGACGCCATGACCCGACACACCGACCAGCTCCGCAGGGACGCCCACGATCAGCGCAGTACGTGACCCGCACCCCCGACGTCGGGGGCACCGTCGTCAACGCAAGGAGTGATCACCTTGACCGGACAGCCTCCCCGGCACCCCGGCGGCAACCGCATCGACATGGAGGTCCTGGACCACGCCGTCACGATCAGACCCACCGGAGAGATCGACATCGACACGGCACCCACCCTGCACCTCGCCCTTCGCGAAGCCCTCACTCACGCTTCCGCGGCCAAACCACTGGCGGTCGACTGCAGTGGCCTCACCTTCTGCGACTCCTCAGCGCTGAACGCGCTCCTCGCCGCGCGCCACGCAGCCCAAGACACCGACGTCCACCGCCTCGGGCCGCGCAGCAGCACGGCGGGGCGGCCCATCAGCCGCGCCGGGACCGCCGGTGCGTTGCCGTGGCGGCGGCGCAGGGCGGGTGCCCAGGCGTAGCCGTGGTTCGGGAAGGCGGTGGTGCTGTCGGCGTACGGGTACATGCCGATCGCCTACCCGAGCGCCCCCACGCACGCGCCACCGAGCGGCCGGCGGCCGGCGGTGTCGGGTGACGCGCTGCGGGTAGGCGCCGCCTATCGGCACATGGTTCGACGGCAACGCCGCAAGGGCGCGAAGGAGCGGCTGTGATGCGACATACGGCGCAGGTGTCCGGTCATCGGATCGCCGATCCGTGGGGAGCCCGAACCCCCTACGGATCGGGCGGGCCGTGGCCCGCGCGGGTGGACTCCTGCTTGGCCGAAGGGGTGGCTGTGGCGGATGTCGAGGCGTGGGTGCGGGCTGCCTCGCTTCTGCACTCCGATGGCGACGCGATGGACATCGCCGTCCGCGGCGGGCGGATCGTCGGGGTTCGCGGCCGGGCCGGGGACCGGGTGAACCGGGGCCGGCTGGAGCCCAAGGACCTCTTCACCTGGCAGGCCAACGCCTCCGCGGACCGGCAGACCCGCCCGCTCGTCCGCGAGGACGGACGCCTCGTCGAGAGCGACTGGCCCACGGCCATGAACCGCGTCGTCGCCCGGTCGCTGGAGCTCATCGGCTCGCACGGGCCGAAGGCGCTCGCGTTCTACACCTCCGGCCAGCTGTTCCTGGAGGAGTACTACACCCTCGCCGTCCTGGCCCGCGCCGGCATCGGCACCCCGCACCTGGACGGAAACACCCGCCTGTGCACGGCGACGGCCGCCGAGGCGCTGAAGGAGTCCTTCGGCAGCGACGGCCAGCCCGGCTCGTACGAGGACATCGACCACGCCGACGCGATCGCCCTGTTCGGCCACAACATCGCCGAGACCCAGGCCGTCCAGTGGATGCGGATCCTGGACCGCCTGGACGGCCCCGACCCGCCCCGGCTGCTGTGCGTCGACCCGCGCCTGACCCCGGTGGCCCGCCGGGCGACCGTGCACCTCGCACCCCGGCTCGGCACCAACGTGGCCCTGCTCAACGCCCTGCTGCACGAGGTCATCCGCCGCGGCTGGACCGACCCCGCCTACATTTCCGGGCACACGGTCGGTTACGACGCGCTGTGCGCGCAGGTCGAGGCGTGCACGCCCCGGTGGGCGGCCGGCGTCTGCGACGTACCGGCGGCGGCGATCGAGGAGGCCGCCGAACTGGTCGGGACCGCCGACCGGCTGCTGTCCACCGTCCTGCAGGGCTTCTACCAGGCCAACCAGGCGACAGCGGCGGCCGTGCAGGTCGACAACCTGCATCTGATCCGCGGCATGCTCGGCCGCCCCGGCGCGGGTGTGCTCCAGATGAACGGCCAGCCCACCGCGGAGAACACCCGCGAGTGCGGCGCCGACGGTGACCTGCCGGGGTTCAGGAACTGGCAGAACGAGGACCACGTGGCCGGCCTGGCGAAGGTGTGGAACGTGGAGCCGTCCACCATCCCGCACGACGGTCCGCCCACCCACGCCATGGAGATATTCCGGCTCGCCGAGCGGCACGAGGTACGGATGCTGTGGATCAGCGCCACCAACCCGGCCGTCTCCCTGCCGGAACTGGTCCGGATCCGCTCCGTCCTCGACCAGGCCAACCTCTTCCTGGTGGTCCAGGACCTGTTCCTGACCGAGACGGCCCAGTTCGCCGACGTCGTGCTGCCGGCCGCGACCTGGGGCGAGAAGACCGGCACGTTCACCAACGCCGACCGCACCGTCCACCTGTGCGAGAAGGCCGTGGACCCGCCTGGTGACGCCCGCCCGGACCTGGACGTCTTCCTCGACTACGCGGCCCGCATGGGCTTCCAGGACAAGGACGGAGCCCCGCTGGTCCACTGGAGCGGCCCCGAGGAGGCGTTCGAGGCGTGGAAGCGGTGCAGCGCCGGGCGGCCCTGCGACTACACCGGCCTCACCTACGCCAAGCTCCGCGGCCCCAGCGGCATCCAGTGGCCCTGCACCGATCACGCCCCGGACGGCACCGACCGCCTCTACGCGGACGGCGTGGAGTGGGCGCATCCGGACCTGTGCGAGACGTACGGCAAGGACCTGGTGACGGGCGAGCCACTGGACGAGGAGTGGTATCGGGCGGTGAACCCGCGAGGGAAGGCCCTCATCCGGCCCGCCCCCTACGTTCCGCCGGACGAGTGGCCCGACGAGGAGCACCCCTTCCAACTGACCACCGGCCGCACCATCTACCACTTCCACACCCGCACCAAGACCGGGCGGGTCCCCGAGCTGGTGGAGGCGGCCCCGGAGGTCTGGGTGGAGATGGCCGCCGCAGACGCCGCCCGCCTGGACCTGGCCGAGGGCGACCTCGTCCAGGTCACCACACGCTGCGGGGCTCTGCGCGGGCGGCTGCGTACCGGCACGGTCCGCCCCGGCGTCCTGTTCGTGCCCTTCCACTACGGCTACTGGGACACCCCGGGTGGAAACTCCCCCGCACCGGGGACACCCGGGAGCGCGGCCAATGAGCTGATCCCCACCCACTGGGACCCCGTCTCGAAGCAACCGCAGTTCAAGACCGCCGCGGCCTCCCTGACCCTCGTCGCACGCGCCGACGACCCGGCCGCAGGTCCGCGCGCGGGCCCTCGGGACACCGTCAGGCCGACCGGCCGTCCTGGAAGGTGACCTTGCCGCTCGGACGGAGCGCGACCGCCATGTTGCGCTCCATTGAGTGCGGTCCGGCCCATGGTCCGCCTCCTCCCGTCACTCACGATCCCTGCCCGCGGCACGGCAGGCCCCGCGACGGTCGATCCACACGCCCAGGGCCTGATCGTCGCGCACGGACCTCACCACCCGAGGAGCCTCGCTGCGGGCTCGCAGCGACAGGCGGGGCGCGTCAGCGCGGCTTCGACCGCGCGTCCTCGTCCGCATGGCCACCGGCGCCCAGCACGCCCGTGGCCGCGAAAGGGGCCGACCGGGCGAGCCGGGGCAGTTCGGTGCGCGCGACGCGGGTCACGATCGGTGGGAGGAGAGGCCGCACCAGCTGGACGGCCCGAAGCCAGGCGGGCACATACACGGTGGCACTGCGGTGTTCGACGGCGGTTACGAGCCGCGCGGCCACATGGTCGACCGGGTAGACCTTGCGTGCGGGCGGGGGCATGTGCGCGCGCAGCTCACGCAGGACCGCGTACTGGTCGGCGTCACGAATCATGTCGGTGTCGGTCCAGTTGATGTAGGCGATGCCGACCCCCACCCTCTGGTGCGCGAGTTCGGCGCGCAGGGCATGGGCGAATGACTCCGTTCCCGCCTTTGACGCACAGTAGGCGCTCATCAACGGCGAAGTGCCCATGGCGGCAAGCGAGGCGATCTGCAGGTAGTGGCCGCCCGTGGTGAGCAGCGCGGGGAGGAAGGAACGGGCCGTGACGGCGCTGCCGATGAGGTTCACCTCGATGACGCGGCGCCAGGTGGCCGGGGCGGAGTCGGCGAACGGTCCGCCTTCGGCGATACCGGCGTTGGCGATCACCACCGAGGCGGGGCCCAGCCGGGCCGTCACGCGGGCTGCCGTGGCCGCCATGGCGGTGTCGTCGGTGACGTCGACCTCCCACCAGGCTGCGTCGTGGTGCAGGGGCGCGGCGACGCGGGCCAGCAGCTCCGGTTCCAGTCCCAGCAGGGCCACTGTCGCGCCCCGTCTGTCGAGTTCCCTGGCCATGGCGGCTCCCAGCCCACGCGCGGCGCCGGTCACCACGGCGACTCGGCCGTTCAGCGGATTCCGGCCCATACGTCCTCCTGGGGTGGGCGCGGTGCGGCCACGGGTCGGGCTGATCCAGCCTGCTGTTCGCGGACCGCCCGTCCGTACGCCGCCCTGTGCGGCGGCTACCCGTTCGGTTTGCCCGGACACCTCAGGGGGTTCGGGGAGCAGCAGCGCTGGGTCAGCGGGACGACCGGAACGCCCGCCGCTCGTCGCCCCTGCCTGTTCAGCGGTACTGGGGACGCGACGGCCGTCGAAGGAATCGACCCGTAGGACTGGTCCGGCCGACATTCTCCCGGCCGGCGCCGGGCACCGGCCGGCCCGCGACCCCCGTCCGGGGCCTCTACCTCGCCTTCGCCGCCGCCCACCCGGGCGGAGGCGTGCCCGGGGCGCCGGGCGCGGAGGCGATCGCGCTCGTCCGCTCCTGTCGGCCCCGGGGCGGGTGTGGTCGCGCAGGACGTGATCAGTCCTCGCTGAGTACGCGGACGCCAATCACCCGTGGGTCGACCGCATCGGGCACGACCATGCCGGCGTCGACGCCCGAGCGCAGGTAGTGCAGGACGTCGCTCGTGAGGCGTTCGCCGGGCAGCACCGCGGGAATGCCGGGCGGATAGGGCGTCAGCATCTCGGCGGCGATGCGGCCGATCGCTTCGTCCCAGGACACCTGCTCGGTGCGGCCGAAGAAGGCATCGCGTGGCAGGACGGCCTGTTCCAGCCGCATGCCGCGAGGGGAGGGGACGGCAACGGGCCGCCCGGTGTCCAGGTCCGCACGGTGCGCCGCGAGATCCGTGAGGGCGGCCAGGAGGATGTCGGTGGTGTCGGTGTCGTCCGCGTGCGTGAGCTGGGCGCTGATGCGGCGGTGGTCGGCGAGGTGGAGGTTGACCTGGTGGTTCTCGCGCAGCCAGTCCGCCGCACGGTAGCCGGTGACCTGCCAGGCGCTGATGTCGACAATGATCTGGAGGGGGTCCATGTCCGCTGCCAGGCCGGGCCCGCAGAAGTCCTCGCGGTCGTGCACGTGCATTCCGTCGATGCGGGAGATGCGGTCGCGGGTCGCGTGGGCGAGGGCGAGTGCGTGGTCGTAGAGGGACCTGCCCTGTTCCACCATCTGCCGGCGCCAGCCGTCCAGCGCCGCATACACGAGGACCGAGGGGCTGGTGGTGCCGAGCAGGTCCTCCCTGCTCCTGAGGACCTCTGGTTTGACCAGGTCGCCCTGCAGGTGGAAGACGGAACCCTGCTCCAGGCCGGAGCCCATCTTGTGCACGGAGGTGACACACACGTCCGCCCCGGCGTCCATGGCCCAGGTCGGCAGGTCCGGGTGGAACGGGAGGTGGGCGCCCCACGCCTCGTCGACGATCAGGGGACGGCCGCGGCGGTGGCACACGTCCGCGATCGCGGACAGGTCGGAGCAGGTGCCGTAGGGCGTCGGCGTCGTGACGAGCGCGCCTCGGGCGTCAGGGTGATCTGCGAAGGCGGCTTCGAAGGCTTCGGCGGACGGCGGGTGGGCGAGGTGGCGCTCGGCATCCCACTGGGGATCGACCCAGACGGGCCGGATGCCCGAGAGGATGAGCCCGGAGACGACGGACTTGTGGGCGTCGCGACCGACCAGCAGCTTCTCGTGGGGGCCCGCGACGGAGAGCATGGCCGACTTGACCGACAGGGAGCTGCCGCAGGTGGAGAAGAACGCGTGGTCGGCGCCGACCGCGTCGGCCATGAGCGCCTGCGCCTCCTCCACGACGGCGTGGGAGGAGGTCCGGTCGTCCAAGCCGCTGACGGCCAGGACGTCTGACAGGAAGACCGCGTCACCCAGCACGGCCCGCACGCGGGGGTCGGTGCCGCGTCCCTGCTTGTGGCCGGGTGGGGTGAAGGGTGTCTGGTCACTGGCGTGATAGGCCGCCAGGGCATCGAGTACGGGGGCCTTCGACTGGTCCATGACGGCCGCCTGCCCCGGCGGACCGGCGGAAAACGGGCAAGAGACGGACCGCAGCGGATGCGCGCGGCGGTCCGTGCAGGGAACGGTCTGCCCGCGGCGTGGTTTCGGATTGTCACGTCACAGGCGGTGTGCGGCGTCTGTGTGGGGTAGGCGCGGAGAGATTCGTCCTGCTCGGATCCGGTGACGTCTTGATCTCTCGGGCAGGTCGGCCATCGACAGGCGCTCACCCGCCCGCGGGTCGGGTCGGGTGTCCGCCACGAAGGAGTGGTCATGAAAGCGGCCGTGTACGAGGGACCTCGGACGGTGTCGGTCAGGGAGGTGCCGGACGCAGCGATCGAGCACCCCTGCGACATCCTCGTCAAGATCACCACGACGAACATCTGCGGTTCCGATCTCCACATGTACGAGGGCAGGACCTCCTTCGAGACCGGACGGGCCATGGGCCACGAGAACCTCGGCGAGGTCGTCGAGGTCGGCCCGGCCGTCGGCAAGGTGAAGGTCGGCGACTGGGTGGTGCTGCCGTTCAACATCGCCTGCGGGTTCTGTAAGCAGTGCGAGCAGGGGCTGACGAACTACTGCCTGACCATGCAGCCCAAGGCCGACATGGCGGGTGCCGCGTACGGGTTCGCCGAGATGGGGCCCTATCAGGGCGGTCAGGCCGAGCTTCTGCGGGTCCCCTACGGTGATTTCAACGCCCTGCGCCTGGGCGAGGACGCCTCCGAGCGGCAGGTCGACTACGTGATGTTGGCCGACATCTTCCCCACCGGCTACCACGCCACCGAGATGGCCGGGGTCAAGCCAGGCGACCAGACCCTCGTGTACGGGGCGGGCCCGGTCGGTCTGATGGCCGCCTACTCGGCCCTGCTCAAGGGCGCCGGGCGGGTATGGGTGGCCGACCACCAGCCCGACCGCCTGCGCCTGGCCGAACAGATCGGCGCCATCGCGATCAACACGGCCGAACAGGATCCTGCCGAGGTGGTCAAGGAGGCCACTTTGGGGTTGGGGGCGGACAACGGCTGCGAATGCGTCGGCTATCAGGCCCATGACCCCCAGGGTGAGGAGGACCCGGCGCTGACCATGAACGGGCTCATCGACGCGGTCCGCTTCACGGGCGGCCTCGGTGTCGTCGGCGTGTTCATCCCCGAGGACCCCGGGGCGAAGGAGAAGCAGGGAGCGCTCGAAGCCCAGGGGAAGATCCCCATCGACTTCGGGATGCTCTGGTTCAAGGGACAGAGGATGGGTACCGGCCAGGCGCCGGTCAAGCGCTACAACCGGGCCCTTCGCGACCTCATCGCGGCGGGCAAAGCCGAACCCGGCTTCCTCGTGTCCCACGAACTCTCCCTGGAGGAGGCGCCGGCAGCCTATGAGCACTTCGACAACCGTGACGACGGCTGGACCAAGGTCGTCTTGCACCCGGACCGCCACAACGGCAGCGGTTCCGCCAGGAAGGGCGCCGGACGCGGTCACGCCGAGCCCAGCCTGCGGGAACTGAAACGTGCCGCCCGCGACCGGGACATCCCCGGCCGCTCCCACATGACGAAGGAGCAGCTGAAGCAAGCGCTCGCCTGACGCCTCTTCGGGGACCGGAGCGCGAACGGCGGCGTTCGGCCCTGCGACGCGGCAGTCGGTGCCTGCCACCGCACGAGGTGGCAGGCACCGGGGCCAGGGCCTGTCAGGAGGGCGGGTAGGGGGCGTACTTCAGGCGGCGGGCGAGGTGGGCGGTGTTGGCGGCGAGGGTCTCGGTGGCGGCGGCGGTCTTATCGGGGGTCTTGTCGAGGTCCTGGTAGTCGGTGCCCTGCATGGCTTCGCCGACCCAGTAGGTGACGGCGTTGGGGGGCAGGGTGAAGCCGCAGTCGTTGAGCCCTTGGAACAGCTCGGCGCTGACGTGGTGGGCGCCGTCCTCGTTGCCGACGACGCACACCGCGGCGACCTTGCCGTAGGTGAGCATGCGGCCCTCCTCGTCGCTCTCGCCGATCTCCGCGTTCAGGCGCTCCATGACCCGCTGGGCGACGCTGGAGGGGTGCCCCAGCCAGATCGGCGTCGACAGGATCAGGATGTCCGTGCCCAGGATCGTCCCGCGGATCTCCGGCCAGGCGTCCCCCTCCCCCAGGTCGGTCGCGACACCGGTACGGACGTCGTGGTCGGCGATCCTGATGACCTTGCCGGTCACGCCGTGCCCGGCCAGCGCCTCCATGGTCTGCTCGGCCAGCATTTGCGAGCTCGACGGTTCGGGGGACGGGGAGAGGGTGCAGACCAGCGCGACGGCGCGCAGCGGGGTGTTCTCAGTGGCTTCCATGCCGGGCGCCTACCCCGGCGAAGCCGCCGCTACCAGACCAATCAGCAGGTGGCGCGACTCCGATCCCGGCCGGGGCACGTTCGCCCTCGATCCTGGGCGGCGGGTGCCGGGGCATCACAGACCTGCATGCGTGGCGAACATGAAGGCTCCCGGAAGGCGATGAGGACGATCAGGAGGTGGAGCACGCCCGGGCGGTCGGCAAGGCGGCCGTTGACGACCTCGCCCACGTCTTCGCGGTTGCCGGTGACGCCCGAGCCCACCCGGCGCACGGGGCGGGCCACGCACCACGCCGTACGTCACCGCTTTCGCCCCGCGCGCGTGCGAGGGGGACAAACGGGTAGACGCCCGGCATCCGGCGAAGATCAAGGAGAGGACATCTCATGACCGACACTCGTGACGGCCGGGACACACCGCGGGATCCGGCCCACCGCAAGCCCACTCCCCCGTCGCAGGCCCCGGGCGAGAGCGGGGACAGGGAAAGCCGCCGGGAGGCGGAGGCAGCCCTGTCCGGCAAGCACGACAAGGAGGCCGCAGACGCCCTGAGCCCGAGCATCGAGGCACAGGAGGACGCGGCCGGGGCGGGCAGCACCCATGACGGTCCGGGGAAGGACCGGAAGGGAGGCCGGGAACGATGACGGAGTTCGGGTATTTCCTGGCCTGTGAGGAGTTCACCCCCGCGCAGCTGCTGGAGCAGGCGCGCCGGGCGAAGGACGCCGGATTCACACGGCTGGCCATCTCCGACCACTTCCACCCCTGGAACGACGCCCAGGGCAACAGTCCTTTCGTCTGGTCGATGATCGGCGCCCTGTCCCAGACCGTCGGCCTGCCGGTCACCACTTTGGTGACCTGCCCCACCGTCCGGATGCATCCGGCCGTGACGGCCCAGGCAGCAGCCACCTCCAGCGTCCTGCTCGACGGGCGCTTCACCCTCGGCGTCGGAACCGGCGAAGCCCTCAACGAGCATGTGCTCGGCGACCACTGGCCGCCGTTCGACGAACGCGCCGCCATGCTGGAGGAAGCCGTGGAAGTGATGCGCGCCCTGTTCTCCGGCCGCCAGGTCACCCACAGGGGCGCGCACTACACCGTCGAGAACGCCCGCCTCTACACGCCTCCGGCAGGCCGGCTGCCCGTCTACGTGTCGGGATTCGGGCCCCAGGCCGCAGAACTCGCGGGACGGATCGGCGACGGCTTCGTCACCATGGGGCCGGACGAGGAGGCCATCGGCCGCTTCCGCAATGCCGGCGGCGCCGGCAAGCCCGTCATCGGCGGGCTGAAGGTGTGCTGGGGCCCAGATCGTGACAAGGCCGTGGACACGGTGCACCGGCTGTGGCCCAACGAGCAGCTGCCCGGGGAACTGGCCCAAATCCTGCCGACCCCCGCCCACTTCGAGCAGGCGAGCCGGCTCGTCACCCGAGACCAGGTGTCGGCCGCCGTCCCGTGCGGCGACGACATCGACGAGCACGTCACGGCGATCCGCGGCTACATCGACGCCGGCTTCGACGCCGTCTACACCGGACAGATCGGGCCCGACCAGGACGGCTTCTTCACCGCCTGGTCAGAGCACCTCTTGCCCGCCCTCACGTAGTGCTTGGTGGGCACCGGCGAGATGCTCCACAACCTGCGGGTGATCCGGACCATGGGACCCGGTCCGCTGCCCGTGCCTCGGCGGCCGCTCAACCACGCGGAGGAGAGATGTGTGGGGCGACAGTCCAGTGGCTGCCGCCCCACAGCTGAGCCGCCGAGCGGCTGCCGTGTCATGGGGTCTGATCTAGAGGCGGTTCGAAAGGTCTCCGTAGTAGCCGCCGACCTGTCGGTGGTAGTCCTCGTTGCCGAGGTGCTTGTCCTTGTCGAACTCCGGAGCGGCCTTGATCTGCTCCTTGGTCCAGCCGACGTAGATCTTCTCCTCCCGCGCATCGACCCGGTCGATCGTGCCCGCCGGCAGGAGAACCTCCTTGCCGAAGATCCACGGGCCGGTGTCGACCACGATGTACGAGGAGCCGACCTCGTCGGAATGCTTGTCGACCTTGCCGATGCTGCCGTCGGCCGCCTCGACCTTGTAGCCCGTCAGGTCGGATCCGACCGTACGGCCCGACGTCTCGCGGTAACCCCACACGTTCTCGGTCATGGGAACAATCCCTCCACGTCGTCATTCTCGGAGCGCGACCTTCAAGGGCCGCGCCGTGGTCGTACCTGCGCCTGCCCCGAATGGCTGGGGCAAACCGGAGACCGCCGGATTCAGTCCTGTCAGCGGCACGATCCGGACTCGCTCACCGATCGGGGTCCCCTGCCGCTCGGCCGAACGGCCCCTCGCTCCTTCAGAGGACCTCGACCACCAGGAGGCAGGTATCGTCCTCCAGCCGGCCATCGGCGTAGGGGGCGACCAGTGCGTCGAGGGTGTCGCGGGCATCGCGGCCGGTGCACCCTGCCAGGCGTTCGCGTAGAGCTCGGATGCTGTCGTCGAGGTCCTCTCCTCGTCGCTCGACCAGTCCGTCGGTGTAGAGCACCAGCAGGTCGCCCGGTTCCAGGGGTACCTCCGCCGTCGGGTACGTCTCGCCGGGCAGGACTCCCAGGAGCGGCCCGCGGTGGTGGGTGTCGAGCGTGGTGGCCCTGCCGTGGCGCAGCAGAAGGGGTGCCGGATGGCCGGCGCAGGCCCAGGACAGGTGTCGGTCGCCGTTGATGTGTCCGATGACGGCTGTGGCCGTTTCCGCCGAGGTGTCGGCGCACACGAGTTCGTTGAGCCAGGTCGTGAGTTGTCCGGCGTCGCTGTCGGGGGTGTGGGCCAGGCCGGCGAGGGCGTGCCGCTGTTGGGCCATGCGCGCCACCGCTTCGAGCCCGTGCCCGCAGGCGTCTCCGATGGCCAGCAGGATCCGCCTGTCGGGCAGCGTACGGCACTTGTACCAGTCTCCTCCGACCGCCGCTTCGGCTTCGGCCGGCAGGTAGGCGGCGGCGACCGCGTAGCCTCGGCGGGCCAGCTCGGAGGAGTGTCTGGGCAGGATCGCTTCGCGTAGCGCGGCGGCCACCCGGTGTTCGGCCGCCGCCTGCTCGCGCAGTCGTTCGGTCTGTCGGCGGGTCGCGGCGAGCCGCTGGCGACTGCGGATGACCGGGGTGAGGTCGCGTGCGATCAGGTGCAGGGCCCAGGGGAGTGCGTCGGTGGAGATGACGGGACGTCCGATGACGTGGAGGGTTCGGATGTCGCCGTACACGCTGAAGCGGATCTCTGTTCCCGGGGGTTCCTCTCCGTCGAAGAGGGCTCGCAGGAGTCGGCCCCAGCGCGGTACGTCCTCCAGGAGGACCGCGTCGCATAGTTCCAGCAGTCCCAGGGGGTGTCCGGGCACGGTGCGGAATATGGTGCTGAGCCCCTCGGACCAGGTGGTCTCGCCGGAGAGGAGGTCGAAGTGGGCCCATCCCATCGAGGCGATGTACTGGGCTTCCATGGACATGAGCTCGGCCGGGTTGTGGGCCGGGCGCCATGTCGCCAGGATCTGGCCGGAGCAGGACGCGGCGTCGTAGAGGAGTTTGGCGCGGTGCAGACCGTCCGGGCGTCGCTCGGTGTAGTCGACGGGAAAGGCGCGCAGCGCCACGCCGGTGTGCAGGACTTCGCGGAGGGCGTCCAGAAGCCCTGACCCGTCCGCTCCGGGCCGGGCCTCACGCAGTCGTTTGCCCACCAAGTGGTCGGGGGCGTCGAGCCATTCGACGGAACGGACATGGTTGCCCGCTCGGATGACGAAATCATCGGTCAGGCCATCGGCTGTGGCGATCGGGGCCAGCAGCGCTGCCGAGACGGGAATGGCCGGGAGGGTCGCACACACGCAGGCCCAGGGGTCGTGGTCTGCGGGTCCGTTCGCGCAGGAGTGGCTGCGGTCGGAGCTTTGGCCGCATGTACAGGCCACGGAAGTGTCGGACTCCACGCTCCCGGCCGGGCCGACCGGGTTCCGGCGTAGGCCTGCCGAGGCGTCCGCCGTCGCACGCAGAAACGCCACCTCGCGCGTGATGAGCTGCTTGAGGGCCTCGGGGTCCCGGGGAACAGCGGCATTCATGATCGCCTCCCTGCGTCGTGGGGACGGCACGCGCGATCGGCGACTGCCCTCGACGGGCCGGTTCACTCCTCGCACGCGCGACCCACAAGCCGGGGTCGACAGCTCGGCTCAGCCGTCTTCGACGGTCGCGGGAATCCGGGTGGCGATCACGGGTAGACGAGGGCCGTGAGCGATCCGCACCCGCACGACCGAGTGGCCGAAGACCTGCTTTCCGGACTGAGCGTGGACGACCGCCGGCCGGAGCAGCCAGTGCTCCTGGACTCCTTCGGCGCGCCGATCCGCACCTGGCGGGAGAACTATCCGTACGACCGCAAGATTCGGCGGGCGGAATACGAGCAGACCAAACGGATCCTGCAGATCGAGCTCCTGAAGCTGCAGCATTGGGTGAAGGAGACCGGAACGCGGCTGGTGGTGATCTGCGAGGGCAGGGACGCCGCAGGCAAAGGAGGCACGATCCAGCGGTTCACCGAAAGGCTCAATCCACGCGGTGCCCGGATCGTGGCCCTGGGCAAACCGACCGATCGGGAAGCCGGCCAGTGGTACTTCCAGCGGTACGTCGCCCATCTGCCAGCAGCCGGTGAGATCGTCTTCTTCGACCGTTCCTGGTACAACCGCGCCGGGGTCGAAAAGGTCATGGGATTCTGCACCCCCGAGCAGTGCGAGCTGTTCCTGCGGCAATGCCCGGCCTTCGAGGCCATGCTCGTGGAGGACGGGGTCCTGCTGGTGAAGTTCTGGTTCTCGGTCTCCCGCGCCGAGCAGCGAACCCGCTTCGCGATCCGGCAGGTCGATCCGGTCCGGCAATGGAAGCTGTCCTCCACGGATCTGGCCTCCCTGGACCTGTGGGACGCCTACACGGCCGCGAAGGTCGAGATGTTCCGCACGACCGACACCACCCACGCTCCATGGACGGTGGTCAAGAACAACGACAAGCGACGCGGCCGCCTCGAAGCCATGCGGAGCCTGTTGTGGCGCATCGACTACGACCGAAAGAACGAGGCGGCGGTGGGCCGCCCCGACCCCCTCATCGTGGGGGCCGCCGACACCCTCCTCGAGGCCGGAGAGGAACCCACGGTCCTCTCCCCCACTCCCCTGGCCGGGCCGCCTCTCGGCCCCGGCCTGCACCCCGACCGCCAACACCCCGCAGAGCCGCACACCGCGAGGCCGCGACCGCCCGACAGCGACCGGGCGCGGCCCCCACGATGACGGAACCGTCGGCGGCTCGTAGACGGCCCCACCGGCAACAGCGTCGCCGCCCCTCAGGCGGGGTGCCGCCCCTGCTGGGGCTCGCCCCGGAGAGAGGAGCGGGGCCCAGCAAGGTCGAACACCCGACAAGGTGGGACTTCCCGGGCGCTGACCGGCCGGGGCGCGACTGCCCGTGACCTGGGGCCGCCTCCCAAGTGGGGAGGCGGCCCTCAATCGGCGGGTCTTGGGTGCCGCGCGGGCCATCCACCATGGGTCCGACCGCGTCCGTCAGCCCGGGCACTTCAGACCGGTCCGGGTGGATTTCACCGCGCTGTCCAGCAGCTGGGCCCGCGGCAGCAGCTTGGCCACAACCTGAACTGAACCTGAACGCCCCGGTCGTGGACGTGCACACTTACTCCAAGGACCGCGCGATGGCCTTCCGCAAGACGACAAACCCGGTCTACGCCCCGAACTCCAAGGTCGGCCCGACGGCCGACACCGAGCGGTACGGCCGGCCGCCGAGCTGGGAGACCGACGGGGCGATCACCCGCAGCGCCTACGTGTCGCACGCCGAGGACGACGACTGGGGCCAGGCGGGCACGATGGTCCGCGAGGTCCTGGACGACGCGGTCCGCGACCGGCTGGTGGACAACGTCGTGGGACACCTCCTGAACGGGGTGACCGAGCCGGCCCTGAAGCGCCCTTCCGGTACTGGTCCAACATCGACAAGTCGATCGGCGAGCGCATCGCGCAGGGCATACGCGCCAAGGCGGCCGAGAAGGACCCGAAGGCGACCCGACAGGGCAACCCGGCGCGCAGCAGCATGCAGGACAAGGCCCGAGCGTTCGCGTACGGACCTGCTGCGCACGGCGGCGCAGCCTTCCCGACTTCGGGGCGAACAGGCCGGTGGGCCACCCCCTTCAGAAGGGGGTGGCCCACCGGCCTGCGTGCGATCCCTGTCCGACTACCAGCGATACCAGCGACCGCTGCTGCCCTTCGGACGGGCAACGAACCCGATCAACCACAACACCAGCACCGCGATCGCGACCCACCAAAGAACCTTCACCGCGAAACCGGCACCGAAAAGAATCACAGCGAGCAGAAGAACGAGAAGCAGGGGAACCATGATTATCAACCTCCGACACGCCGACTGCCCGCCCCCACCCCACCCATGCACCCGATTTTTAACTGTTTCTTATTCGCGCAGGCGGGCATACGTGCGTGCCCGTCATCTTCCTCCGTCAGGCGAGCGGGCGACCGACCGGACGGCCGCTCGCGGCGGTCAAGCACCCTGAATGCCATGCACGTCAGATGGAAATGACGCCGCGGGGTTTGAGGGCGGCGATCGCGAGCAGGCGGCTGGTCACGACCAAGCCGGTACATCGACGAGGAGGTCCCCATGTCGGGCACGGAGAAGAGCAAGGCTCAGGGCGAGCAGGTCAAGGGCAAGGCCAAGGAGATGCTGGGCCGCGCCGTCGGCAACGAGCGGATGGCCGCCGAAGGCCGCGGCGAACAGGCCAAGGGCCACGCCCGCCAGGCCAAGGAAGACGTCAAGGACACCTTCCGCCACTGACCCCGCGCCACCGCACCACTCCCCCGCGAGCCGTGAGGCTCCCTGTGCCGTGCCCCGACCGGATCCCCCCTGGTCGGGGCACGGCCATGCCCGGCGGTTGGCGGCTTCGACGTACGCGGCCGATGTCGGCGGGACGGCTCACCACCCGCCGGATGAGCGGAGGTGAAGGGCATGGCGGGCGTTCAAGCCCAGTGGGTGAGGTCATAGAATAGTTGTCAAAAGTTGTGGATTGACTGTTGCTGATGGCGGTGTCGGGCCAGATGCGCGAGCAGTAGTTCGGTGAGGCGTTCGGGTGCGCGTAGCGGTAGGTAGTGGTCGGCTCCGGATACCAGGTCGCCGCCGGCGTCGGGGATGTCGGCGACGAGCCTGTCGGCGATCACCGCGATCTCTGAATGGTCGCGGTCGCCGTGGATGACGAGCGTCGGCACGGCGATCCGGTCGAGGCCGGCGGCGGCGTTCCGGCCCAGATCCGCGAAGTGTTGTTCGCTGACGATGCGCCGCTGCGCGTTGTCCTCGATCATCAACTTGATCAGCTCTCCGCCCGGGGCGGTGACGCCGAGGGGCGCCCAGATCGACAGTTCCAGTTCGGCCAGCCGTGCGGCGTCCCGCTCGCGACGGGCTGCGGCGTAGGCCGACGATTCAGGGTCCTGCGGCCATGTGTGGCCGCTGACAGAGGCCCCGACGAGGACCAGAGCGCTGACTCGCGCGGGGTGGACGAGGGAGAAATCCAGTGCCGTCTCCCCACCCATGCTCAGCCCGACCAGCGCAGCCTGATCCAGTCCGAAGTAGTCCAGGACGGCGAGCAGATCCTCCACGTCGTCAAACGGATCCTTTGGCGGCGTGGAGCGGCCCAGGCCGCGGGCGTCGAAGCGAACCACGCTGTGGTGACGGGCCAACGCGGGGACGACGAGGTCCCACAGGCGGGCGTCCATGCCGGCGCCGTGCAGCAGTGCCACCGGGCTTCCCGTTCCGCGGTGTTCGGCCCACAGCCACCCGCCACCGGAGACCGGAACGCGATGGGTTTCTGGGTCCTGTGCGAGGTCGTGTTCATCGGTGCTCTGCCTCATGACGCGATCATCTCAGAGCGTTCGACGTGGATTCCGCGCTCGAAGCGGGCTCCGGCCCGCACGAGGGCAACCAGGTGGGGTGCGTTCACGGCGCGCCGGCGGGTCCGGGCCGACTCGATGAGTTCGAAGGCCATCGCGAGCGCGGCGGCGCGGGAGCCGGCACCGCGGGTGCCCTTGGTCCGCAAACGGACCGTGCTGAAGGTTGATTCGGGCCGGCAATTACGGGACCAGCGCTGCGACGCGGCGACAGGAAGCGACCCTGAAGAGACTCCGCGTCGACCGACAGCTCGAAGAGGCCATGGTCAGAGGCCATGGTCAGAGGCCCTGACCCGCTCCACCTGGCCGAGGTTTTCGGGATCGAGAAGAGGACCGCGATGCGCTACGCGGACTCCGCACGAGCGTTGCCGGAGCAGCCCACCGGACAAATACCCGAGAGTCGACAGTGACCATCTGTCATCCTGCTTGCCATGTCCACACGAAAGCGAAGACTGCCCCGGCAACGTGCCTGGCCACTGACCACCACCGACATCAACGAGTGCCTCGGCCCCTACATGACCCGAGTCACGGACCTGGCATTCCTCACCGGACATGACAGCGGGACCATCGTCCTGGGAGCAGCATGGGTCGCTCCGAAGCCCCGCAATTACGGCCGCGGGATCCATCCGGACATGGTCGGGTTCCGTATAGACGTCCACCCCGTCGATGCCACTGAACGTGCAGTCACCCGCGCTGTTCTACGAGCGCAGGCCCTGCCGCAACTCCACGAATGGATCGCGCAGGCGGTCACCGCCGACGAGACCTGGCAACTGACTGACCACCGGCACTACTGGCGGCTGACCAACGGCCACCTCACTCACCGCGACGAAGCGTGAGACGGATCCCGCACGAGACGCCCCCCGGCAGGTTCACGACCAACCCAAGGGGTCGCACCCAGGAATCAGGGCACCAGACCCTCGGGTTCCCGACGAGACGCCTTCAGTTCCCCTGAACTCACGGGCCACTACGGGTGTGAGTAGTTGAAGTACAGGAAGTGCCGCTGCTTCCGGTCGAGGGACGGTGACGCCTCCGCGCTGGCCAGGACACTCGCCCCGGCACGGACATGCCCATGGCTATCCCCAACGATTCGGGCGGAGTCCTCATTGGTGTCCGAACCACTCAATCCGAGAACGTCCTTGCCGTGAAACAGGGCTGACCAGGGAAGTCCGCTGTGGCATGCTCGCTCGCGTGAATCATGACGCTGATGACGGCTGGTCCTTCGCGACCGCACGGGAGGCAGCCGGCTTCGGCGCCGGCGAGCTGATCGACGTTCCTGGCATCGACCACGCGATGGCCGAGAGAGGAACACTTTGCGGCATTCCGGAGGAGCAGGTCACCCGCTACATGCACCTCTTCGAACCAGCAGAACCGCATGCTTGTCCGGCTTGCCGCCGGCAAGCCGAAGCGGCTCCGACAAAGCCGTGCGCTCAGGAGCGACTTCACGACAGGCTCCAGGACGCCGACCCGGGACAAACCCGCGACGACCTCCTCGCCGCCTTGCGTAGAGGGGCGAAAGTGTGCCTGTGGCTCCGAGGTCCTGCCTCTCAGCTCGCCAGACACTACGCGGGTCTCGACTCACTGACCGAGGGGGCCGAGGCCGCCCTCAACGCCTTCAACACCACCATGAGCACCGGCCTTGCCCGGGTGGAGGACGGCGCATGGCGATTTCTCGTTGTCCTGCCCGAGGATGACAGCCGCCCGCTCGTCGCTCGTGGGCCCCGTAGGCTCAGCTGACAACTCTCAGGTGCGCGAGATCAGCGTCCCCTGGGGGAAACGTGACCGCGCGAGGGGGAATTGCCCGCCACGAAAGCGGTCACCGATACGGAAAACGCTGACCGTCGACAGGACCGGCACACCGGCTTCCTGGGCCGCTACCTGTTCCACAACAAGGCCGGCGGCCCCGGCCAGGTTGGCGAACAGGACGGTCGACCACAGCCAGACCCTGATCACCCAGGCGGACACCGACGGGGGGGTGAGCGCCGAGAGCGTGGTCGAGGCGGATCCGGCGGCTACAACGAACAGCACCGGCTTCTGCACCGGTTGACGCGGATGCAGCTTGCCGACGGCCTCCCGGGCAGAGGCCGTGAGGAGATCGGGATCCAGCACGTTCGCCTGGCCGGAGCGTTTCCGGGACGGCCGGTTGACCGGAGTTTGCGGAGGGGTCCCGAGACCTGGAGGAATGTACTGCGCGGAGGCAGGAGGCATGAAGCGACCTTCCGGATGGGTTCGGAGGTGTGACAACCCCCTGGTGAAGCGGGCTCAGGGCGCTGATGAGGAGCGTCGCCGCCGGGGACTGTCTCCATGGACCCCCTCGGCCGTCATGTGAGTGATCGAGAACCCCGGCGGCGCAACAGGCAGGAAACTACTGCCCGTTCCCCCACACATGCGTGTGTAGGGGCGGGATTTGGCGCCGTCTTGACGGCGGCGCGCAGGTCGCGTCAAGCCGCCGTCAGAGGTGCGTCAATACGTGTCGGACGAGATGCGGAAGCGGAATCGGCAGATGCCGGCGTCGGTGTCGCGGCGAACGGTGTGGGCGACGACGGAGCCGCGGTGGTTCAGGAGCGGCCGCTGCCACAGGCGGGCGGGTTCGGTCTCCGGGATGAGTACGGTGACCTGGGCGTCCGGGCGGGTCCGCGCCCACTCCCGCACGTACGCGGATTCGGGACGGCCGAGCGAGCGCGTGCCCGAGGAGAGCTCGGGCACGCGACGGCGGGATTCCACAACTCCCCTTTTCGGCGCAAGGCTTCGGCGGCCTGTCGACCCTCGTCGGCGGGATGGGTGACGGTGATGGCGAGGACCTCGTCGCCGAGCGAGAGGGCAGCGGTGAGGGCCTGGCTGGTCAGGCGTGACGGTCCGGAGACGGGGACCACGACCAGGGAGCGGGAGCGGTGCGGGGGCTCCGGGACGCGTCCCAGGTCCAGCCGGTCACCGATCTCGGTGTACGCGCGGTGGATCCGCTGCCGGCCCCGCCCCGCCGCACCCCGAAAGCGCTCGGCGGCCCGGCGCCCTGGCCTGGCCTGGACGCAACAGCCTGATGCCGGACGCCCGGGACGTCGTGACGCCCGGGGCCGTCGTCCCGGCAGACAGCGGCACCGGGGCGGCGGGCAGGGGCTGCCACGCGACACCACCATGTCGCGGCCGTCTGACATCCTGCGGAGCATGACCTACTGGGACCCGATACCGACCACCCGTGCCATGGTGGGCAAGCACCACCCCCTTTGGCGCGGCGGCCTGGTGAGCCGCGACTGGTCCGGGCCTGCACCCGAGGGTTGGGCCAGTCGTGACTGGCGTAGCGTCCCGGGCCCCTTCTACACGGCCAACACCGACAACTGCCTGACCGGGCGGCAATGCGCGCCACACCACGTCGCGTACGAGGACGAGTACTGCAGCGAGTTCGTCTACCGCCAGCCAATCACGGCAGGGGATGTTCACGAGCTGACCTGTGCCGCGGAATGCGACCCGTTCGGAGCGTACGGCGGCGACGGCGACTCGTACTGGACCCCTGAACTGGTCCAGGACTGGTGGCGCGAGCGCGACAGAGTCCGGGAATGGGCCCTGCGCGTGGGGTACGGCGAGTGTGCGACCTCCGAGGTCGCAGCCCTCCAGGACGCAGCGGCCGGCGCACGGGCCTACCTCGCCCACCTGGATCAAGGCCTTCGGCAGTACCTGCGCGACTACGCGTTCTGGCTTGCCGAGGGTCGCTCGGCGGCCATGGGTGAACGGCTGCCGGAGTTGGGCTCATAGCCATCCACCGACCGCAGCAGCCCGAGCAACGGACAACACAAAAACCTGTCCATAACGTCTGCTCGTGACAGCGTGCGTGTCGTGATCAGTGGTTGTTCGAACTCGGCTGGAGTGAGGTAGCCGCGTGCGGAGTGGCGACGGCGCCGGTTGTCCGACGAAAGCCGGCGCAACAGCTCGAGCCACGTCCGCGCCTTCGAGGTTCGGCGCCTCCCGTGGAGCAACTCGCACGTGAGGCCCTGGAAGAACGACTCGGCGAAGGCGTTGTCGTAGCTCGAGTCGACCCGTCCGATGCTGCGCCCGGCCTTTGTCAGGGTGTCCGCTCCAAAGGATCGGCCTCGGCTCAATCCACTCCCCGTCACCTCCGTCAACTCGCCCCGCCCCGCCCCGCGCCAAGATCGATTCCCAGACGGGTGGCCTTAGCATGGGCACGCCCCCCGTGCCCTGCCCAGCCGACGGAAGACACCCATGCGCCTCCAGCGGATATCCGCCGCGACCGCGGCCCTCGCCGCGCTCACCACCCTCGCCACCGCCTGCGAGGACTCCCCCAAGCCGGGCCCGCCCGCGGCGAGCGCTCGGGGCACCGCCCCCGCCTCCCCCACGGCCACCGGCTCCGGCGCCCCGCCCACCACGCTGGCCGGGGCGCAGGCCCACGTACGGCAGTACACGTCCTGCGAGAACCTCAGCACCGACCCGAACGACAGCCGGGTGCCGCTGAGCGGGTTCATCGGCGCCGGGGACTGGGGCATCACGGAACGCGGCGTCTGCACGGACAAGAAGGCGCGGGGCGAGATCGTCCTCTTCCTGACCCCGGACATGAAGGCCTTCCAGCAGGCCGCGAAGGACAACACCGCGAAGCTGCTCGCCGAGGGCCGGTACGACACCGACCTCGCCGGCCGCACGGTCGTGGGCAAGACCTTCGCCCTGACCGCGCTCGAGACCGCCACCGCCGTGTCCCTGGTCGATCCGCCCAACTCCGACCTGCGCATCCTGAGCTGTAACCCCGACGTCTTCGTCCCGGAAGGGTTCAAGAAGGAGAAGGCCCTGGTCGAGGGCTGCTTCCTCACCGACTACGTCAACAGCCCCGACGGCCAGGGCAGCCCTCACCGCGGGGCGGTACGCGACCCCTCCACCGAGGGGGCCGCGAAGCCGAGTCAGCCGTCCATCGGCAGCCCGGGCCTGCCGAGCGCCGGCAGCATCGCCGAGCTGCGAAAGCTCGTCAGCCCGCAGACGGTCGACTGCACGAGCATGGAGGTCACCGACGAGCAGGTGCAGTCGATCGACTACATGCCGGTCGTCGACGGCCCCCCGAGCGCTTGGGGCGTCAAGCAGCGAGCGGTCTGCGGCCGGCTCGGCGGGGAGCAGCGCGCGCACAACCTGAGCTGGCTGGACACCGTCTCCGACATGAAGACCCTCCAGACGAAGGCCAAGGCGGCGCAGCTGGCCGACCTGAAGGACGACGGTCGCCTGAAGGCCACGGCGAGCAGGCTGCTGGTCGGCACGAACATCGCCGTGGAGACCAACAACGCGAACGTCCGCCGAGGGCTGTACCAGCTCCAGTTCCTGTACCTGAACTGCGAGACCGGTTTCACCGCTCCGGCCGGCCACCGGCTGGAGAAGGCCCAGGTCGAGGGCTGCGTCCTGACCAACTACGAGCGCCCGAGCTGACACTCGGCCGGCCCGGGGCGTGCGCGGCGCGCGACCGGATGGACGGCCTGTGGTCGCCACCGTTCGAAACGGGCACCCTCGGAGTTCGGGACGCGGGTGAGTTCATCGCGGATGCGATGACGCCCGCTGGTGTGCCTGTCCGTTGAAGGCGAGCGAGGGGGAAGCCACGCCGGCAGGCCCCGGAGTTCGGCAGGTTCGTCCCTGGGGTGGCGCATCACGGCCGGGCGGGGGCCCGGCCGTGATCCGCCGGACATCACCTGCTGGGACGAGGGCGCGCCGTCGGCGTGCCCGGGGCCCCGTCACCCCCAATCCGACCGGTCGGACAGTCGTCGGTACCACCAGAACTCGGTGCGCCACGCGCGTCGGTACGCGAACGGGTCGGGGAGGGTCCGGCGCAGGAACGCCGCGTCCAGGGGCTCCACCAACCGGCGCAGCTCGGCGCGGGCTCGTACCGGCAGCCTCTCCAGGGCCTCCTCCAGCACGTCGCGCGCGTGCCTGACGTCGTCGAAGGAGCACCCGGGACACGAACAGAACGCTTCCTGCGGGTACAGCGGGCGTTTGCCCGGCCGGCTCAGGAACTCGCGGTACCGGCGCAGGGCCCGGTCCGTGGCCCCGAGGTGGAGGTGGTGGCTGTCTCCCAGGTGCTCGACCAGGTGGACGGCACGGCTCGCCCCGGCGGAGAGTCCGTGGATCCGGTGCGGCGGGGGCGGTCCCCAGACGCGGGACAGCGGTCGTGCGGCGCGCGACGCGCGCGGCCGTCTACGCGGCATCGGCCTTTCGGTACATGGTCATGGGGTCCATCGTGCCGGACGGGGGAGGTTGGTCGCACCGGGTTTTCGTCGCACCCGGATTCCGCGCACCGACGACGCGCGCGCCGAGGCCGTACGGGGGAGATCGTGAAGGAGACCGGGTCGCTGCAAGCAGACCACGAGGCGTACGGGAACGCACACTTCGAGGGGCCCGACCGCTCGCGCGGCCGGGCCTGAGCACCCGAGGCCGCGGGCCGGAGCGGGAGCGGCCGGCTCGCGGTGCGTGGGCCGGCTCCGTCTCCGGGTGCCGCGTTCCTCGGGTTCCGCGGTCTTCCGCGCCGTCAGCCGCCGGCTGGGGCTTCGACCGGGGCGAAGGTCAGGGGGTGCGATACCGAGTGCGGGCCTCGGACGCGGGTGCCGAAGACGACCACCTCGCAGCCCGGCGCGACCCGGCAGTCGATCGTGCGCCCGACGTTGGTGGTGAACGTCGTCGAGACCTCGATCGTCTCGTCCAGCCGCCCCTGGTCGGTGGTGGCCGGCGGGCGGCCCCGGGTGCGGCAGTCCGCGTATTCCGTGGAGCCCGCGAGGCACTCCATGACCACCGAGTGGTACTGCGGCTCGTACCCGCGGCCCGTGACCCGTACCGACTGGCCGTCCACCAACTCCCGGGACGGGTCGACGCGGACGGTGGGGGCGGCCTCCAGTTCGCCGCGCGGCCGGAAGCCCAGCGGGACGGTGGTGAGGACGGCGCCGGTGTTGTCCGTCAGAGCCAGCCGGCACGGGTTCGCGGGGGTGGCGGTACGGCAGTCGAAGGTGCCGGCGCCCGTGGCGACCTGGGCGTAGAGCTTCTTCGGTGACGGCCGCAGGGTACCGTCCGGCAGGACCCGGAACTGTCGCCTGGTGTCCTCGTCGCAGGCCCCCGCCACCGTGTCCGGCGCGCACATCTCGACCCACACGTACGCCTTGGGCGGGCCGCCCTTGACCGTGAACTCGACGACGTCCCCGTCGAGCAGTCCGTTCGTCCGCTTCACCACCAAGTGCGGCGCCTCGGGAACGGCTTCCGCCACCCCGCTCACGGCCGTCCCGGCCCCGGCCAGGGCCATCACCAGCCCGGCCCTTCCGAGTAACCTCCACAGCCCCATCGCTGCCCCCTCTTCCGACGCACCTGTCAGGTCGAAGGGATCCTCCTGTCCCCCGGCCTCGTCCGCAAGGACGCGATCCGGCCGTGCGCTAGCCGGTCTTCTCGAAGGTGCCCAGCCCGTTGGTGTCCAGGTATTCCACCCGCATCCGGCCGTCGACGAAGGTCACCCCGGTGCGTCCGACCGCGTTCTCGCCGGCGGTCTCGAAGCTGAAGGTGTTGCCGTCGTAGTGGGTGAGCGGGTAGTTCTGCGGCTTCGGTCCCAGGTGCAGGACCAGTCCGCCGTCCGGGGCGGCGGTGACGGCGGCCCGCCCGTAGAACGGGTTGGTGTACGTACCGGTGTACGCACTGTCGGAGCGGGCCGGCCTGGGGTCGGCGGGCGGCTTGGCGTAGTCCGTGTCCGAGCCGCCCTCGTTGAGCTGCTCCGCGTACGCCTTGGCCACCACGGGCAGCCAGTCTCGGGTGGGCTCGCCGTGCTCGGCGGTGTCGAAGAAGTCGAGGGCGATGGTGTCGGGGAGGCCGGTGGGGGCGCCGTTGGTCAGCACCACGATGGCGAGCTTCTCGGCGGGGACCAGGGTGACGTTGGTGTTGGCGCCGAGTGCGAAGGCACCGGAGTGGCTCAGGCGCAGTCGACCCTGGTCGTCGTAGCGCACGTTCCAGCCCAGGCCGTAGTAACCGGGCTGGGTGTTCGGTGCGGCGGCGGCCTGGCTGATGCTGTGCGGGACGTGGGTCTCGGCCAGGCCGGCGCTGTCGATGACCTGCTTGCCGTCGATCTTTCCGCCGCCCGTTTGGAGGCGCAGCCAGCGGGCCATGTCCCGAGCGTTGGAGCTGACACCGCCGGCCGCGGTCTGCGCGTCGGCGTCGCGGGTGTAGAGGGGCTTCCAGGTGCCGTCGTCGGCCTTGACGTGGGTGAGGGCGCGGTCGGCCGCCTTCTCGTAGTCGCTGAAGCGGCTGCTGGTGTGGGCCATCCCGGCGGGCTTGTAGAGCAGGTCGTCGGAGAGCTTGTCCCAGGGCACGCCCTTGGCCTTGGCGACGGCCTCGGCGGCCGCGGTGAAGCCGAAGTTGGTGTACGCGTAGCTGGTGCGGAACGGGCCGAGGGGCTCGTAGCGCAGGTGGGACAGGATGTACGACTGGTCGTAGCCCAGGTCCTCGAGCAGGTCTCCGGAGTGGTCGGGCAGACCCGAGCGGTGCGAGAGCAGGTCGGCCGCCGTAAGGTGCGAACTGACCCAGGGGTCCTTGACCGTGATCCCCTTGAGCGGGTCGTCGAAGCCGTCGGCGCCCAGGGCCTGCGCCAGGACGGTGGTGGCCACAGGTTTCGAGACCGAGGCGAGCTGGAAGACGGTGTCCGGGCCGACCTTCTCGTCCGGGGCTTCGGTGCTGCGGACACCGAACCCCTTGAGGTAGACGACCTTGTCGTCGTGGACCACGGCCACCGCGACACCCGGCACCCCGGTGCGCCGTATACCGTCCCGCACCTGCGTTTCCAGGGCGCCCAGGGCCCTGGACACGTCGAAGCCGCCAGGGCTCGGCGACGGTGCGGCGGCACCGGTACCTGCCGCCAGAGCGAGGCCGGCGGCCAATGCCAGCGCCCTGCGCTTGCCGTTGCGTCGCATACATCCATTAAATGGCGCCCTGACGCATGGCGCCTGGGCAAGGCCCGGGGTGCGGAACGCGGGCGGGGCAGCGCCCGCGTTCCCACCGGAAGAAGGGCCCTGGTTTAGGGAAGGTCATCATCCCGATCAACATGTTCCCGGCCACCGAGCCCCGCGGTCTCCCTGCGACAGATCCGCACCGCCTGGCCGACATCCTCACCGGTCTGGAGTTGGGCGAGATGCGCGACGAGGACCGGGCTGCGTTGGAAGAGGTCATCGCGGCCAAGGCCCCGGCGCCCCGACCGCCGGCTGCCGAGGAGCCCGAAACTGGACCCGGCGAGGTCGTCGACCTCATGGCCATGCTCCGGAAACGGTCAGCGAGGCCAAAGCCACCCGCGCCGAAACCGCAGCGACCTGCGACCTCCGCACCCAGAGTACGACCAAGACGACCACCACCCGCAAAGCCAGGACCATCAACAAGCAACCGGCGCCGAAGCGCAAACCGCGCAGCGCCTTAACCGTGGATCCGATACGCCGAAAGACCGTAGGGCCGCGGTGGCAGGCGTCCCTCCGGGACCAAATCGCACGAATTCGCGGACAGGGTCCTGCCACCGGCGGCGGCCCAAGCGCGCCACGCACGTCGCGCTCGACTCGGCCGGGCTACGCATATTGTGAGGGCTCCCTCATGGACAGGGCCGATGGGCAGGCGGCAGTCCATCATGGCGGAGTTCGCGTCGGGGGTAGGTGTGGGATGGTGGAGGAGATGGGCCGTTCTGGTTCCGTCGCTTGAGGCTTCGCCGCCGTGTGCGGACACCAGCAGCGGCATGCGCTTTGATCGCCGGACATGAACACGCGCCAGGCCGGCCGTGTTCCGCGCAGCCGTGGCTGCCTTCCGTTATAAGGCTGGGACCCCGCATGAGGGGGAGCCCGCTGTGACGTCCTACGCGGTACGGGTGCACCTCTACGGTTCAGTGGCGGTGGTGACGCTGTGCGCGACGAGAGATCGCGCCGGCGGCGCGGCCTGCCAGGAGCGCCTCGTACATTTGCTGACGGGGATCCGCGCCGACGTGGCTTCGGCGGTCCTGGACCTCGACTGCGCTCCGTACCCCGTGCCCGAAGACGCCCTGGCCGCAGTCGACGCGTGGGCCGCCACACAGCAGATCATCGTGGTGGCCCTGGCGCCCTCCGGCCATTCGGCGGGAGGGACAAGGCATGCCGCACCGGCGTTGCGCGCCGCACCGGCCGGCTGCGCCTCAGGCGGCACCACCGGTCCAGGAGACGAGGAGACAGCACCGGCTCGGAAGCTGCGCCGCCTCCTTGGAGTACGGGCACTGGTGGGCCAGGCGGCGGGCATTCGGCAGGCTCGTCACCCCGCACACCCCTGCTTCTGAACGTGGCGCCGCGGTGTCGGAACTCGTCCTGCCGGGGGGATGGGTGAGAATGGTGGTAAGGCCCTGACGCGGGAGGTGGTGTGCCGTGGGGGACTCGGCCTTCCCTGAGGGCGCGGGTGCGCCGTTCGGCTCGGAGGACCTCAAGCGGCTGTCGCAGGTCCTCGCGGAGTGCATGGCGGACATCGCGGGGATCGACACCCCCGCAGCGCTGTGCCGGGCGTGCGTGGACCTGCTGGACGTCACGGGCGCGTCCGTGTCATTGAGCGGGGACAACGACAGCCAGACACTGTGGTGGTCCAGCGATCCGGTGGCGGGCAAGCTCGCCGAAGCCCAGTACACACTCGGCGACGGTCCATGCCGCAGCGCCCTGGCACTCACAGCGCCGGTCCTGGCGGCAGACCTGACGGGCGGCAAGGACGCGCGCCGCTGGCCGGTCTTCGCCCAGCAGGCCGTCGCGCTCGGCGTTCGCGCGGTGTTCTCCATCCCCCTGAGCTCGGCAGGTCTGGCGGTGGGAACGCTGGACCTCTACCGAGACCGGGTAGGCCCGCTCTCCGAGCGGGACCGCTCCTTCGCCTTCCCGGCAGCCGACGCGATCACCACCGCGCTGCTCGCCCTGGAGGCGCAGGAGCCGGCGGGCGAGAACGCTTCCTGGCTGGGCGCGGCGGAACACGACCATGAGGAGGTCCACCAGGCGACCGGCATGATCATGGTGTTCCTGGATTTGGACGCCCCACAAGCCCTTGCGCGACTGCGGGCCCGTGCCTTCGCCCAGGGACAGAGCGTCACGCAAGCGGCGCGTGATGTCTTGGCCGGGAGGGTCAGGTTCGATGACTAGGCTCACGCCGCACAGCTTGACCGAAGCAGAGAAGACGGTGACAGACATGAACCGCGAACAGGCGATCACCGAGGCGTTCGTCAGCCTCACCGATACCGTCGCCGACGACGTGGACCCCCTCACTCTGCTGCGCCGCCTGGTCGACCACTGTGTACGCCTGACCAGCATGGACGCGGCCGGCATCATGCTCGCCAACGCGCGCGGCCGCCTGCAATCGGCGGTCGTCACCGAGGAACGGGTCGAGCTGGCCGAGATGTTCCAGGCCCAGGTATACGAAGGCCCGTGCATCGACTCCTACAACACCGGGCAGCCCATCCACGCCGACGACCTCACCGCGAGCGAAGACCGTTGGCCCGTCTTCACTCCCCTGGCCCTCGCCGCCGGCTTCTCGGCCGCCCACTGCTTTCCCTTGCGCTTGCGCGACCAGAACATCGGTTCCCTCAACCTCCTGGCCCGCACCCCCACGTCCTGTTCACCGGAAGACTCCCGTCTCCTACAAGCACTGGCCGGCACGGCGACGACCTCCGCACTGACATGGAGCCGCGAACCACTACGGCCCTATGACATCGTCACCCGCACCCAGGCGGCTCTTTCGGCCAAGGGCGTGATGGACATCGCCACGGGCATGCTCGCCGCGTCCGCCCACATCACCCCTGCCGAAGCCGGAAAGCGGCTGAGAGCGTACGCGGCCGTCCATCACCAGCGGCCCGCCGACCTCGCCGAAGACCTGGTGCGCAGGCGCCTGCCCCCAGACGCCGTACTCGCTCCAGCACCCTGACCCGGAGCCCGGCCCGGCTCCGCTTCTGTCGCCAAGAGACGGATAGCCGCCCTGGCCCCCACAGGAGGTTGGGCTGCCTCGCCACCGCCCGCTCCGTCGCATCCGACGCCCTGGTCTTCGCCGGCTTCCCGGGAGCGGGAGCCGACGCATACGGAGCGCGTGACGCCAAGGCCGGAGCAACCAAGCCGCCCGTCGGCGACCCCCGAGTCCTCGCTCTCCTCACGGGGACCTATCAACACGGCAAGGCTCTCGTCGGCCTGGGCCGAGCCGGCGACCTCTTCGAGGCCGCAGGGATCTCCGTCGGCGAACCGCGCGTCGTGGTCACCGTGCGCCCATGGAATGCGCTTGCTCATGGAACTGCTCGCGGCCCACCGTGTCTGGGAGCGTTTCCCCGCCTCTGCGTGAGCCCGCCCCACCGCGGAGAAGCCGGAGGCTGGCCCTTCAGCCCCGGTCAGCGGAGCGCCGTCCGGCTCTGTGGCGCAGCCGCAGGGGCAGAACGTACCAACACAGCATGAACCAAAACATGACGCTCGCGACGATCAGGAAGGCCGAGGGGCCGGGGAGAACGATGGTGAGGATGAGCAGCAGGGTGCAGGCGATGGTCAGCGCCAACAAAACGATCCCGTAGGCCATCATGCGGCCCGCGGCCTCCACCACTTCGTGCTTCAGACGCAGGCCGCGCAGGCACCGGTGGATGGATACGGGCGCGATCAGCGCGGCCGTCGAGGAGGCTCCCAGCACCACGGTGACGATGTACAAGCCCTGCCCGAAGGCGGACAGGCTCTCGAACCGGGCCGTGAAGGCGATGCTCAGCAGCAGCCCGAACAGAATCTGACCACCGGTCTGGGCGACCCGGGTCTCCTGGAGGATCTCACCCCACCTCCGGTTGACCCGTTCGCGGGCTCCCTCCGGGGCAGCGATGGTCTCCAGATGCCGATCCGGGGCGGGCAAGGCTGCTGAAGTGTCATAGTTGCCGCAACTGGGGTACTGGCTCTGCGGCTTGCTCATGGGATTGTCCTTCTTTCGGCGCGATCCGCCATACGAAGACGATCTCCCACCGGGTCGGTGGCACCGACCCGAGGAACTCACGGCCGTTCGGCGCAGGCCTCACGGAAGACCGAAACCGAGTACGGGATCGTCCTGCACGGAATTGCCCCCGCCAACCAGATCAGCCCGTGCGAACACGTGCACCGTGACGGTGGGACCGGCGTCGCCTACCGGGTGCATGCGGTGGTAGAAGGTCTCGTCGAAGCAGAAACCCTGGCCGGCACCTACTTCCTCGGGGTGTGGTGCGCATCCGAGGCGGGCCCGCTCGTGCGTGAGGGCTCCTCGAGCCACGAACACGGCTCCCCGCACTCCCTCGTGGTCCAGGTAGGCGCAACCCGGAGGCAGGCTACTCCAGCTGAGGGCCCAGACGCTGACACCGTCGGCGCGGAACAGCCGAATCCACCGACTCTCACCTTCCGCATCGGCAAGCCGCGCCCGCCAGTTCGGGTAGTCCCAGCCGGCATCGTAGGCGATGTCCAGTAGCTCTGTGGGCTGCAAGAGGCCGGACGCGGTGGACATTCGCACGCTCATCCCTACCACCGCCCTCACACACTGGGTCATTCGCCGGGAACCGCACCGACCCGTCTGGGGCAGCACCTGCCCGCGCCGTGCCGTTTCATGCCGTGATCCCGCCAATGGGCCGGACGGCGACCTCCTGCACGTGGGCGTCGGTGCGCGGTCGCGCGGCCAGGAGATCGGCGGGGGCGGTTGGCTCCGGCGGGACGAGCACGGGCTGGGGCGACCATCGGCGGGCCGGGGAAGATCCGGGAGTCGGCTCTCGCCGCCGGGCCCCGGACGCCGGCGCCCGGCCTCGTGGTCGGGATCAGAGCCGTCAGACGGCAGAAGCAGGAGCCCGTGGGACGGGTGTGGCTTCCTACGCGTGAGCAGGGCGCGCAGGGCATGCTGGGCGTGATGCGGGTCGACGAACACGGGCAGGGCCGGTTGGTTGGCTCCGTGGGGTACGGACGCGCGAGAGCACGGTTCACCGCTGCCCCCTGACCTGCACACCTTCGGACCGGGTGGGCCCGGGGCGATGGGCCCCGGGCCGGACGGCGCGGCTCCGTCAGATCGTGACGGTCGCGGTGCAGCGGCTCAGGTCGAACTCGGTCCAGTACTCACGGTCGGTCCGCCCGTTGAAGAGGTGCTCGTCCCACCAGTAGCCGCCCGTCTTCTTGCTGTTGGAGCTGCTGAGCGAGATCTCGTACGTCCCCGGCTCCAGGTCGGTGATCAGCACGTCCACCCGGAGGTGTCCGTTCGAGAAGGCCCCGCCGCCGAAGTCGGCGTACTTCAGGAAGTTCTTGTCCGACGGCTTCTTGATCCACAGCGTGCCGCCGCCGACCCGGACCGTCGAGAAGCGGGTGCCGCCGTCGCGGTACCACCACCAGCCCCAGTAGTACTCGGCCACCGCGTCCCAGGTGGCGATGACGGCCTTCCTGCCGTCCTTGAGGGTGGCCGGCGTCAGGGCGACGTCGTGGCGCAGGCGGCTCCAGGCACCCCTGCCGTGGTCGGTTACCGTCCCGCCGGTTACGGTCGCGCCCCGGCTGACCACGTCCGCGATGCTCGGCGGCGCCGGCGGGACCGGCGGGGCGGGCGGCACGTACCGGTCGATGCCCCGGTGGACGAGGAGGAGGGCCTGGCGGGCTCCCTCGGCCGGCCCCTCCTCGAAGCCGAGCAGGGCCGGGGTGTTGTTGGAGTCGTGGCCCTCCAGCACGACGGGCCGGGTCCAGCCGCCTTCCTCGGTCCACGTGCAGTGGCGCAGGGCGTCGCCCGCGTCGGTCCGCGCGGAGGGGTAGACGGCGTGCAGCTTGCCGTCGAAGGAGGCCAGTGCCGCGGTGCGGTACGAGAGGGCGGCGTCGATCCCCTTGCCCTCCTCGACCGGTACGGGTCCGGGCAGGGGCTTGCCGTCCGTCCAGGTCCTGCCGTCGAACACGGCGGGGAAGAGCAGCCCGAAGCCGTTGCGGACCAGGTGCAGCTTCCCGTCGTGGGCGGCCAGCGACAGGTTGGCCCGCATGCCGTCCTTGGACTCCTGCCACTCCCGACGCAGCCGCGCGGAGTCGACGCGAGGGGTTTGCGGTGCCTTCCCCTCCTCGTCCAGGACGTGGGTCCACCGCCCTTCAGCGTTCCGGACCAGGTGGACGAGCCGGTCCGCGTACAGGTCCACGTACACGAGGTGGACCTTGCCGTCGAGGACGGCCAGAGCCGGAGCGAGGGCGGAGCCGTGGTGGGTGATCTGCTTGGGGCGGCTCCAGCGGGGCCGGCCGTCCACCAGGCCGAGTTCGGTCTCGAACAGCTGCGGCTTGCCGTGGGTGTAGTACCCGCCGGTGCCGGTGAAGACCATGCGCAGGGTGCCGTCGTCGTTGACGAGGGTGGGGGTCTCGGCGCTCTCCACGCCGTGGATGTAGGCGTCGGGCGTCCACTTGCGCGCCCGCTCCAGCGCGTCGGCCGCGTCCTGGACCTCCTTCTGCCAGGCGGCCGCCTGCTCCTCGGTGGCCTCCTTGGGCAGCGGCTTGGCGGCGGCCTCGTCGAGCGCGGTCTCGTACGGCCGTATGGAGGCGGGTGTGAAGGAGGTCCACCGCACGGGCAGGACCTTCTCGCCGTCGCCTTCCTCCCGGGCGCCGCGGTGGACGCAGTGGATCGTGCCGTCGACCTCGGCGAGCACGGGGGCGGCGAAGCTCAGGTGGTCGGCGAAGGTCACGGCCGGGCTCCAGCCGCCGGCGGGCGTGTACAGGGCCCGCCAGAGGTTCTGGTCGTCTTCCTGGGGCTTGGCGGTGTCGGTCACGTCGGTCTCCTCGCGTCGGTCCCGGAACGGGCGGCGGACCCCGCCCGAACACGACGCACGGTACGCACGGGGTGACCGTCGGCTGCCGACGCTGTTGATCATTCGTCCGGAAACCCGCCCCGACGCGACCGGAAGACGATCTCCTGGCCCACGCCTCGAGCGCAGTGGGAGCCGTCCGGGGAATGGCGAGGACGGCCCCGGCGATCGTGAGGATCGCGCCCCACCGCCGGCAGGGGCGAGGCCGGACAGTCGGCGGACGGCGGGTCGCCGCGGGGCAGGACCCGGCCGGCGCCGCCAGGTGCGGGCGCGTGCGGAGCGTTTCGTCGAAGTCCTCGGCGCGGGCCGGCTGGACACGGGGTGCGTCGACCGGCTCGGTGGCGGCCCGGGTAGAGTTGCCGATGGCGAGGGCGGTCAATGGTGCACCACCACCGCCGTGTCGGGGCCGACGGTGCCCCCGGCGAAGATCCGATTCCCGCAGGAGAGAGCGTGCGCGAGCCCACGACGCCGATCGCCGCCGCCTGCCCGCCGTGACGCTTCGCCTCCTCCTGATGTGAGCCGTCCTCCCGCGCGTCGCGCGGCCCGGCTCCGTCCCGTTCTTCGACGTCCGGCCCGCCGCGCCGCGGGCCGTCCGCGGGGCGCCGACCCGGCCTCCCGCGTTCTCCCGCACGCCCCGACCTGCCCTGGGCAAGGTGTGCCCGAGCACGACAGGTACCCGCTTCCTTGTCCTCTCCCGTTGTGTCCCCGACCACGCGACCGCGCGGCCTGCGCCCGGACTGGCTGAACGACCCGAAGGTCTGGCGCACCGAGGTCCTGGCCGGCCTCGTCGTCGCGCTCGCGCTGATCCCCGAGGCGATCTCCTTCTCCATCATCGCCGGTGTCGACCCCGCGGTCGGCCTGTTCGCCTCGTTCACCATGGCCGTGGTCATCTCCGTCGTCGGCGGCCGGCGGGCGATGATCTCCGCAGCCACCGGCGCCGTCGCCCTGGTGATCGCGCCGCTCAACCGTGAGTGCGGTTTCGGCCACCTCGTCGCCGCGGTCATCCTGGCCGGCGTCATCCAGGTCGTGCTGGGCACCCTCGGTGTCGCCAGGCTGATGAGGTTCGTCCCGCGCTCGGTGATGGTCGGCTTCGTGAACTCCCTCGCCATCCTGATCTTCATGACCCAGGTGCCCGAGATGACCGCCGTCCCGTGGGCCGTGTACCCGCTGACCATCGGCGGTCTCGCGCTGATGGTGTTCTTCCCCAGGGTCACCACCGTGATCCCGGCGCCGCTGGTCTCCATCGTCATCCTGACCGTCATCACCGTCGCCGCCGCGATCGCCGTGCCCACCGTCGGCGACAAGGGCGACCTGCCGTCCTCCCTCCCCGTCCCGGGCCTGCCGGACGTGCCGTTCACGATGCACACCCTGACCACCATCGCCCCCTACGCCTTCGCGATGGCCCTGGTCGGCCTCATGGAATCCCTGATGACGGCCAAGCTGGTCGACGAGATCACCGACACCCACTCCTCCAAGACGCGCGAGTCGGTCGGCCAGGGCATCGCCAACATCGTCACCGGCTTCTTCGGCGGCATGGGCGGCTGCGCCATGATCGGCCAGACCATGATCAACGTGAAGGTCTCCGGCGCCCGAACCCGCCTGTCCACCTTCCTCGCGGGCGCGTTCCTGATGGTGCTGTGCATCGTCTTCGGCCCGGTCGTCTCCGAGATCCCCATGGCCGCCCTCGTCGCCGTCATGGTCATGGTGTCCTTCGCGACGTTCGACTGGCACTCCATCGCCCCCAAGACGTTGAAGCGCATGCCGGCCGGTGAGATCGCCGTCATGGTCATCACCGTGATCTGCGTGGTCGCCACCGACAACCTCGCCATCGGCGTCGTCGTCGGTTCCGTCACCGCGATGGTCATCTTCGCCAGGCGCGTCGCCCACCTCGCCGACGTCACCGCGGTCACCGACCTCGACGGCGGCACGGTGGTGTACTCCGTGACGGGCGCGCTGTTCTTCGCCTCCTCCAACGACCTCGTCGGCCGGTTCGACTACGCCGGCGACCCCGACCAGGTCGTCATCGACCTCTCCGCCGCACACATCTGGGACGCCTCCTCGGTCGCCACCCTGGACGCCATCGAGAACAGGTACGCCCAGCGCGGCAAGAGCGTGGAGATCATCGGCCTGAACGACCCCAGCGCCGAGCTCCACGGCAAGCTCAGCGGCGAACTCACCAGCCACTGACGCGACGGAGTACGGCTCTACGGCGCCTCGGGGGCGGTGGGCGCGTCGTCCCTGTCCCTGACCGCCACCGGGATCGGCCGACGGCCGTCGTGCGCGCGCCCGGGCCCTGACGCCCGGTCCCGCTCCGCGCCCGTCCGGGCGAGCACCCGGGCCGGCGCCCGCACCGCCTCCTCGGCGTCCTCGAGTTCCCCCGTGGTGGGCAACCGCGCGCCGAAGGCCTGCCCGCCCGGGGCCGGCAGCGCGCGCCAGTGCAGGACCGGGGTGAGCGCGCTGCTGCACCGGGCGAGGAACCAGGCCAGGTGCCCGTGGGTGCGGGCCGTGGTCACGGCCAGGGCCGCCAGGGCCTCGCGGAGCGCTTCGAGGCGGGTGATCCGCTCCAGGTGCCGTTGACGGTGTGCGGGGCCGACGGCCGCGTCCAGAGCGGTGGCCGTCCGCCGCGCCAGTGCCACGTCGGTGGGCGTGGGTTCCCACAGGTGCTGCCCCAGTTGGGCGCGCGCCTCTTCGACGACCCGTTCGATCTCGGCGAGGACCTCCACCGGGTCCGGCCGTGGCCTACCGAAGCCGCTACGCACGGTAAGCCGTCGCGACATCGGGCGCGATCGTGAACAGATCGCGGGTGCCGGTGAGCGTGAGCAGCTTCTCCAATTGCGCCGGCAGCGGGCCGGCCAGCACCAGGTGGTGACGGGCGCGCACGCCGAGCAGGGCGTTGAGGAGCATGGAGTCGGCGAAGGTGACCCCGGTGACGTCCAGGATCGTCCGCTCGACCATGACCGCGGCGAAGGCGTCGGTCAGGAGGTGGACGGTGTCCATGTCGAACTCGCCGCGCGCCCGCAGCAACACCGTGAACGGGGGTTCGTTGGGATCGGCGCATTCCACGCCCGCGATGGTGTCGATCTCCACGCTGGGCCTGCACCGCCCTGCCACCACAGTGGACACGTGGGTACGGGTGGGTCGGGTACTCATGGCTACCGCCCTGATCGGTCGGACACCCTCCCTCCCCCGGCAGTCGCGGGGAAGAAGTGCGCGGCCTTCGAAGGCCGTGCTATCGGAGAGGTCCGTACCCGAGGCACCCCCCTACGAGGAGGACACGGCGGCACGGGTATCGCCAACGGATACCTCCAACCTACCCCCGCGACGACGACGCCTCAGCCCTGCCAGGAGGCAGAACGTCGCTCACCGGCCGGCGGATTTCGTTTTCCGGCGGAACGGCGGATACCGGACAGCGCCGCACGGCGTGAGGCTCCCCCGGACCGCCCACCGGCGCGTGCGGTCAGCGGACGGTCTTGGCTCCGAAGCGACCGCCGAGCGCGAGGCCGCGCACGGTGTGGAACTGGGTGTCCATCTCCAGGCCGCGTGCGGCGGCGAGGGGGCCAGGTCGATGACCCCGCTTGGGGACCGCCTCGTCCTCAAGGCGCAGCGTGGAAGGCGTGTTCTTTACCCGGCTGCGGACAGGGCGCGCCGCGCCAGGGTGCGCAGGTGGTCGCGGACGTCCTCGTCGGCGTCCAGGGTGTAGTCGGCGTCGAGGCCGGCGAGGGTACGGGCGACACCGGAAAGGCTGTCGTCGGAGCAGTCCACGGCGCAGGAGCCGGGGCTCGACGGCCGAATGCGGGTGGCGAGGCCGCGGGTGCGGGCCCTCAGCGATTCGGCCGGCTCGTCGACGGTGGCGATGGCCCGGTGGCGGACGGGCGCGGAGGCGAGTTTCCCGGCGACGTAGGCGGCCGGGTCCGTGCCGGGCACGGGGCGGGGGGTGAAGCGGTGACGGGTCGGGGTGAGGGCGGTGATGCGGTCGAGGCGGTAGACGCGCCAGCCGTCGCGGCCGTGGTCGTGGGCCAGCAGGTACCAGAGGCCGCCTGAGGCGACCAAGTGGTGGGGGTCGACCCTGCGGTCGCCGCCCCTGCCGGCACGGGTCGTGTACGCGAAGGTGACGGTCTCCCGGTCACGGCAGGCGGCGGCCAGCACGGTCAGGACGGCCGCGTCGATACGCGGGCCCCGGCGCTCCCACTCGATGGTGGCGGTGGACTGCTGCAGGGCCGCGACCTGGGTGCGCAGACGGGCGGGCAGGACCTGTTCGAGTTTGGCCAGGGCGCGCAGCGTGGTCTCCTCCATGCCGGTGAGCTGTCCGGCGGCGGTGCGCAGCGCGACCGCGGTGGCCGTGGCCTCGTCGTCGTCCAGGATCAGCGGGGGCATCGCGGCGCCGGCTGCCAGGCGGTAGCCGCCCGCGTGACCGGTGGTGCCCTCGACCGGGTAGTCGAGGCCGCGGAGGCGGTCGATGTCACGGCGGACGGTGCGGGTGGTGACGCCGAGGCGTTCGGCCAGCTCGGCGCCGGACCACTCGCGTCGGGTCTGCAGCAGGGACAGCAGGCGCAGCATCCGGGCGGGAAGGTCGGTCGTCATGCCTTCAGGATGCTCCGCATCGCGGACGTGTGATGTCCTCAAAGGCGTCGGGGTGGCGGGCCGTCCCGAGACGGGCGCCCGTCCGAGGGGTCCGTACGCACGACTCGTGTCGCGGCCCGAACCCGCGCGGGCGGGCCGCGGGGCCGCGCGGCCGCGAGCATCGGTTCCCGTGCGCCGGGGCCGGGCACTCGCCGGTGGCACCTCGGGCTCCGCGCCGGGCCTACGTCAACGCGTCCGCCAGGGCGCCGGCGGTCTCGGGCGCCACCACGGCCAGGCCGAAGAGCGTCGTGAACACGCCGATGCGGTACGACAGCGCGAACATCTCGCCCATGCATCCCTGCCGCACCATCAACGCGGCCGACCCGCACAACGCCAGGATCAGACACACCAGGATCCACCGAGCCACGAACGCCCCACGCTCTCTACGACAGGTCGCCCCGCCACCCCACCGATCGAGCACAGCGGCCTTCGGCCCGACCGGCACCGAGCCGACCTGCCCACCACTCGCCCACTCGCCCCACCCTGCCGGCCACATCCACCCATCTCACGGGAGCGGCGACGGATTCACCCCCAGGAGCGTTCCGATTCGATGGGGAGAAGATCATTCGTTGACGCGGACGTTGCCGAGCTTCGGGGAGCGGAACCCGGCGCGGCTACGGGGGTGTGAGGGGAACGAAGCGGTCCGGCAGGCCACGGGAGCGGCGGTGTTCGAGGCAGGCTTCTCGCCAGCGTCCGTGACCGCCGTTGGCCAGGGACCTCGGGTCACTCGCTCTGGTGGTCGCGGCGTAGTGCGCGTAGCGGAGGCGCGCGGTGGTGAGGCTGTCGGGTCCGTTGGGACCGCCCCGCACCTCGTCGGCGTCGGCGTCGTCCTGGCCGTCGTCCTCCCATCCGCATTCGTGGCAGATCTCCCACTGGACGCGGTCTGCCAGGGTCGGGAGCCCGCAGCAGGGGCAGGCGTACGGGCCTTCGCCGGCCGGGGACGACTCGTACGACTCGCGGAATGTGCTCACGCCCCGAGTGTCACATTCCCCGCCGGTACGGGTGTGCGCGAGGGTCCCTGTCGGTCGCCGCCCGGGACGTCTCGTGGAAGGGCCCCGGGACGGGGGGCGTCCCGGGGCCAGGAGTCGCCGTCACCGCAAGGGGGGAGCGGTCGTGCATGACGCGACGTCTGGATAAACGATTCATCACCGGGTTGGTCACGGGCGCCGCCGGGCGGGCCCGCCGGACTCGGCGGGCCCTCGGTGGTGCGGTCAGGCGGCGGCGAGGCTGATCTGGTCGTTGAAGACCGCCCAGCGCTGGCCGGGGGCGGCGGAGTCGCAGGGCTTGGTCGACAGGTTGGGGGTTCCCCAGGCGTTGGCGAAGCAGTAGGCCGGTGCGTAGGTGAGGGAGATCTGCTGACCCGAGACGTTCCAGTACTGGCCCTGGTCCTTCGGGTCGCACGGCTTCACCGAGACGTTCGGCGTGTTCCAGGTGTTGGCGAGGCAGTACGCCGGCGCGTTGCGCAGGGAGATCTGGTGGCCCGAGACAGTCCAGTGCTGGCCGCGGTCGGCGGCGTCACACGGCCGCGTGGCGATGTCGGGGGTGTTCCACGCGTTGGCCAGGCAGTAGATGCCGGGAGCGCGCAGGGACGGCGCAAGGGTGCCGGTGGCTTCCGCGCCGGCGGCCGGGAGGAGGGCGGCGGTCAGGGCCAGTACGGCGGCGGCGAGCGTCTTGCGGGCGGCGATTGCCATGGAGGGGAATCCGTTCTTGCCGTGGATGTCGGGATGCGCGGGGCAACACGAGGCAACAGCAGAACCCGCCTACTGGTTCACATTTCCCCTACCGAGACTGAACGGAGCAATCCATACCCTGTAGGGACGAGCAACGTGAACGTGAAATACCTGGCCATGGCCACCGCGGTCGCCGCGATGACACCGATGGCCCTCGGGGCCGCACCCTCGGAGGCCGCCGAACGAACCGGCACCCAGGCCACCGTGACGGACCGTGATCCGGCGACCGACACCGAACCCTCCGCCGAACGGCCCGAGCCCACCGCGTCCGCCCATCCCCCGGCGGAAGGAACTCCGTCGGCCGAGCATCCGCCGGTCGACCCCACACCGCCCGCCCCCACGCCGGTCGACCCCAACCCCACGCCGGTCGACCCCACGCTGCCCGCCGCCACACCCACCCCGTCGCCGAAGAAGGGGGAGAAGAAGGAGAGCCGATCCGCCGAAGTGCCCGTTCTGGGGGTGACCGGTGTGCCGGGCTCCTTCGAGGCGGGCGGGGACTGGGGGGAGTTCGCCATCACCGTGGACCACTCCCAGGGCAGCGAGGCGGAGCGGTACAGCATCGTCCTGGCGTTCGGGTCATACGAGAAGGTGCCGACCAAGGACGTCTCCGTCCAGGCGTTCCTGCAAGGAGCCTGACACGACCTGTCGTTTCTCCCCATGGAGGGCCAGCCCATCACGCCCGTCGCGCAGGACCTGGAGATCCCGACGGGCGTGCTCACCATCCCCGTCCGCGCGCGGTTCAGCGCACAGGCCCCGCTCACGGACATCTTCTTCACCATCGGCGGCAGCAGCGTGCCGCACGAGGACGTGAAGTCCGTCAGCGTCTCGGCCCTGTCGAAGATCGTCGCTCCGTCCGAGAACGGCGAGGACCCCGAACCCGCCCCGGGCGAGGAACCCGGAAACGGCCAGGAACCCGGCCCCGGCGAAGAGCCCGGCAACGGGAACGGGGAACGCCCCGGCCAGGGCGAAACCCCCGGCGCCGGTCAGGGCTCCGGTCCCGGCGACACGTCTCCCCCGAACGGGCAGGGCACGGGCGGCGGGGCCGTCGCCCCCGTGGACACCCCGGGCGACGCCGGCGGCCGCTTGGCCGAAACCGGAGCCGACGGTCGCGGCGCGACCCGATTGCTCGGGATCGCCGGCCTGGTGGCAGCCGCGGGCGGCGGACTGATCATCGGGACCGGTAAGCGCCGCCGCCCCCGGCGCACCGCCGGCTGAACCGGGGTCGGTCACCCGGGACCGTGGGGACCTCGGGGCGCCGAGGTCCCCACGGTCCGGGGATACCGGGATCGTCGCGGACCGCCTTGAGGCCGGTGCGGGCGCCCGGTCGGCACCGCACCCGCGGTGGACGCCAGGCGCGGACCCGGCGGGAACAGCGGGCCGCGCGACTACGACCGACGCGTCGGAAATATTTGACGCGTCGGATTTTTCCGACGCATACTGTCGTCATGCCTACGGATGTGTTCGGCGTGCTGGCCAATCCGGTGCGCCGCAGACTGCTCGAAAGCCTGCGTGAAGGGCCACGCTCCACCGGCGAGCTCGCCGGGATGTTCGAACTCGGCAGACCCGCTGTCTCCGAGCATCTGGCGGTGCTCCGCACCGCCGGGCTGGTGCGGGAGGAACCCCGCGGCCGGCACCGCTACTACCACCTCGAACCGGCACGGCTGGCCGAGGTGAGCGAGTGGCTCCATCCGTTCGAGCACTACTGGAACCAGCGCCTCCAGGCGCTGTCCGATCTCCTGGACGAGGACAACGGAACATGACCACCCAGAACGACACCATCACCTGCGAGAAGTTCCTCCCCCACCCCCCTGCGGCGGTGTGGAGGGCACTGACCGACCCCGAGATCCACGCCCGCTGGTGGGCCGCCGGCGACATCAAGCCCGTCGTCGGACACCGGTTCAGCTTCGACATGGGCAACAACTTCGGCCTGCAGCCGTGTGAGGTCACCGAGGTGGACGATGAGCGGCTGCTGGCCTACCGGTTCGCCGAGGGCACCCTCGACACCACCATCACCTGGACCCTCCACCCCGTAGGCGACGGCACCCGTCTCGTCCTGACCCACGCGGGCTTCGACCTCGATTCCCCGATGGGGCGCCAGGCGCTGGCGGGCATGGGCAAGGGCTGGCCCCACGTCCTGGACAACCTCGCCAGGACCCTCGACGGGGCCGTCTGACCCTCACCGCCTGCACGCGACGCCCGCAGCGCTACGCGGCACGCTCCCAGGTGAAACCGTCCGGGTCGGTGAAGGCGTCGGCGGTGGCCCCGAGGGCGATGCGGTGCGAGCCGGCCCCGGCCTCGGGGACGCCGAGGTCCTTGGCCAGGGCGCGGCGCTTGTAGAGGGCCAGCTTGACGGAGCCGGCGGCGCCGGGAGCGAACTCGGTGTACTTGCCGCCGAAGCTCTTGGCCACGGTCATGCCCCGGTCGACGTAGAACTGCCGGGTGGCCTTCACGGCCTCGACGCCGAGCAGCAGCACGACCTCGTCGACCGCGCGGGTGTCGGGGCCGGTGTCCTTCCTCGCCGAGGTGGCGATCTTCCAGATCGTGCCGTCGGGCGCCTGGACGACGCCGCCGTAGCCCCACAGCGACTTCGCGGCGGGCTTGAGCACGGTGGCGCCCGCGTCGACCGCGGCGCGGAAGAAGCCGTCGACGGTGGCCGGCCCGGACACCGTGAGCCCCAGGGTGAAGCCGCGGAATCCGGTGGAGGGCGCTTCGGACGCCCGCAGGCGTACGTACGCGTCCACGCCGAAGGCGCTGTAGAAGCGGCGGGCGGACTCGGGGTCGGCCACCTCCAGGGTGACGGACGCGAGGGACAGGTGGGCTGCGGTGGAAGCGGTGATTGCCATGCCTTCACGCTAGGGGCCGGGCCTCGACGGGCGCTTCTCGATTCCTGACCGGTCTCGGACCGCCGAGCGAAGGGGGGTACCGGTCACCGGTCGCGCCCGGCTGGGCGATCATGCCGCGTAGGGACGTGGACGAGCGCGAGGGTGACGGCCCGGTGGCCGGGTGACGCCCGAGGCCGGACGCGGCCGGGCGCCGGCGCGGGCGCGGGCGCGGTCGGGGCCGATGACCTGACGGCACGAAGGGCTTGCCGCCGGCGGTGTTAGCGTGCGGGGATGCGCGCACCCCTGGGAGTCTTCGACCGCTTCGACAACGCCGTCCCCGCCTCCACCAGCCTCGGCCGGCTCCCCCGACCCGTGGCCGAGGCGATCGGCGGCTGGTCGTCCGGAGCCGTGCGGGTGGAGGAGTTCCTGTACGTGGACACCGACCCGGCGATCGCCGACACCGCAGCCTTCGTCGCCCACTACGGGCGGGATCTGCTCAACGCGTCGGCGAACTGCGTGGTGGTCGCCGCGAAGCGGGGCGGCGAGACCACCCTCGCCGCGTGCCTGGTCCCCTCGAACGGCAGGGTCGACGTGAACGGTGCCGTACGCCGCCGACTGGGCGCGCGGAAGGTGTCGTTCGCGCCGATGGAGACGGCCGTCGGGGCGACGGGCATGGAGTACGGGGGCATCACCGCGCTGGGGCTTCCCCCGACCTGGCCCCTGTTGGTGGACGCGGCCGTCGTCGAGCTGCCGTACGTCCTCGTCGGCAGCGGCCGGCGGCGCGGCAAACTCATCGTGCCGGGCGCGGCGTTCGCACGGCTCCCGTCGGCCGAGGTGGTCCAGGACCTCGCGCTCGTCACCCCCTGACACCGGCCGCGCGGGGGCCCGGGGCGCGGGGTCCCGTCGGTCGTCAGCCGTGGCGGGACCGTCCCGGTTCGGCCGTCAGTGGCAGGCCGGGGCCGCGCTCGCCGCGTCGGCGGACGGCGGCCGGTGGCCGTGCTGTTCGTAGAGCCGGTCAGCGAGGAGGGCGTGCGCGAGGGTGCCACCCGCGCGGACGGAAGCCGTCACGAACGCCGTCTCGGCGAGTTCCTCGGCCGTGACGCCGTGCCGACGGGCGGCCGCGGTGTGGACGTCGAGGCAGTACGCGCACTGCGTGACGAGGGCCACCGCCACGGAGATCAGCTCGCGGTAGCGGCGCGGCACCACGCCGTCCTCGCGGTCGACCGCGTTCTGGAAGGCGAGCCAGGCCGCGAACTCGGGCGCGGCGGCGGCGCCCACGGAACGGGCACGGTGGAGGTCGTCGGGGTGGGCGTACATGGGTGCTCCTCGCGGAAATCGATCGGGATCGAAGGGTGGTGGTGGGGTGCGCGTGCGGACGTGCCCCCGGCCGGGTGCGCCGCCGTGGTTCGGCGGACGGCTCCACCTCACCTCGCACCCCTGTTCCGTGTCCAAGACCGGCTTCGAAGGGGCGGTGCCGATGTCGGTATCGTGGCCGGTCATGGACCTGAGGGCGTTGCGCTGTTTCGTCGCGGTGGCCGAGGAGGGCCACTTCGGCCGTGCCGCCGTACGGCTCCACCTCGCCCAGCCGCCCCTCAGCCGCAGGATCCGGGACCTGGAGGCGGACCTGGGGTGCCGGCTGTTCGACCGGATCCCGACCGGTGCGCGCCTGACCGCGGCCGGGCAGGTGCTGCTCCCGGAGGCGCGTGACCTGCTGGCGCGGGCCGAGCGGGCCCGCGAGCGGGTGCGGGCCGCGGAGTCCGCGCGCGAGGTCGTGCTGGGTACCGTCGCCGGAGCGGGTCTGGACGCGGGCCACGACGCCCTCGCCGTACTGCGCCGCACGCGTCCCGGGCTGCGGGTACGGCTTCACGAGGCGCCCCTCACCGATCCGACGGGCGGCTTGCGCGAGCGTCGGGTCGACCTGGCGCTGACCCGGCTCCCCTTCGACACCGCCGGTCTGGCCGTCCGCGCGCTCGCGGTGGAGCCCCTGGTGGCGGCGCTGCCGGCGGACGACCCGCTCGCCGCGCGTCCGCGACTGCGCCTGGCGGACCTCGCGGGTCGGCCGCGGTTTCGCCTCCCCGCCGGAACGGACGCGCGGTGGCGGGCGTACTGGCTCGCGGCCGACGAGGACGTCCCCGGCCCGGTGGTGACGTCCGTCGAGGAATGCCTGCACGCGGTGGTGTGGGACGGGGTGGCCGGGCTCCTGCCGGCCGGAGCCGCGCGCCGGCACGCCCGCCCGGGCATCGCCTTCGTCCCGGTCGACGGCCACCCACCGAGCCGTGTGGTGCTGGCGCGTCGCGAGGACGCCCCCGACCCGCTCGTGGACGCGGTGGCGGACGCCCTGGTGGATGCCCTGGCGGACGCCCACGCCGCACGGACGGCGCCGGCGGCCGATCGGCGTGCGGCGCCGGAGGACTTCGGGGGCACCGCCCGCGCCGTGCATGCGTGAGAGGCAGTTCCCGGCGCGCCGGGTCACCGTAGGAGCCGCCGGCGCTACGCTGCACGGGTGACGTCACCCTTCCGCCCCGGCCGTGTGCGCCGCCTCGTCCTGGCCGTGGCCGTGGCCGGGTGCGCCGCGATGGCCTTCGGGGTCTGGACCTACCGGGAGCGGGCGCCCCAGGGCGATTTCGCCGCGGACCCGCCTCCCTGTTCGCTCGTGTCGCCGGCGACGTCGGCCCGGCTGCGGACCGGGTCCCCGGAAGGGATCGAGACGAGGCCGTACTGCGACTGGGCGGCTCCCGGCCGCGAGGCGCGGCCCGTCCTGCGGGTGGGGGTCAGCCGGCAGGACGAGGCGCGGGCGCGGGCCGACTTCCGGCGGGAGAAGCAGTGGGCGGAGGGGAAGACCGGCCCCATGGCCACGGAGCTCTCGGACTTCGGCGACGAGGCCTTCACCCGGATCCGGTACCTCAGCGGGAACCGGGTGATCGGGGAGGCGTGGTTCCGCCGGAGCAACGTGATCGTCTCCGTCCGTTTCGAACCGGTCGACGGTGACATCGACCGGGCCGTCGCGGGAGCCTACGAGGTCGCGGCGGAGGCGGCGGTCAGGCTCGGCCCGGGCGACTGACACGGGCCGGGCGGGCCCGGCAGTACCGGCGCGTGCGGGTCCGCGCTGGGACGCGTACGGCTTCCGTCCGCCTCAGTAGAGGCCACCGGATGCGTGACGTGCGGCGGGCCTCATCCCTCACGGACGCTCCGGAACGGATCCATCGTGTCGGGGCCGTGAGAGTCGCGCGGTGCACCGGTCAGGGGATCGGGACCGCACACGAGGGCGCGGATGAGACGCAGGAGGCGGGGCATATGCGAGCCGAGGCGGCGGGGAACGCTCCCGCCGTCGCACTGTCCCCCGCGCATGTACAAAGGAGGCTGCCATGCACAGCACCACGCCGGAACCGGAACTTCCCGCGCGGGTCCCCGAAAAGCCTGATGCCGTCACCCCCGATCTGCCGCCCTTGGATCCGGGTGCCCCCGACCTCCCGCGCGCCGGGGCCGAGAGCCCCGGAGACGGTGCTCCCGAGACGCATGGGAACGAGGAGGGGGAGCGCCCCGATGCCGGCCCCGGCAACACCGCGCCCCAAGAGCCGACCGACTGAAGACGACGGCCACCCGATCGAGACCGAAGGGAGGCGGAGGGCTGTGGGTGAAAAGAGCCAGGACAGCCGCCCGGAGCTGCTCCCCGACGAGGGAGCGATGGTGGACGAACACGGTCGCCGGCCGGGAGCCGCATCCAGAACCGGGTCGGGCGGTGGCCCGTCCGCGGACCCGGAACGTGTGGACCGAGCCCGCGCGCGCAGCACGCGTGGAAGGAAGCCCGAGGACGGATCCGCCTGAGCCGCCGCATGGACGACGGCGCGGCGGGATGTGGGGACGGTTGACGGTGACGACGCGCGCAGGTACCGGCAGCGGCCCGCCGTCGCCGCCTTCCGGAAGCGGCGAGCGGCGCCGGTGTCGGTATCGGTGTCGGTGTCGGTGCCGGTCAGGGAGTGGTCGAGCCGCCGAGGTGGTGCTCCAGCCAGTCCGCGGCGGCCCGCCGGTAGAGCCTCCTGTTGTCGGCCCGGAGGAACTCGTGTCCCTCGTCGCGCAGCGTCAGCATGCGCGCCGGTACACCGCGCTCGCGTGCGGCGCGGATGAACCGCTCCGATTCGGTCGGTGGCACGTTGGTGTCGTGTTCGCCGTGGACGGCCAGTACGGGGGCACGTAGTTGATCTATGCGGCTCATGGGCGAGAGGGCACGCAGCAGTTCCCGATCGTGTTCGGGGTGGCCGTACTTGGCCATCGCGGACCGGGCGATCCACGGTTCCGTGCCGGCGAAGAACGTCGCGAAGTCGGACATCCCGCAGACGGCGACCCCGGCGCGGAAGAGGTCCGGGTGCCGGACGAGTGAGGCCATGGTGAGGTAGCCGCCGTAGGAGCGGCCCATCACGCCCAGCCGTACGGGGTCGACGTAGCCGAGGGCGACGACGTGGGCGGCACAGTCGGCGACGTCGTCGATCGCGGCGAAGCGGCCGGCGCCGAGGTCGGCGTCCACGAAGGACCTCCCCCAGCCGGAGGAGCCCCGTACATCGGGGGCGAAGACGTCGAGGCCCCGGCCGAGGAGCTCGTGGTAGAGCGGGTTGAACACCGGCCGTTCCTGTTCTTCGGGGCCCCCGTGGAGGTGGATGACGCACGGGGCGGGTCGTCCTGGATCCCGACCGGGCGCCCGGTAGTACCAGCCCCCCAGCCGCAGCCCATCCCGTGCGCGACAGCGCAGGGGCACGGGGCGTACGGGGGGACGCCCGGGGGGCACCGCGTCCTCGTCGCGGGCGGACCAGCCGGATCGTACGGGGGCCAGGCCCGGGCCGAGTTCCCAGATGCCGGGCCTGCGCCGAGAGCCGGCCAGGGCGGCGAAGAGCCCGCCGCGTTCCAGGGGCGCGAGACGGGTCACCACCTCGTGCGGCAGGACCGCTCGGTGTCGCGGTCCGACGGGGCGGTCCTCGTGGCCGGGTGGAAGGCGCACGCTCTCCAGTTCGGTGGCCCCGTGGACGTTCCATGCGAGCAGGGCCCACCTGCCGTGGTCGGGCACGCTCAGCAGGTCGAGGTCGGATCCTTCCCGTTCGACCGTGACGGACGGGCCCCGGCCGGCGCCGTCCTCGTCCAACCGGACCCTCAACAGCGCCGCGAACTCGCTGGAGTCGTCGCTGCGCAGCCACACGCCACGTGCGTCGGCGCAGAAGCGTCCGATCCAGGGGTCGCCGTCGGCGACGTGGAGGCAGAAGGTGGGGCGACCCGAGGCGGTGTCGAGTACGAGGGCCTCACGCCGGCCTCTTGGGCCCCGTCGCAGGAGCGCGAAGCGGCCGTCGGGGGTCGTGTCGCACACGCGGAGGGACGCCGCTCCCGCTTCCGCGTACAGCAGGACGGGGGCGTGCGCCCCGTCCGGGTCGACCAGGTAGGCAGCCAGTGCGCTGTCCTCCGCGTACCCGGAAGACGGCGTTCGGTGCGGCGGCGCGAAGGAGGGGGTCGCCGGCACGGCGCCGAGCAGCGTCGCAGCGCCGCCCCGCTCGGACCAGGCCGTGCCGGGGGTCCACCCCCCGGCCCCCGGCGCACCGTCGCGGTCGCACGTGAGGTGTCCGGCTCCGGTGTGCCGCGCGCCGGACACGGACGGCTGGGCGACTGTCACGGCGAGGGCGGAGCCGTCGCGGGTCCAGCACCCCAGGTGGGCGGAGCTTCCCGGCTCGGCTCCGGCGAGGACCTGACGTCCGGTCCCGTCCGGGCGGACCACCAGGACTCGGGTGTGTTCGCCTCCGCCCGGCGCGGAGGTATAGGCGATCCAGCGCCCGTCGGGGGACCAGGAGACCTCGGTCACCGGATCGGGGTCGCGGTCCAGGACGTGGGCCTCGGACCCCCGGGCGGCTCCGCTCCACAGTTGGGGTACGCCGGCCCGGTCACAGATGAAGACGACGTGCTCACCGGTGGGATCGGCCGACGGGTACCAGCACCCGTGGGCGGTGAGCACGGTGGTCGGGTCGGGGCCCGTGTGGTCGGTCAGCCGCGCCGGCGCGGGAGCGGCGACCGGAGCGGGAACGGCGACCGGCGCGGGGCCGGCCCGGGTCTGCGCTTCGGTGGGGCCCAGCCCCCGAGTCGCTTCGGTTCCGGCCGCGGCGGCGGGTGCGTGATCCACTCTGTTGGTCCGCTCCAGGGGCATGGCCACCTCTCCCAGACTTCCGTGTCCGAGCGGTTCGCACCACTCGGTTCCCTCACCTCATCGGATGGCGTGCGCCTGGAGCCAGATCTCCAACGACGCCACCTGCCACAGGGTGTTGGCACCGCGTCGGGCGCGGTGCCGGTTGGGTTCAGCGAGCAGCCGGTCCACGACTCGCGCGTCGAAGATGCCGCGCCGACGGGCCTCGGGGCTCGTCAGGGCCTCCCGTACTCGGGCCAGCACCGGCCGGGCCATGTGGCGCACCGCCGGGACCGGGAAGTAGCCCTTGGGGCGGTCGACGACCTCCCGTGGCAGCACGGCGCGTCCGACGTCCTTCAGCACGCCCTTGCCCTCCTTCGCCAGCTTCAACCCCGGCGGGCACGCTGCCGCCAGCTCCACGAGGTCCTGGTCCAGGAACGGCACCCTGGCTTCCAGTCCCCAGGCCATCGTCATGTTGTCGACCCGCTTGACCGGGTCGTCCGGCATGAGGGCGTGGACGTCCATGCGCAGGGCGGCGTCCAGGGCGGATTCGGCGCCGGCGGTGGCCATGTGGTGGCGGACGAAGTCCATTGACGTGTCGCGGCCGACGGCGAAGTCCGGATGGAGCATGGCCGTGAGGTCGTCGTGCGTCCGGTCGAAGTACGCGTGGGCGTAGGCGTCGTCCGCTTTGGCCCGGGTGGCGCGGGCGATCCCCGGGTACCAGCCGTACCCGGCGAACACCTCGTCCGCTCCCTGTCCGCACAGGACGACCTTGACCTCCTTCGAGACCTGCTCCGCGAGCATGTGGAACGCCACGGCGTCGTGGCTGACCATGGGCTCGCTCATGGCAGTGATCGCCGCCTCCAGGGCGGTGGGCAGGCGGTCGGACGGGATGAGGAACCGGTGGTGGTCGGTGGAGAACCGGCGGGCCACGAGGTCCGAGTACGCGAACTCGTCGCCGTCCTCACCGTTCTCCGCCTCGAATCCCATGGCGTAGGTGGGGACGCCCTCGTGCCCCTCCTCGGCGAGCATCGCCACCATGAGGCTGGAGTCCAGGCCGCCGGAGAGGAGTACGCCCACGGGCACGTCCGCGACCGTGCGGCGCCGTACCGCCGTGCGCAGTGCGTCGTGTACGGCTTCCCGCCACAGCACGGGGTCGTTCCCGAGCTCGGAGCGCCGGGTGTAGGGAGGCTGCCAGTAACAGTGGTCGCGGCAACTGCCGTCGGGCTCGACGATCCGGACGGTGGCGGGCGCGATTTTGCGTACGCCGTTGAGCACCGTGCGGGGTGCGACGACGGTGCCGTGCCAGCTGAGGTACTGGTGGAGGGCAACGGGGTCGATGGACGTGTCGACTCCGCCGCCCGCCAGGAGGGCCGGCAGCGTGGAGGCGAAGCGGAGGCGGTCTGCGTCCTCGGTGACGTAGAGGGGCTTGATGCCCAGTCGGTCACGGGCCAGGACCAGGCGGCCCGTGTGGTGCTCGACGACGGCGAAGGCGAACATGCCGACGAGGTGCCGGACGCAGTCGGGCCCCCACTGCGCGTACGCCTTGGCGACGACCTCGGTGTCGGAGTCGGAGAAGAAGCGGTGACCGAGGCCTTCGAGGAGGGTGCGCAGCTCACGGTGGTTGTAGACGCAGCCGTTGAAGACCAGGGTCAAGCCGAGCGCCGCGTCGACCATGGGCTGGGCGCCCCACTCGGACAGGTCGATGATCCGAAGGCGCCGGTGCCCCAGGGCCGTCGCCGCCTGCGACCAGATCCCCCTGCCGTCGGGGCCCCGCGGCTCCATCGCATCCGTCATGCGTTCGACGGCTGCGACATCGGGGCGCCCACCGTCGAACCGCACCTCTCCGCTCAGGCCGCACACGGGCTGCCACCTGCCCGTACCCCGGCGTTTCGGGACGTCACCGAGATCCCTCTCGTCTCGGCGGACCCGGTCGTGTACACCATGCTTCTGCACTCCTGTGCCGGTACGGCCGGCACGGTCGAGCCGGTACGGACGGGCGATCGATATGTTCCGCACCTGCCCGCACCTGCGCCTTTCAAGCCGAGGTCGATTTCTCGACGCGTGGGCGGCAGGCCGGACGGGGGTCGGCGGGGCACACTGGGGGGACAACGGACTGCCGGGAGGTCGGATGAGCTGGGCGTCATGGACCACACGTCAGGTGTTCGCGGGCCGCGACGGCGTGCGGACGGGCGGGGGCGGCCCCGCACTCACTGGTGCGCTCGACATCCACACCACGTGGATCGAGGCCGAGGGGTTGGCGCAGGTCGCCGTGCAGTACAGCGGGGCGTCCGAGTGGCTGCCCCTCGCCGGTAGCCCGGTTCCCTGCGCCGACGAGGCGGCGAGCCGCGACCTCCACGAGGAGGTCATCCGCTCCGTGAACGACGGGTCCTCCCTGCCCCTGGGTGATCCCCCTCCCTGAACGCCTTCGCGTGGCGGCGCGGGTCCGGCTCGGTGCGCGGCTCAGCCGACGGAGGTGTCCGCATCGGGGCCGGCGTCCTGTTCGAGCTGTCCCTGGGTGATGACCTGGAGTTCGTTCGTCCGCTCGTTGCGGATCCGATAGACCGCGTGCGGACCCGGGTCCCGTACCTCCTCGATCCGGCCGCGGTGCAGCTCATCGCGGCCGTCCCGGTAGGTGACCAGGTCGTTGGCGCCGAGTGTCATGTTCCCTCCCGTTGGCACGGGTGGCCGGTGGAAGAAGGCGGTGCGTCGGGCCCGTCGGCCGACGCGCGTCGTCGCGGCCGGCGTCTGCCCGCCGTAGCCGGCTCCACACCCGCCGCGGCCCGGGCTGGAGAGGACGCCTGAGCTCCCGACCGCGGGGAACGCGCCGCCGCCACCGCGACGTGCACGCCGTCGAGGCGGTCCGATGGCGCGACGGAAGCCGTTCTCGATGGTGCGCCCCGGGACGGCCGCCTGACCGGGTGGGGCTCGTCGGCTGCCGAGCAATGAGCCCTCCGCGTGCGCGCCGTGCGGCGTGTGGGCGGTGCGCGCCCGTCAGACGAGACGATCCGCGCTCCCCGAGTGAGTGGCTCCTGAGGGGGCAGTTGCCGGGGGCGGCCGTTGTTGCTCGGCCCCCCTCACAGCCCACTCCCATCCCGCGGAGGTGCACCGTGGCCGATACGGCGTTGACTCGGGAAACGCTGCCCGAAGGACTGATCGCCCTGCCGGGTGTCTACCGACCACAAGGCGACACCCGCCTGGTGGCCGAGGCTCTCAGCCGGGAACCTTTCGGGCCCGGGGCCGCCGTGTTGGAAATCGGTACGGGGACCGGCGCGCTGGCCCTCCAGGCCGCGCGTCGGGGCGCCGAAGTCACGGCGGTCGACGTCTCGTGGATGGCCGTGGCCACCGCGCGCCTGAACGCCCTGCGGCGGCGGCTGCCCCTGCGCGTGGTCCATGGGGACTTCGCGTCGGCCGTGAAGGGCCGGCGGTTCGACCTGGTGATGTCCAATCCGCCCTACGTGCCGGCGCCGGCAGCGGAGGTTCCCGTACGGGGGCCCCAGCGGGCGTGGGACGCGGGCCACGACGGGCGCGCGATCATCGACCGGATCTGTGTGAGCGCCCCCGCGCTGCTGCGGCCGGACGGAGTCCTGCTCATGGTGCATTCCGGCCTGTGCGGAGTCGGGGCGACCCTCGACCGGCTCGCCCGGGCGGGGCTGTTCGCCGAGGTCACCACGCGGGCGTTCGTGCCGTGGGGGCCGGTCCTTCGGTCGCGGCGGGCCTGGCTGAGGCAGAGGGGCCTGACGGGTGAATCCGACGAGCTGGAGGAGCTGGTGGTCATCCGTGCCCAGTACCTCTGACAACGGCGGTCGCCGGCCCGCCACAGGCCGCAATCCGGCGCGCACCGTGGCGCTCGCCCCGGGCCCGCGGGGGCCGGTGCTGGTGGAGGTCCCCGCCGAGATCGTGCTCGACAACGGGACCCGGTGCCGATCGGACCGCTTCGCGGTCGCCGTCCGCACCTGCCGCCGCAGCCGGAGCAACCCCTGGTACGACACCGGCCACCGAGCCCTCGCACGCACCTCGCCCACGCCCACGCCCCAGGACGGAACCCCCTCATGACCGCTGCCTCCACGAGCACCCTCACGACGGCCGGAGCCCCCCGCCTGGTCGAAGGGCGCGGGCAACTCTCCCGCGTCGTGGTCGAGGCCCTGCGCACGGGTGAGGCGCCCGCGTGCGCGTCCCCGTCGGTCCACCGGGCCGACCCGTGGGGTGAGGACCTGCACCTGGCGCTGTACCTCCTCTACGAGTTGCACTACCGGGGCTTCCACGGCGTCGGCGAGGACCGCGAGTGGGACCCCGATCTGTTGCGTCTGCGCCAGGCACTGGAGGAGCGCTTCCTCGGGACGCTGCGCGCCGCCACCGCCGACGCGCCCCGCTCGGTGAACGAAGCCTTCGCACCCCTCCTCGTCGAGCCCGTGGACCTCTCCGGCAGCCTCAGCCACCACCTGGCGGAGGAAGGGGAGCTGTGGCAGCTCCGGGAGTACGCCGCGATGCGCTCCCTGTACCACCTGAAGGAAGCCGACCCGCACGCCTGGGTCATCCCGCGCCTCACCGGCCGCGCGAAGGCCGCCATGGTCGCCATCGAGTACGACGAGTTCGGCGCCGGTCAGGCCGAGGACATGCACGCGCGGCTGTTCGCGGACCTCATGGTGGACCTCGGCCTCGACCCCGCCTACGGTCGCTACCTCGACCGGGCCCCGGCGCCCGTCCTCGCCTCCGTGAACCTGATGTCGCTGTTCGGACTCCACAGGGCCCTCCGAGGGGCGCTCGTCGGGCATTTCGCGTGCGTCGAGGTCACCTCCTCCCCCGGCTCCAGGCGGCTCGCCAAGGCGATGCGACGCTGCGGGGCGGGGGCCGCCGCCGAGCGCTTCTACGCCGAACACGTGGAAGCCGACGCCGTGCACGAGCAGGTGGTGCGTCGCGAGGTCATCGGCGGACTCCTCGCCGACGAACCGGGCCTGGAGGCCGACATCGCCTTCGGCTGCGCGGCGACGGTGCTGGTGGAAGACCGTCTCGCCGGGCACGTTTCCGCGGCCTGGGCCGCCGGCGGCAGTGCGATGCTCACCCCGCTCGACGACCGACGGTCCAGGTGCACGGATGTGGAGGAGCGGCCGTGAATCGACGTCAGGTGAACAACCTCCACCTGATCCGCGGCATGCTCGGCCGGTCCGGCTCGGGGGCGCAACAGATGAACGGTCAGCCCGCGGCGGAGAACACCCGCGAGGGCGGGCGTCCGTGCGCCCACACGGTTCTGAGCCAGGAGAAGCTCAGCGGCCCGAGCGCCACCCAGTGGCCGTGTACCGAGCGGGCCCCGAGGGCACGAACGGCCAGGTAACCACCGACAGGAAATCGGAACGGTTCGAACCCGCGCCAAAATGGGTCGGGTGCCCCGACTCGCGGAAGCCGACGCCGTCCGCCTGGGGCCATGGGCGAGGGCAACCTGGTCGAGGTCGTCACCCGGTGCGGCGCCCTGCTCGGCCGCCTGCGCATCGAGTCCATCCGCCCGTGCGTGCTCTTCGTTCCCTTCCACTACGGCTACGGCCGAGTGGCCCCGCCCGCCCCCTGCCGCCGTCAGGCTGACGCGGTCTCGTCGTCGAAGACGATGTCACCGCTCGATCGGAGCCTGGCGGACATGTTGCGTTCCATCATGCGCAAGGCCGCCTCGGCCAGGCCCGCGTCGATGTGGGCCACCGCGTCCACGGCCACGACGACGTCGAAATGCCGGATGTGCGCGTCCAGGGCCGAGTACAGGACACACTGCTCGGTCACCTGCCCGCAGAGCACCACCCGATCGACGCCGAGGCGGCCCAGCAAATAGGCCAAGGGCGTCTCGTAGAAGACGGAATGCCGCGCCTTGACGACGAACAGGGACTCCTCGTCCGGTGCGATCGGCTCCACGAGGTCTCCGTGCCGGCCGGTTCGGGCCGCCTCGAGGATCTCGCCGTGGTGGGAACGCCAGCGGCCGAAGTTGTCGTTCACGTAGACGACCGGGGCGCCGGCGCCCCGAGCCCGGTGGAGCAGCGTCCGGACGCCCGGAAGGGCTTCGCGAACGGACGGGACCAGCGCCGCGGCGTCCTCGTGCTCGTAGGTGTTCAACATGTCGATCACGATGAGTGCGGTGGGTTTCATGTCCATCCCTTCCACCCCGGGCCCCTGCCCGGTGCCACACGTCACAGTCGCGCGATGGATCGCCGCCACGCGGAGGCACCGACGGCTCCGGCGCGGTGCATGGCCCTCACCATCCGGGGTACATGCGAACCATCAACAAAGGGACTAATCGTTATATTCAGCACGATATGCAAGAAGGGGATGTTGGCCATGGTGGCCCACGCACTGACCCCGCCGGTCTGGAACCGCGTACCGATCGAGGAAGGCGTCCGGACCTGTCGTCCCGCCGTCATACGACCGCCCCGGCCCGAGAGCGCCGACGGTCGGGAAGCCGCGGATGTCACGACGGATGGGAACATCATCCGGGGCGAGGACTAGAAGCCCGGCATGTCCTCCGTCCAGGCCTCGGCCCTGCCCGCACGTCACGGTCGGCCGGCACACCCGGACGCACCCGAGGAGATCCGGGTGGCCTCCGTACCCGCCGGACACGTGTACGTGCGCCACGTACACGCGGCGGACGGCTCCGACGGGATCTCGATGCTGCCGGACCCCCGCCCCAACGGCGCTCCGAGCACCTCGCAGCGCTGGTGGCCGCCGGTGATGCTGGACCCGGCCTGGGTCCGCGACCACCACGACGACTTCGACGTCTACCATCTGCACTTCGGGTTCGACGCCCAGAGTCCCGGCCAACTGGCCGAGCTGGTCACCGAGCTGCGGCGACACGGGAAGCCCCTGGTGCAAACCGTCCACGACCTGCGCAATCCTCATCACCCCGACCGCCGCGCCCACGACGCCGCCTTGGACGTGCTCATCCCCGCCGCCGACACCCTGATCACCCTCACCCCCGGTGCGGCAGCCGAGATCGCGACGCGCTGGGGGCGCACCGCGCACGTTCTGCCCCACCCCCACATCGTGGAGGAGCCGGAGCTTTCCCGTTCCCGCCCACCACGCGCGGGCTTCGTCATCGGAGTGCACGCCAAGAGCCTGCGACCCAACATGGCACCGCTGCCCGTGATCCGGGCGCTCGCCGACACGGTGGCACGACTGCCGGGCGCGCGGCTGCGGGTCGACATCCACCGCGACACACACGACCCGAGCACCCGCGCCTACGCACCCGAGGTGGTGGCGGGGTTGGCCGAGCTGGCCGGAGCGAGTCTGGTGGACCTGCGCGTACACGACTACTTCGACGACGACGAGCTGTGGACCTACCTCAGCTCCCTCGACCTCTCGGTACTGCCGTACGCCTTCGGTACCCACTCGGGCTGGCTCGAAGCCTGTTACGACCTCGGCACCGCGGTGGCCGTACCCGACTGCGGCTACTACGCCGAGCAGCGGCCCTGCCACCTCTACCGGCACGGCCCCGACGGCCTGGACGCTCGGTCCCTGGACGCCGCCGTCCGGCAGGCACACGCCCACCGCCCGGCACCGCGCGCCGATCCCGAGGCACGCCAAGTCGAGCGTACGACCCTGGCCTCGGCCCACCGGGCGCTCTACGAACGCTGCCTGGCATGACCCGCCCCCTGCGCATCGCGCTCATCGCCTCGGCGCGCTTCCCCATCAGGGAGCCGTTCGCCGGCGGGCTCGAGGCGCACACCTGGGCACTCGCCTCCGCCCTGCAAGGACGGGGCCACAGCATCGCCCTGTTCGCGGCGCCCGGATCGGATCCGAACCTGGGCGTACGGGAATTCGCCGTACACCTCCCACTACTCAGTGCGGCGGCGCGGGCGGACCTGAGCATGACCGACCCGAGCGCGATGGACGAGCACCACGCCTACCTGCGGCTCATGCTCGACCTGGCCCGCGAGGACGGCGGATCCGCCTACGACATCGTCCACAACAACAGCCTGCACTACCTTCCCGTGGCCATGGCTCCCGCCGTTGCGGCGCCCGTCGTCACCACGCTCCACACGCCGCCCACGCCGTGGCTGGAGTCCGCCATCCAGACCGACGCGACGGGTTCGGGGGTCTTCACCGCGGTCAGTGCCCACACCGCGCGTTCCTGGCAGCCGTTGGTGCGATCGGCACGGGTGGTGCACAACGGAATCGACCTCGGGCGTTGGCCGGCCGGGCCCGGGGGCGGCGACCTGGTCTGGTACGGGCGGATCGTGCCCGAGAAGGGACCCGCCCTCGCCATCGCCGCCGCGACCGAAGCCGGCCTGCCCCTCACCCTGGCGGGCCCCGTCGGCGACCAACGCTATTTCCGCGAGCGCGTGGCGCCCCGACTGGGCCCGCGCGTCCGCTACGCCGGCCACCTGCGCCGGGCGGAGCTGGCCGCACTGGTCGGCTCGGCCCGCGCGACCCTCGTCACCCCCTGCTGGGACGAACCGTACGGGCTGGTCGTCGCCGAATCCCTGGCATGCGGGACACCGGTGGCCGGCTTCGATCGCGGAGCCCTGGCCGAGATCCTCACCCCCGACTGCGGCCGGCTCGTCCCCTACCCGGACGTATCCGCGCTCGCCGCGGCGGTCGGCGGTGCGACCGTGCTCAGCCGACGCGCCTGCCGCGAACGGGCCGAGGCCTTCTGCTCCGTGCGTCACATGACCGACCGCTACGAGGCCTTCTACGAGGAGCTGCTGTCGTGATCGGATCCCACGCGCCCGGGTCGAGCGGGCGAGCGACGTCGAGCGGGCCGGACGCGCCCCGGGCCGCCGTGCACGTCGCGGTCATCACCCTGGTGGCGGGCCGTCACCGGCACCTCGCCCTCCAACAGGCAGCCCTCGCCGAAGCCGCCCGGATGCCCGACACCTACGTGGTCGTCACCATGGACGACCCGGTGGCGGGTGCCCTCGCCGCCCGGGGCCGACCCGCGGCGACGGTGGTGCCCGTGGCCGTGCCGGCCTCAGGGCAGCTGCCTCTGGCCCGCGCCCGCAACGCGGGAGCCCGGCGCGCGCTCGAACTCGGCGCCGACGTACTGGTCTTCCTCGACGTCGACTGCGTCCCGGCGCCCGAGAGCGTGGGCCGGTACACCGAGGCCGCCCGGGACGGCGTACTACTGTGCGGGACCGTCGCCTACCTGCCTCCCCCGCCCGATGGCGGGTACCGGCTCGCCGAACTGCCCGAACTGGCCGATCCCCACCCCGGCCGTCCCACCCCGGCGCCCGGCGAGCTGCTGACCGGAGGCGATCCGGACCTCTTCTGGTCGCTGTCGTTCGCGCTCACGGCGGACACCTGGCGGCGGATCGGCGGATTCTGCGAGGCGTACACCGGCTACGGCGGCGAGGACACCGACTTCGCCCGTCTCGCACACCGCGCCGGCGTGGACCTGTGTTGGCTCGGCGGTGCGCCCACCTACCACCAGTACCACGCCGTGCGGAACCCGCCGGTCCACCACCTCGACGACATCCTGCGCAACGGGGCCCTCTTCCGCCGCCGGTGGGGCCGATGGCCCATGGACGGCTGGCTCCACGCGTTCTCCCGCATGGGGCTGGTCCGCCTCGATCCCGTGAGCGGTGACTGGATTGCCACAGAATCGTAGCGCCGGGCATGGTTCGCCCCGTGCGGGTAGGTGCAGAGCATGACCCGGAACAGAGAACTCGCGGTGGTGACCGGAGCGTCCAGCGGCATCGGGTTCGAGCTCGCCCGACAGCTCGCCGAACGCGGCTTCGACCTGATCGTGAATTCCGCGAACGAGGAACGACTCCGTTCCGCCGCCGCGGAGATCGAGAGGCGGACCGGAGCCGATGTGCAACCCGTCCGCGCGGACCTGCGCGAGTACGCGGAGGCGGAGCGCTTCGTCGAAGCGATCACCGCCGGCGGACGGCCGGTGGCCGTCGCGGTGCTGAACGCGGGCGTCGGGAGAGGCGGAGCCTTCCTCGAAACGGAGCTGGAGGATGAGTTCGAGATCATCGATCTGAACGTACGCTCCACCGTGCACCTCGCCAAACGCCTGCTGCGGTCGATGGCCGCGGCGGGGCAGGGGCGGATGCTGATCACGTCCTCGATCGCCTCCACCATGCCGGGCTCGTTCCAGGCCGTGTACAACGCCTCGAAGTCGTTCCTGCAGTCCTTCTCGCAAGCCCTGCAGAACGAGCTCCGGGACACGCCCCTCACGGTGACCGCCCTGATGCCCGGCCCGACCGACACGGACTTCTTCCGCCGCGCCGACATGGGCGACACCAAGGTCGGCCGGGACGAGAAGGACGACCCCGCCCAGGTGGCCGAGCAGGGGCTCGACGCCCTTTTCGCCGGCAAGGACAAGGTCGTCGCGGGATCGCTGAAGACCAAGGCGCAAGGGCTGGCCAACAAGGTGCTGCCCGACAGCGTCAAAGCCGCGGGGCACCGCCGGATGGCGGAACCCGGCTCGGCGGACCGGTAGTGGGACCATGCGACCGGCCCCACCGCCCGGCCCCCCGGACCCGGAAACGCCAAGCGCCCGGACCGCCCGAAGACCCGGATACGCGGTACCCATCCGGGTAGCCGGACCTCGACGAGATCCCCGGCCGGCCCCCCGGCCAGGGCCGGGTCCTGGTCTCGCACACCGCGCGCCTGGTGTGCCGCCTCACGTCGGCCACCCGTTCGCTCCACACGACCGCGCACCTGACGGAAGGAACCACGATGGCCTCCCACGACCGGCCCCGCCTCACCGATCCGGTGACGCTGCATCCCCGGCCCCCGTTCCCGCAGCAGGACCAGGACCACCCCGGTTCGACCGAGGCGATGGATCCCCGCCCGGACCACGGGGAGGACACCTACCGCGGCCACGGACTGCTGAGCGACCGCAAGGCGCTGGTCACCGGAGGCGACTCCGGAATCGGCCGGGCCGTGTGCCTGGCCTTCGCACGGGAAGGCGCCGACGTCGTTTTCGCCCACCTGCCCGAAGAGGCCGAGGAGGCGGAGACGACCGCCCGCCTGATCCGCGAGGCCGGCCGCACCGCGGTGGCCGTCGCCTGCGACATCCGACACGAGGACGAGTGCACCGCCCTCGTGGACAAGACTGTCGGCGAGCTGGGCGGCGTCGACCTCCTCGTGAACAACGCCGCCTACCAGATGTCCCAGCCCGACGGGATCGAGGCGATCACCACCGAGCAGTTCGACCGGGTCATGAAGACCAACCTGTACGGGATGTTCTGGCTCACCAAGGCCGCGCTCGCCCACATGCCGCGCGGCGGCTCCGTGATCAACACCGCCTCCGTACAGGGCTACCAGCCCCGCCCGCACCTCCTCGACTACGCCATGACCAAATCCGCGATCGTCTCCTTCACCCAGAGCCTGGCGCAGATGCTCGCCGAGCGTGGCATCCGGGTCAACGGTGTGGCGCCGGGGCCGGTCTGGACCCCACTGATCCCGGCGACCATGCCCGACCCGACCAGGTTCGGCGAGCAATCCCCGCTGGGCCGGCCCGCGCAGCCCGCGGAGATGGCGCCCGCGTACGTCTTCCTCGCCTCCGGCCAGGCCTCCTACATCACCGGCGAGATCGTCAACGCCACCGGCGGAAAACCGCTGCCGTGACCCCGGACGAAGCCCTGCGGAAGATCGCCTTCCTGCTCGAATGGCGCGGATCGTCCCCATACCGAGTGCGGGCCTTCCACACCGCCGCCGATGCCGTCCGCAGCCTGCCGCCGGGCCCTTTGGACGCCGATCGGGTCGGACGACTGCGCGGGGTGGGCCCGGTGACCGCCGAAGTCATCGCCCAAGCGTCGACCGGGGCGGTTCCGCGCTACCTCGCCCGCCTCCAGGCCGAGACCGGCACCGACGCACAGGCGGCGTGGGTGCTCGCGGCCGCGAGCACCGGGGACTGCCACCTGCACTCCGACTGGTCGGACGGCGGCAGCCCGATCGAGGACATGGCCGAGGCAGCCCGCGCCCTGGGCCACCGGTGGGCCGTTCTGACCGACCACTCGCCGCGGCTGACGATCGCCCACGGCCTGAGCCCGGACCGGCTGAGGAGCCAACTGGACGCCGTGGCGGCCGTGAACCGCCGACTCGGCCCGGCCTTCCGGCTGCTCACCGGCATCGAGTGCGACATCCTCGACGACGGCTCGCTCGATCAGGAAGACGACCTCCTCGACCGGCTCGACGTCGTCGTGGCGTCCGTGCACTCCAAGCTCCGCTCCGAACCCGAACCGATGACCGCCCGCATGGTGACCGCCGTACGCGACCCGCGCGTCGATGTCCTGGGGCACTGCACGGGCCGCATCATCACCGGTCGGGGCCGCCCGCAGTCCCGCTTCGACGCCGACGCCGTCTTCGCCGCGTGCGCGGAGGCGGGCACCGCGGTCGAGATCAACTGCCGACCGGAACGACGCGACCCCCCGGACGACCTCCTCGCGCGGGCTGCCGCGGCGGGATGCCGCTTCGCCGTGGACACCGACGCCCACGCCCCCGAACAACTGCACTGGCAGAGCACCGGCTACGCCCGCGCGGCCCGGATCGGCCTCGACGCGGATCGGCTGATCACGACCTGGCCGCTCGAAAGGCTACTGACCGGAAAGAGCGCCCGTCGCTGACACCCTGAAGTCGACACGACTCCCCCGATACGCGCGATCCGGCCACCGGGCCGTGCGGCAACGTCAGCGCGTCGGCGCAAGAGCTTTGCCACGCTCGACCGATGGACCCGATGGACGGCGCCGGCGGCCAATGCCGCGTACGGGGAGGCAAGACCCGATGGCGGTGCCCGACAGGGCCTCAGAGCGTGAGGACCTGCCGCACACCACCAGGTCGCCCGAACCCTCCACCGCCGCCTTCCCCATCGGGGCGGCGATCAGGGCACGCGTGGACGACCTTCACGGACAGTGCCACGCCTCAGCCGGTCGCTCGTGCCCGCGCGTCAGCGGGAAAGGGCTTCGAGGAGCTCGCCGACCTGGGGGTCGGGCAGGGAGCGGGCGACATCGGCCTGGGCCACGACACCGACGAGGGTGTGTCCGTCGATCACGGGCAGGCGCCGGACCTTGTGCTCGGCCATCGTCCTCATGATCTCCGCGGCGTCGTCGTCCGCGCCGATGGTGACCGCCTCGCCCTGGGCGAACTCGCCGGCCTTGCAGGTGGCGGGGTCCTTGCCCACGCCCAGCACCTTCACGACGATGTCGCGGTCGGTGAGCATGCCCTTCAGGAGTTGGTCGCTCCCGCAGATCGGCAACGCACCCACTCCGAGGTCGGTCATCTTCTTCGCGGCGTCCAGGATGCTGTCCTCCGCCCCGATGCAGGTGGCACCGGGGGTCATGATCTCGCGTGCGGTGGTCATGATGCGTCTCCCGAGGTTCGATCGGCCACGCGGGCCGGTCCCGGCGGTCCGTATCCCGCACCTGCCCCCTACCGGCCGCCCCACGCGGCGCGCGACCGCCCCGTTCGACCACGCCCTCCGCCCGCGCCCGCGCTACGGACAGTGGGCTGCGGGTGACGGTAGTGGAGCCGGGTAGCCGAGGGAGGGAGGAGTTCTGCGTGACCTACCGGGGCGCCCCGGTAGGTCACGCAGAACTCCCCCACCGAACGGACCGCCGCGGAAGCGAACCGCCGCGCCGGCCCCGGCACCCGGGAGGAACCGATGACCCCGCGACAGCGACCCGAGCCACCTGAACGCATCCGAGTCGGCCGCCGTGCCGTCGAGATCGGCCGCCCGCACAAGGTGCTCTTCCCCGACGGCGTCCACGGCGATGGGATCACCAAATCCGATGTGGCCCACTACTACCGTAGGGTCGCCCCGCGCATGCTTCCCCACCTACGAGGGCGTCCCCTCATGCTGGAACGGCACCCCGACGGCATCGACGGCCCCGCCTTCATGCAGAAGGACGCCCCCGCCCACTTCCCTGAATGGGTCCACCGGGCCGAGCTGCCCAAGGAACACGGCTCCGTCACCCACGTACTGTGCGACGACACCGCCACCCTCCTGTACCTCGCCGGCCAGGCGTGCACCACCCCGCACCGATTCCTCGCCAAAGCCGACCGGCCCGACCAACCCGACCGGTTGGTGTTCGACCTCGACCCCGCCGGTGAGGACTTCGCACCGGTGCGGGAGGCCGCGATCGGCCTCCACCGGCTCCTGGACGAGCTGGAACTGCCTTCCCTGCCCATGACGACGGGCTCCCGCGGACTGCACGTCCTGGTCCCCCTCGACCGCCGCGCCCCCTGCGACGACGTACGGGCCTTCGCTCGCGGTGTCGCCGAGGTCCTGGCCGCCCGCCACCCCGACCGGTTCACCACCGAGCCCAGGAAGAAGGACCGCCGAGGCCGCCTCTACCTCGACGTCGGGCGCAACGGCTACGCTCAGACCGCCGTCGCCCCGTACGCCGTCCGCGCGCTGCCCGGCGCCCCCATCGCGGCCCCGATCGCCTGGGACGATCTCGACGACCCGGAGCTCACCGCCCGCCGCTGGACCCTGGCCACCGTAGACGACCTGCCGGCCAACGATCCCTGGCGGGACCCGCCCAGGCCCCGCTCCCTCCGCAGGGCCCGCGAGCTCCTCACCGCGCTCACCCACGACGAGAAGCCCCCGACTCCGTGACGCGGCCACGAGACTCGACGGTGCCCACCGGCAAGGCCGCACATCCCGACCAGCGCGGATTGCGGGGTCCGGTGCGCTGTGTCAGCGTGGATGGTCGGAAGCTCGGGGACGTCAGGGGCGGGGACGACCCGAGGAATCCCGAACGAGGGGAAACCCATGAGGCACATTCCGAGTCCTGCCGTGACCGCAGCCGCAGCGCTGGTCCTGTCTCTCGGCGGAGCGTCAGCCGCATCCGCGGCCGAACCGACCCCCAACCAGAGCGAAGCGGCAGCACAGTTGTGCACCGACCTGAACAAACTCCGTTCCGACGCGAGCGCGTTGTTCGGGCTCAACCCGACCTCCGCGACGAAGGACCAGGTCGAGGACGCGTACGACGGCGTCAAGGACAGCTGGGAGAACGTCTCGGAGTCCACGGCGACATGGAATGCCGGGCAGAAGGAAGCCGTGAAGTCCGCGGCGGACAGTCTGAAGAAGACCTGGGACGACTTGCCGGACGACGCCACCGCCAATGACGCCGCCACCAAGCTCAAGCCCCAGGCGCAAACGCTGGACAGCGCCGTGCAGTCCGCCCGCACCGGCCTGCAGTGCCCGGCCTGACGCCCCCCGACCGGTGACGGTGATCCCCGCAGCGTGCGACCACGCCGCGGGGATCACTCGCGCATCGGCATCCGGCCTTCGGAGCCATCCACCCGAACGGAGTAGTCGCGCGCACGCCGTGCGACAGGCGCCCCAGGCGCGCCTCACGCCCACCCGGCACCACGTCGGGCCAGGATGGGATCCCCAGGGCCCCGGCGCCTTCGGGAGACGGGACGAATGCAGTGATCAGCGTGGAAATCCAGTACTCGGGCAGCACCATCCTCCTCAGCGCCACCGGAGCACTCGACGAGGAAGCGGAAGGGGTGTTCCCGCGCGCCCTGGAGAACCACGTCGGACACGAGCGAGATCTTCTGGTGGACCTGCGCGGCATCGCGACCATGGACGCCGACGGCCTCTTCCACCTTCTCGACCTGCACCGTCGTGCGGAAGGCCGGGCCCTGAGGGTCTTGGTCACCGGCTGGCAAGCCCAGCCCCGGCAGCTCATGGCCACGATGGCCGGCATCCCGGGACCCGGCACGGACATGGGGGAACGCTACGCCCTGCCGGGCTTCCGCCGGCTCCTCGAGGACCGGACCCAGCGCACACGCGACCATGCCGACTTCGCCGCCGGCTGGCTCCCGCGCGCTTGACGAGCTCGTCCGCGGCTGCCGGTAGGTCAGGGGATGCCTCCCCCGGAGCCGCTCCCGGTCGGTGGTGGGGCCACCGGGTGACCTCGGGCCTGCCCCGGGCGCCATTGCGCTCGCGTAGGGCGCATCGGGGTGAGGATGGATGGGTCTACCGCTTCGTACCTGCCCTCAGGCGGCGTAGCGAGGCAGGGCGGCGCTCGAGAACACCGGCTGGGAAGGATTCCATGGACGGCATCGTGCTTCTGCGTGACGACCACAAGACGGTCGAGAAGCTGTTCAAGCGCTTCGAGAAGACGGGGGACGAGGACACCGGGGAACGGCGCCGGATCGTGGACGAGGTGGTCGAGGAACTCACCGTCCACGCCTGGATCGAGGAGCAGGTCTTCTACCCGGCCGCCCGCGAGCCCATGGGCCGCAACCGGCTCACCGAACGCGGCGAGCGACTCGAAGCGGAGAAGCCCAAAGCCCCACGCGCCCCCCTGGCCGTCCCCAGCGCCGACTCCGAGTGAGGCCCCCTCGCCCGCCCCGGGCCGGTGGTCATCGCCACGGGCTGCTCGTGGCCTTGACACTGGTCTGCGCCGTGACGGGCTGCGGGGCGCCCTCGGCACGACAGGAAGCGGCGGCCTCGACGGCAACCGCCTTCGAGACCGCCCTGGCCACGGGGAACCGAGTCGAGGCCTGTGAACTGCTCGCTCCCGAGAGCCGCGCGCAGTTGGAGCAGGACGAGCGGGCAGGCTGCCCGGCCGCACTCGCGGCCGCGGATCTCCCCTCTGCGGCAGGAGTCCGAGCGGTGCTCACCTACGGTCGACAGGCGCAGGTGCGGATGGCCGGCGACACGCTGTTCCTGTCCCTCTTCAGCGGCGGCTGGCGGATCGTCGCTGCGGGCTGCACCCCGCAGGCGGACCGGCCCTACGACTGCCTGATCAAGGGGGCGTGAAAGGAATGCGCGGTCTGTTCGTCGCCTGCCTCGTGATCATCGTCGGCGGGCTCGGCTATTTCATCTCCATCGGGGTGCTCCAGCGATGACCGACAGCAACCACTCGGCGCGAGCGGGGTTTTGGCGGGAGAACAGCCTCACTCTCGCCTTCGGGATCGCCTTTCTGGTGGTACTCGGCGGTCAGGCCTTCGCCGGCCTGGCCGAGTTCAACGAGCAGATGACCGTGGAGGGGCTGCAACCGCTCGGCTTCGCCGAGTACCTGACGTCCTCGGACTTCGCCGTCGACGTGACGGAGAACTGGCAGTCGGAGTTCCTCCAGTTCTTCCTGTACATCTTCGGTACGGTCTACCTGGTCCAGCGCGGGTCACCGGAGTCGAAGAAAGTCCACGAAGCGGGCCCGGAGAGCGAGCGCGACCAACGCATGGGCGACCACGCCCGGCCCGACTCGCCCCGGTGGGCCGGAACGAAGGACTGGCGCCAGACCCTGTACGCCCGATCGCTGGGCATCGTGATGGGCAGCCTGTTCATCCTGTCCTGGCTGGCCCAGTCGATCACCGGCACGGCGGCCTACAACGACCAGAGGCTGCGTCGGCTCGAGGACCCCATCGGCTGGTGGTCCTACCTCGCCACCCCCGACTTCTGGAGCCGGACCCTGCAGAACTGGCAGTCCGAACTCCTCGCGGTAGCCGCCATGGTCGTCCTGTCCATCTACCTCCGCCAACGCGGCTCCCCCGAGTCCAAACCGGTTGGTGCCTCCCACACCGCCACCGGCATCGAGGGCTGACCACCCGTCGGTCCGCCCTTCTTCATGAGGGCCCCGGCCATGGCGTCGGGAAGCCATCCGGTGAGGGGCCGGGCGGTCTTCGCCGTGCTGCCGCCTGGGCCTCCATGCCGACGGCGTCGATCACGGCGTCGGGGTCGCGGCCGCCGGTGGCGTCACGGACTGCGGCGGCGAGTTGGTCGCCGTACTGGGAAAGGTCGTAGTCCTGGACACCGCGCCCGGCCGCGCGGGCGAGACGTCAGGTCCACGCACACGGAAACGGCGCCGGCCTCTTCGGCTACACCAAGCTGTATGGGTCGATGATCCTCCGTCGGGAACGGTCTCCACCCTCACCTCACGTCGTCCCTGTCACGTCACTGCCTTCATCACGCCTCCAGCTCTCGAAGGGATTCGCGCTTCGGACCGGGCGCCTACGCACGGCCGTCGGGGATACGGCAGCATCGGCAGACGTCGGCTGCCCCGGACGAACCGTCGGCCGTCGGCTACGCAAGGCCGAAGTCGAGGACGGCTCGCCACGCCCGGGGGGCTGTTGGGTGGGCGCGTTCCCTCATCCAGGGCGCTTCACGGCCAGGGGGTCCCGGCCAGGCCGTCGAGGGCCCGGGCGGCGCGCTGCGCGCCGTCACCGGGTGCCCAGCGGGTCCAGCGTTCGCCGCCCAGGGTCATCGCTTCGTCCAGGACGGCCTGCCAGTGCCGTGGCTCAGGCCAATGGTGGCGGATCACGGCCAGCCCGGCTCCGTGGAGGGCACGGCCTGTGGCGTGCTGCTCGTCGTGGGGCCGGTCCTGCGGCAGGATGACTGCGGGGCGGCGGGCGGCCGCGCATTCGGCGACGGCGTTCTGGCCGGCGTGGGTGACGATCACGTCGGCGGCGCAGATCCGCGGCCAGGGGTCGCCCGACCACGCGCCGCCCGGGCCGCCGAGGAGATCCCATTGCCACTGCGGCGTCGCCGCTCTGGCCGCGCGTACCTGCTCGCAGGTGATGTCGCTGCCGCCCGCTCCGAGCATCAGCAGCACGCGGCGGATCCCGTCCCGCGGTGGAGGGGTAGGGGTGCGACCGTCGTCGCGGGAGAAGGCGGACGCGTAGACGGTCTTGTCGTACCAGCGCGACGGCCAGCCGGGTTCGGGGACGGCGGCGGGCCAGGGCGCGAGGAGGCGTAGCGCCATGTCGTGGCCGAGCCGGTGGGCAGGGTCGAGGCGCTGCCCGCGCATGGCGGCGACGACCACGGGGATTCCCATCAATCGGGCGAGGCAGGTCACTTCGACGGAGACGTCGCTGACGACGAGGGACGGCCGGGTTCGGCCCAGCCAGCCGGCGAGGGCTGCCATGCGGTCCGCGTATCCGTCGTGGAAGAGGGGTGCCCAGTGCAGTCGGCCCTGGGCGCAGGTGTCGACGGCGGCGTGGCCGCCGGTATCGAGCGGGAGGCGGATCCAGGGCCCGGGCCAGTCCGGGGGCGGGGCGAGGCTGGAGAGGCCTGTGATCGGGGTGCGGGCGTGGCGGGCGATGCACTGGGCTCGGTGGAGGTGGCCGAGGCCGTGGTGGTGGATGTAGTAGCCGATCATGGAAGCAGTTCCTCGTGGAGGCTTCGTGGTTGACGGACATACGGTCGAGGGAGCGGAAAGATGTAGGCCCGCTCGCGGAAGCGGTCTGCGGCTCGGCGTCTTCGTCACGCGTCGACCACCAGGGCCGGCGCCGGGACGCGGCGGTTATCGGCTACCCGGACTCGGTGGCGGTCAGTCCTGGACCGGGTGACGTCGGGCTCTCGTGAGCGGTCTCCGCGCGGCTGACGCGTCGGGCGGGATCCGTCACCGGGACTGGCACTCCGGCCACGTGGGTGCTCCCAGGGGGTCGGCCCCTCCCCGGGGTGCGGGGCGTACGGTGGAGGGGTCCCGGCGGCGACCGCCACGGGGCGGTACCCACGCGCTCCGCGCGAGTGCCTGGGAGGGACAGGCGAGGAGGCGCTCATGAGCAGCACCGCAGCCGATCTTCCGATGCCCGCCCCGGGGCTGAAGACCGACACCGTGCGCGTCGATGACGTCGTCGTGTGCGTTCTGGCCGGTGACCTCCACCTCGGTACCCAGGCCATCGGCGAGCAGGCGCTGAATGACGCCTTGGCGTACGTTCCGGCGCTGCTGGCGGTCGATCTGGACGCGGTGGAGCTGTTCACCGCCGACGGCCTCAACCTCCTCCTCGCCCTACGGGAAACAGCGCGCTCCCTCGGCGTACCGCTGGTCCTCGTCTCGCCCAGTGCCGCCGTCCGACGCGTCCTCGACGTCACCGGCGCGACGGAGTCGTTCGCCATCCACGCCACGATCGCCGAAGCGGCCGCCCGATACCGACGGTGATACCGGCGCGCTGCGGTCGGAGTACGCGCCCGGCGGCGGGGCAGGCGCGAAGCACCACCCGCCTTCAGCCTCCGGGACCGATAATGGACCCACCGCCCTCCGCGATACACCACCGCGAACTGGTTCTGGACGAGTCCCAGGGGCCGGAAGCCTACGATCAGGCGATCACCTGGACCCGCCAGACGTTCACCGACTGGAACCTGCTCGACCAAGGCCAGGACGCCCTCCTGATCACCGCCGAACTGCTCTCGAACGCCGTCCGGCACGCCGGCGGCATCCGGAGCCTGAGCCTGACCCACCAAAGCGGCGTGTTGAACATCGCCGTCACCGACCCCAACCCTGACCTCTTTCGGCTGCACGCACACCGGCCGGACTCCATCGGCGGCCACGGTGTCTTCCTCGTGGACCGCCTCGCCCGGCACTGGGGCATCCTGCCCGACAGCCGGGGCAAGACCGTCTGGGCCACTCTGCCCCTCCCGCCCACCCCTCCTGCCCCGAACGGGTGACGGTCGCCGCGCCGGCGCAGCGGAACTCCTGGACTTCCCCGCAGCCGCCCGTCCCCCGCGTGGCACGGTGCCCGGATCCCCTCGTCGCAGTGCCCGGCTCATGGAGGCCCGTCCGCCTCTCGGTCGGATCGGGGCCATACGTAGGGCAGGTCGTCCGGTACCCCCGGAAAGCGGTCACGGTAGAAGGCCGGATCCTTGCGCACCAGCGCGGACCGGTGGCTTCGATGGAAATCCGGCGCGCCCAGCCACGGTGGCAGGTCTCCGGCGGCGGCGAGCCGCTCCTGGGTGCGTGGGGCGCCTCCCGGTTGCCACGACCCGAAGTCGTCGATCAGGGTGACGGCGCAGCTGTCGGCGCGCCCTTCGGCAGTCCACGCCCCGCAGATCTCCAGTCCGTACCGGACGAGTGCCTCCTCGTACCCCGCCCACATGCGCACCGCCGGGTGTCTGCGCCAGCCGTAACCCGGCACGATCAGGCCCCGCAGGACCTGCACGGCCTCGACCCTCTGCTTTCCCAGCCTTCGTACGTCCAGCACGGCCGCGGACGCCTCGAACGACGGGAACGGCAGGAACGTCTGCACGAGCTCTCCTTGACGGTCGGCGACACGAACGGAACCCGTGGGCGGCGACCCGCCGCCGAGCGGGCACAGGGTGAGCCTGTCAGAGGTCCCGCCGTCACGCGCCCCACGCGCCCATGGCCGTGACGAACTGCGGGGCTTGGCCTCGCGGCTCGAGATACCGGTCCGAAATGCGTGCAATGCGGCGTGATCCGGGTACGCGCACCATGACCGTGGCATCACACCGTCGACGAAGGGTGTCCGTCATGCCCCGAGGTTCCAGCCCCAAGCGCGAGCGTCAGTACGAGCACATCAAGGAGTCGGGCGAGAAGCGCGGCATGTCGGAAGGCCGCGCGAAGGAGATGGCCTCCCGCACCGTGAACAAGGAACGCGCCCGCTCAGGAGAGAGCAGCACCGCGAGCCGCAGCTCCACGCAGGGCAAGTCCGCCTCGCAGCGCGGCGGCGAGAAGTCCCGCGGCGGCGGTTCCTCCGAGCGCACCAAGGACGACCTCTACAAGGAGGCACAGAGGCGCGGCATCGACGGCCGCTCCACGATGACGAAGCAGCAGCTCAAGAACGCCCTCGGTCGCTGACCGCGTGACGCGCCGCCGGGGCCGGGCGGCCCCGCCTCCCCCGGCTCGGGCCGCGCGTGAGCCGCCCCGACCAACAGTTCCCGTTCCGGTAGCAGGAGGAGTTCCCGTGGCAGTCCGTCATCAGCTCATCCGGCGTCCCCCTCGCAGCGTATGGGCCGTTCTCGCCGACCCGACCCTGTACGGGGAGTGGGTGGTGGGACCGTCCGAATCCACACCCCTCGATCGGCTGTGGCCGCAGGTCGGCTCGCGGTTGCGCTACACCGTGCGGTTGGGCCCTTGGTCGACCGAAGGGGTGACGACGGTACGCCACCGGGAAGGCGGCAAGGAGCTGGAGCTGGAGGCGTCGTTCAATGCGCTCGGCACCGCGAGGATCTTCCTCCAGCTCCGGCCTTGGGGCGAAGAGACCCTCGTCGTCTGCGACGAGCACCCCCTGCGCGGCCTCGGCGGTTCCCTGCACAATCCTGTCGTCGAGGCCGCCCTGCAGCTGCGCCACCGGGGCATGCTGGCCCGCCTGGCCAGGGTCGTGGAGCAACAGCCCGACGAGGTGCTCCGTGCCTGACGCGGTGGTGATCGGCGCCGGCCCCAACGGATTGGTGGCCGCCAACCTGCTCGTCGATGCCGGGTGGAGCGTGGAGGTCCTGGAGGCGCAGGAGGAACCCGGAGGAGCCGTACGCAGTGACCGCGGCGTGCATCCGGACTACGTCTCGGACGTCTTCAGCGCCTTCTATCCGCTTGCCGCCGCATCTCCCGTCCTCGCGGGTCTCGACCTGGCCGCGGAAGGCCTGCGGTGGAGCCGTGCCCCCTCCGTACTGGCCCATCCGCTGCCGGACGGACGGTGCGCGGTGCTGGAGCGCCGGGTGCGGGACACCTGCGCCGGTCTGGCCGGCTTCGCCCCTGCCGACGCCGACGCCTGGGAGAACCTCTACCGGACGTGGGCACGGGTGGGGCCGGATCTCGTCCAGGCCCTGTTCACGCCCTTCCCCCCGATCCGCTCCGGACTCCGGCTGGCCGCGAAGCTCCGCACCTCCGGGGGGCTGCGGCTGGCCCGGAAGCTGGCCCTGCCGGTGCGCCGTCTGGGCGAGGAGGAGTTCGCCGGGGCCGGGGGTCGGCTCCTGCTGGCCGGCAACGCCCTACACGCCGACCTGGCCCCGGAGGCGGCGGGCAGCGGCGGTTTCGGCTGGCTGATGTCCATGCTCGGCCAGAGCCACGGCTTTCCCGTACCCGTCGGCGGCGCCGGCGCCCTGACCGCGGCGCTGGTGAGCCGCCTGCGGCGCAAGGGCGGCGTCCTGCGCTGCGGGGAACGGGTCGTGTCCGTCGTCGTGCGCGCGGGCACCGCGGTCGGGGTCCGAACGGCAGCCGGGGAAAGCGTCAGTGCGCGGCGGGCGGTCCTGGCGGACACGTCGGCGCTCTCCCTGTACCGGCACCTCGTGGGCGAGGAGCACCTTCCCTACCGACTGCTGCGGGACCTGGAGCGCTTCCAGTGGGACTTCGCGACGTTCAAGGTCGACTGGGCGCTGACCGGCCGGGTGCCGTGGACGGCGCCGCAGGCCGGCGATGCGGGGACGATCCACGTGGCGGACGGCGTAGACGGCCTGACCCGCTTCGCCGCCCAGGTCGCCATGGGGCAGGTCCCGGACGAGCCGTTCGTCCTGTTCGGCCAGATGACCACTGCGGACCCCACCCGTTCGCCGGCCGGCACGGAATCGGCGTGGGCCTACACCCATCTCCCGCAGCACATCACCTCCGACGCCGGCCTCGACCGCATCACCGGCCGCTGGGACGCCCGCGAACAGGAAGCCATGGCCGACCGCGTCGAAGCACAGGTGGAACGCTTCGCACCCGGCTTCCGCGGGCTCGTCGGCGCCCGACGGATCCTGGCCCCCACCACGTTGCAGGCCATGGACGAAAACCTCCACAACGGAGCCGTCAACAACGGCACCACCGCCCTCCACCAACAGGCCGTCTTCCGCCCCACGCCCGGGACCGGCCGCCCCGAAACCCCGGTCAAGGGCCTCTACCTGGCCTCCGCGGCCGCCCATCCCGGCGGCGGCGTCCACGGAGCACCCGGCGCGAACGCCGCACGGTCCGCCCTGCGCGCCCACGGCCTGCGCACCCTTCTCCACCACGCCCAACGCGTGTGACGCCTCCGGCCGCATCCGGCCGCGCGCGCGAGTGACACCGGGCCGTCGCACGCGTGCCCCACGCCGCGCCGGGTAGGCGCGGTCCATGTCCTCATCCCACAATGCCAAGGCCGCCCCGTGGAACGACAGCACGCTCGCAGTCCTGGTGCACGGCTACGCGTGGCTGCCCGATCGGATGCGCCGCAGCCCCGACGGCACGGTCCGCACCCGCCTGATGGGGCGGCCCGCGATCGCCCTGCGCGGCCCTGAAGCGGTTGCCTTCTTCTACGACGAGAAGCACGTCGTACGCACCGCGGCCCTGCCCGACCCCGTCCTGGACACCCTGTTCGGTCAGGGCGCCGTCCACACCCTGGACGGCGATGTCCACCGGGCGCGCAAAGCCATGTTCGTCTCGCTCCTCAAGGACGGCTCAGGGGTCGCCAGGCTGGGCGAGCAGTTCACGCGACGCTGGCGTGAAGCCATGGCCGATCGCCGGCACGACCACGTGGTGCTCTTCGACGAGACCGCCAAGGTCCTCGCCCTCGCCGTCCGCGACTGGACGGGCACCCCCCTCTCCGACGCGGCGGCCTCCGACCTCGCCCGCGACTGCACGTCCATGGTCGACGGGTTCGCCACCCCCGGCCCCCGCCACCTGCGCGCCCGCCGGGCACGGCGCCATCAGGAGCAGTCTCTCGCCGACCTGATCACCGATGTGCGCACCACCCCGGAGGCGAACTCCACGGGTTCGGCCCTGGAGGCCGTGGCATGGCACCGCGACCTGAACGGGGCGCTCCTGGACCCGCGTACCGCCGCGGTCGAACTGCTGAACATCATCCGCCCCACGGTCGCCATCGCCTGGTACGCCACCTTCGCCGCCCACGCGCTGCACCGGTGGCCCCAGCACCGCGACCTGCTGCGCGCGGACGTCGCCGGCACCTACGCCGAGGCGTTCGCCCACGACGTACGGCGCTTCTACCCCTTCGCCCCCTTCGTGGCGGGCCTCGCGGCACGGGACCTGACCTGGCACGGTGAACCCATCCCGAAGGACGCCCTGGTCCTGCTCGACCTCTACGGCCAGAACCACGATCCGGCCCTGTGGGAGGATCCGTACCGGTTCGACCCGCGCCGCTTCTCCTCCCCCGAGGGGGCGCAGGACCCGCTGACCCTTCTCGTCCCCCAAGGGGGTGGGGACCCGGCCCACGGCCATCGCTGCCCCGGAGAGGACATCACCGTCTCCGTCCTCGCGGCCTTCGCGACGGAACTGGCTCGGCTCGACTACGAAGTCCCCGACCAGGACCTCCGGATTCCCCTGTCCCGTATGCCCACGCTTCCCCGCAGTGGCTTCGTACTCCGCCCGAAGTGATCGACAGGGCTTGCGTCGATCAGCGGTCTGGACGTGGTGCGGCACGGTCATGGCGCGCGACAGGAAGGCAGCCCGCGCCTTCCCACCCAGCGCGTGGGGAGGCGCCTCGAAGCAGCGCCCTTCGAGGTGAGCCGACTCGAAGCCCGCTTGCTCCACGTACGGATCACGTGGGGCGCGCGGTGTGATCGGGATGCCCCTTGGTTCGGCGCTTTTCCTTCATCTCCGCTTCGTAGAGGTGGTCGCGCCCTTCGACCAGAGCTTGCAGGGCCTGCCGCTCCAGTTCCCGGAACGGCTCGTAGTAGGTGCGGTTGTACGCCTCCACGATCTGAAAGGTCCAGTGCCCGGGGATGACGTTCCGGCCGAGTGTCTCCTCGTGGACGCGCTGGGCCCACCCGTCGTGCCCTGCTTCCCTCAGCAATCTCACGGCACGATCCAACTCGAGGTCGGCCGTGCCGGTCAGTTGGTGGAATCCGTACAGGTGCCCACGTGCTCGCTCGACCGTCTCCAGCGCCTTCGACAAGGAGCCCAAGGCCTCCACTGTCAGATCGTCGACACCCCGGGGACGTACATGTGCCGGATCGGGACCCTCTTCAGCATGCTTCACGCTCCGCACATGCCCCTGGCCCGCAGGGCCGTACGCCCAGAGGTCTCGCGTTCACTCGAAGGGACGGCACTCCAGCGACTCCGCTCGCCGTTAGAGCGCCCCTGTACGTGGCTCCGTGCCCGCTCGCCCTGCGACAAACGAGGTACCCACCTCCACGGTCCCGACAATTCTCTTCCGTTAGCGCTTTGTTGAGTCCACGTCACCGAAGACCTTCTGTGCTCCGATCCGCCGAATGCGTTCGGTACCCCATTCGCCCAAGGAGCTCAGAGCCACGTTGAGCGACATGCCTTGTTCCGTCAAGGAGTACTCGACCTTCGGCGGCACCTCGCGGTACACCTCGCGATGCACCAGCCCGTCCGCTTCCATCTCCCGCAGATGTTGGGTCAGCATCTTCTCGCTCACTCCGGGCAAGCCGCGGCGGAGTTCGGCGAACCGCCGGGTCCCGTGATGGTGCAGCTCCCAGAGGATGAGCGACTTCCACTTTCCGGACACCACGTCCATCGCCGCGTCGATTCCGCAGAAATAGGGACCGCGTCGCGCTGCCGTTGCCATCAGCCCTCCAGGGGTACTTACTCGGAGGTGAGTACCTGACCAATTAGTCCGTACTGGTCAACCCTACCGGCTGGGGAGAGGATCCAATCGAACGCGAACACGATGGGAGCAGCCGGAAATGACGACTGACAGCACGGTGCGGGTGAGTGTTCTGGGGCTGGGGGCCATGGGCAGCGCTCTCGCGGGAGCGCTGGTGAACGCCGGTTACCCCACCACTTGTTGGAACCGCTCACCGGGGAAGGCGGACGAACTCGTTGCTCAGGGTGCCATGACCGCCGAGACGGCCCGCGATGCGGTGCGGGCCGGCCGACTGGTGATCGCATGCCTGCTGGACCACGCGTCGGTCCACGAGGTGCTCGATCCGCTCTCCGCCGAGCTGGCCGGACGAACCCTGCTCAACGTGACGACGACGTCGCCGGATCAGTCACGGGAGTTGGCCGATTGGGCCGCCCGGGCAGGGGTCACCTATCTGGACGGCGGCATCATGGCCGTTCCTCACATGATCGGCCGACCCGGTTCATCGCTCCTCTACAGCGGATCGGCCGCTGCCTTCCACCGGTACAAGGCGCTGCTCGACCTGTGGGGCACCAGCACCTACTTCGGCGAGGATGCCGGGTTGGCCTCCCTGTACGACCTCGCCCTGCTGGCGGGCATGTACGTCATGTTCGCCGGATTCATGCACGGCGCCGCCATGGTCGCGCCGGCCGGTGTCACGGCCGCAGAGTTCGCGGCCAGGGCAACACCTTGGCTGACCTCCATGACCGGCGCGTTCCAAGGGTTCGCCGCCGTCATCGACGGCGGGGACTACACCGTCGAGGGACAACAGAGCCTCCGCTTCTCCGACCTCGCCGACCTCCTCGCCGCCAGCTCCGACCAGGGCATCAGCACGGAGGTGGTCACCATGGTCCAACGGCTCATCCAGCGCCAGATCGATGCGGGCCACGGAGAGGAGGCCTTCGCCCGCATCATCGAGAGCATCAGGCAACCGGGATGAGAACTCGGCAATGCCCGGAGCCTGTTCGATCGGCCGATACGTGGGTCTCCAGGAGCGAGGCCAACGATCACATGCCGGGCCGGATGATGTCGGCCGCATCGACCGGCTGTGGTCCCCAGACCTGCTCGTCCGGGCGCCCGGGCCCGAAGCCCTCGGGCAGACCGAGAACCGCCGCCGAGCAAGCTGTGGTGAGGCGGTGCCAAAGCCGCACATCGCGGATCATCGTGTGGCGACCACGCGGCATGCGGATGGCCCGGGTACGGGCTCCGGCCGTGTGAGCGCGGCGTAGGTGGTTCCAGGTGTCGCGCGCGGATGTGATCCGATCGGCCTCGTCGTGAAGGGCGATGATCGTGCGGCCCGCAAGGTGAGACACCGGCTCGCCGGGCGGGCACCAGGGGGCCAGGGCCACGACGCCGCGCACCTGCGGATCGTCCGCTGCCCGCAGTGCCGCTCTGGCACCCATGGAATGCCCGACCAGCACCACCGGAAGCGCCCCTGCGACATCCCGTAGTTCTTCGAGGGCGTCTTCGGCGTCCTGGACGGGGTCGGCTCGATGCCCGTTCCAGCCTCGCAGCCGGTATCGGACGGAGGCGACCAGAACGTTCGTGAGGAGAGGGGATCGGTTCAGGGCGCGGACGAACGGTCGCATGCGCAGGCCCGGCAGGTTGAGGAAGGGCGGGGGCTCAAGGGAGTCGGCGCGACCACCGTGCAAGACCAGGACAGCCCCTGCCATGGGAAGGAGCAGCGGCTTCGGCAGCTCCAGCGCACGATGCTCCCGGTCGCTGTTGAAGCCGTGCCCGCTCACCTCGTACCGCCCGTTCCGCACGGCACGGTGCCTCGGAAACGCGCCGGCGGAAAGCCACCGTGGCGTACGGCCTGTTCGACGTAGCCGGGCCTGCTGGTCATGCGCTCCCCCGCTCCCTCCGCCCATCGAGGCTGTCTTCGGAGTATGAGGGGTGGTTTGGTTGGCCGAACCCTCCTTATGAAGTGTGCCAGTCGGTGGTCGCCACGGGCTCGAAAGCGGGCCCGCTCCTTCACACCGAACCGGCTGCCGGGCCTCGGTGCTCGGGCCGTCGCCACCGGAGGTGCGTCGGGCAGGCGGTGCCGGCCTGGTCCCTGGGGGGCCGGCACCGCGGCTGTCAGCCCGGCCAGGTGCCGGTCAGGCGCCGTACCGCTACGGCTCCCGACCGGTCGACGGAGGCCTTGACCAGGGCGAAAATCGCCCCTTGCAAGGCTGCGGCGAGCAGGATCTGCCGCCAGGTCCGGTCTTCGTCGGTGGCGTCAGGGGCGTCACCCTCCCCTTCGACGATCTTCCACGTCTGCTTGAAGGCGGCGCCCGCGATCGCGCCGCCGAGCACGCCCAGAGCCAACCCGACGGGCTTGTAGGCGATCTTGGATGCCTTCATCGACGCCCCCGACTCCGGCTGCGGCGGACCAACAGGAAGACGGCGACGGCCCCGGCCGCAGCCGCCAGAAGGGGAGTCCGACGGGACCGTGCGACCGTCGCGGCCCGGCCTGCCGCTTCCAGAAGCGGGTCGGGTGTCGTTTCCGTGGCGTAGCGGCCGTATGTGGCGGCGCTCTCACGCGCCTGCACCGCCGCCTGGGCGGTCATGTCCTTCACCCGTTCGGCGGCGTGCTGCGCCGTGTCGCCGACCTGCTCGGAGACCAGCGCCGCCTTCTCGGCGGTCTGGTCCTTGACGGCGACCGTCTTCTTCTTGGCCCGGTCCTTGATGTCGGCCTTCGCGGCGAGGGCCTCGACGGTCTTGCCGAGCTCGTCTCGGGTGCGCTCGACCCGGTCGCGCAGGTCGTCGGGGTCCTGGCTGTCGGATGCGGGTGTGGGGGTGGGGGTGCCTGTGTGGGTGCGGGCGTCGTCGTTCATCGGTGTGCCTTCTCCTTGATCTCGGCCAGGTCGGCCTTGACGCTGTCGATGGTCTGCTCGGGAGCCGGGGTGCCGGCCCGGGCGATCTGTTTCCTTCCTGCCAGGGCGGTCACGGCCGCCACGACCCCCAGGGCCGCGGTGACGACGAGGGCCGCGGCCCACACCGGCAGAACCAGCGCGAGAGCGGCGATGCAGGTCGCCGTCAGAGCCTGGAGTGCCAGGAGGCCGATGATCGCCGTCGTGCCGAAGAGACCGCCGCCCCTGCCGTAGCGCTTGCCCTTCTGGGCCATCTCCGCCCGTGCCAATCGCATCTCCTCGCGAACCAGCTCGGACAGCTGCTGCGAGGCGCGTGACACCAGGACGCCCACCGAGTCGTCGGCAGCCTGGTGATGCCGCTCCACCGTGCTCATGCCGTGGACACCTTGCCTTTCGTCTCTTCGCCGGAACGGGCGACACGTCCGTCGTGCTCAGCGCGGCGCCGGCGGTGTTCGAAGGTGGTCATGTCGTCGTGACGGCGCGCCTACCCCGCGACCGCGCCGTCAGCCGTGTGGCAGCCGATGTTGTGCCCAGGGCGGCTTCTCGTACGGGCTTCTACAGCCGGCCGTCGCGGTGTGGGGCACGGCGGAGGGCGCCCGACGCCGCTCTACCTCCCGGCGATGTCCGGCGCGACCTGCCGGACGGTCAGTCTCCTTCGGCCGCCGTGCGAGCCCGAACCTGTTCCGGGGTGAGGTACCGATCCGTGTACTCGAAGTCGCGCAGGGTCCCCGGCTTGTACGTCTGGAAGCCTGTACGGACGAAGTCGTCGCCGGCCACGGCGTTGAGGAGCCAGTTCGTCATGACGCGGGTCTTCGCGGCGCCGGTGCGCAGGGCCGCCCAGTGGTAGCCGCGGGCCACGGCCTGGGCGGGCATGCCGCGCAGGTCGATGCCGAGTGGTCGGGAGACGCCGTCGCGGCCCCCGAGGTCCACGACCAAACCGAGGTCCTTGTGGGCGTACCGGTGCAGCGGTGTACCGCGCAGCGTGGCGACGACGTTGTCGGCGGCGACCTTGCCCTGGCGTTCCGCGTGCTGCGCGGTCGGCGGGCACACCGCGCCCTCCGCGCCGCCGGCGAGGTCGGGCACGGCGGCCGCGTCGCCGAGTGCGACCACGCCGTCCGCCCCCGGGACCCGTAGGTCGGGAGTGACGACGAGCCGTCCGCTCTTCGCCGTCTCGGCGCCGAGCGTGGCGACGAGCGGGCTCGCGGCGACGCCGGCCGTCCAGATGAGGGTGCGGCAGGGCAGCACCCTTCCGTCCGTCAGGGTCACCTCCTCGGCGTCCGCCTTGGCGACGGAGACGCCGAGGGAGACCTCGATGCCGCGCCGCCGCAGGACGTCGAGTGCCGCCCGGCCCAGCCGGTCCCCGAGCTCGGGCATCAGCTTCGGGGCCACGTCGACGAGGTGCCAGCTGATCTCGCTCCGGTCCAGCCGGGGGTAGCGTGCGACGGCGTTGGCGGTGAGTCGTTCCAGGGAGGCGGCCGTCTCGGTGCCGGCGTAGCCGCCGCCGACGACGACGAAGCCGAGTCGTGAGGCCCGTTCCGGCGATCCCGGTGCGGCGGCGTCGGCCAGGTCGAGCTGGGCGATGACGTGGTCGCGCAGGTGGGCCGCCTCGGCCAACGTCTTCATGCCGCGGCCGTGCTCCGTCAGACCGGGAATGTCGAAGGTACGGGTCACGCTCCCCGGCGCGAGCACGAGGTGGTCGTACGGTTGGTCCACCAGCTCCCCGGTGATCTTCCGGATGACGCAGACCTTGGCCCGCGTGTCCACGCCCACGGCTCCGCCCGGCACGATGCGGGTCCGGTGACGGCGGCTGCGGCGCAGCGACACCGCCACCGACTGGGGAGTGAGCACCCCGGAGGCCACCTGCGGCAGCAGGGGCAGGTAGAGCTGGTAGGAGAACGGGGTCACCAGCAGGATCTCCGCCTCTTCGGGTGACAGCGTCCGCTCCAGGCGGCGTACGCAGGAGACGCCGGCGAAGCCCGCGCCGACGACCACGATCCTCGGTCGCACCATGATGTCCGTCCCTTCTCGGGTGTGCGGGTCCCGTACGCCTTCCCCCATCGGCCGTCCTTGCACGCGGAAAGCGGCGGACAGCCTGGGAGGGGGGCCTACACCGCCACAAATGGGTGGCCGCCCACCCTTCCCACAGGGTGCCTACCGGGTCCGCCTCCCACAGGGGCCTACCGGGTCCGCCATCGCACTTCGGCGCGGTGTCGTGGCCGCGAGGAGCCCGGCTCAGTTGCCTGATTCGCCGTCCACGCGGACAGCCTCGACGTCGGAGTCGGGGAGGAAGCGGAACAGGCGCCGGGTGCCGGTCAGCTCGAACACGCGCGACGCCTGGTCGGGGACTCCGCACAGCTCCAGGGACCAGCCTTCTCTCCGGGCCTGCTCACGAATCCGCAGCAGGGTGTTGACGCCCATGGAGTCCATGAAGGACACCGCCGAGAGGTCCACGATCAACACGCGGCCCTGGAGGCCGAGGGCGGCCACCGCGGCCGCGACACACGGGCAGGTGTCCATGTCGAGTTCGCCCTCGACCTTCATCACCACACGGTCGGCGTGCACGCGCACGTCGACGTCGAAGCCGCTGTCACACATCTCGGATCCGCCCATCGGATCGGAGCCCTAAACGGTCGGCTCCCCATCGACGGGGCGGAGAAGGCCGTCAAGCACACGGTAATCGAGGCCGTGATAGCCGAGCGAGACCACCCGCACCCTACGTCGGCCACATACGGTGACCGTTCAGCGGCGCGGGGTCTCCCACCAGACCAGGCTGGTTACCTCCCTTATACCCCCACCCACCGAACGGAAGCGGAAAGCGAGCTTCAGGCCGGCGACGACGGTGTGTGTACCCCGCCCGAAAGGGGGCACACGCCGGGTCACGGACCATCCCGAACGGTCGCGCCGACCAGCCCCCTCCTCTCCCCGGTCACGGCGGTCGGCACGACCAGATGGGACCGCCGTGCGGCCGACGACCCCATCCCACGCGGCCCCGGCCTCCCCGGCCGGGGCCGCACCGGGGCCGTCCCCGACACCTCGACCGCCGCGAGCACCCTGCACGCGAGCGAATCGCGAGGACATCCCCCTGACCTGCCTAGGGCGGCGCGACGAGGCGAGACCCCGCTCACGACCATCAGCCGGGAGGAATTCCATGGACGGCATCGTGCTTCTGCGTGACGACCACAAGACGGTCGAGAAGCTGTTCAAGCGCTTCGAGAAGACGGGGGACGAGGACACCGGGGAACGGCGCCGGATCGTGGACGAGGTGATCGAGGAACTCACCGTCCACGCCTGGATCGAGGAGCAGGTCTTCTACCCGGCCGCCCGCGAGGCCGCACCGGACACCACCGACCACATCCTGGAGAGCGTCGAGGAGCACCACGCGGTGGTGTGGATGCTGTCGGAGCTCAAGGCCATGGATGCCTCCGACGAACGGTTCAAGGCCAAGATGAGCGTCCTGATGGAACAGGTCCGCCACCACGTGGAGGAAGAGGAACAGGACTGGTTCCCGGACGTCCGCAAGGCCATGGGCCGCAACCGGCTCACCGAACTCGGCGAACGACTCGAAGCGGAGAAGCCCAAGGCCCCACGCGAACCCCTGGCCGTCCCCAGCGCCGACTCCGAGTGAGGCGTCCTCGTCCTCGGGCCACCGCACGGCACCACCGTGGGCTGAGCCTGGCCTCGGCGCCGGGCCCGGCCCTCGTGGGGATCGCCCGCGGCACGACAGGACGCCGCGACCTCGACGGCAAACGCCTTCGAAACCGTCCTCCGCGCGAAAGCGCGCGGGGCCCGGCCCAGATGCTCGCCGCGCAGGGCATCCGGTTGAGGGCGATCGTCTCCGGGCCCGGTGTGGACCTCACTCACCCCCGCGAGCACGCGCCCCGCGTCGTCGCTCTCGCCCTGTTCCGCGTTCAGACGCTCCAGCACGCGCTGGGCGACGCTGGAGGGGTGGCCGAGCCAGATCGGGGTGGAAAGGATCAGGATGTCGCAACCCAGGATCGTGGCGCGGATCTCGGTCTGACGGGCGGGTAGGTCAGGCGCGGTAACGGAATGATCTTCGCGCCGAAGCGGTACTCGCTCCACGTCGCCCTGCCCAGACCGAAGCGCTCCGCCAGGCGGAAGCCCGTCCGCTCGACTTCGCCGACGTCCGGGCCTGCTCGCCGTCCACGCGTGTGCGACCTGCGAGCTGCCCGATATCAGCACGGCCCGACGAACCATCAGATCAGCTTCCCCCGTGGTGTTTCACCACTTCGACGAACCACGCCGGCGGAGCCACCCGAGGCCCCCTCTCGCGAATCGCTTCCACGGCATGCCCGTCAGGCCGTACGATGCGTTCTGCTCCGGCCCACGTGGCGGGAGCTCACAACCGAATGCGCGCACGACTGGGGGAAGCCGGTGGGAATCCGGCGCTGACCTGCAACCGTGAACGGGGTCGAAGGCACCGTGAGTCGGAGTACCCGGGGTGCGATGCGTACCGCTTCCCACTGTCATGGTCTGCAGCGCGAAGCCCCCACGCCGGGTCGGTGTCCCCTGCCCGTTTCCTCACGGAGACGGACGGGAGGACGGGCACGTGTGTCGGAGGGACCGCCGGGTCAGACCCCTCGTCCCTCTCAGGAAGAAGGCACCATGCGCCGCCTCCTCGCCCGCCGCTCCGTGATCACCACGGTCGCTCTCGGTCTCGCCCTCGCCACCGCTCCGGCCGTGGCCGAGGCCGCCCCCAAGCCGAACACGAACGCGGCCGTCAAGGTCAAACTCACCGTCCAGGGCCCGAACGGGCTCCTGTTCAAGGGCAAGATCAAGACCAAGGGGCACGACGTCACGACCGCCACCGGCGGCACCCACAAGTGCGACGGGACCAACGGCGGGGCCAACCCCTCCAAGGTCCCCACCCCGACGGCGGCCCTCGACGACGCGGCCCGCCTCAACCACTTCGCCTGGGACGGCACCTGGTACGCATCCTTCGACGACTTCTCCGTCGACACGATAAAGAACGTCAGCGGTGGCGGATCCGCCTACTGGAGCATCTCCGTCAACGGCGCCCCCACCCCGGTCGGCGGCTGCCAGTTCAAGATCAACGCGGGTGACGAGGTCGCCTTCACCTGGACGTCCTTCTAGTCCTCGCCCCTCGGACACGCACGACGTGTCCGACTGCCTTCCGATCGCCCGTCGGGCCTGCTCGGCGCGCTGGTTCCAGCGCGCCGAGCAGGCCCTTCGTCGACTGCCGGCGAGCGGTCAGGCGCCCCACCGCAGGGCGATGGTGTCGCCCACGTTGATGACCTTGTCGCGGGCGGCGCCGGCGAAGGAGGAGCCGTCCACGCTCACCTTCCACGTGTTGGAGCCGCTGTTGGTCTTGCCGTTGATCGCCGTGACGGCCCCGGTGCCGGACGACGGCGTGACGCCGGTGACGCAACCGGACGGAGCGGCGGAGGTGACCGCCGCGTTGAGGACGTCACCGAGGGTGGTGGTCGCAGCGGTCGGGGTGAAGGACACCGAGCAGACCTTGAGGCCGCCCGCGCCGTCGTCGATCGTCACCGCCAGCTTCGTCGCCGTCCCCGCGGTGAAGGTGGATTGGGCGACCCACTGCGGGGCTCCGGGGGTGACCGGGACGGGCGGGGCGGTGGTGAAGCCGCCGCCCGCGACCGCGCGCAGCGCGTCGATGGAGGCGTACGCGGTCGGGGTGGTGTCGGACGGCTTGTACTTGAAGCCGCCGGCGGGGTTGTACTGGTTGGCGATGAGGAAGTCGATCGGGGTCTTGCCGCTGCCGGTGAGGAAGTCGCCGGTCTGCGGGTTGAAGCCGCAGGCGTTCAACCCGGCCACGCCCCAGCCGTTGGAGCTGGTGTTGACCCCGTAGAGGGAGTTGAAGGCGCCGCTGCCGGAGACGAGGGTGCTCTTGAGGAAGTTCTTCGCCTGGACGACGTCGGTGTCGGTGTTGGGGACGCCGGAGGCGCACAGGGCGGCCATGGCGGCGCCGGTCATGTCGACGTCGCTCGCCGAGTTCAGGACGGTGGGATTGCCCTCGGCCTTGTTGAAGGTCCACCCGCCGTCCACGTGCTGGTTGGCCCGGATGCGGGTGACCATGGAGTCCGTCAGCGCCTGCGGCACCCGCTTCGCGCCGCCCTGGGTCTTGGCGCCACCCAGCGCGAGGGCGGCGAAGACCGTGCCGTTGAAGTTCCCGGACGGGCCGAAGTAACCGGCCTCGGCGGTCTGCCAGTAGGAGTAGATGTTGGCTATCAGGTTGCGGGAGGCCGAGACGCGGGCCGGATCGATGCCGGCAGCGTACGCGTTGAGGGCGCCGCGCTCGTAGTCGGTGACCACCGGGGAGGCCTGCGGCCAGCCCGCCGTCGACAGCAGGTTGCGGTAGACGGTGCGGGCGTTCTTGGTGGTGTCGCCGCCCGGGTAGACGTCGGCGACGGCCGTGCCGGTGGCCGCGAAGGCCGTGAACGCCCACTCGTTGGACAGTCCCGCGCCCGCGTACGAACCGTCGGCGGCCTGGAGGGACTTGAGGTATGCCACACCGTTCGTCTTGGACGTGGCGATCTGGGCGGGCGAGGAGGTGGCGAAGGCGGGCAGCGCGGTGAGGACGAGCGCGCCCAGCGCGGCGGGCACCGCCAGGGTGAGACGGCGGGAGGAGGTGCGGGTACGGGTACGGGACATGGCCTGCTCCTGGAATGGGGGACGCCGACCAGGCCGTGGCTCGGGCGGGCGGGCGGCCCGGAGCTCGGCGGCGGCCGTCCGATCGCGTGGTACGGCTTGTGATGTGCCTCGCCGCATGGGCATTCGGGCTCGGGACGGCCCCCTGCCGTCCCACACCGCTGCGCGTCAGCCCCGGATTCGCGCCGGGTTCCCCCATGTGGCAGCCCAGGACGCTACCCGAGTGATCAAGGGTCCGCCAGCCGCCGTACCCGGCACGGGCAGGAGCGGCCGACGGTGTGTCACATGAGACGCAGACCACCTTGACGCTGTCTTTATCCGCGTGTTCCACTCCGACTGATAAGCACTCAGCTCCAGGGGAAGCCGGTCGAAATCCGGCGCTGACCCGCAACCGTAGGCCCGGCACCGTCCGGGCGAGTCGGAATGCCTGGAGCCAGGTTTTTGCAGCGAGAGACGCCGTCGCGGACTACGGCGTGGTTCGAACGGCTTCCCTTCCCCGTGTACCCCACGGGCCGCGGAGGCCCTTTTCGCCACGCACTGGTCCGCCCGGCCGACACGAGGGGCCGTGGTGGGGACCGCACAGCAATCAGAGCGACACCTGGGGAGCACGGGGCTGTTGTCGCTCATGTCAGCGGCGCTGCTGACCTTGGCCGCCGCGAGCGCCGCCTTCGTGGGCGGCACGGGGCCCGCCACGGCCGACCCGATCGAGCGGTGCACCGCCACCACCGGCGCGATCGTCGCCGTGGACTTCGCCCCGTTCGGCGGCAGGGTGGAGAAGGGCTGCGACACCACTCCCACCACCGGCTACGAGCTGCTCCAGACGGCCGGCTTCAGCATGACGGGCACCGTGCACGACGGTCCCGCCTTCCTCTGCCGCATCGGCAAGGGCACGGGTACGCAGTACCCCACGCCGGAAAGGGAAGCCTGCGTCCTGACCCCGCAGGCCACCGCCTACTGGTCGTACTGGACGGCCTCGCCGGGGCAGCGCAAGTGGTCCTACAGCCAGCTGGGAGCCATGGCCCGCAAGCCCAAGCCCGGCGACGTCGAGGCCTGGGTCTACGGCGGCACCGACGTCGGCGGCGGCACGAAGGGGCAGCCGTCCTTCACCCCCGACGACGTACGCGGCTACACCACCCCCGACCCGACCGTCCCGACGGCCCCGCCCAAGGTGCCCGCCGGCCGGATCGACGTCCCCGCCGCCACGCGCTGGGTCACCGGGACGCTCAAGGAAGGCGACCGCGTCGTCGACGAGGGCTCCACCACCCCGAACCACCTCCTCACCACCGAGGCCGTCTTCGCCCTCGTGGCGGCGGACCGCAAGAGCCCCGTGGCCAGGAAGATCGCCGATTTCCTCGACACGCCCGCGCAGACCGACGCGTACGCCTACCCGGCCGGCAAGGACGCGATCCCGGACGCCACCGCGGCGGCCCGGCTCGCGCTGGTCGCGGAGGCCACCGGCAAGGATCCTCGCGCGTTCGGCGGGCACGACCTGCTCGGCGACCTCGTGAAGTACGCCTGCCCCCGCGACATCGGGGACGGCGAGAGGGTCGAAGGCTGCTTCACCAAGGGCGACTTCCGTACCACCGGTCAGGCCGACGCCCAGGCCATGGCCGTCATCGCCCTGGTCAACGCCGGTGTGACGCCGCCGGCCGGCTCGGTGGCCCGACTGGCGGCCCTCCAGTGCGAGGACGGCGGGTTCACCAGCATCCTCATCCGGCCCGGAAGCCCGGGATGCGAGAGCGAGGCCGGCGCCACCGGTCTGCTCACCCTGGCCCTGGAGCGGGGCGGCGGCCACGAGGCGGTGCTCCAGAAGGCCCGCAACTACCTGAAGCGGTCGCAGCTGCCCACCGGCGCCTGGCCCGCCGTCTACTACGAGACGACCGGCAACCCGACCGCCACCGCCTGGGCCGCCCAGGCGCTGCGCGCCCTCGGGGACGAGAGGTTCGCGGACGCCGGCGTCTCCTGGCTGGCCAAGCGGCAGTTGGCGACGGGCGGATTCGGGTTCGGCGAGGACGACACCGAGCCCAGGCTGTACCCCACCGCGACCGCCGCCCTCGCGGGCGCCGGCAGCGATCTCGCCGCCGTGACCGCCAAGCCGGCCACACCGCCGACCACTCCGCCGGCGGGCGAGGGGCCCGACGCGAGGAAGGGCGTCGCCTACCTGACCGCCCCTTCCCAACTGGTCCAGGGCCGCTTCTACGAGAGCGAGCCCGGCACCGGCTTCGCCGACTACGGGATGACCATCGACGGCGCCTACTCCCTCGCCGCCACCGGCGGGGACAACGCCGCCCTGCGCCGCATCGTCGACTTCATGGACAAGGGCGGCAAGGACGGCAGGAAGCGCGGCATCCACGACTGGACCCTCATCGGCACGAAGTACGCGAGCGGCGGCTCCATCGGCAAGACGGCCATTCTCGCCCAGGCCGTCGGCCGCGACCCCCGCGACTTCGGCGGCCAGGACCTGATCGCCGCCCTCGCCAAGATCACCTGCGCGGAGAAGACCTCGACCGTCCAGGAATGCGCGGCGAAGGGCAACTACCACTACGCCACCTCCGTCTTCAAGCAGTCCCTCGGTGTCATGGCCCAGCTCCGCGCCGGTGAGAACGCCGCCGCCGCCGAACCGATCGCCTACCTCAAGAGCCTCCAGACGCCCTCCGGCGCCTGGGTCAGCCTGATCGGCGAACCCAGCGGCCCCGAGGTGGACTCCACCGCCATGGCCGCCATGACCGTCGACCTGCTCCCCGACGCCGCGTCCCAGGCCGCCGTGGACCAGGCGCTCGCCTGGATCGCGGCCCAGCAGAAGGAGGACGGCGGCTTCCCCGGCGCGTCCGGCAACTCCGTCAACTCCGCCGCCCTCGCCGTCCAGGGGCTCTCCCTGGACGCGCCCAGGTACGCCGCGCAGATCGCCAAGGCCCGCACGTTCCTGGCGAGCCAGCAGAACGCCGACGGCGGCTTCAACGTCGTCAAGGGGGGCCAGCCCGGCTCCGATCTGCGTGCCTCCGCCCAGGCCGTCGGCGGGGCCACTGGCATCTCCTTCGGCGTACTGACCGGCGATCTGAGCGGCACCACCCCCGAGCCGATCCCCACTCCGTCCGGGGGGACTTCGGGCGGCGGCTCCGCGAACACCTCGGGCGGCACCTCCGGCGGCAACGGCTCACCCGTCATCGTCACCCCGGGCGAGAACGGCGGCGGCACGGGCTCGGCGGGCGGCACCGGATCGGCGGGCGGCACCGGGTCCGCGGGCGGAACGGGCTCCGCGGGCGGCACCGGGTCCGCGGGCGGTCCCCTCGCCTCCACCGGAGCCCGGGTCGGCGTACTCGCCGGCACGGCCCTGCTGCTGACCCTCGGCGGCTGGGGCCTCACCCGCGCCGCGAAGCGCCGCCGCCCGACCCCCGGGGGGCGGGCATGAGGAGTCACCGCGTCGTACGGGCCCTGGGTCGGACGGCCGCCGCGCTGGGGCTGACGGTCGCGGCCCTCGCCGCCACCTCCGCCCCGGCGGGCGCCGCGCCGCAGCCGATGGGGCAGTGCACCACCTCCTCCGGGGTGGTCCTCGCCGTGGACTTCAGCCGCTGGGGCGGACCCGTCTACCGGTCCTGCGGCACGACGCCCACCACGGGGTACGAGCTGCTCAACCAGGGCGGCTGGGCCACGACCGGCACCGGCCACGACGGCCCCGCCTTCATCTGCCGCATCGGCTACAGCGGCCACCAGGGCGGCAGGCAGTTCCCGACGCCGCAGCAGGACGACTGCGTGCTGACCCCGCCGGCCTCCGCCTACTGGTCGTACTGGCACGCCGACCCCGGCCAGAACACCTGGCAGTACAGCCAGCTCGGCGCCATGCTCTACAAGCCCAAGCCGGGCAGCGTCGACCTGTGGATCTTCGGCGGCACCGACATCGAGGGAACCGAGGGCAAGCCCGCCGTCACCCCCGACCAACTGCGCGCCCACAACGCCCGCCCCACCGGCGGCCCCGCCCCCCAGGACACCCGCACCGCCAAACCCTTGCCGCCGGACGTCAACACGGGGCCCAAGCCGGAGAACCCGCCCCCGGCCCGTCCGGCGACGACTCCGCCGCCCCTCCCCACACCTCCGGTGAGCATCCCGCCCCCGGCGAGCCCCTCTCCCCCGGTGAGCCCCTCGGCACCGGCGAGCCCCTCCCAGAGCGGCACCGGGTCCCCTTCGGCACCACCGCCGTCCGGCACTCCCGCGGCGGCGGCTGCGGCCCCCGGCCCCCAGGTCGTGGAGGCCGCTCCCGCCGCGGACGCCGAGCACGACGCGGGCTCGTACCTGCCCGCCGTCGCCACCGGGGCGCTGGTGCTCCTGATCGGCGCCGCCGCCGTGTACGCGGCCAAGCGCCGCCGTCGTACGGAGTAGCCGGCGTGTCCCGCACCACCACGGCCGCGGCCACCCCGCCCGTGTCCGGCCCCGCGCCGGACACGGGCGGCCGCCGTCTGCCCCGCACCCTGCATCCCGTCGCCTGGTGGATCTGGGCCCTCGCGCTCGCCACCGCCGTCAGCCGCACCAACAACCCGCTGCTGCTCTTCCTCGTCCTCGCGGTCCTCGGGTACGTCATCACCATGCGCCGTACCGAGGCCCCCTGGGCCCGCGGCTTCAAGTACTACCTGTACCTGGCCCTCACGGTCGTCGCGATCCGCGTGACCTTCCGGGCGGTCTTCGCCACCGGCATCACCCCCCGCGACCACTTCCTCTTCTCCCTGCCCCGCATCCCCACCCCGGACTGGTACGCGGGCATCCAGCTCGGCGGCCCCGTCTCCCTGGAGGCGCTGCTGTCCGCCGCGACCGACGGGCTGCGCCTGGCCTGCATGCTGTGCTGCATCGGCGCCGCCAACACCCTCGCCAACCCCAAGCGCGCCCTGCGGGTGCTCCCGGGGGCCCTGTACGAGCTGGGGGTGGCCGTCACCGTCTCCATCAGCGTGGCGCCCCAACTGGTGGCGAGCGTCCAGCGGGTGCACCGTGCCCGCAGGCTGCGTGCCGGGCGCGCCAAGGGGCTGCGCGCCCTGCGCGGCATCATCGTGCCCGTCCTCGAAGACGCCCTGGAGCGATCCCTGCGCCTCGCGTCCGCCATGGACTCCCGCGGCTACGGCCGCGCCGGAACCGCCACCCGGCGCTCCCGCCGGGCCACCGGCGCCCTCATGCTGCTCGGCATGTGCGGCCTGTGCGCCGGGGCGTACGGGCTCCTCGACGCGACCGCGCCGAAGCTGCTCGGCCTGCCCGCCCTGGGCATCGGCGCCGCCCTCTGCGTGGCGGGCCTGCGGATCGGGGGGCGCCGCGTCACCCGGACCACGTACCGGCCGGATCCCTGGCGGGCCGCCGAGTGGGCTGTCGCCGGATGCGGAGTGCTGTCCGCCGTCCTGCTCTTCGGCAATGCGGGCTTCGACGCCGCCGAGCTCAACCCGTCGATCTACCCGCTCAGTTGGCCGACCCTGCCGCTCGTCCCGGCGGCCGCGATCCTCCTCGCCGGCGCGGCCGGCTTCCTGGCACCACCCCCGACGGCCCCCGCCCGGCCGACCGTCCCCGCACAGCGCACCGAGGTAGCCAAGTGATCACCTTCGACCAGGTCACCGTCCACTACGAGGACACGGTGGAGCCGGTCCTGCGCGACGTCGACCTCACCGTCGAGGAAGGCGAACTCTGCCTGGTCGTCGGCCACACCGGCGTCGGCAAGTCGACCCTCCTCGGCGCCGTCAACGGGCTCGTCCCCCACTTCACCGGAGGCACCCTGTACGGCCGCGTCCTCGTCGACGGCCGCGACACCGCCCACCATCCGCCGCGCGAGCTCGCCGACGTGGTCGGGGTCGTCGGCCAGGACCCCCTCGACGGCTTCGTCACCGACACCGTCGAGGAGGAACTCGCCTACACCATGGAACAACTGGCCGTTCCGCCCGCCACCATGCGCAAGCGCGTCGAGGAGACCCTGGACCTGCTGGGCCTCGCCGACCTGCGCCACCGCGCCCTGCACGAACTCTCCGGCGGCCAGCAGCAGCGCGTCGCGATCGGCTCCGTCCTCACCGCCCACCCCCGCGTCCTCGTCCTGGACGAGCCCACCTCCGCCCTGGACCCGACGGCCGCCGAGGAGGTCCTGGCCGCCGTCACCCGGCTCGTCCACGACCTCGGCGTCACGGTCCTGCTGGCGGAACACCGCCTGGAGCGCGTCGTCCAGTACGCCGACCGCGTCATCCACCTCCCCGGGGACGGCCGCGTCGTCTGCGGCCCGCCCGCCGAGGTCTTCCGTACGTCCTCCATCGCCCCGCCCATCGTCGAGCTCGGCCGCGCCGCCCGCTGGGACCCGCTCCCGCTCTCCATCCGCGACGCGCGCCGCGCCGCCGCACCCCTGCGCGCCCGCCTCGCCGGAACCACTGCGCCACCGGTACGCCCGGCGCCCACCGTCGACGCCGCCACGCTGCTGAAGGCCCGCGGGGTGACGGTGGCGTATCAGGGCGTCGCGGCCGTCCGCGAGGTCGACCTGGACCTTCGCGGCGGGGAGATCACCGCGCTGATGGGCCGCAACGGCTCCGGCAAGTCCTCCCTGCTGTGGGCCCTCCAGGGCTCGGGCCCCCGCAAGGCCGGCTCCGTGGCCGTCACGCCCCCCGGCGGCGCCCGGCCGCCCCGGGATCCGCGGAAACTGTCCGCCGCGGAGGCCCGGCAGCTGGTCGGGCTGGTCCCGCAGACACCCACCGACCTCCTCTACCTGGAGAGCGTGAAGCAGGAACTGGACCAGGCCGACACCGAGTCCGCGGTCGCCTTCGACGGGATCCGGGCCCGCGCCCTCCTGGACCGACTCGCCCCCGGCATCCCCGACGCCACCCACCCGCGCGACCTGTCCGAGGGCCAGAAGCTCGCCCTCGTCCTCGCGATCCAGCTGACCGCGGCGCCCCGGGTACTGCTCCTGGACGAACCCACCCGCGGCCTCGACTACCGCGCCAAGGACGAGCTGATCCGCATCGTCGACGACCTCGCCGCCGAGGGTCGGGCGGTGGTGATCTCCACCCACGACGTCGAGTTCGTCGCCCGCGCCGCCGACCGCGTCGTCGTCATGGCCGAGGGCGACGTCGTCTCCGACGGCCCCACCACCGAGGTCATCGTCGCCTCCCCCGTCTTCGCACCCCAGACCGCGAAGATCCTCGCCCCCCTCCCCTACCTCACGGTCGCCCAGGCGGCCGCCACCCTCACCGGCGACGGGACGGACCCGACCTCATGACCGCACGTGCCGCAGCCATCCGGATCAACGCGCGCGCCGGAATCGTCATCGCCATGGCGGCCTTCCTCGGCATCGTCGCGTTCTTCTGGCCCTTCCTCGTCGCACCCGGGAAGTTCGGCTCGAACTACGCCCCGCCGCTGATCTTCGGCGTGTTGCTCGTCATCGTCCTCTGCGTCGTCATGTCCGAGATCGCCGAGGGCGGCATCAACTCCAAGGCACTGGCCATGCTCGGCGTCCTGTCGGCCGTCAACGCCGCCGTCCGACCGCTCGGAGCGGGGACGGCGGGCATCGAGACCGTCTTCTTCATCCTCGTCCTGGCCGGCCGGGTCTACGGACCGGGCTTCGGCTTCACCCTCGGCTGCACTTCCCTCTTCGCCTCCGCCCTGATCACCGGCGGTGTGGGCCCGTGGATGCCCTACCAGATGTTCGGCTGCGCCTTCGTCGGCATGCTCGCCGGCTTCCTCCCGAAGGCCACCGGCCGGGGGGAGGTGGCCATGCTCGCCGTCTACGGCTCCGTCTCCGGCTACCTCTTCGGCTTCCTCCTCAACCTCTCCTTCTGGCCCTTCTCCCTCGACCCCAACAGCTCGATCGCCTATCTGCCCGGTCTGCCCTTCACCGAGCAGTTCCAGCGCTACCTCGCCTTCGACCTGGCCACCTCCCTCGGCTGGGACACCGGACGCGCCGTCACCAACTTCGTCTGCGTCTGCCTGGCCGGTCCCGCCGTGCTCACGGTCTTCCGCCGCGCGGCCCGCAAGGCCCGCTTCCAGGCCCCGATCCGCTTCGAGCCCGGCGCGGCGCCCGCCGACCGATGATCACGTCTCCGTCTTCCCGTCAGCCGTTCGAGGGATGGCCTCGCGAGCGGCGCCGGGACACATCACCGCGCCGTGGAGACATGATCCGTACCGGTTCGAACGGCCGTCGCCGAAACGGGACCACCACCCGGAACGATCGCCCGTCGGCCCACCCGCAGAGCTTCGGCTGCGGGTGGGCCCGAGGACCCGGTCGGGCAGCGCCACCGTGATCCGGCCGGTGGTGCCAGCGGTGACGCGTCAGCGGTCGCCGACCAGGCGGGGCAGTTCCGCCAGGGTGTCCGCGAGGCGGTCGGCCGCCAGGCCGCCACCCTGGGCCAGTTCCCGCGAGCCGCCGCCACGTCCGCCGAGGAGCCGCTTGACCAGCGCGGCGGCGTTCAGATTCGCCTCACCGGCAGCCTGGTTCAGGGCTACGACGACGACACCGGCCGCCGTGCCGACGCCGACGATGCCGGGCGTGCCGGAGGGCAGTCGGTCGCGTACGGCGGTGGCCAGGGCGCGGGCCTCGTCGGCGCCGCCGTCGGCGGTGGCGGTGACGACCTGGACGCCGTTCGCGTCCACCGCGCTGCCGGCGAGTTCGGCCGCGCGCGCGCCGGTGGCCTGCTGCTTGAGGCGGGCGTTCTCCCGGTCGGCGGTCTTGAGCCGCTCCAGCAGTGCGGCGATCTTCTCGGGGAGTTCGGCGCGCGGGGCGCCGAGCTGTTCGGCGATGCGGGCGACGAGGTCGCGTTCGCGGGCGAGGTAGGCGAAGCCCTCGACGCCGACGGCGGCCTCCAGGCGGCGCATGCCCGCGCCGACCGAGCCCTCCGAGGTCAGGGCGACCGTGCCGATCTGCGAGGCGTGCTCGACGTGGGTGCCGCCGCACAGTTCCCGCGACCAGGCCCCGCCGATCTCGACGACGCGGACCTTCTCCCCGTACGTCTCGTCGAACAGGGCGAGCGCGCCGAGCTCCTTGGCCTCGGGCAGGGTCATCCACTGGACTCCGACGGGCAGGTCACGGCGCAGGGCGCGGTTCGCGGCTTCCTCGACCTCGCTGCGGACGGTCGCGGAGAGGCCGCCGCGCCAGGGGAAGTCGAGGCGGAGGTAGCCGGGGCGGTTGTAGGAGCCGGCCTGGAGGGCGGTGGGGCCGAGGACCTCGCGCAGGGCCGCGTGCAGGACGTGGGTGCCGGAGTGGGCCTGGCGGGCGCCGAGTCGCCATTCCGGGTCGACGGCCGCGTGGACGGCGTCGTCGGGAGCGAGTTCGCCCGCGGTGATCCGTACCTGGTGGGCGACGAGACCCGGCAGGGGCCGCTGGACGTCGAGGACCTCGGCCTCGACGGAGGCGCCGGAGAGGATGCCCGCGTCGCTGTCCTGGCCGCCGGACTCGGCGTAGAAGGGGGAACGGTCCAGGATGACGGTGACGATCTCCCCGGTCCGGGCCAGGGGGACCGCGCCCTCGGCCCCGAGGACCGCGAGGACGCGGGATTCGGTGGTCAGGGTTTCCCAGGCAAGCCAGTCGGTGGGCCCGTTCGCGTCCAGGACCGTGCGCAGGGCCGTGGTGTCGACGGCTCCGCCGGACTTGCGGGCGCGGGCGTCCGCGCGGGCCCGCTCCCGCTGGGCGTTCATCAGCGCGGTGAAGCCTTCGCGGTCCACTTCGACGCCCTGTTCGGCGGCCATCTCCAGGGTGAGGTCGATGGGGAAGCCGTAGGTGTCGTGCAGCAGGAACGCCTGGGCGCCCGGCAGCGCGCGCCCGCCCTCCGCCTTCACCCTGGTGACGGCGGTGTCGAGGACGGTGGTGCCCTGCCTGAGGGTGGCGCGGAAGGTGTCCTCCTCGCCGTACGCCTGGTCGGTGATCCGGGGGAACGCCTCGATGATCTCGGGGTAGCTGGGTGCCATGCAGTCGCGGGCCACCGGGAGCAGCTCGCGCAGGGCCGGGTCCCGGTAGCCGAGCAGGCGCATGGAGCGGACGGCGCGGCGCAGGATGCGGCGCAGGACGTAGCCGCGGCCCTCGTTGCCGGGAGCCGTGCCGTCCGCGAGGAGCATCAGCGCCGTGCGGACGTGGTCGGCTACGACGCGGAGCCGTACGTCCGCCTGTGCGTCGGCGCCGTACCGGACGCCGGCGAGGCCGGCGGCGCGCTCCAGGACGGGGCGGGTCTCGTCGATCTCGTAGAGGTTGTCCTTGCCCTGGAGGAGGGTGGCCATGCGCTCCAGGCCCATGCCGGTGTCGATGTTGCGGCGGGGAAGCTCGCCCAGGATCGGGTAGCCGGACTTGCCGGGGCCCTCGCCGCGCTCGTACTGCATGAAGACGAGGTTCCAGAACTCCATGTACCGGTCCTCGTCGACCGCGGGTCCCCCCTCGCGGCCGAGGGCGGGGCCCCGGTCGTAGTACAGCTCGGAGCAGGGTCCGCAGGGGCCGGGGACGCCCATGGACCAGAAGTTGTCCTCGTCGCCGCGGGCCACGATCCGCTCGTCGGGCAGGCCGGCGACCTTGCGCCAGATGCCGCGGGATTCGGTGTCGGAGTGGTGGACGGTGACCCAGATCCGGTCGGGGTCGAGGCCGTAGCCGCCGTTCGCCTGGGCGTTGGTGGACAGCTCCCAGGCGTAGGAGATGGCTTCTTCCTTGAAGTAGTCCCCGAAGGAGAAGTTGCCGTTCATCTGGAAGAAGGAGCCGTGTCGGGTGGTTTTTCCGACCTCCTCGATGTCGAGGGTCCGCACGCACTTCTGCACGCTGGTCGCCCGCTCCCACAGCGGGGCGGCCTCACCGGTGAAGTACGGCTTGAACGGCACCATGCCGGCGTTGACGAACAGCAGCGTCGGGTCCGGGGTGGGCAGGGGTGCGCTGGGGACGACGGTGTGGCCGCGCTCGGCGAAGTAGTCGAGGAATCTGGTGCGGATGTCGGCGGTACGCAAGACGGGTGCTCCGGTCGGTCGGTCAGATGGGATGCGGGACGGCGGTGCGGGAGGGCGGTGCGGGCGGGATGGCGCGGGCCCGGGAAGGCGGCTTGGCCGAAGCCCTCGGGGGCGGGACGGGTGGCTTGCGGCCACGCCGCCCACCGGGCACGCTGCCGGACCGCGCGTGCTCGTCCTTGTTCGACGCCACGATGTGCGCGAGCTGCCGCCCGCCGGAGACGACGCCGGCTCCCGTCTCGTCGCACGACGACTCGGTGCCGAGCAGCACAGGAGAGCTCACGACGACTCCTCTCGCGCTGCCTACGTAGTTGCAACCCTGTTGCAACAAGATACGCGGTCGAGGCAATGGCCAGGCGGGCGAGTGCGTGGCGAGTGCCGGTCACCCGTCGGCCGGGCGAGAGCGCGTTCGAGAGGTTTCCCGCTCATGCGGGACCCACCGTGCGAGATCACCATTTCGGCCGATCCCATCCAAACCAGAGACCGTCCTCACGGCGACCGCGCCGGGGGCGCCCGCGCGACCTGACAGATTGCGGAGTCGGTGTGCAGCGGCGCCGCGGCGTCGTCAGGGAGGGTGCCCATGCGCCTCGGCCCGGGCACATGCGCTTTCCATCGGGCATCCGCAGGAAAGGGAACTCTTCCCTCCTTTCCTGCGGTGAGGGGCGCGGGCCGGCCCGCGGGCCGAATCTCACTCTTCGTCGCCGTGGAGTCCTGTTAGGGTCCATGATCACCGACCTGACCAGTCGGTACCGCTCTACCGGGATCAGGCTGACCACCCTCCCGTGACGAGAGCACGACCCACGCCCCGTTCCCCGGAACGAGGCGTCACACGACGACCACGGGGGCTTTTCCCGCACGCCACGCGTGCGTTCCGCATTCCGCTTTTCCGGTTCCGCACGGACCGGACCTTCCACACACCCGGCATCGCGCGAGCCGACGGTGCCGTCGTTCACCGTTCCGTCATGCCCGGCCATCCACCGGAACCGTCATGCCGCGTCGAGCGCCGTCCCCGGCATGCCGACCCGTCTCACGAAGACCCGCCACGCCTGTTTCACCGGCCTCACGCCCGGGGCCGAAACACGCCCATCGCCTACGAATGCGAGCCATCGATCCATGAGAAGAACCACGATCTCCGGCGCCCGCGGCGGCGCCCTCCCCCGCCTCGTCATCGGCACCACCGCTGTCGCCACGGTCCTCGCGCTCGGTGTTCAGACGTCCGTGGTCGCGGCGCCGGCTCCCGAGGAACGCCAGGCGGCGTTCGCCACGGCCGTGGGCACCACCGAGGCCCAACGCGTCGACGCGGCGGCCGTGGTCGGACTCGACCCGACGCCCGACGTACTGCTCCTGAGCGACTACGACTTCGTCCACGCGCTGTGGCGGAAGGCCGGCGAGGCCGGTGAGCGACGGGAGTCCGTTCGCACCGCGGCCGAGCGGGCCATGGTCGGGGCGGTCGCCGCCGACCTGGTCACGTTCGTCGTCACCGGCATCCACGAGGCGAACCGGCAGGACCAGCAGCGCGAACGGGACAAGGCGGAAGCCGAGCGGGTGACACGGCTGGCCCGCCAACAGGTCCTCACCGTGATCGGCATCACCCCCACCCCGGAGCTGCTGGCGCTCAGCGACGACAACTTCGTCCGGGCCGTCCTCCGGCACGCGGCCTCGGGCCCGGAAGTACGCGCAGCGGCCGCGAAGGCACTCGCCGCGGACCAGGCGGCCTGGCGTGAGTTCATCGTCAACGGCGCGCGTGAGGCCCATCGCCGCGACGTGGCACGCGAGTTGGAGGAGATCGCCGAGAGGGACCGCAAAGAGGCGGAGCTGCGCAAGAACCAGGCGGCCCGCAAGAACGTGGCCGCGCTGTTCCGGGTGTCGATGACCCAGGGCCTGCTCGACGTGAGCGACGACAACTTCCTGCGCGAGATGCTGCGTCAGGCCCCCGCCGACCTGAAGGGCTCCGAACTGCACTCCGCCGCCCAACGCGCGCTGCTCAGCCCGAAGCCCGCGGACTGGCTGGACTTCCTTCTCACCGGTGCCGACGCCGCCTACAAGCGCGACGACGAGGCACGGCGCAAGAAGATCGCGGCCGCCAACCGGCTGCTGACCCAGCAGATGCAGGACGCCGCCGAGAAGACCGGGGTGAACCCGAACCTCGTGGCGGCGGCCAAGAAGGCACTCGCGGGCGGTGACGAGCGGATCAGCGACTTCCTCAAGGAGGAGAACCAGAAGCGGTTCCGTCGTCAGTCCCTGCAGATCCTGCTGCCCGCGAACGGGGTCGAGGGCTGGTTCGCGCGCTACAGCTCCGTCGACCACGGGCTCGGATTCCTCACCCCCGTCGACTCCAGGAGTCCGCAGCGCGACCGGGAGGAGGCCACCTGGGCCATCGTGCCCGCCCTCTCGGGGCGGGCGGGTTGCCACTCGCTGGAGGCGGCCACCAAGCCCGGGCACTACCTCAGTGGCAAGCCCGGCAGTGCGCTGAAGGTCGCCGTGGACGACCGGACGCCGGACTTCCGGAACAGTGCCACCTGGTGCACCGACGGCGGCGACCGAGTGTTGTGGAAGTCCGCGATCGATCCCAACCAGTACCTCGACTACAACGCGGGGCAGTTGGTGACGGCGCCGATCGTGATCATGCGCAACGCGGTCTGGCGCATCACTCCGCCGCTCGCGCCGTGACCGGCGCCGCGACACCGACATCACGATCGTCCGTCCCGCCCCGCCGGAGCACGTCCGGCTCACACGGAAGGGGGACACCCATGTCCCGCATCACGAGAACCGCACTGGCCGCCTGCGTCACGGCCGCCACCGTGATGGCCTGCGCAACCACCTCCCAGGCCGTCGAGGAGCGCTCGTACCACCAGCTCAGGTCCGACCGCGCGGGCACGTGTCTCCAGCCCGAAGGAGCCTCGTTCCTGGCCACGGGTCTGCTCGCGGCACCCTGCGACGCCGACAGCGAGGCGCAGCGCTTCGAGTTCCGGCGCCTGGACGAGAACTCCGTCCTGGTCGTCTCCAAACTCACCGGCCGGTGCCTGGGCCACATGCCGGGCGGCGCCGGCGTGACCTTGAACTGGTGTGCCGACAAGGCCGTCAACAACCTCACGAACGAGAAGTGGCAGGCCGAGACGCTCACGGGAGGCGCCCAGCCCACCGTCCGGCTCTCCACGCGCTCCCCCAAGCGCTGTCTGACCCTGCCGCACGCGGAGCGCCGACGGCCGCTCAACATGACCTGCGGATCCGTCTCGGCGGACGAGTTCACCCAGGTGTTTCGAGCCGTACCGGTGACCGGGTGAGCGGCCACGGGCCGGCCCGGCTCACGACCGGGGTAGCGACCGTCCTCCTGACGATCGCGCTCGCGGCACCGACGGCGCAGGCCTCCCCCGGCACCGAGGCCGTCCCGACCCCGACCCCGACCCCGGCCTCGGCCGCGTCCTCGGTCGGGAGTCCCGAGGCGCGCGCCGCCCACGCCGCCGCGCTCGACGGGGCGCGGGAACAGGTCCGTCGTATCGCGCTCTCCGGGCTCCCGGCCGAGCTGCGCACCTCCGCGTGGAACGCCCTGAGGCACACGGGCGGTGACCAGGCCATCGGCGAGTGGCTGGCCGCGGGCGGCGGCTACGACTTCGCCAGGCAGCGTCTGCGTGAGACCCGTACCCGCAACCGGCACTTCTGCGAACGCGTCGTGCGCACCCACCCGGCGTCGTTCGCCCCCCGCACCCGCAGTGCGGCCGAACAGGCCCTGAAGGGCACCGACGCCGACCGTTCCGCCTTCGTCCGGACGGGGTACGCCCGGGCCCAGGAGGAGGATCGGACGGTACGGGAGACGGCGGCCGGAGAGCAGCGCGCCGTCACCGAACGCGAGCGGGAGTTCGTACGCTCGCTCGCCCGCCGCGACCCGGGCGAGCAGGTCCGGGTGGCCGCGCAATGGGCGCTGCGGCCCGGGGCCTCGGACGCGGACCTGCGGGAGTTCCACGGATACGGCTGGGTGACCGGCGGTGCCCTGGATCTGGAGGGGTATCGGCTGCGGACGGCGGACGAGGAGTCGCTGCGGCATCGGGTCCTCGCCATCGCATTGAAGACGGCGATCGATGCCGAGGACGCGCTGCCCGCGGCGATGGACCGGGAAGCGGCGCGTGCGGAGGCCCTGCGGGCCTGGCGCGCGGTGGCCGCTCTGGCGGGTGACGCCCGAACCGCGTGGCAGGCGGACCGGACCGGGGCCGGTCTCCAGGCCCGCAACTGGGGGGAGATCCAGGAGTTCGCGCGACAGAACCCGGACGGCCCCTGGCACACCATCGTCGGCCCCGCCGGGGAGAACCTGACGGCGTGGACCGCCGAGGAGCGGGGCGCGGCCGCACCCATCGCCTTCTGGGAGGACCTGCTGCGACGGGCCCAGGACGGCCAGACGCGCGTCGCGGGCTGACCTGACGCCGACCGCCGACCGGCCCTTGGGGGCGGGTCGGCGGATCCGCGGCAGCGGTGCCCCGCCTTCGCAGGGCGGGGCACTTGTTTGCCGCTTTTTCTGCGGTTGATCCATATACGCGAAGAAAGTGAAGGGGACACATCCCATGAGGGGGACACTCCGGCTTCGGGCCGGAAGACGAACCGGACGCCCACGGGCGTCCATCACCAGAGCCGTTTCGACGGTCCTTGCCGCGGGTCTGCTCACGGGCCTGCTCGGGCCGGCCCCGGCCGTCGCCGCTCCGTGGACCGGGTTCCTGCCCGCCACCGCACCCCCGACCGGCGGCGCCGCTGCCGCGCCGCCCGCGGTGCCGCTGACCGGTCTCGCCCGCATCAGCGCCGATGCGGACCGACAACTGGTCGAGGACTACGCCGAGTTCGATGACGAGGAAGAGGTCAGGGCAGCCGCCCGCAAGGCCCTGGAGAGCACGGATCCGCGCGCGATCCGCGAATTCCTGGAGCGGGGCGAGGCGGAGGCGCGGCAACGCGCCAAGGACAAGCGCGACGCGGTCGACATCGGCAACCGGCGCACCATCGAGGCGCTCAAGGGCACCGGCGGCGCCTTCTTCAACGCCGAGGTGGAGCGGGTCCTCAAGGGCACCGCGCAGGATCGGGCCGACTTCCTCGCCTTCGGCGCGGAGATCGCCCGAGGCCGGGACAAGACCACCGCGGACAACGACCGCAAGCGCGCCGAGGAGAATCGCAAGCGGGTGGAGATCCTCGCCGCCGGCGGCGGACCGGAGGTGAAGCGCACCGCCCGCGTGGCCCTGGCCACCGGTGACGACAAGGTCATCGCCGAGTACCTGGAGAAGGGCTACGAGCCCGCCGCCCGCAAGGACACCGACGAACGGGCCGCCCGGGAGAAGGAGCAGCAGGAAGCCCTGGCAGCCGCCGAGCGCCTGCGTCGACTCGCCGAGAACACGGCCCGTGCGGGCGAGGCCCGGGGCAAGCTGATCACCGCCCACGGCAACGCCGTCAAGGCCCTGAAGAACGCCTCCAACGCGATGAGCGTGGCCGCCGGGGCCTCCCGCGACGCCGACCGCCTCCTCGCCGGAGACCGCGCCGGCAAGCGCCTCTCCGACTACACGGCCGCCAAGGAGACCGTCGCGATCCAGGTCGGTCTCGCGGACACCGCCGCCAAACAGGCGCAGGTGGCGGCCGGTCAGGCCAAGGTCCAGGCCGAGATCCTCGTCGAGACGGGGCTGACCCACGGCACGCAGTGGTCCGACGTGGCCGCCGGTATCGCCGCCGCGGCCGACGCCGCCGCCCGCGCGGCCCGCACCGCCCAGCACGCCGTGGACGCCGCCGCCGCCGACGCCGCCGGCCTGAACTCCCAGAACCAGGCCGAACTGCACGCCAAGCAGGCCACCGCCTGGCGCACCAACGCGGAACAGCACGCCAAGACCGCCGGCGAACTCGCCACACAGGCCGAGAAGCAGGCCAAGACCGCCGCCGACGCCGCCGCGCAGTCCCGGCAGGCGCGCATCGACGCCGAACAGGCCGCGAAGACCGCCTGGGAGCACGCCGACAAGACCCGCCGGGCCCGTGAGGAGGCACAGCGCCAGGCGAAGATCGCCGAAGAGCAGCGGGCCGTCGCCGAGCGGGAACGCGCCCTCGCGGCCGAGGCCCGGACCCGGGCGCAACGCGAGCGTGACAACGCCGCCGCCGCCCGCGCCGTCGCCGACGCCGAGGCCCGCACCGCCGCGGCCAAGCGCGCCGAAGCCCGCGTCGCCCAGGCGGACGCCCAGCTCGCCCGCAATCGTTCCGCCGAGGCGGAGGGCCGGGCAGCCCAGGCCGACGGTCAGGCCCGCGACCAGGAGACCGCGGCGCGGCGGGCCCGCGACGAGGCGGCCCAGGCCGAACGCGAACAGCGCGCCCAGGACGCCCGGGCCCGCGCCCTGGAGTCCGTCGCGGCCGCCGCGCAGGGCACCGTGGACGCCGAGAACGCCCGCCGCGCGGCCGTCGAGGCCCGTACCGAGGCGGGCAACGCCGCTTCGGCCGCCACCAGGGCCCGCAACGCGGCCAATGACGCCGGTGCTTCGGCCGAGCGCGCTCGCGCCGCTTCCGTCGAGGCGCAAGGCGCTGCCGCCCGGTCCCGGGCGGCAGCCGCGGAGGCCGGTGCCCACGCGGCCCGGGCCGACCACGCCGCCGGGCTGGCCGAAGCGGCGGCCTCGGCCGCCGACGCCGCCGCCGACAAGGCCGGATCCCAGGCCGACGCCACCCACGCCCAGGCCCAGCGGGCCGGCTCCAAGGCCGGGGAGGCCACCCTCCAGGAGGCTCGCGCCGGAGAGGCCGCGCACGAGGCGGCCCGGCTGACCGGACGTGCCGCCGTCGAGGCCAACGGTGCGCTCCAGGCGGCCCACCGCACCCGCGACGAGGCGAGCGGGGCGTCCAGCGAGGCCGCGATGGCCCAGCTGCACGCGTCGATCGCGGTCCAGGCCGCGTTGGCGGCCCGCACCACCGCCGCCGGTATCGCCGACCCGGCGAACACGGCGATCACCCTGGTCGCTCCTTTCACCGGTTCCGACGTCGGCGCGGACTTCGCCGTCGCAGTCGCCCGCGCCGCCCTCGCCATGGGAGCGGAGCAGGTCGCCTCGGCCCAGGCCAAGGCGGACGAGGCCGTGAAGGCGGCCGTCGCGGCCGAGGCGGCGGCGAAGAAGGCCAACGCCCAGGTGGCACCCGCCTACACGGCCGCGGCTCAGGCGGCCCGGTCCACCGCGGACGCCGCCCGCTCCACCTCCCGTGCCGCCGCCTCCGCCGCGGACGCGGCTTCCGACGCCGCCAAGGCGCGCACCGCCGCGGTCTCGGCCGAGGGAGCCGACAAACAGGCCAAGGCCGACGCGGGCATCGCCCGGCAGGCCGCCGACAAGGCCTTCGCCGACGCCGGCAAGGCTCGTGATGCGGCCACCCAGGCCGAAATCGACGCGCAGCGGGCTCGTTCCGCCGCCACGGACGCGGAGAACCAGGCCGCAGCCTCCTCGGCAGCCGCGGCCTTGGCGGAGAAGGAGGCCGCCGCGGCCCGCGATCTCGCCTCTCGGGCGGAACGCGACGCGGCGGACGCCGCCAGGTTGGCCAAGTCCGCCGAGGAGCACGCCAAGTCCGCCGAGAACGCCGCCAAGAACGCCAAGACGTACGCCAAGGAGGCCGAGGACGCCGCGAAACGGGCGGAGGACGAGGAGCGGGAAAGGGCGCGCAAGGCCCTCGCAGCGGCGGCCGTCAAGAACGTCAAGTACACCAAGCCCGGTGGCCAGGACGGCGGCGGGGGAACCGGCGGAGGCACCGGCGGAGGATCCTCCGAGGCGGGCCACGCGGCGCTGGACAAGCTCGTCCTCGACCTCTCCGTCCAGTGGGCCCTGCAGCAGGCGGGCCTGACCGGCGAGGAACTCGACCTGGCCCGTGACCTCGCAGCCCAGGATCTGCTGGACTACCTGTTGGAGAACGGGGCCGAGATCCTGGTGGAGCTCGTCGCCGAGGACATCAAGGCGTGCATCGACGACCCGGACATCCCCACCTGTCTGTGGGCCGTGGTCTCGAACCTGCCGTGGACCAAGGCAGCCAAGATCGCGAGCAAGATCCCCAAGATCAGCAAGGCCATCTGGGGCATCAAGGGGTTCCTGGAGAAGGTCGACGGGGCTCGCAAGAAGGTCGACAAGTACGACGAGAGGTTCGAGGACGCCAAGACCAAGCTCGACAAACTCGGTCTCAGCTGCGACCGCTCCACGCGCGACCCCAAACCCAAGGCCCGCGCGATGGCCGTGCCGAGCGCGAAGCCCGGGGACAAGCCGAAGACCGACCAGGACTGCGTCTTCCCCATCTACCGCACCCCCAAGACCGTGGACGTCGCCTACGAGCGGGCCCACGGCCCGAACCCCGCCTCGCGCATACCCGATGACAACGGCCTGATCTACTTCGGGGAGAAGAGCGTGGCCGGCGAGTACTGGGGCCGTGGCCCCTACGCCTCGGGCATGATCAGGTACGACATGAAGATGGAGTTCCTGGTCAAGTTCCCCAAGGCCGCGAAGCGCTACGACTGGAAGGGCCCCAAGGGAGCCCCGCGCATCGAGTGGGAGATCCCGTACTCCGACCTCGCCCAGTTCAACGCTCTGACGGTCGATCGCACGTGGATCCCCAAGCCAGGAAGCAACTGACACCCATGATTCCGATCCTGCACCACGAGTACGAGGTCGTCGTCGTCGCGGCCCGCCCCTGGGGGCTGGACGTCGAGTTCACCGACGGCACCCCCGGACAGATCGTCAACGCGAAATACCCGCAGTGGCCCGACACCGACCCGGAGACCCTGATCGGGCACGTGTACCCCGCCGTGGTCCTGGACGCCGACAGGGAATCGGTCCGCCTCAGCGCTCTGGACACCGACCGCACCACGGCCCGCGTTCTGCGCACACCGCCGCGGCCTTGACCCGGAAGGCGGGCTCGGTCGGACCGCGCCCGCCCCACCGGACTCAGGACTGCCCGTTCCAGCGGAACCGCACGTCCGGGCAGCGGAATCGGCACCGTTTCGGCGGCGGTGCACCAAACACCTGGAGCCGCAGTCAGAGGCGCGTCAACAGCCGCCGGCTCACGTCGGCCGTGATGCGGAAGCGCAGCCGGCAGATCACGGAGTCCGTGTCGCGGCGGACCGCGTGGGCGACAACGGAGCCGGTCGGCCAGGCGTCCAGGTGGCTTCAGCGGGGTGTCTGGGAACGGAAGCTGTGGCCGAGCTCGGGGCCCAGTCCGTGGTAGTGGCGGAAGTTGTAGATCAGCGGGCTCCACCTGGCCGGGTCGACGTGCCGAGAGCCGGGGACGACGATGCGCGGATCGGCGTGGACCTTGAGCACCTGGGCTTCGACGATGAGGAACACGCCGGAGACGTCGGGCTGGACCCGGGCGGCACGGGCCTCCAGTTGCAGGGGGCATTCGGCGACCCGCGGCGGCCGGACCAGCGCGGAGGGCTCAGGTCGCAGCCCGGCGGCCGCGAACTTGTCCCGCTCGGATCGGAAGGCGCCCCGCTTGTCCACGGGCACGGGGATGCGCCCGGTGAGCGGCGCGAGCTGTTCCACCGCCGGCCACTGGGTCGGCGCGGGCAGGTTGATCACGAGCTCGGGCCGGCTGCGGAGGTTGTGCGCGGTCTGCCCCTCGACCCCCACACCCAGGACGACCACCTGGCCCAGCGCCCAGGCCGAGGAGATCGGCGCGAGATTGAAGGAGCCGTCCTCGTTCTCCGTGGAGAGCAGCACGACGGGTGTTCCGAAGTACAGGATGCTCGGTGTGATGGTCACATGGTCCGCGGAGGTGTCGGCGGGTGCGCTGTCCGGCGTCAGGGTGTTCATGGGACCCGACGGTAGGGCGGCGAAGCTTCGGCGCGCGCCGAAGGATCCCCGGTGGATGATGGACGGTGATGAACAACAACCGTGACGCGCATGCCGAGGGCCCGGACCTGGCCGCCCTGGCCGGTCTCCTGGCCGACAACACCCGCGCAGGGTTCTGCCTCGCGCTGCTGGACGGCCGGGCCTGGACCGCGACCGAGTTGGCCCGGCATGTCGGGGTGGCCGCCTCGACCGCGACTGAGCACTTGAACCTCCTCGTCGCCGGAGGAATGCTGGCACAGGAGCGTCAGGGCCGTCACCGCTACGTTCGCCTGGCCGACCCCGCCACGGCGGAACTGATCGAGAACCTTGCCTCGATGGCGCCCCTACGAGCCACCCCGCCCCACTCACTGCCGGCTGTCAACCGCAGCCGGGCGCTGGCCCGCGCCCGGACTTGCTACGACCACCTCGCCGGCGCCCTCGGGGTCGCGATCACCACGGCCATGACCGATCGGGGACTGCTCGACTGGGAGCATGGACTGACGCTCACCGGCAACGGGATCGCCTGGCTGAACGAGCTCGGCATCAGCCTTCCGCCCGACAGGCGGCGTCCGCCCGTCCGCTCATGCCTGGACTGGACGGAACGCCGCCCCCACCTGGCCGGCACCGTCGGCGCCGCCGTGTGCCGGCATGCCTTCGACTCCGACTGGATCACTCAGATCGGCACCAGCCGCGCCGTCGTTCTCACCGACACCGGCCGGCGCGCCCTCCGGGACCACCTCGGCCCGTCCGACGATTGGTCCGTCACCGACCCACGCTCCTAGCCGATCAGGGCCTCGGTGATCTGGCGGGTGGTCTGCGCGGCGACGCGGGGGTTGACGGCGGCGTAGTGGGCGTAGGCGTTCAGTCCCGTGGCCAGCGCCCAGCCGCGGCCCCGGATCCAGGTGGCTTCGTCCACGCCGAGCGCGGCGCGGAAGGCGGCCCGGCTCCTGGCGGACATCAGGGTGAAGGCGATCGTCAGGTCGCGGGCCGGGTCGCCGACGCCGAGTTCGCCGAAGTCGATGACCGCGCTGAGGCGGCCGTCGACGGTCAGCAGGTTGCCGGTGTGGAAATCACCGTGGAACCACACCGGTGGGCCGTCCCAAGCAGGGGCGCCCAGCGCCGCCTCCCACAACTCGGTCATGGCAGACGTGTCGAACGGACCGCCCACGTCCGCGATGGCGGCCCGCGTCGCCCGGTCCCGTGCGACCAGCGGCCGGGGGGTGAGGTCCTCGCGGGCGCCCTGGGCCGAGATCTCCCCGGGCTCGCACCGTTGGAGAGCGGTCAGGAACCCGGCCAGTTCGACAGCGGCCTCGCACGAATCACCCAGCGCCTCCACGGTCGCCACCTCGCCGTCCAGCCAACGGGAGACAGCCCAGGGCCACGGATATCCGAAGCCGGGCTCCCCCACCCCCACCGGCACGGGGACGGCCAGGGGCAGGTGCGGAGCGAGCCGTGGCAGCCACGCGGACTCCTTCCGGGCCTGCCCGATGGCTCCCTCATGGCGGGGCAGCCGAACGGACAACTCCTCGCCCATCCGGTAGATCACATGGTCGGAGCCGGCCGGGTCGAGCAACTCCAAGGGCAGCTCGGCCCACTGCGGGAACTGCGCATCGACCAGACGTCTGACCAACGCGGCATCGATCGCGCGACGGCCGTCTGTGACTTTCCCGGTTGCCAAGAGCGGCTCCTGTCATCGGCCCGCCCCCACGGCAGGCAACTGGGGCCATCACAATGCTTGGCGGCGCGCCTGTCGACCGGATTTCCCTGACGCGGAGGCCGATCGTCGGGGTTCACGCAGGGAGGCCGCCTCAAACGCGGTTTCGGGGTCCGACGCGCCCGCCTCGGGTTCTTGTCCGGGCCGGAGCACCCCTGAGGGCGGAGGGAACCACTCCGGTGGCGAGGGCCCTCTGGTGAGGCATGATCATGTTCTTCGGGTTGTTCGCCATCGTCGGCTGGGCCGTGGCCCTGGTCTGGCTCGGATACGCCTCGGTGGTTCTGTGGCGCATCCGGGGGCAGCGGTGGGTCCGCGATCAGGGGCATCCGCTCGTCCGCCTGCTCCGCCCGGCCCCCGCGTACCTGCGCTTCGACCGGGCGCTCGCCGTCGTGGCACTGCCGGCAGATCTGTGGTTGCTGTCGGCGGTCATCGTGTTCGGCTCGGACGGCGTCTTCACCGAGGAGTGGATGGGGTACCCCGGCATGATGGATCCCGGAGGCCAGGGATACCAGGAAGGGGCGGTGAACCTCCTGTACGCGGCAGCCTGGTGGAGCGCCTCCGCCGCGGTCCTGGCCCGGTGCTGGACCACCGTCGTCGTGCAACTGTCCGTTCTGCCCCTGTCGGCGCTCTGGGTCGCCTCGTTCGACACCTACTACAGGTAACCCCCACCGGGCCCGCCGATCCGGCGAGACGGTCGTTGCCGCGCCGGCAAGGAATGACCGACCCCTGAGCAGGGCCTGGCGGCTCATCGGGAAAATCCGGGGGAAGCGGACTGCCGCGCGCTGCTACGGTCGGGCGCTATGAGCTGGCTTCCCGACGACTTCGTCCATCCCGTCCTGGTACCGCTGCCGGGCGGTGGTCATCACCTGCGGCCGATCCGGGAGGCGGACACCCCGCTCGACTATCCGGCTGTGATGGGTTCGCGTGAGCGGCTGTGGACCATCTACGGCCCGGCCTGGGGTTGGCCCGCGGCCACCATGACGTACGAGGCCGACCGGGCCGACCTGCTGCGGCACGAGAAGGAGATCGCCGCACACCAGTCCTTCAACTACGCGTTGTTCGACGCGGCGGAGACGGCTCTGCTCGGCTGCGTCTACATCGACCCGCCGGAGAGGGCCGGCGCGGACGGCGAGGTCTCCTGGTGGGTGGTGGACGAGCTGGTGGGCAGCGAGGTCGAAGCGGCCCTCGACGAGCTGGTGCCGCGGTGGATCGCCGCCGACTGGCCGTTCGAGCAGCCGCGCTACCTCGGCCGAGAGATCTCCTGGACGGATTGGCTCGCGCTGCCGGAACACCCCGGCGCGTAGGGCACCGATGGCGAAAGCCGGCCGTCTAGGCCGCGCTGACAACCGCGTTGACCGTCGAGGACCCCGCCGGGTGGGTCATCGGCGCCTGTAGGTGAGGAATCCGCCATGAGCACGGGAAGTTGGCTGTGGGTCTGTCTGCGGCGCTACGTCATGACCGCCGGTCTCGGCTGGGTGGGCGCGGCGCTGGTGCTGCCCGTTCTGGGCGACGATCCCGTCTGGGCGGCACTCGGTGCGGGGCTGGGGGCCGGGCTGATCGTGCTGCCGCTCCTGACGGGCGTGACCATGCTCGTCCTCGTCCTGCTGGCCGAGCGGCGATTCGAGCCGCCGTCCGGCGGTGCCTCGCGGATCCGCGGCGGCCGGCTGGTCGTGCTGCCCCTGCTCCTGCTGCTGCCCGTGGCCCTGCTCGTGCCGCTGCAGTACCTCATCGTGCTCGGCGCGCAGCTCGTGTTCTTGGTGTGGGTGCTGCCCTGTCAGGACTCCCGCGACACCGCGGACGTGCTGCGTTCGCTGGCCGACCCTGCCGTCCCTGCGGAGCAGCGGGCCCGTACGGCGCGGGCACTGGGCGGGCTACGGGGCAGGCCGGTGGTCGAAGCACTGGTGCGGACCTCGACCGACGCCGAGCCGGAGGTCGCCGAAGCGGGGCTGGAGACCCTCTGCACCATCTGGCGGCGTGACGGAGTCGTCGGCGAGGACCTGCTGCTGAAGCTCGACCAGCGGGGCCAGGACCGCGTCCGGGCCCTCGGCGTCAGGGTGCGGAGCCCTTGGTGAGTGTGGACGTACGCCGGGCCGGGAGCCGACAGTGGCCCACCAGGACCGTCCGTCGCTACGGAGGACGGTCGCGGTGGGCCACTCGGGGTGAATCGGTTACCGGCCGGCGATGAAGGAGGCGGGGCCGCCGACCTTGTGCCAGACGGTGCCGTTGCCGGACCACTTGAACACCGCGTCACTGCTCGGCGACAGACCGTAGATCGCGTCCGAAGCGACCACGAACTGCTGACCGGCTCCACCGATCTTCGCCCAGTTGTTGGGGCCGTTCATCTTGAACACGTCACCGTTCGTCGGGTTCGTCGCGAACAGGCCCGCACCGCCCCCGTACAAGGTGCCCGCGGCTCCTCCGACCTTGTTCCAGACCGTGCCGTTACCCGACCACTGGAAGACCGCACTGCCATCAGGCGAGAGACCGAACAGACCGTTGCCCGTCACGGCGAACGTCTTCGCCGGGCCACCGACCTTGACCCAGTTGTTCGGGCCGTTCATCTTGAACAGGTCACCGGTAGTCGGGTTCGTCGCGAACAGGCCCGCACCCCCCGCGAACAACGTCCCCGCCGCACCACCCACCTTGTTCCAAACGGTTCCGTTGCCCGACCACTGGAAGACCGCACTACCGTCGGGCGAGAGACCGAACAGACCGTTGCCCGTCACCGCGAAGGTCTTCGCCGGACCACCCACCTTGGCCCAGTTGTTCGGGCCGTTCATCTTGTACAGATCACCGTTGGTCGGGTTCGTCGCGAACACGCCCGCACCGCCCGCGAACAACGTGCCGGCCGCACCACCCACCTTGTTCCAGGCAGTGCCGTTACCGGACCACTGGAACACCCCCGAACGGTCCGGAGACTGCGCGAACAACGTACTCCCCGCCGACACACCACAGTTCGCGCTGGTCTCGAAGTGCTGGTTGTACTCCCACTTCACCGGCACGAGGTGCCCGTCGAGGGTGGCCTGCACGACGGCGCCGTTCAACTTCTGCTCGTAGTGCAGGTGCGCCCCGGTCGTCCAGCTGCCGGTGTTGCCGACGGTGCCGATCTGGCGCCCCTGCTCCACATCGTTGCCGACGGCGACGTCGAGCCGGTCCAGGTGCAGGTACCGGCTCTGCCAGCCACCGCCGTGGTCGATCACGATGAAGTTTCCGGCCTGGCTGTCGAACTGTGACGTGACGACGCGCCCGGCCGCAGAGGCCAGGGCGGGGGTGCCTTGGGTGGCTCCACCCGCCGAGACCATGTCGAGCATGTACTGGCTGGCGTGTCCCTCGTGCGTGGACGTCGTCCACCGTTGGCCGCAGGGAATGGGCAGCTGGAACGCGGGCGCGTTGGCGACCGCGCTGTCCGCCTCCGGGGCCGCTGCCGTGGCCGCAGCCGGAGTGGCGGGGACGAGGGCTGTGGCGGGTGCGAGCAGCAAGGCCGCCGCCGCCAGGAAGCCGGCCCATCTGATCCTCATAGGTCTCCTCGGTACGAGAGTGTGATGTGGAAGGGGTGAAGGGTGGGGGGGCGATCGTCAGTCGGTGGCGATGCTCGCGGCGGGCCCGCCGACCTTGGTCCATTGGAAGGTCGTCGACCCCGACCACTGGAAGACGCCGCTCTTGTCGGGGCTCAAGCCGTAGAGCCTGTCGCCGGCGACCGCGAAGGCGTTCCCGGGGCCACCGGCCTTGGTCCACTTGTCCGGTACGCCGTTGAACCTGTGGAGGTCGCCATTGGCGGGGTTGGTGGCGAACAGCCCCGCGCCGCCGCCGAACAGGGTTCCGGCCGGTCCGCCGACCCTGGTCCAGGTCGTGCCCGACCCGGTCCACTTCAGGACCGCGCCACCGCCCGGCGCCAGGCCGTACAGTGCCTCGTTGGTGACCGCGAAGGTCTTTCCGGGGCCGCCGACCTTGGTCCAACTGTCCGGGGTGCCGTTGTACTTCAGGATGTCGCCGGTGGTCGGGCTGGTGGCGAACAGGCCCGCTCCGCCCGCGTACAGCGTGCCCGCCGGTCCGCCGATCCTCGTCCAGGCGGTCCCTGATCCGGTCCATCGGAAGACGGCCTTCCTGTCCGGGCCGAGCCCGTACAGCGTGCCGTCGCTGACGACGAACTGGGCTCCGGGTCCGCCGATCCTGGTCCAGCTGTCCAGGGTGCCGTTGTACTTGAAGACGTCGCCGGTGGTCGGGCCGGTGGCGAAGAGGCCTCCGTCGCCGCCGATGAGGGTGCCTGCCGGCCCGCCGATCCGCGTCCAGGAGTTGCCGCCCGTCCGCTGGTGTACGGAGCTCTTGTCAGGGCTCAGTGCGTACAGATGGTGCGGGGTGTACGGTCGCGCCCGCCACGTGAGCGGTGCCAGGTCCACTCCGCCCGTGCCCCAGCCCGCGCTGCTCAGCCATCGGCTCCCGTCGTGGTCGGTGACGACCTCGGCCGCGTGGGACGGGAGGCGGCCCGCCTGGCCGGTGGCCGTGAAGCGCAGGGGGTCGGAACTCGCGTACACCTCGGCCCCGACGTAGTCGGCGGGCTCGGAGCCCCCGATGAACAGGTACCAGAGGCCGCCCTGCTGCATCACGTACGGGGATTCGGTCCAGCCGTCGCCGAGAGCGGTGAACGCGGTCTTGCGGGGACTCCAGGTGATCAGGTCCGTACTCGTCCGGTACGCGACGATGTTGCGTCCCCCGGTGGGCGTCTCCGTGGCGGTGTAATACATGACCCACTGGGATCCGACCCGGGTGACCATCGGGTCGCGTGCTTCCAGCCCGTCACGGAACAGTGGTCCTCCGGGGTGCCGTTCCCAGTGGATCAGGTCGGTGGAGGTGGCCAGGTTGATCTGGCTCCTGGAGAAGTCGCCGACGGTTTGCCCGCCCGCGTAGAACATGTAGTACGTGGAACCGGAGCGGACGACGTGCGGCGCCCACAGGTGCGACTCACCGTAGGAGGGGTCGACCGTCAGGGCCATGGGCTGCTTGGTCCACGGCCCGCGCAGGCTGGGCGCGGTGGCGTGGGCGAACGCGTCCTCGTTCTCGGGGTCGGCCGGTTCGGGGTGGGTGATGCCGAACAGGTGCCAGGTTCCGGTGGCCTCGTCACGGATGAAGGTGTGGTCGTTGATGTACCAGGGCTGTGACTCGCCGGCGCTGGGGTCGTAGATGCGGACGGAGTCACCGGTGCTCACCGAACCGGTGGCGGCCGATGCGGCGGTCACGGAGAGGGTGGGCGCGGTCGTGGTGGTGGAGGAGAGTGGGGCTGCGGTGGAGGGGAGTGTCCCGAGGAAGACCGCGATCAGAGCGGTGGCGGCCAGGGTGATGCGTGCTAACACGTGGCTCCAGAGGAAGGAGCGGACGGGCCCGGCCCACGAAGGCCGGGGCCGTCCGCTGATGGCGTCGCCGACTACCGGCCGGCGATGAAGGAGGCGGGGCCGCCGACCTTGTGCCAGACGGTGCCGTTGCCGGACCACTTGAACACCGCGTCACTGCTCGGCGACAGACCGTAGATCGCGTCCGAAGCGACCACGAACTGCTGACCGGCTCCACCGATCTTCGCCCAGTTGTTGGGGCCGTTCATCTTGAACACGTCACCGTTCGTCGGGTTCGTCGCGAACAGGCCCGCGCCACCCCCGTACAGCGTCCCGGCCGCTCCACCCACCTTGTTCCAGACGGTTCCGTTGCCCGACCACTGGAAGACCGCACTGCCATCAGGCGAGAGACCGAACAGACCGTTGCCCGTCACGGCGAACGTCTTCGCCGGGCCACCGACCTTGACCCAGTTGTTCGGGCCGTTCATCTTGTACAGATCACCGTTCGTGGGGTTCGTGGCGAACAGACCCGCACCACCCGCGAACAGCGTCCCGGCCGCCCCTCCGACCTTGTTCCAGACGGTTCCGTTGCCCGACCACTGGAAGACCGCACTACCGTCGGGCGAGAGACCGAACAGACCGTTGCCCGTCACCGCGAAGGTCTTCGCCGGACCACCCACCTTGGCCCAGTTGTTCGGGCCGTTCATCTTGTACAGATCACCGTTGGTCGGGTTCGTCGCGAACACGCCCGCACCGCCCGCGAACAACGTGCCGGCCGCACCACCCACCTTGTTCCAGGCAGTGCCGTTACCGGACCACTGGAACACCCCCGAACGGTCCGGAGACTGCGCGAACAACGTACTCCCCGCCGACACACCACAGTTCGTGCTCGTCATGGTGATCGGGCTGTCGGGGTTCATGACCAGCGGCCCCTGCCCCTGGAGGACGGGGTTGACGATGTGTTGGTTGTCGGCGTCCTGGTCGCTGGTGGGGTTGTAGAGCTGCTCGTAGTGCAGGTGGGGCCTGCCTTCCGATCCGACGTCCCCCATGTAGCCGACCACGTCGCCGCGCTTGACCCACGTGCCGGCAGGAACGACGCCGGTCATGTGCATGTACGTGGTGAACCATCCGCCGCCGTGCCGGATCTCCAACCCGCCCGGTGAGAAGGTCTCGTGCACGTAGCCGTCGGCCGAGGCGAGGATGGGGCTGCCCTCCCGCATGCCCTGCCGGTACGCGTCGATCTTCTTGTCGTCCGGGTTGTGACCTCGGTAGGTCTTCAACTCGATCACGCTGTTACAGGGGAAGGGCAGTAAGAAGTCCGGCCGTTCGGCCGCCGCGCTCGCCGGTGGAGCCGCAGCGGAGGCCGAAGCCGGCGCCGGCGCGATCGGTGCGAGCAGCAGCGCCGCCACCGCAGCGAGGAGGCCGACCCGTGTGATTCTCATGCGTCTCCTTGGAAGGGAATGAAGCCTGAAGACCTGTGACGTGGGGCTGCGGAACGGCGTCAGTATGGTTCCTCGGAGGTCCGGATGTGGAGTAAGTTTCTAGAAAATTATTCTGGTTCCGCCGGCGCGATAGCGTCGCCGCAGAGCGTGCCCGGGGCGGCCCAACGCCCCGACCAGGCGCACATTCACGGTCCGGCACTAGACTTCCCGCCCATGGCAACGAAGCAGTCCCGTGGCGAGATAACCGTCGAACGCTTGCTGGCCGCGGCACTCCAGGTGTACGCGTCCGCAGGCCAGGCCGGCTTCACGGTCCACGCGATCACCTCGGCCAGCGGGGTCAGCCTGGGCAGCCTGTACCACCACTTCGGCAGCGTCGACGGCCTGGCCGCCACGCTCTACTCGCGCTGTCTGAAGCAGCAGTACACCGAGGTGCTCACCGCCTTCGGCCGCGCCAGGAGCGCCCGTACCGGGATCCGCGCACTGGTGACCGCGTACCTGCGGTTCACCAGGGAGAACCCGGAGATGGCCCGGTTCCTGCACGGCTCGGCCTACTCGAGTTACCTGGCCGTCCACGCGGACCGGGCCCGCGGGGTCGAGCCGGACCACTTTCCGCGCGTCGCCGACCACTTGAGGCCGTGGGTGGAGGCGGGTGAGATCGCGCCACTGCCCGACGCGCTGCTGGAGGTCCTGGTCGTCGGGCCGGTGGCGGTCGCCGCCCACCGCTGGCTGGCCACCCCGCAGGACATCGACCTGTCCGAGACCACCCGTGTCCTGTCCGACCGCATCTGGCGCTCGATCCAGCCGTAGTCGCGGGCGGGTCGCGTTGCCGCGCCGGCCTCATCTCCCCTGACTCGCCCTTCTGTTCGGTGACCTAGACTGCCGAGCGACGGAGCGCGATGCCCCCGGTGAGCCGAAAGGTCGATGGCGCAGGACGATGACACAGCGACGAGAGACCGGCCCGCCGGGCACGACCACAGGCGGGACGACGGCTCCCGGGGCCGGCGGCCCGTGGGACTCGGCGCTGTCGACCGAGGAGTACGCCGCCGTCATGGGCGCCGGGTTCGAGCCGGTCGGTCAGGTGCTCGGCACGATCGTCGTCAACGCCGAGTACGGCGGGGTCGGAGGGTGCCCCGGCGCGTGGACGGTCCAGGACGGCGAGCGGGTGCCGTTCTCCCGGTGGGTGCCGTCGTTGGCGCAGACGGCCCGGTCGATCCACGCGGCGCGCGCCCGGGCGCTGTCCCGCGCGGCGGCCGAGTGCGGCGCCCTCGGCGGTGACGGGATCGTCGGGGTGGAGCTCGGCGTCGACCGCTTTCCCGAAGGGTTCGTGGAGTACTCCGTACGGGGAACCGCGGTCCGGGCCCGCTCGCACGTCCGGCCGCAGCGGCCGTTCACCTCGCACCTGACGGGTCAGGACTTCGCCAGGCTCCTGTACGCCGGATGGGTCCCCACCGGCCTCGCCTTCGGCATCGCCATCGAGATCCGGCACGACGACTGGCGCACCTCGCGCCGGACCGCCTGGACGGCGGACAACCAGGAGGTCGACGGCTACACGCAACTCCTCGGCCACGTCCGCCACGAGGCCCGCAGGCAGCTGGCGCTGGACGCGGCGAAGCACGGCGGCGACGGACTGGTCGTCGACGACGTGGAGTTGACGGTGAGCGAGGCCGAGTGCTCCTCGGTCGGGTACGCCCGCGACTTCATCGCCGAGGCCGCCTTCGTCGGCACCTCCATCGCCCGGTTCAGCCGGTCCGGGCGGCCTGCCGAATCCACCCCACTGACCATGATGAGACTGGAGCGCGAGCGCTGACATGACGGAGCCAACGGGGCGGGAAGCCGCCGACGGAACGGCGCGGCCGGCCGTGGAGGACGTGTCCGAGGACGCCATGCGGCGGCTCGCGCGACCCCGGTCGGGGGAAGGGACGGCGCCGTTCACCTCGAACCTGTCCGTGAACGAGTTCCTGCTGGTGCGCGAGGCCGGGTTCCGCCCGCTCGGGCTCGTCCTCGGCTCGTCCGTCTACCACGTCGGCGTCCAGTTCGGCCGGTGGTCGAAGAACCAGGAGCTGACCAAGCTGTCGCAGGCCATGTACCACGCGCGCGAACTGGCGATGAGCCGCATGGAGGCGGAGGCGAGCGCCCTGGGTGCCGACGGGGTGGTGGCGGTGCGGCTGGACATCGAGTTCAAGGAGTTCGGCTCGGACGTCGCCGAGTTCATCGCCGTCGGTACGGCGGTCAAGGCGGCCGGCGCGGACCCGGGACCGGCCGGGACCTGGCTCAACAACAAGGGCAGGCCGTTCACCTCGGACCTTTCGGGCCAGGACTTCTGGACGCTCGTACGGGCCGGCTACGCGCCGCTGGACATGGTCATGGGCTCCTGCGTCTACCACGTCGCGCACCAGCGGTTCGCCCAGGTGCTGAGCACCTCGGGCCGCAACGTCGAGATCGAGCCGTTCACCCAGGCGCTGTACGGCGCACGCGAGTTGGCGATGGGCCGCATGCGGGCCGAGGCGCAGGAACTCGACGCGGAGGGGATCGTGGCGGTCCGGCTGCGGCAGCACTCGCATTCCTGGGGGGCGCACACCACCGAGTTCTTCGCGGTCGGGACGGCGGTCCGCCCGCTGCGCGACGACCACTCCATCGACCGGCCGAGTCTGGTGCTGAGCCTCGATGACTGAGCCCTCGGACGTGAACATGCTGGCCGCGGCGCTGCGCCGGGACGGCGAGGACCTCAGGCTGTACGTCGCCGTGCTGGCGGCGAACCTGACGGACTCGCTCCCGGCGGGCGCCGTACGGGTCAGGCGCAGGCGGTCCGTCAGGGAACGGATGGCGGGGCGCGAGGGTTCCGTCGCCGAACTGGACGTCGCGCTCGGAGAGCGGCGGCTCCTGCTGCGGGTGGACCCCGAGGGCCGGGTGGCCGGGGAGGACTGCCACGAGGTGCGGGGCGTCGTCCTCTCGCGGCGTCCGGTGGGTCTGGACGGATGGATCGACGCCCTGGCCCGGGCGCTGACGGAAGCCGCCGCCGCGAACGCCCGGGCCCGCGAGGCCGTGGAACGCTTCCTGTCCTGACGGCGGGACCACCGGGAACGTGGGCCCCTCTACACGGGTGCGGGCGGCTCAGAAGCTGTTGCGGCGGCGCATCCCGAAGGGGCGGCCGTCCGGGTCGATCAGGGCGCGGTGCAGTGGCGTCGCGAGCAGGCGCCGGGGGCCGGAGAGGTCCGGCGGGACGTAGCGCCGTAGCCGGCCCGCCGGGCGCGGTCCGCGGCGGCCGGCCGCGTGCCAGTCGTCCAGGGCCGCCGCGCAGGTCACGAACCGGTCGAAGGCGGTCTTCGGATCGCCCAGCTCCGACCCCTCCCCCTGCGGCACGTCCAGGTGCTCGCGCATGAGCTCCAGGCGCAACCGCCGGGCGAAGGGGCGGGCCCCGTCCCCCAGCCCGCCCGGATCGTACGGGGGATCCTGATCGCGGCCACGGTCGAGGACGCTGCAGCTCAGCTCGGAGTCGTGCGTCCACGAGCGCAGGTTGACGTTGTCGGAGCCGACGGCGGCCCATACGTCGTCGATCACGCAGACCTTGGCGTGCACGTACACGGGGGTTGCCTCGTGGTTCTCCAGGCCGTAGACCGCGACCCGGTCGCCGCCCGCCCGGCGCAGTTCCCGCAGGGCGGTGATCCGGCCGATCAGGTTCATGGGGCGGGTGAGCCAACCGTCCTGGTCGGGGACGGAGGGGATGACGGCGACCAGGCGGAGCCCCGGGTGCGTGCGCAGCGCCCGGGCGAAGCAGGCCACGACGCGCGGGGACCACAGGTACTGGTCCTCCAGGTAGATCAGGGCCCGGGCCCGCCGCAGGGCCTTGAGATAGCCGCGGGCGATGCTGCGCTCGCCGTCGGGGGCGAAGGGGTAGCCGCGCAGCAACCGGTTCGGGTAGGTGCGCAGTACCTGTACGGCGTGGGTGCCGCACGTCGGTGGGTCGGGGCCCTGCGGGGGCAGCTCGTCGGCGCTGGTGTCCTCGCGGCCCCACCGTTCCCGCAGGCGGATCACGGGACTGCGGGAGAGTGGCGCGGGGTCCTCCCAGCGTTCGCGGAAGACGGCCTCGACGTCGCCGACGGCGGGCCCGCGCACGGCGAGCTGGACGTCGTGCCACGGCGGGTGCGGGCCGTACGCCGGGGCCATGGGCAGTGACTGGGGGTCGCCCCGGTGGGCGGCGTCGTCGTTGCGGTTGTGGCACAGGTCGATGCCGCCGACGTACGCGACGTCGCGCTCCGGGCGGCCCGTGTGGCGCAGGACGACCATCTTCTGGTGGTGGGAGCCGCCGGGTCGTACGCGCAGGTCGAGGAGGCATTCGCCGCCGGCGGCCTCGATGTCCTCGCCGAGTGAGCGGTTCTCCTCCTCGCTGAAGCGGAAGCCGTCCAGGTGGGAGCGCCACAGGAGCCCCTTGACGATGACGCCGCGTCGCGCGGCTTCGCCGAGTACGGTCGCGACTTCCGTACCGGGTCCGTTCAGCCGTTCGTCGGGGTCGCCGCGCCAGTCGGTGAACAGGATCAGGTCGCTCGCCCGCGTCTCCCGGATCCCGGTGAGGAGCTCAGCGAAGTACGCGGCTCCGTGGACCAGGGGTCGGGCGTCGTTGCCCTCGGACCAGGCGGCGCCGTCCGCGCGGCGCTTCTCCAGCCGTGTGGCGGCGTTTCCGCGTTCTCCGGGCTCCAGCAGCCAGTCCGAGCGGGTCATGCGAGACCTCCCTCGTCGTGCGCCTACCCGCTACGGGCGCCGTACACCCGTGCGCCCCACCGGAGGCACCAGAGCCCTCGGAACCGGCGGGACGGTCGCGGTCCGGTTACTCCTCGTCCTCGTCCGTGACCGTGTTCCAGGCCGGCAGTGTCGTTCCGGCGGCGGTCGTGATCTCCAGCAGCTCGCACTTCATGTGGTGGACGGCGGCGAGGAGGCGCCGCTCGACCCGTCCGCTGTCCTCGGGCGGGAAGTCGATGCGGATCTGGTGGGGGTCGCGGATGTCGTAGGTCAGCAGCCAGTCGGCGTCGAGGGTCGCGAAGTGGTCCTGTCCCGTGTCGTCGTACGTCGAGCGCCACGAGCCTCGGGGGGTGGTGGGAGCCAGTGCCTCGCGCAGGAGCTCCAGGCGCTCGGGGTGGGAGAGGGGGCCCTCGGACAGGACCAGGCACCGGTGGGTGTGGGGACGGAAGGTGTTGAACCACGGGGCCAGGTTCGGCTCCGTGGCCGCCTGCAGTTCGGAGCCGGCGCTTCCGCGGGCCCAGCCCTCGATGAACCGGGCCGCGCCGATGCCGTGCGTCTCGTACCGGCCCGCCCGGCTCCACACCACGACGGGCCAGTGTTCGGGGGCTCCGTCGGTCTGCCAGCACAGCCGGTCGGCGTCCATGGTCGTACCCCAGACCAACAGGGCGCCCGGAGCGGGGTGCAGCGGATACGGGTGGCGCTCGCGGTCCGGTTCGGGATCGTCTGGGGGGTAGGGGCGCTGCCACTCGATGCCGTTGTGCCTGCTCGTGCCGAAGGGCGTGTGGAGGTAGAGGAGGTCACAGAACTCCCCCCAGCCGTAGGTCTCGACGAGTCGCTTGTAGTCGTCGGGCAGTCGGGTGCCGATCGCCGCCTCCACGGCGGTCCAGTCCCCGAGGGCGTCCACGGGTGCGGCCGGCGGTGCCACGAGCCGGGTGAGCCGGTCACAATCGGTCTCGGTCGTCCTCGTTTCGGCCATGGGGGCAGCGTAGTCATCCCCACATGAGGTGATCCACGCGGTTTCGACCCGTGAGCGGCGGCGCCTTGGGCGGCCCCGGGGGGGGCGACTTCAAACATTCCGCGAATCCATGATCGCCTCAGCCTGGCGTGGAGTTACGGTGTCGACCCGCGACAGGCACCAACACGGTTCGACGAAAGGCAACTTGTGAACATGCGTGACGACGCGCGACCGGCGCAGGCCTCCCCGTCCGGGGACCTCGAACGGCTGCTGGTGACGGCAGGGGATCTGGCCGGGGCGGGACTCGACGACTTCACCGAGCTGGCTTCGCCCTCCTCCGACGAGGACCCGCCGCCGATGACCGCCGCGACTCCGGAACTGACGGCCGTCCTGAACCGGGCGTTCGGCGACAAGGCCGCGCGCGAGGTCCGGACCTCGTTCATGAACGCCGACTCCTCCATCGTCGTCGACGAAGGGGTCTCGGAGCGGGTGGCGGGGGCGGCCGCGGCCTGGATGGCCGACATGCGCCGGGTCTACGCCGAGTGCGACGCCTGGACGATGGACCTCGGCGAGCAGGAGATCACCGTCGAGCTGGTGGACCCGGCCGGCGACCCCGGCGAGCCCCTCAAGGTGGAGCGGAGGTTCGGTGACGGTGACGAGGCCCTGATGCGCACCATGCTCGCCGGCCCCGCCGGGCAGCAGGCCCAGATCACCACCCTCCTGGTGCGCCGGGGCGACCGGGCCCTGGAACTGACCTTCCGCAGCCTGGCGACCGAGCCGGGCGGCCCCGAGGCCGCCCGGCTCGCCACGGCGGTGTCGAGGTTCCTGGAGCTGGCTCCGGCGAAGTTCCTGGGGGCGCCGCGCGCCTAGCCTCGCGTGCCCGAGGAACGCGCGCACGCGGTGCGCGGACGGTCGTCGCCCCCGGCCGTCCGGCACCGGTCCGTTCTCAGCCGGGCGGGGACAGCGCCGCGTCCAGCTCGTCCGTCGATCGCAGGCGGGCGGCGCGGGCGAACAGGTCGCGGACGTCCCGGTGTTCCCCGTACGGGTAGCGGAGGTCCCAGTGCTCGACGACGTACTCCAGCAGGTCGAAGCGTCCCGCGCGGGCGATCGTCGACGCGGCCAGCAGGCTCTGTCGGACGTCCAGCTGGGTCATCGGCGGATCGACACGGTTGGGGCGGCGCAACGTCATCATGGCCTGCATCGCGAGGACGGGCTCGGGTGAGGTGTGGAGGTCGGGGTTCCGGGTCCATCGCGGTAGTTCGGTGCCGCCGGCGGGCGTCCAGTCGGCGAACTCGGCGTACAGCTCGGGGAGCACCGGTACGGGATGCTCCGCCGCCCCGAAGGGGCGACCCGCGAGCACGGCGTCGATGCGCGCGGCGGCGTCCTCGTGGAACCAGACGAACTCCTCGCGCACCAGACGGGCGTTGAGCCAGGGGTCGTCCTGGGCGAGCAGCTCCGGGATCAGGACTTCGTCCCGCAGTTCTCCGTACGGCCACGGGTACGGCGGGTCGGACGGCAGGGGCACCCGGGACCGGTCCAGCAGCGCGTCCCACAGCAGCCCGTCCCCGCGGCGGACGAGGGCGCGCAGTGTGGCGGGGTCGCGGGTGGTGCGTACGAGGACCAGGCAGGTCGGCACGTCGAGGCGGCCCACCACGGCGTCGGCCGACCCCGCGGGGGCGAGCGCGAGGAGAGCGGCCGCGGCACCCTGGAGGAGCCGGGCGGGGGTCGGCCCGGCGGGCGGCTCCGCGTGTGCCGCGACGAGCAGTTCGGGAAGGGTGCCGTCGAAACCGGCCGCCAACAGGCCCACGGCACGCACCCAGGGGCCGGGGGCGGCTCCCAGCCGGTCGCGGACCAGATCGGCGGCCTCCTGCGGGCCCGGGCCCACGAGGAAGTCGGAGGCGGGCACCACGTCGAGCGGACTGCCGCCCTCGGCGAGCCGGGCGGCGGTCCGCAGCAGTCGGGGTAGGGGGCCCGCGAAGTACGGGGTGAGGCGGCGCAGCGCGAGCCACAGCCGCGCCTCGGCCGCCGGTGTGTCGATCGCCTCCCGTGTCAGGAAGTCGGCGACGGCGCGGGCGATCGCGTCCTCGGGGACGGCGTGGAGGAGGCCGCCTACGGGGTGCGCGTGGCGCAGGACGTCATCGGGGGTCAGGGCCGGCTCCCACCCGGGCTCGGGGCGGGCCGCGGAGACGAGCGTCTCGGCGCAGTTCCACTGGGACATCGGGACGCCGACGTTGGTACGGGTCAGCGTGGTGACGGCGGTGGCCCGGTCGGCGTACCGCCGCAGCAGGTCGAGGCCTTCGAGTCGGGGGTGCCCGAGGGCTTCCACAACGTCGGGCGGGCAGTCCGCGCGGGCGAGGAGGACCCTGTGGCGTTCGCGGGTCTCCCGAGCGCGGTGTCGTGCCTCGGGGGCGGCGAGGCGGCGGCGGACGAGGTCCCAGTCCACCCGGTACCAGCGGTCGCCGGTGACGGCTCGGCTCGCGGCGGCGAGTTCGGCCTGGCGGTACTGGTCGAGCGCGTCCGAGTCCACGCGCGCCGGCAGGCGCAGGCCCCAGACGTGGAGCGCCTCGTTCAGATGGGCGTCGCCGTCCTCCCGGAGCGCCGACGCGGCGTCGTACAGGGGTCGCACGGAACCTCGGGTCCGGGCCGCCTCGAACGCCTCGCGGACGCGCGGGTCGCGGACGCCGGGGGCTTCGGAGGCGCGTTCGAGGAGCCTGCGCGGCTCGTCGGGGCGGCCCGAGCCCCACAGTCGGATGGCCGCGACCAACTGCTGGTAGGGGGTCAGCAGTTCGGTGTCGCTGAAGAGGGAGGCGAGCAGGGCTCTGGCCGCGAGGCCCGGTTCGCGGGAGTCGTAGCAGATCCGCAGGAGGTCCGGGTCCCAGGGGACGGGGGTCGGGGCACCGTCGATCAGGGCGTGGACGGCCGGGGTGCGCGGCAGCGGGTCGGCGGAGCCGGCTGCGAACGGGCGGCCTTCCAGCAGGGCGAGTCGGGTGGCGGGGGCCGGTCGGGGGGTGTCGTGGGGCCGCCCGCCGTCGAGGCCGGTGAGCAGCCATTCGTTGATCTCCGGGTCGTCCTGGGTCAGGAAGAGGCGTTCGAACGCCGCGTCCTTGCCGTCCTGGCTCCCGTACCGCGCGTGCGAGGACCCGAGGAGCCGCTGCCAGATCGCGCGGTCACGGGTGTCGACCAAGGCCTGCGCGAGGGGTGATCCGGGGATGTCTCCGAAGGGGAACCCGCGCAGGGCTCCCTCCGCCAGACGCCGGAGCAGGGGGCGTCGCACGTGCTCGGGGGCGAGGGGGACCATCCAGGACACCGGCGTGCTCGGGTCGATGGGGCGGTCCGAGGCCCTGCCGGCGCTCTCGTGGCGGGCGGCGGCGTCGAGCAGGGCCGGCATGTCGCCCTCGAAGCCGTACGCGAGCAGTTCGAACGCGCTGTGCCAGGCCTGTTCGTCGTCGCCGAGCCGGGTCCGGAACCGCCTTCGGACCTCGGGGAGCGGACAGGACGTCCAGGTGCCGCGCGCGAAGTCCCCGGCGCGTGGGGCGAGCCACTGCCTCTCGACGGCCTCGGTGGGCTCGGCCGGCTCCGTCTCCCCGGCCTCGTCGCGGCCCGCGTCGTGCTCGGCCTGCCAGTCTCGCAGGCCCTGGGGTGGGGTGTACCCGTTCCGCCGCAGGATGGCCGCCCGTTCCTCCGGTGTGAGCGCCGAGGCGACCAGGGCCGCGGCGCCGTGTCCGGCGTGCGCGAAGAGGAGGAGGAAGGCTCTGTCGAACTCTTGTACTTCTGGCGTGCTCATATCAGGCCACGCTACCCACCCGGCGGGCCGGAGCTCGGATCGACTCTTGGGGTGGGGTCGATCCGCGCGGCCGGCCCTTCCGTCGGGGCGGTGAGGGCCCGCCCGGCCGTGGCCGTGGCCGTACCCGTGGCGCCTTCGTGGCCGGGCCGTGTCCCGGTCGACGACCCGGCGCAGCGCACCATGATCGCGGCGGACCTAGGCTGCGACGCACGTGGTCGTCAAGGGCGGGGGCGGAACATGGCGGGGATGCGGGTGCGCGGGCGGGTACGGGAGCGGGGCAGGGCGGTACGGGTGCACGAGGTGCGGCGGTGGCACGCCGACGGGGAACGCGCCGAACGGACCGCGCGGCGCTTCCTGGCGGGTGCCCGGCTGCTCGCGGGCGGGGCCGTGCTGCTCGGGCACCTCGCGGTGCTGCTGCTGTGGCGGGACCCCGGCGCGGGTGGGCAGCGGTGGGCGCTCGGCGTGGGCGGGGTCGCGCTGGGCCTCGGGGCGCTGTGGGTGACGGTCCTCGACCGGGCCGCCCGCTGGGTGCGGGCCGGGGTGGTCACCGACGCGGGCAGTGGCCCGCCGGAGGCGACCGGGCTGCTCCCGGACGCCCTGGGCGGGCCTGCGGACCGGCTGTGGGACTGGGCGCGGCTGCTGCACCTGGTCTCGTTGTGCTTCCCGCTCGGCGCGTTGGTCGCCGCCCTGGCGAGTTCGGCCGACGACCAGGGCCTGCGCGAGCTGTCCCGTTGGGGCGCCACCGGCTTCGCCCTGCTGTTGACCGCGATCATGGGCGGCGTCATCGGCGGACTGGCCTTCGGCCTGGTGGACTCCGAGGAGGAGTGCTGGACGGTCCGCGGGGCGCTGCGCCGCCTGCGCCGGTACGCCGTACCGTTCCTGCTCACGGCGCCGTGGCTCGCCGGCCTCCACACCGTCTGGAGCGCGCTGTCGGTGGGCGCGGCGCTGTTGTGGCTGCTCATCGCGCCCGTGAACCACGTGGGCTCCCACATTCCGGGATCCTCGTCGGACTGACGGCCCGAGGGATCGATGGCCTGACGGGCCTGCGCGCGCCGGGCCGGTGCGCCGAGCGGCGTGCCGTGCCGCGTGCGGGGGCTGGGGCGGCCCGGTGGGGGTAGGCGCCGGTGGTGGTGAGGCGTCGTACGCGGTCCTGCTTCCGCCGGCCGTCGCCGCACCGACCAGCGCCCTCGAAAGGCAGGCCCGCCCCATGGCACAGCGCACCTCCCGTCCCCGACGTCGCGCCGCGGTACGCGCGTTCCTCGCCCGGCACTCCGGGCCCGACGCGGCGTTCGGTCGCAGGCTGGTGGGGGCGGTGGCGGCCACCGCCGTGGCCGCGGTGCCGTTCGCCCTGGTCTTCGTCCTCGTGGAATCCCGGTGGGCGCCGCTGTACCGGCTCGACCGGGAGGTGGCGCGGCGACTGCACGACGCCGCCCTGGAACATCCCTCCCTGGTGGGCGTGCTGGAGTTCTTCACGAGCGTGGTGTGGGATCCGGTCACCCTGCGCCTCCTGGTGGCCGCCCTGGTGGTGTGGCTGCTCTCGCGGCGGGCGTGGCGGCTCGCGGCCTGGGCGGGTGTCACCTCGGTGTCGGGGGCGCTGATCGGGTTCCTGGTGAAGAACGTGACGGAGCGTGCCCGTCCGCACCTGCCGGAGCCCGTGTCCCACGCCCCCGGTTTCTCCTTCCCCTCCGGCCACGCCATGACGGCCATGACCACGTGCGCCGTGCTCCTGCTGGTGCTGCTCCCGCTGGTCCCCCGCCGCTTGCGCGCGGTGCCGTGGGTCCTCGCGGCGACGGCGGTGCTGGGGGTCGGTTACACACGGGTCGCGCTGGGGGTCCACTGGGTGAGTGACGTGGCCGGTGGCTGGTTGCTCGGCCTCGCCGTGGTCACGGCCACGACCCTCGCCTTCGAGGCCTGGCGCGGCGACAGCGGACGTCCGCGCACCGCGGTGGGCGACGGTCTGGAGCCGGAGATCGCGACCGGGTCCGACCCGGAGGCCCCCGTGGGCACGGGCTCCCGCCGCACGGGATCGTCCGGGCCTGACTCCTGAGCCGGCGCGGTCAGGCCGTGCGGGCGGTGGAGGACTTCGGGGACGGCAGCCGCAGCGGCTTCGCGACCGCCGCGCAGAAGTCGGCGAGCCCCGTGGCCAGGGCCGCTCTGGAGGCTTCCGGCATCGCAGACATCGCCTCGGCCAGCACCTCCTGCCTGCGCTCACGCAGTCGTTCGAGGTAGAGCCGGCCCGCGGCGGTCAGGCGCAGCAGTACCTCGCGGCGGTCGTCGGCCCCCGGGTGCCGTTCGAGGAACCCCACGGCCTCCAGTCGGTCGCAGAGGCGGGTGACGGACGGCGGCGCCGCCTCCAACAGGCCGCCGAGTTCCCGCAGGTTCAGGCAGCCGTTCGCCTCGACGAGGAAGAGCACCCGCGCCTGCGTCGAGGACACCGGTGGGGCGCTGGCCGTGTCCCGACCGCGCTCCCAGACCACCTCCAGCAGCTCGATCAGCTCGCTCGTCCGCGCCACCGCCGACGCCGCCGACACGGCCGCTGGAGGCTGCGGGGAGCCGATCGACCGCTGACCCATGTGACACTCCCTACCGAACGTACGCGCAGCCTCCCCCGGCGGGCCGGCGGCTTCGTCGTTCCCCATTTTGGCAGTTGCGAGAGAGACGGGTACGGGGCCGGTGGCTGGAGTCGTGGGTGGCGAGGGTGTCAGGGGAGGCGGGGCCGTCGAGCGCGCGCTGCGCGGTGCGGCCCCGCACGGGTTGTTCGAGGAGGTCCGGGCCGTCCTGACCCGCGAGTACGGGGCCGCCGGCGCCGAGCTCCTGATGGCGGACTACGCCTCGGCGCGGCTCCAGCCTGTGACGGAGCGGCCCTTCACCGCCGATTCGGTGTCGGCGTACAACAGCGCCGAGGGCCGGGCCTTCGGGTCGCAGGAGCCGCACGTGGTGCCGGGGGGCGGGGGGACCGTCGTACACGTGCCGGTGACGGTCCGCGGGGACCGGCTCGGGGTCCTGAGCGTGCGCTTCGATGCCGGGGTCGCGGTCGAAGGGCTCCTCGGGTCGCTGCGGGACGTGGCCGACGCCCTGGCGCACGAGATCCTCGTCGCGGACCGCGACACCGACTTCTTCCTCCAGGCGCGCCGGGCCAGGAGGCTCACGCTGGCCGCCGAGATGCAGTGGCAGCTGCTCCCGGGGCGCGCCTGCTCCCGTCCCGAGTACGACCTCGGGGCGCAACTGGAACCCGCGTACGCCATCTTCGGCGACAGCTTCGACTGGTCGGCGTCCGCGGATCACCTGACGCTGACCGTCAACAACGGCATGGGTGAGGGCATCGACGCGGCCTTGTTGACCAACCTCGCCGTCAGTGCCCTGCGCAACGCCCGGCGCGCCGGGCTCGGTCTGGCCGATCAGGCGGCCCTGGCGGACCAGGCCCTGCACGGGCAGTACCGGGGGGAGCTGCACCTGGCGATGCTGCTGCTGCGCTTCGACCTGGACAGCGGCGAGGTCGAGGTCATCGACGCGGGGTCGCCGCGGATCTGGCGGCTGCGCGGGAGCACGGTGGAGCCGATCGCGTTGGAGGCGCAGTTGCCGCTGGGCATGTTCGAGGACACTGTCTATACCTGCCAGCGCTTCCGGGTCCTGCCCGGGGACCGGTTGTTCTTCCTGAGCGACGGGGTCTACGGCGTCGCCTCCCCGGCCGGGGAGGCGTACGGTCTGCACGCCCTGGCCCGGACCATCCTGGGTACGCGGTTGTTGCCGCCCTCGCAGGTGCCGCGGGCCTTGCTGGCGGAGCTGTCGGGGTACCGGGGCGGCGTGGACGCCGTCGACGACGCGATGGTGGTCTGCCTCGACTGGCACGGCCGGCCCGGCTCGGGGGGTGCGGTGTAGGGCGTCCCTCGGGCCCGGCGCGCTCCGGGGGACACGGTCCGGGCGGCGGGGCGGGTCGGGCGGCGGGGTCGGTCGGGCGTGCCGGTCGGTGGCACAGTGGAGGCGTGCCCCGTTTCGACCGCTCCGGCGCGTACGAGGAGCCGGCCGCGGCCCTGGCCGCCGCGGCGGAGCTCCTCGCGCTGCTGCATGCCAGGGGGGCGGACGAGGTGGCGCCCGCCGTGTCGCCGTCGCAGCTGCGCCTGCTGCTCGCCGTCGAGGGCGCCGAGGGGGTCAACCTGCGGGCCCTGGGCGCGGTGCTCGGCTCCGGGCCGTCGTCGGTCACCCGGCTCTGTGACCGGCTGGAGGCGATGGGGCTGCTGATCCGCTCGCCGCATCCCTCGCGACGGCGCGAGGTGGAGGTGCGGCTCACGCCCCGGGGGCGGGCGTTGATGGACGAGCGGCGGGCGGTCCGCACGCGCGAGCTGTCGGCGGTGCTGGAGCGCATGGCGCCCGAGGCCGTGGCCATGCTCGTGGAGGGTCTGGCGGCGTTCCGGGAGGCCGCCGCGGGGTCCTCGGCCGTCGGCGACCCTCCTGCCGACGCCTCCGCCCCGCCGCCGGGGCCCTCGTCGGGGCCGGAGCCGTCGTCGGGGCCGGACACGTCGTCCGGCACGTCGTCGGCCCGGTTCCCGGACAGCGCCTGACGGTCGGCGCCGGCCGGTTCCGTCCTCTTCCGGTCACACCAGGATCATTGAGGTTGTAAAATATTGCCTTACGGCAAATGATCACTCTAGGCTTGCTCCTCGCGACCACGCGGCCGTCGGGCGTCCGCCGTCCGGAACGAGAAGGGACAGACGCGACGCCATGGCGAGCATTTCCGAGCTCGGGGGCCCACAGCCCCCGGTCGACGCACCGCGCCAACCACCACCCCCACCCCGTCGGGCGTCCTCCGGCAAACCGGAGGACCTGCTGGCCCTGTGGAACGGCGTACCTCCCTACGTCCTGCTCATCGAGGACGACGAGGGCGACGCCGTCCTCGTCGAGGAACTCGTGGAGGACAGCGGGATCAAGGTCCGCCTCGGTCGGGCCGGCTCCCTCGCCGAGGCCGTCGACCTCCTGGAGGCCGAGGCACCCGACTGCGTCCTGCTGGACCTGCACCTGCCCGACACCCGGGGCCTGGACGGGCTGGGGCAGGTCCTCGCCCTGTGCGCCGAGGCCGCGGTCGTCGTCCTGACGGGCCTGTCGGAGGAGCGGTCGGGCCTGGCCGCCGTCGCGGCGGGAGCGCAGGACTACCTGGTCAAGGGGCGTCTGGAGGCCGACGTCTTCATGCGGGCCATCCGCTACGCGATCCAGCGCAAGCGCACCGAGCTGGCGGCCGTCGCCCTCCAGGCGAGCAGGCTGCGCGCCGAGGAGAACGCGCGTCTGGAACGCGGCCTGCTCCCCACGCCGCTCCTGCTCGACGGCGTCGCGGACACCGTCACCGTCTGCGCCCGCTACCACCCCGGACGCGCGCAGACCCTGCTGGGCGGGGACTTCTACGACGTCGTCCAGACCCCCGACGGGGCCACCCACGCCGTCGTCGGCGACGTGTCGGGCCACGGCCCCAGCGAGGCCGCGCTCGGGGTGTGCCTGCGCGTGGCCTGGCGGTCCTTCGTGATGGCGGGCGCCCGCGACGCCGAACTGCTCCGGCTGCTGGAGCGGATCCTGCTGGCGGAACGATCCGGCCCCGAGATCTTCGCCACCCTGGTCTCCCTCACCCGCCCCGCCGGCACCGACGCCGTCTCCGTCCAGCGCGCGGGCCACCCCGGATTCCTGGTCCGCTCCGCGACGGGCGTGGAGTTGCGCACCGTCCCCGGCGGCCCGGCGCTCGGCATCCTGCCCGGCTGGGGCGGCGGCTGGCCCGTCGCCGAGGTCGAGGTGCGGCCCGGGGGCGCGGTGATGCTCTTCACGGACGGCCTGATCGAGGGACGCGTCGGGCCCGGCTCGGAGCGCCTCGACGAGGCCGGCCTCCTGGACATCGCCCGTCGACACGTCGACCTGCCCGCGGAACCGTTCGTCGACACCGTGATCCAGACGGCCCAGGGCCTCGCGGCGGACTGGGGCGGCCTGGCCGACGACGTCGCCGTCCTCCACCTCGAATGGAACTCCCCCACGTGACCTCCCCCGCACAGCCCCCCGCGACGCCCGCCGCGACGCCCCCCGGAAAGGTGCCCGAACGCCACGGCGCGAGCCTGCGGGTCTGGCTCACCACCGTGCTGGTCACCCTGGCCCTGATGGTGGTCGGCACGGCGGCGCTCGGCGCCACCCTGCTGTCCCACACCACCACCGCCGGGAACCGGCTCGTCGACGGGATCCTGCCCGCCCAGCGCGACGCCCTGCGACTGGAGACCGCCCTGCTGGACCAGGAGACCGGCATCCGCGGCTACCTGCTGGCCGACGAACCCGCGCTCCTGGAACCCTACGAACGCGGTCTGACCAACGAGGCCGAGGCCGCCCGGCGACTGGCGACGGTCCTCGACGACGAGGACGTACGCGAGGACCTCGCCGCCGTGCAGGAGGCCGCCCGCACCTGGCGCGAGGAGTTCGCGGCCCCCGCCATCGCCTCCGTGGAGAGCGGCGGCCCCCCGCCCTCCCTCCAGACGGGCAAGGCCCGCTTCGACGAGGTGCGCGGGCGGATCGCAGCGCAGCAGGAGCGTCTGGACCGCGTCCAGGCCGAGGCCCGCACGACCTTCGGCGAGGCCCGTTCGCAGCGCGACCACATCCTGCTCGCCATCGTCGTGGCCTTCCTGCTGACCGGCACCGCCCTGGCCGTGCTGCTCCACGTGGGGGTGCTGCGGCCGCTCGCCAGGGTGCGGACCGCCTCGCGGCGCGTCGCGGACGGTGCCTTCGAGGAGGAGATCCCCCTGTGCGGCCCCTCCGAGCTGCGCTCCCTGGCCCGGGCGGTGGAGGCCATGCGGCACCGGACCGTGGCCGAGCTGAACGCCTCGCGACGCAACGCCGAGCGGCTCGACCGCACGGCCGTGGCGCTCGACGCCCAGGCGGCGGAACTGCGCCGCTCCAACGCCGAACTGGAGCAGTTCGCGTACGTGGCCTCGCACGATCTACAGGAGCCGCTGCGCAAGGTGGCCTCCTTCTGCCAGCTGCTGGAGAAGCGCTACGGGGACCGGCTGGACGAGCGCGGAACGCAGTACATCGGCTTCGCCGTGGACGGCGCCAAGCGGATGCAGGTCCTGATCAACGACCTGCTGACCTTCTCCCGGGTGGGACGCGTCCAGGACGCGCGCGAGACGGTCGCGCTGGACGGCGCCCTGGACCGGGCGGTGCGCAACCTTGCAGCCTCCGTGGAGGAGAGCGGCGCGGAGATCGTCCGTCCCGAACGGCTCCCGGAGGTGGTGGGCGACCCGACGCTCCTGACGATGCTGTGGCAGAACCTGGTGGGCAACGCCGTCAAGTTCCGCTCGCCCGACCGCCCTCCGCGCGTCGAGGTGGCCGTGGTCGACGATCCCGCGGCGGACCCGGGCTTCCACACCTTCAGCGTCACCGACAACGGGATCGGCGTACCGGCCGAGTTCGCCGAGAAGGTCTTCGTCATCTTCCAGCGGCTCCACGCACGCGAGACCTACGGCGGCACCGGCATCGGCCTCTCGCTCTGCAAGAAGATCGTCGAGCACGCCGGCGGACACATCCGGATCGACACCGAGCACCGGGAAGGCACCCGGATCCTCTTCACCCTGCCCGTGGTCGCGGCCGCCACCGAGACCCCCGCGTCCGACGGCGACGTCGCGCGCCCCCTGCCCGCACCCACCGAAGGACTCCCCCGATGAGCGCGTTCACCGACCGGCCCCAGGCCACCCCCGCCGAAGTCCTGCTGGTCGAGGACGACGCGGGCGACGAGCTGATGACCCGGGAGGCCTTCGAGGACAACAAGATCGGCAACGTGCTGCACGTCGTACGGGACGGCCTGGAGGCCCTGGACTTCCTGTACCGGCGCGGCGAGCACGCGAACGCGCCGCGCCCCGACCTGATCCTCCTCGACCTGAACCTCCCCAAGTACGACGGCCGGCAGGTCCTGGAACGGATCAAGACCGATCCGGACCTGAACCACATCCCGGTGGTCGTGCTCACGACCTCGGCCGCCGAGGAGGACATCCTGCGCAGCTACAAGCTGCACGCCAACGCCTACGTGACGAAGCCGGTGGACCTCGACCAGTTCATCCGGGCGATCCAGCAGATCGACGACTTCTTCGTCACCGTGGTCAAGCTCCCCCGCAGCCGGTGAGCGGGCCGGCCGGGGCCGGCCGTGGGGCGGAAGGATCCGAAGGGCCGAGCGCGAAGGCCGCAGAGACGAAAGCGAGCAGCATGGACACGCACAGCAGCGGGGGGCGCGGGCGCGTCGAGGCCCGGACGGACGGGGACGTGCGCGTCGTCGTGATGACGGGCGAGTTCGACATGGACGGCGTGGCCGCCCTGCGGGCCGCGATGGACCCCACGGCTCCCGGCGTCAGCCGGTTCGTCCTGGACGTCACCGGGGTCACCTTCGCGGACTCGACCGCGCTCAGCATCATGCTCCAGCCCACGCTGGACCGCACGGTGGTCCTCGCCGGAGTGGTGCCGGCCCGGTTGGCGCGGGTCCTGGAACTCACCGGCGCCGACCTCGTCTTCGCCACCGCGCCCAGCGTCGCCGAGGGCACCACCATGATCGTCCCGCCCCGGCGGCGCTGAGCGGCGGGCTCCGGGCGGGCCGCTCGACCCCGGAGGCGGAGCGTGACGGATCCCGCGGGGCGGGGCTCACGGGGTCGGGGGCGGGTCCGACAACGTGACGGGCCGACGGTAGATGCCGTGCGGTTCACCCGCCAGTCGTACGGCGAGCGCGTCGTCGCCGCAGACGACCATCGGCGCGGGCGGCGGGTCGGCGGGCGTCACCCGGTGCTCCGCTCTCCGTGCCGCAGGCGCCGCCCGATCGCGTGCGCCGCCTCGCCGAGGGCGATCAGGAGCGCGGCGGAGCCTGCACAGCCCACCAGGGTCACGGGTGCTCCCACGACCGCGCTCACCAGTGCGAGTACGAGGGTGAGGGCCGTCCACCACGCCGCGAGCGACGCGAACGAGCGACGCGAACCTCCTTCGGCGACCGGCTCGTCGTCGTGGTGCACGGGTTCCTCCCCCGGGTCGAAGCTCTGGGGCCGACGCCGTCGTACGCGGGCACGCGCACGGCTGTCGCGGCGGCCTTCGTGATGGCGGTGACGGTCGGGCGGCGGCCCACGGTCTCCCGTCCCCGACCCTCGTGGGGCGCGACGGGGCCTACTCCCCCGCCCCATCCTCACGTTGGTGCCGGGGGTCGGTCCATCCGTGCCGGCACCCATATTTCGGCCACGGGAAAAGTGGCACGATGGGCCCCGCCGCGCGGCCTTCTCCTGCCCGAGCTCCTGCCGAGATCGACGGTGCGCCGTGGCGGCTCCACGTACGCCAGCGAACACGAGGGGGACAGCCGTGCCTGCTCCACGGATGAGCACGACACCACTGCCCGGAATCGGGGTCCGGTACGACCTCACCACCCGCGAGCACCGCCACCTGTCGGTGATCGCGCACCGGGACGGGACGCGGACGGTGAACCTCTACCGTCCCGACGAGCCCGACGCCGCCGAGCGGTCGCTGCGCCTTTCCGCGGCGGAGGCCACCTCGCTGATCGACGCGCTGATGCCGGCCCACCACAGCCCGAACCTCCTGCACACCACCGACCTGGGGCTGGTGGCCGAGCGGATCGCGCTGTCGGCTCACTCGTACTGGAACGGGAGGGTGTTGGGTGAGACGCGGATGCGGACCGAGACGGGGGTGTCGATCGTGGCCGTACTGCGCCGTGCGGAGGCCCGGCCCTCGCCCGCGCCCGACTTCCGCCTCGCGGGAGGGGACACCCTCATCGTGATCGGCACCCGCGAGGGCGTCGACGCCGCCGCGGCGATACTCGGACGGGAGTGACCGCCCGTGCATTCCGCCCTGTTCCTGATCGAGTTCGGTGCGATCATCCTCGGCCTGGGTCTGCTCGGCCGGGTCGCCGGACGGCTGAAGTTCTCCCCCATCCCCCTGTACCTGCTGGCCGGACTCGCCTTCGGGACCGGCGGCATCCTCCCGCTGCCGGCGAGCGAGGAGTTCGTGGCGATCGGCGCCGAGATCGGCGTCATCCTGCTCCTGCTGATGCTGGGCCTGGAGTACACGGCCAGTGACCTGGTCTCCAACCTGAAGACCCAGTACCCGGCCGGCCTGGTCGACTTCACCCTCAACGCCGTGCCGGGTGCGGTCGCGGCCTTCCTCATGGGGTGGGGTCCGGTCGCCGCCGTCGTCCTCGCGGGCGTCACCTGGATCTCCTCCTCCGGAGTCATCGCCAAGGTGATGGGCGACCTCGGTCGTGTCGGCAACCGCGAGACCCCGGTCATCCTGTCGATCCTGGTCCTCGAGGACCTGGCGATGGCGGTGTACCTGCCGATCATCACCGCCCTCCTCGCCGGGGTGAGCCTGGCGGCGGGCAGCGCGACCCTGGCCATCGCCCTCGGGGTCGCCGGGGCGGTGTTGTTCGTCGCGGTGCGCTACGGGCGCCACATCTCCCGCTTCGTCTCCAGCGACGATCCCGAGAAGCTCCTCCTGGTGGTGCTCGGTCTGACCCTGCTGGTGGCCGGCGTCGCCCAGCAGCTCCAGGTGTCCGCCGCGGTCGGCGCGTTCCTCGTCGGGATCGCCCTGTCCGGCGAGGTCGCCGAGGGCACCCACACCCTGCTCAGCCCGCTGCGGGACCTGTTCGCGGCGGTGTTCTTCGTCTTCTTCGGGCTGCACACCGACCCCGCGAGCATCCCGCCCGTCCTGCTGCCCGCGCTCGCCCTCGCCCTGGTCACCGCGGGTACGAAGATCGCGACCGGCTACTGGGCCGCGAAGCGGGCCGGCGTGGGGGTCAAGGGGCGCTGGCGGGCCGGGGGGACGCTGGTGGCCCGCGGCGAGTTCTCCATCGTCATCGCCGGTCTCGCCGTCAGCGCCGGCATCGAACCCGCGATGGGTCCGCTCGCGACCGCGTACGTGTTGATCCTCGTGGTGATCGGGCCGCTCACCGCCCGCTACACCGAGCCCGTCGCGGCGTGGGTCGGCCGCCGTCGCACCCCGCCCAGGCCGGCCACGGCGGCGGCGTCCCGGTCGGCCGCTCCGGAGGCCATCGAGGAGCAGGCGCAGGATCCGGTCGGCCGGTCGTGAGCGAGACGGCCGGGGCGGCGGGCGGCAGCGGGCAGTCCCGGCTGCCGCCCCGGTCGACCCCGGCCGTCTCCCGACCCCGACGCGGATTCCGGGTTTCCTCATGTCGGAAATTTGCATGACTGGGCGTCATTTACCGATTGTCGTACGCTAAACTCCCTTCCAGTCACTTCAGCTCGATTGAGCGGTGGGGCGCTCGTTTCTTCGGCGCGTCGGTTCGTCAGATCTGCCGGCAACGGCCACGAGGGGGACGACATGGACCGCGGCATCCGCGCCACATCCCTTCCCCGCCCGTCGGGCCCCCGCGGGGTGCCCGCTCGTCCCACCAGGGCGGCTCGGATCGACAACGCCGCTCGCGGCAGCGTGCCCGATAGCGCCGGCGGCCCGTTCCCGCGCCTGACCTAGCCCGTCCGGGCAAGCGCGCGGATCCCCCGAGAGCACCGTCCCCACACTCCGCTTCGCGGCGTCCCCGCGCCCCCACCTCACGACAGCCGCCCGAGACCGCCGATCGCGACGTGACGTCGGCCTGCCGTCCACGCGCGGGATCCGGCAGTCGACCCCGCACCCTCCGCGCCCCGTACCGCGTTCCGCACCCTCCGCGCCCCGCACCCGGCAGTGGCCCCTGCCTGCCCGGAGCGGCCGCCAAGGCACTGACGCCGTCACCGACTCGAACCGGAGGACCGACGCCCGTGCACCACACGACCGCCATGCTGATCGAACTCGGAGCCATCATCCTCGCCCTGGGCCTGCTCGGACGCCTGGCCGGCCGCGTGGGCCTCTCCCCCATCCCCCTCTACCTCCTGGCCGGCCTGGCCTTCGGCCACGGCGGTTTCCTTCCGCTCCGCGCCAGTGAGGAGTTCATCGCGACCGGCGCCGAGATCGGCGTCATCCTGCTGCTCCTGCTGCTGGGGCTGGAGTACTCCTCCTCCGAACTCGTCACCAGCCTCCGGACCCAATACCCTTCGGGCGCCGTCGATTTCGCCCTCAACGCCGTGCCCGGCGCGATCGCCGCGCTGCTCCTGGGCTGGGGTCCGGTCGCGGCGGTCGCGCTCGCCGGAGTCACCTGGGTGTCCTCCTCCGGAGTCATCGCCAAGGTCCTGTGCGACCTCCGCCGGCTCGGCAACAGGGAGACCCCCGTCGTCCTGGGCGTCCTGGTCATCGAGGACCTCGCCATGGCCCTCTACCTCCCGATCCTCACGGCACTGCTCGCCGGGGCCGGCCCGGCCGGCGGCGCGCTGACCCTGCTCGTCTCCCTGGGCACCGTCGGCGCCGTCCTCTACCTGGCGCTGCGCCACGGGCGCGTGATCAGCCGGGCCGTCTCCTCCGACAGCGCCGAGATGCTCCTGCTGGTCGTCCTGGGCCTGACCCTCCTGGTCGCCGGGATCGCCCAGGGACTCCACGTCTCCGCCGCGGTGGGCGCCTTCCTCGTCGGGATCGCCGTGTCCGGCGAGGTCGCCGAGGGGGCCCGCGGTGCGCTGACGCCGCTGCGGGACCTGTTCGCCGCCGTCTTCTTCGTCTTCTTCGGCCTGTCCACCGATCCGGCCGCCATCCCCCCGGTCCTGCTCCCCGCCCTCCTGCTGGCAGCCGTCACGACCCTCACGAAGATCGCCACCGGTTGGTACGCCGCCCGCCGCGCCGGCATCGAGGGCGGCGGGCGCCCGCGCGCGGGCGGAACCCTCGTCGCCCGCGGCGAGTTCTCCGTCGTCGTCGCCGGCCTGGCCGTCGCCGCCGAGCCCCGCATCGGACCGCTGGCCACCGCCTACGTCCTCATCCTGGTCCTCGTCGGCCCGCTCACCGCCCGGTACACCGAGCACGTGGCCAAGCGTCTGGCAGGTCTCCTTCGCCCGGTCCCCGACCCCTCGCCCGCCGGCGACGGCCCCTCCGGCAGCCGCTCACCGGCGGTTTCCGCCGACGTGTGAATCCCGCGCGGGCGCCGGGGTCAGTGCGCTCCCGCGGTGTCCGCGCGGGGGTCGGAGCCGGCGCAGGCCTCGGCGAGCCGGTCGATCAGCGCGGACGCGTCGGGGTGGGGGTCGCGGCGGGGGGTGATCGCGTAGACGCCGCGGGCAGGGGGGTCGACGAGCGCCGTCGTCGTGACGTCCGCCCGCAGCGCGCGCCTGAGCACCCCGGGGATCAGCGCGATGGCGTGACCCGTCGCGACCAGGGCCAGCTTGCCGGGCAGGTCGGCGGCCCCGAGGTCGATCCGGGGGCTGAATCCGGCGCGGGCCGCGTGGCGGCGCAGGAGGGCCGCCGAGCCGTCGTTGTCCTCCACCCAGGTCTCGTCGGCCAGGGTCTCGACGCGCACCGGGCCGTGGCCCGCCCGCGGGTGTCCGACGGGCAGGACGACGACCATCTCGTCCAGCCCGAGGAAGCGCCGTTCGACGCGCGGGTCGTCGGGGAGCCCCGGGGGCGCGTCGGTCACGGCGGCCACGTCCAGCCGGCCGGCGAGCACGCGTTCGTGAAGGGCCCCGGTCAGACCCGGCGACAGGCTCCAGGGGCGGGGCCCGGTCTCCTCCAACAGCCTGCGCAGGGCCTCCGGGACGACGCCCGCGGCGAGGGAGGGCGTCGCGCCGACGTTCAACGGCCGGCCGTGCGCGCCGTTCTCGGCCTCGCGTACGGAGCGCACGGCGCGGTCGGCCTCGTCGAGCGTCGCCGCCGCGTGACGCCGGAACACCGCGCCGACCGCCGTCGGGCACACGCCCCGGGCGCGGCGCTCCAGCAGCTTCGCGCCGAGTTGTCGTTCCAGCCCGGCCATCTGGCGCGAGATGGCCGACTGGGTGTGGTTCAGCTCGGCCGCGGCCGCCGACAGGGAGCCGAGTCGGCACACGGTCACGAAGGTGCGCCACACCGTCAGGTCCATGGCGCCAGTATGCCGGCAGGCATGCGTTTCGCGCATGGCTGGTGTGCCAGACCTTCGCTTGTCGCATGGGTGGAGGGGGCCGCAGGCTGGTTCCCATGACTTCCACACCGCACAAGATCGCTGTCCTCGGGTTGGGGCGCATGGGCGCCGCGATGGCGACCCGTCTGGCCGGGCACGGCTTCGAGGTCACCGGGTGGACGCGCTCGGGCCGGCAGGTGAGCGACCTCGGCCGCGCGGCCGATCCGAACGGGGCGGTCGCGGGCAGAGACCTCGTCCTCCTGGCCCTGTTCGACGGCCCCGCCTGCCGGCAGGTCCTCGACGAGGTCCGCGCCTCGCTGGGCCCCGACACGCTCGTGGTGAACACCGGCACGATCTCCCCCGACGAGGCGGCGGAGCTGGCGCGCCTCGTCGGCCCGTCCTACGTCCACGCCCCGCTGCTCGGCTCCGTACCGGCAGCCGAGTCCGGCGCTCTGCGGATCCTCGCGGCGGCGCGGCCGGCCGCGCTCGAACGGGCCCGGCCGGTCCTGGACGTCCTCGGCGCCGTGCGCCCCGTCGTGGACCCCCCGACCGCGGCCGCCTTGAAACTGATCGCCAACCACAGCCTGGCGGGCGGCGTCCTCGCCCTCCGCGACACCCTGCGTCAGGCGGACGCCCTCGGCCTGCCCCGGGAAGGGGTGCTCGACGTCCTCGAACTCGGCACGCTGGGAGCCCTGGTGGCCCGCAAGCGGCGCTTCCTGGACGGCGGGCCGCGGGATTCCCCGGCCGAGTTCACGATCCGCGCACTGGCCAAGGACATGGCCCTGCTCGGCGGCGCCTCCTCCGCTCCGCTGCGCGGTGGCGCCGCCCTGCCGGATGCCTCGCCCGCCTTCGCGGGGGCGGACATCGCCGTCGCCGCCACGGTCCCGGCCGCCCCGGAGGCGGTACTCGCGCCGCTTCGCGCGTACGTGCGCGGGCACGCCACCGGCGAGCCCGCCCATTTCCGCGACGCGTTCCTCCCCACCGCCCGCATCGAGGGGATCCGCGACGGCGCGTTCGTCTCCTTGGACGTGGAGGAGTACTGCGCCCTCTTCGCCGGCCGACCGGCGCCGGACGAGCCGACGCGCTCGCGCCGCGTCGAGAGCCTCGATGTGCGCCACAGCGTCGCCACGGCGACGATGACGCTCGTGCACGGGCCGGACACCTTCACCGACGTCTTCCTCCTGACGTGCGTGAAGGGTGCCTGGCGGATAACGAACAAGGCCTACCACCGCCACGACCGCCCGTGAGCCGGCGCCCGATCGGGCGCCGGCCACACGTGTCACTCCATCCCTTCTGACGAGTTGTCGGAGCCGTTCGGCCTCAGGTGCCGGGTGCGCACACCAGCGTCACCGTGAACACCGCCGACGCCACGCCCTGCTCCGATCCCTGCCGGGGCACGGTGAGTTGGGCCTGCACCTTGGGCCGTGGTTCTGCCGGGTTCCCGCGGGCGGGGGCGTTGACGACGAATTGGGTCTTGGAACTGGGTCCGGTGAACTTCACCACGGGCTCCGACCGCTTGCCCGTGTCGGGGCTGAACCACACGACCTTGATGTCACCGGTTCCCGTACCCGAGAGCGTTCCCTCGAACGTGACGGGAGTCGCCTGGTTGCAGGGGACCGTGGGCGTGTCCGGTTTCGTCGCGACCACGTCGGCATCGGTGATGTTGACGGTCACGGGGGCGGGGGCGTCCGTGCAGGAGATGGTGGAACCGCGACCACCATCGACCGGCCTGACCTTGTAAGTGCCGTCCCGCAGGTTCTTCGCGAGGAGGTTGCCGCTTCCGTCGACCCGCGTTTCGGATGTCCTGCCGCCGATTCGGGTGATGGTGACCTTCTGGTTCGACCGGAAGCCGGTGAGCTCCACGTTGACGTTGGTAGTGGAGCCGCCCAGCGGTATCAACCGGCACGCCGGGGCGGCGGGGACCTGCACGGCCGAAGGAGCCGCCTGGGCGCCCATCGTCGGCGGAAGGGCGACCGCGGAAGCCAGGAGTGGGACGATCAATGCACAACGACGTTGACGATTCATGCTTCCCTCCATGGCAGAGTGCTGCATGGGTGTATACGGAAGGTATCCGGCTCGCCATGGCGGGTGACGCGAGACGTGTCGCGGCAAGAGGGGAACGGCCGGCGTACCGGCCGGTCGGGGTCAGCGCTCGACGCCGGCTTTCCGCGAACGTCGCGGATGGGGTGAGATGCTGACGGGCCGTCATGGCGGCCTGTGGTGGCCCCGCACCGCGGGGCTCCTCTCCGAGGGTACCCGTCGCCATGGGAGCCGGCCCGTCCAGCGCGCCCCCGGCCCGACCCCTCCCCCACGTCGACCCGAATGCGGTGAGGGCGGGCTCCCGCGGCGGGGAATTGCCGGGGCCCGGAAGCGGGCGGAGCATGGAAGTGACCCCAACCGATCGAGAACGGGGCTTCCCATGACCGGCAGAACACGCCTGCGCTGGACGTACCGGACGGCGGTGGTCGCCGGGACGGCGTGCGCCCTGGCCGTCGGCCTTTCCGTGCCGGCCTCGGCGACGACCCTGGTGAGCGTGGTGCTGGACGCTCCGGACGTCACGGTGACGTTCCGCGACTCCCACCCGGACGACGTGTACACGACGCTGATCCTTCGCCCGAACGGCGTTCCCGGGGAGACCCGGAAGATCCGCGTGGCGAACGAGGTACCCAGTGTGAACAGGACCGTGGTGAGAACGGTCAACGCCGGCCTCCGGGCGGGTGTCCCCTACTGCGCCGTGCTCCAGACCGGGACCGAGGGCGGTGAAGGGGCCTTCGGGAGCTTCGGGGCCACCTATACGTCGAACGAGATCTGTTCGGAGGCCGCCGGCTCGGCCAACGCCCCTTCCGACGTGGCCATCGGCAGCGTGACGGGCGAGGAGAACCCACCGGCCGGTACGAACCGCAACTACTGGGTCTCCTACTCGAACGCGGGCGCCGACGCGAAGGGCGTGACCATCACCGTCCAGACGAGCGGCTCCGTGACCGTACGGCGTCCCCCGGACTCGGGCACCTTCAACGGCTTCCAGTGCAGCGGCGGCGCCACGGGTTACACGTGTACCGGCGGGAGTCTCCCCAAGGGCACGAAGAACCAGATCCCGGTGCTCGCCACCATCGCCCGCTCGGGCCCCGGCGCCATCCACGCCACCATCACCGCCGAGGGCGACCCGAACCCCGGCAACAACGCGACCACCCTGCCCGTACTGGCCGTCCCGAAGTAGCAAAAAACGGCGACCGCATTTTTGCGGGTGGAACTTCCTGGGCCGGACCCGACCACCGTGATCGACTGTGACTGCCGCGGGGATGCCGCACCGCACCGGCGGATCACCCCACCGCCGCCCCGCGGCGCCCCGGCCCCACCCCCACGGTGGTCCGGGAACGAAGAACGGCGACGGGCCGAGAAGCCCGCCGCCGGCACCACGTCCGTGCCCGCGAGGCCGGTCGCACGAAGGAGAAGATTCTTGTCGGTCCGAAAGATCCAGGCGGTCGCGGTCGCGGCCGCCGCCCTGGCGAGTGTCGCGGTGGTGGCCACGCCCGCCGAGGCGAGCGGCTACTGCTCGCGTGGAGGCGGCGTCTACTTCTGCGAGTACGGGGTGACCAAGCACAGGCTCCCCGACGACACGAAGCAGGAGTTCGTCATCGGCACCGACCGTGCGGTGTGGACCCGTTGGACGGACTCCGACGGCGACTGGTCGAAGTGGATGTCCATGGGCGGAAGGGCGTCGAGCCAGGCGTACGTCTACGACTACGACACCAGCGACCCCTGGAGCTTCCGGCTGTTCTACTACGACGAGAAGGCGGAGTACTGGGGCCGCAACCGCGACCACGACGGCAACTGGTCCGCGTGGAACCGCTACGACCTCCCCCTCAACGGCTGATCACCGAGGCCGACCGCGAGGAGTCCCCTCTTCCCCCGATCGGGACTCCTCCGGCTCCGGCTCGTTCACCGGCCCTCGCGAGCGACACCGCTCACGGGGGCCGTCGCCCGTTCCGCCTGGCCGGCCCGCCGGTCTTCCGGTCTGCCCTCACGTCCGCGTCGTGAGGCGGGCCACCGCCGCGTCGTACCGTGCCCGGAACCCCTCGTCGTCGGTCGAAGCCCGCAGCAGCGCGCCGAGCGCGCGCACGGCGCCGTCGTCGTAGCCGAAGGACTCCGCCTCCCGGGCCGCCAGGTCGAGTTGGCGGATGCCCCGGGCCTCGTCCCCGAGCCCCAGGAGCGCCTCGCCCCGCACCATGAGCAGCAGGACGCGCGGGATGTCGGCCGTGTCGGACCGGTCGTCGAATTCCAGCGCCTCGGTCGCCGTGTCGAGCGCCCGGCGCCATTTCCCGGCGTCGGCCCAGTGCCGGGCGAGGTGCTGCATGGCCAGTCTCTCGATGGTCCGGTCTCCGGCCCGGCGCGCCAGCTCCACCGCGCGCTCGCATCCTCGCGCGGCCTCCTCCAGGCCGCCGAGTGCGGCCTGCGCGATGGCCAGGACGACCAGGGCGTTCGCCTCGGCCACCACGTCACCGGCCCGGGAGGCCAGCGCGGAGGCGGCTTCCAGGTGGGTGAGCGCCTCCGGGACGCGTCCCTCCTCGGTCAGCACCCAGCCCAGCACGTTCAACACGCGTGACTCGCCGTGCCGATCGCCGTCGGCCCGTGCGGAGTCGAGGGCGGTCTCCAGGAGGGGGGCCCAGCCGTCCCGTACGCGCCACACGATCAGCGGCCACAGCATCAGGACGATCCGCCAGGTCCTGTCGTGGAGTCCGGCGGCGTGCGCCGCGGCCGCGGCCCGGGTGAGGTCGTCGCGCTCGGCGGCGTACCAGGCCACGGCGGCGGACCGGTCGGTGAACTCCCGCACCGCGGCCGGCGGGAGGTGGTCGGCGGGCAGCGGGAAGCAGTCCTCGTTGCCGGGCTCGGCCGCCGCCACGGCCGCGATGCCCGTGGCGACGTAGTGGTCCAGGAGGCGCCTCAGCGCGTCGGGTTCGGTGTCGAGGCTGCGTGCGTAGAGCCGGACGAGGTCGTGCATCGTCCAGCGGCCGGGCGCCGTCTCCGTGACGAGGTGGGCGACGGCGAGCCGTTCGAGGGAGGTTTCGGCGGCCGTCGGGTCCGTGCCGGCCAGGGCCGCCGCCGCGTACCGGTCGACGTGCGTACCGGGGTGGCGGCCGAGGTGGGCGAACTGACGCGAGACCTCCCCGGGGAGCTGTTGCAGCGTCACGCGCAGCGCCGCCCGTACGCCGGTGTCCTCCACGTCCAGCAGTCCCAGCCGGCGCGTCTCGTCGGACAGTTCGTCGGCCATCTCGGCCAGGGACCACGCGGGCCGCCCCGCCAGCCGGGCGGCCGCCACGCGCAGTGCGAGCGGCAGCCCGCCGCACAGCTCGGCCAGCCGGAGCGCGGCCTGCGGCTCCGCGCGCACGCGGTCCGTGCCGAGCACACCGGCGAGGAGCATCGTGCCGTCCGCCGGTTCGAGGACGTCCACGGCGACGGGCCGGGCGGTGTCGGTGACGATCAGCCCCTGCAACCGGTGTCGGCTGGTGATGACGGTGACGCAGTGCCGACCGCCGGGCAGGAGCGGTCTGACCTGCTCCGAGGCCCGCGCGTTGTCGAGCACGACGAGGAGGCGGCGGTCGGCGGCGAGCGACCGGAACAGCGCGGCCGCGCCGTTCGCCGAATCCGGTATCCGGTCGTGGGGCACACCGAGCGCGGGCAGGAACTCGCGCAGCACCTCCAGCACGGCGGGCTCGCCGGTGTCGCCGTAGCCGCGCAGGTCGGCGTAGAGCAGTCCGTCGGGGAATCCGGGGCGGCCGTGGTGGGCCCAGTGCAGGACGAGGGCCGTCTTCCCGACGCCGGCGGGCCCGACGACCAGGCAGACCGGTGCCTCGCCGGTGGCGGCCCGGGACAGGGCGGTGAGCTCCGCCGCCCGCCCGTGGAACCCGCGCGGCGCGCGCGGCAGCAGGTCGGGTACGCCGGTCGGCGGGGCGGCGTCCGGTACGGGGGCGGGGGGCGGGGTCTCGGTGGCGGGTGCCCGGCGCGGACGGCCCAGGCTCGCGGCGCGCTCCAGTTCCCCCGCGCCGGCCGCGTCCAGGGCGAGGGCGGTGGCCAGGGCCCGCACCGTGCGGCGCTGGGGTCCGCGGGAGTGTCCGCGCTCCATGTACGACAGCGCGCGCACGCTGATCCCGGCGGCGTGGGCCAGCTCCTCCTGGCTCAACCCGGCCCGCCGGCGCAGCCCGTGCAGGAGCACGCCGAAGTCCGCGGTGGCCGGTGTGCCGGTGTCCATGTCTGGATGTCCCCTGGTCGATGCGGCCCGGCGGAACGCCGCGCCTCGCCGGCAAAAGTATGCCCGACATACTTTTGCGGGTGAAATGCGTCGTTCCGGTTCCCGCCGGGGGCAGGCGGGTGGCAGGTCGTGGACCTCATCGGTCCGCGGCGGGTCGGTTCCTCCCCCCGGTGAGTCGGTGGTGCCTGCGGCCGGTCAGGCCGACGGCGACCCATCCGGCGAAGAGGAGGACCGCGGCGACGATGCCGGCGACGGTGTCGGTGTAGACGAGGGCGAGGAGGATCGCGATCAGCGCGATCGTCCCGGCCGAGGACGCGGCGAAGGAGTCCGCGCGCAGGACCGCGCGCAGGAAACCCGAGGGGGCCCGGGAGAGGGGACCGTCGGGGGAAGCGGAGGGGGAAGTGTCAGTCATGGCCTGCCCATTCTGCGACCGGAAGGCGTCATGATCAACAGAAGGGCGGGAGGGCGAGCCGTCCTCCCGGGCCGGCCCAAGGCTTGCCCGGGAGCTCAGGCCGTCGGGCCCGCCGCTACTTCAGCAGGGTGCGGAACTCCTCGAAGTCGAGGACCCCGTCGTGGTTCGCGTCGGCCTCCATGGCCTTCTTGACCTCTTCGGCGAGGTGCCCCTGGGCGCCCTCGGCCTTGAACCCCCGCGCCAGTTCGACGATGCTGATCCGCCCGTCGCCGTCGGTGTCTATCTCGGCGAACAGCGCCCTGAGCTCGGCCTCGTTCATCACATACCTCTTTCGCGTTCACAGGCCCCGAAGGCCCGCATGTCCCACCCACCCTGCCACACCGTCGACACCACGCCGCCGGCCGATCCCCGGGTCCACAACGCTCCGTCCGGCGCCGCCGGCACCGGGCACGGACGCCTTCCTCGCCGAGGAGCGCCGCCGGCTGGACGCCCGGTTCCCGGACGGGTGGTCGGAGGAGCACTACGTGGTCGACCTGCGGGCGGTCCCGCGTCCCTGAACCAGCGGGCGGACAGGCGGTGGCTACTTCAGGTGGCCCGCCAGGTGCCTGTTCCAGCTGCGCACGGCCTGCTCGTATTCGTCCGCGCAGCGGTAGGCGCGGGCCTGGGGCAGCCACGCGTCGGAGACCACCCAGGCGTACTTCACCTGGTCCGATCCGTAGAGCATGCACAGCTGGTTGTAGTACCTCTGGAGGGTCAGCGGGTGCTCGTCCGAGTAGTCCGGTGCCTCCGTCTCCAGGCTCGCCTGGAGCCCCTTCGCCCACAGGGTGCTGCGCGCGGTGTCACCGCTCGGGTCGGCCTTGAGGAGCAGCAGGACGGCGAGTTCGTCGGCGGCGTCCTCCTCGTTGCCGGTGATCTGGATGTCGTAGAGGTCGACGACCGCGTGGCCGAGCTCGTGGAAGTAGGAGCCCAGCATCGCCCCGGCCACGTCGGTCAGTACGGGGTCGTGGGTGGCCTCGGGGTCGGCGGCCTCCGCCTCCGCGTTGGCCTTGGTGAACATCCGCTCCCGCGCCGAGGCGTACTCGTAGCACAGGGTGATGTACGGGCGTGCGTAGGCGGCGTTGGGCTCACCGCACTGGCTTCCCCGTACGACGATGTCGGTGGGGATGACGAGGAGGGCGTTGGACAGGCCGGTGTACAGCTCGATGTAGCGGCCCTGGCGGAAGATCTCCCGACCGCGTGCCGCCTCGCCGCCGTCGGGCTGCGTGATCGGCTCGTACGCGCCGCGGAAGCCGGGCGTCGCGCTCGTCGACGGTCGGGGCGTGGGGGTGTCGGCGCGGCCGACGCCGGCCGTGGCGAGCGGCGGGACGGCCCAGAGGGTCCAGACCGCGGCGAGCGACGTCGCGGCGAGCGCGGAACTCCAGCGGTTCACGACCGGCCTCCTGTCGCCGGGGATCCCCCCGATCGAGTCCCCCGATCACCATCGGGCGCGGATGCCCTTCGTGCGATTCGGCTACGCCGTTCGGGTGAACGCCGACGGCCTGCCGCGGGGCATGCCGGGCGGATTCCCGGCGGCCTGCCCGGCGGGTGCGGGCCGCCGGTCGGGACCCCGCTCAGGCGCCCCGCAGGCGGCGTACGACCTCCTCGCTCAGGCGCCGTTGCAGTTCGGCGAGCTCCTCCGGCGTGTAGGCCTTGAGGTCGCCCGGGTCGCGGGGGTTCTTCGCCCCCGCCTCCCGCTTCTGCCGTTCCCGCTCCGCGAGCTCCCGCTCCTCAGGCGATCCGGGCGCCGCGTGGGCGCATCGGATGAGCGCCCCGTCCGCGGCCTTCAGGCAGGTCGCCTCGCGGCCGTCGACCTGTCCGCGGCCCTCCACCCGGTACCGGATGTTCTGCTTGCTGCCCACGGTCGCCGTCCAGGTGCTGCCGCCCGTGGGGACGACCTCGAACACCTCGTCGTCGTTGTAGCAGCACACGTCCCGGTACTCGGCCTTGATCAGGGCCACCAGCGCCTGCGGCGAGGACCAGGTCGGGTCGAGGCGGTGGACGGTCATGGGGGCCAGTCCCCCACCCTCGTGCCGCATCGGCACGGTGGACACCGCGACGATCGAGCCGGCGTCGCCCTGCGGGGTGAGGGGGGTGACGTAGGCGCCGGTCCCGGCCGTGTCGCGCGGGCGCAGGGTGAACTCGGATTCGTTGCCCTCGTTGGCGCCGTCCTCGGAGGCGTCCCAGCCGCTGCGCTCGAAGTACCAGTCGCCGAAGCCGCCCACGGCGACGGTGGCCTCCCGCTGCCGCGCGGCCAGGCTCAGCGGGTAGGAGGGGCCGGGTACCGAGGCGGTGTCGTCGGTGATCGTGAGCCGGCCCGTCCGGCCGTCGTAGAGGGCGACCCCGGCGGGGCGTTCGGTCACGACGAGGATCCCGGTCTGGCGCTTGAGCGGGACGACCACGACCGGCGTAGCGCCCCGGCAGGTCACGTACACGTCCCCGGCGTCGAAGCGGACCCAGCGGCGCTGCGCCGAGATCTTCCGGCCGAGGTTGTGGCCGAACCAGCCGCCGACCCTGGCGTCCGCCGTGTCCACGTCGAACGCGCACCGCTCCTGGCTGCGCCCGACCCCGCCGAGCGGCACCTCCTGCACGAGTCCGACCTCGTACCCGGCCAGCCAGCCGCGCCGTTCGACCAGGGTGGCGAAGCGGTCCGCGTCGGGCAGGTAGGTGATGTCGGCGATCTCACCCGTGACGTCGCCCAGGTGGGGCGCCGCCTGGGCCTGGCCCACGACGTACGGCGCCCGGGCCGCGAGCGCTGGCACGGGCTCGGTCACCACCTCGGCGCTCGCCATGTAGGCGCGGTCCTGGAGGTAGGCGCCGTAGACCAGCCAGCCCACGGCGAGACCGAGCCCCACCACGGTGCCCAGCCAGCCGAGGGCGACGGCCGAGGCCGTACCGGTCACCTTGCGCCCGCCCCGGCGCAGGAGCCGCACCAGCAGCAGGCCCGCCGTCACGACACCCGCCGTGAGCAGGGGCAGGGCGAGCCAGGCGAGGATCTTGCGGACCTCCCACACCAGGATCGTCGTGTAGTACGAGCCGTACCACAGCAGGAATCCCGCCACCACGACGGCCAGCCCCACGCGCACCATGCGGCCCATCGGTGTCCCCCCACCCCTTGTCGCCCTGACCGGTTCCGTACCCCGGACGGGTCGGTGTCATCCGCGGGACGGCGGCAAGATCGAGAGCGGAAAGGTGGGCCGGTGACTCCAGCCCCTTCGACAACTTCGCTCATTCGTCCGCCCGTTGGGAGCGTCACGCATACGATCACGCCATGGAACCCCTGATCGCGCCACTTCCGGCCGGTGCGCCCGACCGGCTCGGCGGGCACCGGATCGTGGGGGTGCTCGGGGCCGGCGGCATGGGCACCGTCTACCTCGCCCTGCGGGGCGGGCGGCCGGTGGCGCTGAAGACCATCCGGCCCGAGCTGCTGCGCGACCCGCTCCTACGGGAACGGTTCGTCCGCGAGGCGGACGCGGCCTCGGCCGTGCGCGGCCCCTTCGTGGCGGCCGTCCTCGGCTCCTCCACCGCCGACGGGGTGCCCTGGTTGGCGACGGAGTTCGTGCCGGGACCCACGCTCGGCGAAGCGGTGCTGCGCCACGGGCCGCTGCCGGTTCCGGCGGTGCGCGCGCTGGCCGGCGCCCTCGCGCGGGCCCTGACGGCGCTGGGCCGGGCCGGCGTCGTCCACCGGGACCTCAAGCCCTCGAACGTGATCCTCGGCGCCGACCGCCCGCGCGTGGTCGACTTCGGCATCGCCCGGGTGGTCGGCGACACCACGCTCACCACCACCGGACAGCGTCCCGGGACACCGGGCTACATGTCGCCCGAGCAGGTCGTGAAGGGCCCCCTCGGGCCGGAGAGCGACGTCTTCTGCCTGGGCGCGATCGTGGTGTTCGCGCTCACCGGCCGGCACGCGTTCTTCGACGGGGACCCGGTCCACGCGGACTTCCGGATCGCCCACGAGGCCCCCGACCTCACCGACGTGCCGGGCACCCTGCTGCCCGTGGTCCGCGCCTGCCTGGAGAAACGACCGGCCGACCGGCCCACCGCCGCCGAGGTGGTCCGGGCGCTCGACCCCCGGGGCGGCGCGCTGCGGCCCGCCGCCCGATGGCTGCCGCCCGAGGTGCTCGCCGACGCGACCGGGCTGGCCCGCGCCGCCGCGGGCCTGGGCGCGGCCCCCCGGGGGCCGGCCCGGCGGCGCGTGCTGGCCGCGGCGGGTGCGGGCCTGCTCCTCGCCGCGACCGGGACCGCGCTCCTGGTGCGCCGCGACGGCGAGCGCCGCAGCCGTTCCGCCGCACCCCGCTGGAGCGGCCCGCCCGGTACGGTGCCGCCGCCGCTGTGGTCCTACGACGGCGCCGCCGCGCGGCCGGGGTTCGGGCCGCTCGACGTCGACGGGTGGGCGTGCTTCGCGGACGGCGGGGGCGAGGTCGCCGTCCACGACCCGGTCTCGGGGCGGCGGCGCGGGCGCGGGCCGGTGGTGTCCGCGCTGCTGGGCGGTGGCCGCCCGGTGGCCCTGGCCCCGGACGGCGCCGTTCTGTTCCTCGACGCGGGCGACGGCTCCGTGGCGCGGCGTACGTCGGTCGGGGCGCGGGCCCTGCCGGGCGCCGACGGCGAGCGCGTGTACGTCCTCGACGAGGCGGGGCGGGTGGTCGCGTTGCGGCGTACGGACGGCGGGGTCGGCTGGCGCGTGCCGGTTCCGCTGCCGGGTGCGGTGCTCGACGCGGCGACCGGGCGGGGGCTGCTCGTCCTGGCCTCCGCCGAGGGCGGTGTGGTGGCCCTGTCCGTCTCCGACGGGAGCCTCGTGTGGCGCCTCCCGGCCGGGTCGGGGGGCGGGTCGGGTTCCGGGGGCGGCCCGGGGGGCGGCTCCGGGCGGGTGGTGTTCGGCGAGCGGGGCGTGCTGGTCGGCGGCGGTCCCACGCTGACGTGCCTGCGGGCGGGTGACGGCGGCCGGCTGTGGGAACTGCCGGCGGACGAGGGCACGGGCTTCGGCGCACCCGCCCCGGCAGGCGACGGCGTGTACGTGGTGGACGGCCGGCAGCTGCGGAAGGTCGACGCGCGGACCGGGACGCCCGTGTGGACCGTGTCGGCCGCCGAGGAACTGGACCGGGAGCAGGCCCCGTTGGTGTCCGGGGCCGGGGTGTTCGCGGCGTTGCGCGCCCCTGATCTCGGAGTCCTCGCGCTGCACACGGGGCGGGCGGCCGAACAGTACGTGTTCGCGCCGGCCCTGCCGCCGGACGTACCGGCCGACGCCCCGTGGCGCGGCGCGGTGGTGGGCGGCGGCTGCGTGATCTGGCGCCGCGGCGGGGCGGTCCGCGCCCTGCCGGGCATGTGACCCGAGACGGTCGGGCACCTCGACGGGAGCGTGGGGCATGGGGGTCGGACGACTCGTGGCGGGGTTGGCCGCGCAGGATCCGAGGGAGGTCGGGCCGTACCGGCTGCTGGCCCGCTGGCCGGGGCCCCGCCCCGAACCGCCCGAGAACGGCATGTACCTCGGCCGTGACCGGGCCCACGGGCACGCCGTGGTGTGCCTGCTGCCCCCGGCAGCGCACGGGGCGGCCGCGGCGTTGCGCCGGGGCGGGCCGGTGCCGGGGACGGCGGCCGTACGGGACGCGCGGACCGACACCGCGCCCGCCTGGGTGGCCCTGGCGTACGCGCCCGCGGTGTCCCTCGCCGACCTGGCGCGGCCGGACGCCGGGGGCGGGGTGCTGCCCGCGGAGCAGGCGGTACGGGTGGCGGGGGCGGTGGCCGACACCCTGGCGGGCCTGCACGCGCGGGGCGTCGGTTACGGGGCCGTGGCGCCCGAGGGGGTCTGGCTGACGACGGGCCGCCCGCTGCTGCTGGCCCTGCACGCCTGCCGCACCCTCACGACGCCCGGGGGCGGCGGCGCGCGTGGTGAGACCGAGCCCGCGCGCGGCGGGCCCGAGCCGCACAGCCGCGTGTCGACGGTGCCCGCCGCCTGGATGGCGCCCGAGGTGGCCGCCGGCGGGCCCTCCTCGGCGGCGGCCGACGTGTACGCCCTCGCGGTGCTGCTCCTGCACACCGCCACGGGGCGGCTGCCGTTCGGCGACGGCCCGCCGCCCGTGCTGGCCTACCGCGCCGCGCACGAGGCACCCGTACTGCCCGAACTTCCGGGCCTTCCGCAGGAGTCGGTCCGGGCCGTGGCCGCCGCGCTGGCCCCCTCCCCCGCGGACCGGCCGACGGCCGCCGAGCTGTGCGCGGCCCTGACCCCGGGCGGGGCGGAACCCGCGTGGGCGCACGGCACGGCGCCCGGACGGGTCGTGGCCGCGCTGGCGGTGCGCTCGCAGTCCGTCGCCGACCTGGAGGCGCCCGACGAGCGGCCGGCGGAACGTGCCGCGACGGCGGTGGCGACGCTTCCGGACGGGCCGGAGGAGGCGGGCAAGCGCGTCGCGACGGCCGACACCCGGACGCGCGACGCGGCTCCGGGGCCCCGTGCGACGCAGGCCCCGCCACCGCCCGCGGCCCCCGCCACCCCGACCCGCCGCCGGGTCCTCTCCGGCCTGCTGACCGGCGCGGCCGGGGCGGCCCTCGGGGCCGGCGGGGCGCTCGCCTGGTCCGGCCTCGTCCGCGACGAGCCCGGCGGAGCCCCGGCCCCCGGTGCCCGACCCGGTCCGGCGTCCCCGCTCCCCCGGGTGTCGGGGATGCCGCCGGGGGCCCTGTGGCGCCTGGACGACGACACGGCGCGGACCCGGCTGCTGCCCGTGTCCGGCGGCGGCCGGTTCCTGGTCGCGCGCGGCGACGACGTGTACGGCCACGACCTCGGCACCGGCCGGCAGGTGTGGGAGCTGCCCGGCGCGGGCCAGAGCCTGAACCGGCCCGTCGCGGTGCCGGGCGACCGCGCGCTGATGGCGCGGTCGGGGCTGGCGCTGGTCTCCCTGGGGGACGGGCGCACGCAGTGGTTGCAGCGCTACGAGGACCTCACGAAGGTGCTCGCCGTCGAGGGCGGCACGGCCTGGCTGCTGGTCGGCGACGGCACCCCGAAGGGCGGGAACCGGCTCGCGGCCTTCGACCTGGAGCGGCGCCGGGAGACGTGGCGCACCCCGCTCCCGGACGGGTTCGGCTACGACCTCGACGTCACGGTCGGCCCGGCGACGGTCGTGGTCGAGGTGCCACCGCCCGACGAGGGCGTCTTCCGCGACGTGCACGCCGTACGCACCCTGGCGATCGCGGGCTTCGACCGCGCGACGGGGCGCATGCTCTGGAACCGTACGTACCCCGAGGTGTACGGCGGCGCCGCCTCCGCCGTCGACCCGGTGGCCGGCCGGCTCTTCCTGCTGTCCCGGGAGCACGCGCACGCCTACGACCTGACGACCGGCGCCCGGCTGTGGGAGTCGCGGGCCCAGGTGGGCGACACCAACGGCCCTCCCCTGCTGGCGGGCGGCGTGCTGTGCGTGAACGACGCGGGCCTGGGTCCGCTGGTGGGGGTGGCGGCGGACACCGGCAGGACGCTGTGGGAGCAGAGCCTCGACGAGGTGCTGGAGTGGACGATGCTGGGGCCCATGGTCGTGGGGTCGTCCGGCCGCACGGTCTACCTGTCGACCCTGCGCCGAGTCATCGCGACCGATCTCGCCTCGGGCCGGCGGCAGTGGCAGGTCTCGCTGTCCGGCACGGAGGCGCGGGAGCCGTTCCAACTCGTCTCCACGGCCGGGGTGTTGCTCGTCGCCCGGTCGTCGGCGGTGGTGGCGATCCCGGCGGACTGACCGACCCGACCCGCCGCCGACGCCGCCGCACCGCCTCCGCGCGGTGCACGCCCTCGCCTTCCACGCCCTCGCCTTCCACGCCCTCGCCTTCCTCGTCCTCGCCTTCCTCGTCCTCGTACGCCGCTCCGAAGGAGTACACGCCCATGTCCACGGTCCTGCCCCTGCTCCCCGACGACCCCGAGCGGCTCGGGGGGTACACCCTCCTCGGCCGGCTCAGCAGCGGCGGCATGGGGACCGTGTTCCTGGCGCGCTCGGCCGGTGGGCGGCTCGCCGCGGTGAAGACCGTACGGGCGGACCTGCGCGAGCGGCCCGACCAGCGGGAGCGGCTCGTGCTGGAGGCGGAGGCGGCCCGGGTGCTGGGCGCGGAGCACACCGCCGCGTTCCTGGGGGCGGACCCCGAGGGGTCACCCCCGTGGCTGGCCACCTCGTACCTGATCGGCCCCTCCCTGAACGAAGCGATGGCCGCGGGGGGCCCGCTCCCGGAGGCGGCCGTCCGCCGGCTGGGGTCGGCGCTCGCCGGGGCCCTCGCCGCGCTGCACCGGGCCGGGCTGGTCCACCGCGACCTCAAACCGTCCAACGTGCTGATCACCGCGCGCGGCCCCCTGCTCATCGACTTCGGTCTCGCGCAGGCTCCGGGCAGCCCCCGCCTCACCGCCCCCGGCGGTGTCACGGGCACTCCGGGGTACATGTCGCCCGAGCAGGCGCGCGGTGAGCGGCCCGACGCGCGGGGCGACGTCTTCGCGTTGGGCGGCGTACTGGTCTACGCCTCGACGGGGCACGGCCCGTACGAGGCCCGGGGCCGACACGACACGCTGCGGCTGCTGCGGGACGGCGCGGCGCCCGACCTGGCCGGGGTGCCGGAGGGGTTGCGCGCGAGCGTCGCCGCCTGTCTGGCGGCCGAACCGGACGGGCGTCCGTCGCCGGAGGCCCTGCGGGACACCTGGGGGCCCTTCGAGGCGGGCGAGTTCGCCGATCTGCTGCCCCCGGGGGTGCTCGCCGACCTGTCGCGCCGCGTCGGCGACATCGCCGCGCTCGGCTCCGCCCCGCTGCGGGCCCCCGCGGCGGGGCCCGCGCCGTCGCGTCGGGGGCTCCTCGCGGGCGCCGCCGCGGCGGCCGTCACCGGGGCGGGTCTCGGGGCGCTGTGGTGGTCGGGTGCGCTGTCGGGCTCCGGCGGCGGGGCCCGCGCGGGCGGCCCGTCGGGCACGCCGCTTCCGAGCGGTTCCGCCCGTCGTCCGGCCGGTACCGCCCCGGCCCCGTCGTGGTCGGTGGCCGCGCCGCATTCCGCGACGCCCGCGATGGCGAGCGACGAGGTGCTGGTCCACCACGGTCAGGTCCTGCGCGGGATGTCGACCTCCGACGGGGCGACCCTGTGGGAGGCCTCGACCACCAGGGTCGGCATGGTCCCGGCGGGCGGCCGGCTCGCGGGTCTGTTCATCGACGCGGACGCCAACCCGGGCGCCGGCTACGTCGATCCCCGCACCGGTCGTCTCGGCGCGGACGCGGTCGGCCCGTCCGTACTGGGCGATCTCGACTTCACCAGCGTGGTCCTGACCGCCGACGAGACCTGCCTGTACCTACGGGCCTCCTACCGCTCGGACGGCGACGGGCACCAACCCTGGTTGACCGCCTACGACCTGACGACCCGCCAGATCCGGTGGCGGCAGCGCATGGAAGGTGCGGTGTGGGGCCCGGACCGGTCGCTGATCATGTCGGCGACCGTCGCGGACGGACGGCTGGTCGCCTCCGACCCCGGACGGATCTTCGCCGTCGACACGCGCGACGGCCGGCTCCTGTGGTCGCGTCGGCTGCGCACGGACGAACAGGCGGTCGCCTCCGACGGTTCGGGCGGCATGCGACCGCCGGTGGTCTCGGACGCGCACGCCTTCGACGTGGACGACACGATCACGGCGGTGGACCTGGCGACGGGCACCGTCTCCTGGAGGCTGGAGCCCGAGGGGGACCGGCTGCTCAGCGCGCCGGTCTGGGTGAACGGCGTCGTCCACGTCGCGGACGGGGTGCTGAACTCCTTCGACGCGAGGACCGGGCGCAGGGTGTGGACGCACGACCCGGGCGCGTACGTCCGGCAGATCGCGAGCGCGGCGCCGTTCCGCGGGGAGTTGTACGTGGCGGTGGGCGGCGACGGGCAGGCCGTCGTGGCGGTGGACCCGGACGCCCGCCGCACCGTGTGGACCCTGTCCGCGGGGGCGGTGGGCATGTCCGACGGCCCGGAGCTCCTCGCCCGTCGCGGCGACCGCCTGTACGCCCAGACGACGGACCGGGTGGCGGCGATCCCGCTGGCCTGAGGCACGCGGCGTGGCCGGTGGCCTTCGCACCGGCTTCGTGTCGGCGGCCGGCGCGGGGTCGGCGATCAGCGGTCGCCGGTCGGGTCCCCGTAGAGGAGCAGTGCCGTGAGTTCCATGCACCGGGTCCGGGCCGCGGAGAAGCCGTAGGGCATCTTGGTGACCGCTTCGAAGGCACTCATCCGGGCTTCCTCCTCGCCGCTCGCCTCGGCGTCGTCGATGTCGAAGAGCCGCTCGTCGTCCGCGTCCAGTCCGGCCGCTTCGATGGCCTGGAGCAGGGCCGTCTGGTGTGCGCAGTGTCGCGCGGCGAGTTCCTCGACGCGCGGGTCGTGGGGGTCGACGGTGTCGTCGAGGGCGGCGTCGGCCGCATCGAGGCGGTCCGCCTCGGCCCTCAGGTCGGGGTGGGTAGCCAGGGTGATGAACACGCCGGCCTGGATCGCGGCCGCCGGCGGCCCGAAGATCCGTTCCGTGACGAGCAGGGCCTCCAGGTCGGAGGGGCGCAGTGCGCCGGCGGGCAGGTCGCCGAGCCGCTGCGTGACCAGGGGGGAGAGCAGGCCCAGCGGGCTGCCCACGGCCCGCAGGTGCCGGACCGCGGCGCGCCGGCGCTTGATCTCGGCCTCCTGGGCGGCCAGGGTCTCCTCCAGCCGGCCCAGGACGTCCCCGACGTCCCGGGTCGCATCGAAGGCGGCCCGCATGTCGTCCAGGCCGATGCCGACCTCGGACATCCTGCGGATCCACAGCAGGCGGATCATGTCGTCGTAGCCGTAGCGGCGGCGTCCGTCCCCGCCCCGCTCGGGCTCCGGCAGCAGGCCGATCTGGTGGTAGTGGCGGATGGCGCGCGGGGTGGTTCCGGCGAAGGCGGCGGCATCGCCGATCTTGACCTCGCGAGGAGGTGTGGCGAAGGGGTACATCGCAGACAGGGCCTTTCGTGCTGTGGTCCCTCGACGACACCACATGCCGCTACGTCATGTGCAACCGCCCGCCCGGGGTCGGCGCCGTGTCGACGGTCGGCCGACCCGCTTCCCCGCACGGCCGGCCCTGCGCCACACCACCCTCATCCCGAGCGCCAGGACGCCCAGCGCCAGGGCCACGATCTGCGCGAGCCCAGGGACGCTCGATGTCGCGGGCGGGCGCGTTCGAAGCGTCACCGTGCCCTCAGAGGAAGAATCCGGTGACTTCGGTGGACAACCAGACGAGGAACAGGGACACCGCCACCAGCGCCCCCACCGCGATCTGCCCCACCGTGCGCCGCGCGGGATCCGCGTGTTGAGTACGCGTACTCACTCCTCGGTGATGTTGACCATCCACGTGATGCCGAACCTGTCCACGCACATGCCGAACTCGTCGCCCCACATCTGCTTCTCCAGCGGTACGGCGACCGTGCCGCCCTCGGACAGCTTCGCCCAGTAGCCGCGCAGCGCGTCGGCGTCGTCGCCGCTGAGGCTGACCGAGATGTTGTTGCCCGGCCGGTGTTCCATACCGGGCGGGGTGTCGGAGGCCATCAGGGCGAAGCCGTCGTCCGTTTCGAGCATCCCGTGCATGATCTTGTCGTTGTAGTCGGGCGTCGGGGCGCCGTACTGCTCGTAGGTGTTCAGGGCCAACGTGCCTCCCAGGGCCGCCCGGTAGAACTCCAGGGCCTGTCGGGCGTCACCGGCGAAGCTGATGTACGGGTTGAGACGAGAGCCCACGGGACGCTCCCCTTTCACGGCGGTGTCGGTCCGGGCATCGTAGGGACCCGAGGGCCCGTACGCGGCGATCCGCGGGCCCGTGTCGCCCGGGACGCCCCGCCCCGCGGCGGGGCGGGGCGGGGCGGCTGTGGCTGTGGCTGTGGCTGTGGCAGCGGCTCACACGATCGGGTGGATTCGGCCGAACGCCGCCGGGCATTGCCCCATTCGGCCGATTCCCGGCACTAGCGTCCGTTGGCCGATCCCTCTCCCCCAGACCGACAGCGAGGCCTCATGTCCCACGCTCCGAGCTCCATCGATCCGACGAAGCCCAGCATCGCCAGGGTCTACGACGCCTTCCTGAACGGCAGCGACAACTACGAGGTGGACCGCGAGGTGGTCCGGGGGGTGCGGAAGGCCGCTCCGGAGGCCGCGGACCTGGCCGTGGAGAACCGCGCGTTCCTGATCCGCGTCTGCCGTTTCCTGGCCGCCCGGAGCGGCATCACGCAATACCTGGACTGCGGTTCGGGCCTGCCGACCGCGGAGAACACCCATCAGGTCGTGCGGCGCGTCAATCCCGAGGCCCGGGTGGTCTACGTGGACAACGACCCCCTGGTCCTGGCCCACAGCCGCACGCTCCTGGAAGGCGACGCGAGCGCCGTCTTCGTCGCCGAGGACATCTTCGAGCCGGAGCGGCTGCTGGCGAACGAACTCGTACGGTCCCACCTGGACTGGAGCAGGCCGATCGCACTGCTGCACATGGGCACGCTGCACCACTACAACGGCGAGGACACGCGCACCCGCAAGGACATCGTGCGCGCCTACGTCGACGCCCTTCCGTCCGGCTCCTACGTGGCGCTCAGCCACTTCCTCGACCCGGAGGACGAGTACAGCGCGACCGCCCGGAAGATGGAGGAGATGTTCCTGCACAGCATGATGGGCAGTGGCACCTTCTCCACCCGGGCCGAGCTGGAGGACCTGTTCAACGGCCTGCCGATGGTCGCTCCGGGCCTGGTGCGGTGCGCCGACTGGCAGCCGGACGGCCCGCACACCGAACCGCTGAACGCGGCCCGGCGGTGCATCGCGGGTGGTGTCGCCCACAAGCCGTAGCGCAGGGCTTGCGTGAGCGCGTACGTGAGCGCCTGCGTGACGCCGCCCGGCCGTCTACGGGGCGGGGGGCAAGGGGGCCCGCGGGGCCGACGGGCCGTCCGGGAGGGGGGTACCGCCCTCCTCCGGGCGCGGCCAGTGCCGTCCTTCGAGCGCTTCGGCGCTGCGGTTGAGTCGGCACAGGGCGGTCTCCAGCTCGCGCACCTCCTCGGGGGACCAGTCGGCGATCACTCCGGCGAGGCAGGACCGGTTGATCTCCCGGTCTTCGGCGAGGCGACGCCCCCCTTCGGCGGTGATGCGCAGTTTGCGCGCCATTCCGCCGTCCGGATCCGGGACGCGCTCGGCGAGCCCTGAGCGCAGCAGGGCGGCCGTCTGGCGGTTCACGGTCGAGGTGTCGAGGCCGAAGGCCTCCGCCAGCTGGCCGATGGACATGGGGCCCTGGGTGTCGATGCGACTCAGCAGCAGGTACGCCGACCGCTCCAGGCGGTCGGGGTCGCGTTCGCGTCGGGCGAGCACCTGGTGGCGTGAGAGCAGCATCAGCTCCCGCTCCAGTTTCTCCAGCACCGCGCCTCCCCGATCGTTTCGACGCTCCATTATCGCGGACCGCCGCTTTGGGGTGGGCGGAGCCCGGGTGGGGCGGGCCCGCACGCCGGCCGGATGTGCCGGACGACCGACCGCACCGCCCCGCAATATGCATGATACATATCGTGTGTACTATGCACTTCCCCGTTGCCATCGCGGCGGGCCGGCCTCGACCCGAAGGACCGCCATGACCGTCAGCCCGTCCGTCAGCCCGTCCGCCACCACGGCCGCCACCTCCCGCGCGGCCGAGATCCTGTCCCGACCCGTCACGCTGAACGGCCTGACCGTCCCCAACCGCATCGCGATGGCGCCGATGACGCGCATGTTCTCCCCCGGCGGCGTTCCCGGTGAGGACGTACGGGAGTACTACGCGAGCCGGGCCGCCTCGGGTGTGGGCCTCATCGTCACCGAGGGCACCTACATCGGCCACGACTCCGCCGGGCAGAGCGACCGCGTGCCCCGGTTCCACGGCGAGGAGCAGCTGGCCGGGTGGGAGCGGGTCGCCGCCTCCGTGCACGAGGCGGGCGGCACGATCGTGCCCCAGCTGTGGCACATCGGCATGGTGCGCAACCAGGGCGAGCCGCCGTACGCCGACGCCCCGGCCATCGGCCCCTCCGGCATCCGCGTGGACGGCACCGAGGGAACCGGCAGGGCGATGACCCTCGCCGACCTCGACGCCGTCATCGAGGCGTTCGCCGAGGCCGCCGCGCAGGCGCAGCGGATCGGCTTCGACGGTGTGGAGCTGCACGGCGCCCACGGCTACCTGCTCGACCAGTTCCTGTGGGAGCGGACCAACCGGCGTACCGACGCCTACGGCGGCAGCGCGGTGGACCGTACGAGGTTCGCGGCCGAGGTCGTGGCCGCGGTCCGCGAGCGCGTCCGGGCCGACTTCCCGGTGATCTTCCGGTACTCGCAGTGGAAGCAGGAGGCCTACGACGGGCGCCTCGCGCAGTCCCCGCAGGAGCTGGAGGCGATACTCGCCCCGCTGGTGGCGGCGGGCGTCGACGGCTTCCACGCCTCCACCCGCCGCTACTGGATCCCCGAGTTCGAGGGCTCGGACCTGAACCTGGCGGGCTGGACGAAGAAGCTCACGGGCCGGCCCACCATCACCGTCGGATCGGTCGGCCTCGACGGCGACTTCCTCCGCGCCTTCGCCGGCGAGGGCGCCTCCCTCGGTGACATCGACAACCTCCTGGACCGCATGGAGCGCGAGGAGTTCGACATGGTCGCCGTCGGCCGGGCGCTGCTCCAGGACCCCCAGTGGGCGGCGAAGGTCCTCACCGACCGCTTCGACGAACTGAAGCCGTACGACCCGGCGGCGCTGGGGTCCCTCAGCCGGTAACCGCCGCCTGCCGACAGGCCGGAGGCCGGGGACCGAAGACGAGCCGAAGCCCCGGGCGTCCGGCCTGCCCGGCGCGTCTTCGCGCCACGTGGCCGGCCGATCGTGCCCTGTCCGCCCGGGGCCCGGCTCCGGCAGGGTGGGAGTCCGGGAACCGAACCGATCAACGGGAGAACCGGAGGAAGGGGCGACCATGGGGGAGCTGGACGGCAGGACCGCACTGGTGACGGGCGGCTCGCGCGGGATCGGGCGGGCGGTCGCCCTGCGGCTCGCCGCCGAGGGAGCGCTCGTCGCGGTGCACTACGGCGCCGACGACGCGGCCGCCGCACGGACCGTGGCGCGGATCACCGAGGGCGGCGGGCGGGCGTTCGCGATACGGGCCCGGTTCGGCGAGAGCGGTGCGGTGGACCGGCTGTTCGAGGAGCTCACCGCCGGGCTGGCGGAGCACGGCGCGGACGGTCTGGACGTTCTGGTCAACAACGCGGGCGTCCACTCGGCGCGTTCGATCGGGCAGCTCACCGAGGAGGAGTTCGCGCGGCTCCTGGCGGTCAACGTGAGCACGCCGGTCTTCGTCGTCCAGCGGGCGCTGCCGCTGCTGCGGGACGGCGGGCGGATCGTCAACATGGGCTCGGCGGCCACCCGGATCGCGGACGCCGGCCAGATCGGCTACACCGTCACCAAGGCGGCGTTGGCGGCTCTCGCCCCCTCGCTCGCCAACGAGCTGGGCCGCCGCGGGATCACCGTGAACACGGTCGAACCCGGGGTGGTGTCGACCGACATGATCGCCCCCTACGCCTCCGTCCCCGAGGCGGTGGCCGTGCTGGAGTCGATCACCGCGCTCGGCAGGATCGGCGAGCCGGAGGACGTCGCGGACGTGGTCGGATTCCTGGCGGGCCCGCGGGGGCGCTGGATCACGGGCCAGACCATCGACGTCTCCGGCGGCACCTACCTGGGCCCGATCGCGGCCGGGTGACCGGCCCGCCGCACGCACAGCCACGCGGAACTCGGCCGTCGGACGCGCGGCACCGCCATAATGATCTTGATCTGCGCTGCGCAGTTCCGCGCGTCGAGATCCGTGCGCGCGGATGACCTGTCGGGGGTAAACGAATGGAACGTCGCACGGTTCTACGCGGGTTGGCGGCTCTGCCGGTCGGGGCGGCTGCCGTCCTGTCCGGTGCCGGGACGGCCCGGGCGGACTTCTCCACCACGGTGAATCCCTCGGTCGACTGGGGCACGTGGGAGGGGTGGGGCACCTCGTTGGCCTGGTGGGCCAACCAACTGGGCCCCCGCGAGGATCTCGCCGACGTGCTGTTCAGCCGCAGGACCGTCGAGTTCCGCGGGCAGTCGCTGCCCGGCCTGGGGATGAACGTGGTCCGCTACAACGCCGGCGCCTCGGGGACGAACAGCATCGGCGGCAGGACGATGCGGCCCGCCCCGACGCTGGACGGCTTCAAGCAGATCGAGGGCTATCAGCTCGACTGGCAGTCGGCCGACCCGTCGTCGGCGAGCTGGAACTGGTACGCCGACGCGAACCAGCGCGACATGATGTGGCTGGCCAGGGACCGGGGCGCCGACACGTTCGAGCTCTTCAGCAACTCGCCGATGTGGTGGATGCTGAAGAACGACGACCCGCGCGGGGCCGCGGACCCGCTGACGTGCAACCTGCAGGACCAGAACTTCGGCCGGCACGCGGCGTACCTGGCGACGGTGGCGCGGTACGCGCGCGACCACTGGGGCATCGACTTCGCCTCCGTCCAGCCGGTGAACGAGCCCGGGGCCAGTTGGGGCGGCCACCCGGCCGGTTTCGTCGGCGGGCAGGAGGGCTGCCACTACGACCGGCGCCGCCTGGCCGAGATCACCCGGCTGACCCGCACCCAGCTCGACGCCCGCGGACTGCGGTCGACGATGGTCGCGGGCCTCGACGACTGGGGCGTCGGCAGCGCCGTCCACCACTGGAAGAACAACGCCGACTTCGACGCCGCCACCCGCGCGGCCGTGGGGCGGGTGAACGTCCACGGCTACGAGTTCGACGGTGACCGCGCCGCGCTGCACCGCGCCGTCGCGGCGGACGGCAAGAACATCTGGATGTCCGAGTACGGCGACGGGGACACCAGCGGCCTCCAGCTGGCGCGCAACCTCCACCTCGACCTCCGTTGGCTGCATCCGACGGCGTGGGTCATCTGGCAGATCCTCGACTGGGAGAACTACGGGGCGATCACCCTCACCAACGGGGTCATCGGCGCCGTCAACCCGAAGTACTTCGTCCTGGCCCACTACATGCGCCACATCCGCCCCGGCATGAAGATCATCGATGCCGGCCATCCCGACGCCGTCGCCGCCTACGACCCCGCCCGGCGCACCCTCGTCATCGTCGCCGTGAACCACGCGGGCGGTCAGTGGATCGACTTCGACCTCTCCAGGTTCGCCAGGCCCGGACAGGACGGCGCCGTCATCGACCGATGGGCCACCGGAACGGATGCCGGCGGCGAACGCTACCGACACCACACGGACACCCTGCTGCGCGGCAACCGGTTCTGGTCCTACTTCAACGCCCGGACCGTGCAGACCTTCGAGATCTCCGACGTGCACCTTTAACGGACCGGGCAGGACGTGAGCGCCCCGGTCAGCCGGTCAGCGGGACGGCGATGTCGCAGGCCGGGTCGGTCGGGGCGATCTCGGACCACTCCGCGAAGTAGATCTCTCGGGGGGCCGCCGACGGCGTGCGGGACTCGCCCTCGGCCCAGGCGTACACCGCGTCGTACGCGGAGAGGATCTGCGGGTAGGCCACCTGCGCCTTCGTGATGCGGGTGTACGCCTCGACGTGGGCCGGCTCGACGCGGGTGGCCACCGGGATCCCGTCCGCCCGCGCCGGGTCCACCGGGACGCAGATCTCCACGGGACCGTCGCTGTCCTCGGTCACCTCCCCGTGATAGACGACGAACGGGTGGCCGAAGAACCCTCCGTGCGCCTCGGCCACCGGGGCCAGTCGGTCCAGCGCCGCGGTGATCCAGTCGGGGAGCTCCTCCGGGGTGATGTGCCGCTGCTCCGTGAGGACGAGCTGGTCCGGCACCTCGCGCTGCTGAATCTCGTACATGTCCAGGTTTCCTTCTTCTCCGAGCAGATGGATGTGGAGGTGCGCCGCCAGCTCCCGCTGCGCCGCGACGCGGCTCTCCACGCCGTCCCAGTACGCGGCCACCCGTCGGGCCGCCTCCGGGGCCGGGGCGGCGAGAATCTCGCCGACCTCGGCCAGGGGCATGTCCAATCCGCGCAGCCGCACGATCAGCCGGGCGGCGCCGAGCCGGCCCTCCCGGTAGTAGCGGTAGCCGGTCACGGGATCGACGTGGTCGGGCGGCAACAGGCCGTGGCGGTCGTAGAGCCGCAGGGCCTTTTGCGACAGGCGCGCCCGACGGGCGAACGCGCCGATGCCCAGCAGTGCCTCTTCCTCCATGCCCACCACGCTCCGGTCTCCCCCAGGGTCAAAGTCAACCCGCCGATTCTCGCGCAGCCCACGAGTCCGTACGCGGTGGTGCCCCGCGAGATCCTCGTGGCCCAGGTCGGCGAGCCTGGCGACGTGGGCGCGGGCGCCGCCGCCGGTTCTGGACGGCTGGTGTCCTTTGACGCGGGCACAGTGGACGTCATGACCACCGACATGCCGGAGATCCGCGCCGCGGCGACCTCGTACGGCGGCCACCAGGTCCTGGCCTTCGTCCAAGACGGCCGCGACCACTTCCACCCGTAGCACGCGGCGCCGCCCCCGCGACGTCCGACGACGTGATGTGCCCCTCCCGTAGCGGAGGGGCACCCTCGTGTGCGGGCGACGCACCGCCGCACGGTGAGGGCCTCCCGGTCGGCGACCGCGTCCGAAGGCGCGTATCCCAGGCGTCCGAGGCAAACCCCGGGCATGCCCGACTCATCGCCCGAACGGGTGAAGGCGGAGGCCCGGGGCAACCACGGGTCGCCCGGCCGGGCGAACGTTTCCCCACCAGGTGGTCGGCGGGCGGAAGGGACGTGGTGCGGGGTGGATGCGGTGCGGGAGTCGGCCCGAAGGGGACGGGTCGTGTTCTGGGAGGAGTCCGCGCGGGACGGCGCCCAGGCCAAAACGCTCATGCGGGCGGACCTCCGGGTGCGTGTGGCCCGCGAGACGGGCCGGATCTTCGGCGCCGACGGCCCCCGGCACGTCGTGTTCGCGGCGGGCTTCCCGGCGGTGTGCGCCGAGGAGTTCGAGGCCGTGCGGCAGGTCGCGGTGGAGGCCGAGGGCGCGGTGAGCGTGGCCGCGGTGTGTCGTGGCGTGGACCGCGACGTGGAGCAGGCCGTGGCCTCGGTGCGCGGCAGCCGCGACGCGCGGGTGATGGTGGTGGTCCCGGCTTCGGACGCGATGGCGGGGGTGATGGTCCATCGCGGTGCCGCCCAGGCCCTCGAAGCCGCCGCCGATCTGGTCAAACGGGCACGCGATCGGGACGAGAGCCTGGCCGTGGACGTGTGTCTGGCCGACGCCTCGCGCGCCGACGCCCCGCTCATGGCCCATCACGCCCAGGCCCTCACCGAGGCCGGTGCGGGGCTGGTCATCCTGGCCGACACGGTCGGATCTCAACTCCCCCGCGCCTGCCACGACATGTTCGCCCGCGTCCGGGCGGCGTGCGGCCCGGAGGTGGTGCCGGCCTCCCACCTGCACAACGACCTCGGGCTCGGTCTGGCCAACACCCTCCAAGCGCTGGCGGCCGGGGTGCGGGTGGTGTCGAGTTCCTGGCTCGGCATCGCCGAGCGGGCCGGGATGGTCGCCACCGAGCAACTGCTCTTCCTCCTCGCCCGGCACGGTGAGGAGCTGCTCGGAACGGATGCCGCACCGTGGTGGACGGCCCCCGACCTGACCCGGCTGCCCGGCATCGCGCGCATGGTGGCCGACGAGACGGGCGCGCCCCTCGGCGTCACCACCCCGATCGTCGGGACGGGCGTCGGCGCCATCTCCACCGGCACCCCCTTCGTCCACCCCGAGCTGTTCCAGCCGTACGACCCCCGCGAGGTACTGGGGGTCGAACCGCGCGTGATCCTCACCCAGCTCGCCAACGCCCGCGTCGTCAGCGCCGTCGCCGCCCGCCTCGGCCACACCCTCGACCCGGAGCGGACGCGCGCCGCCATGGACTGGGCCAAGACCCGCGCCTACCGCTCCGGAGAAGCCGTGACCGACGACGCCGTCTTCGCCGCGTACCTCGAAGGCCTCACCCGGACCGACGCCGGAGGCGCCCGGTGAACGCCGCCACGGGCGGAGCGGGCCGCGCACCGGCGACCCTGGCCGAGGCCCGCCGCGTGCTGCGCCACGGCGGCGCGGTCGTGCTGCCCAATCCCGCGCCCCTCACCCACGTCGTCACCGCGACCACCGCGACCGCTGTCAACCGGGCCAAACAGCGGCCCACCGACCAGCCCGTCGCCCTGTGGGCCCATCACCACGGGACGCTCGACACCCTCACCGACCTGTGGGACCTGGCACCGCGGCACCGCGGGCCGGCCCTGCGCCTACTGGCCGAGGAACACCTCACCGTCCTCCTGCCGCTGCACGCGCGCGGGACCCGCCCCTCCTGGGTGGAGCCGGCAGTGAAGGACGGGTGGATGCTGCTGTTCGGCGCCCGCGCGCGAGCGCTGCGACCGCTGCTGGACGACCATCCGGTGCTGTACGTCAGCAGCGCCAACCGGACCGGGCACCCACCCGCCGGGGACACCGACAGCGCGCTCGCGATGTTCCCGCCCACCGTGCCGGTCCTGCACCTGGCGGATCCCGAGCCCGCGCCCCGACGGGCCGGAACGCGGGAACCGCGGGAACGGCTGGCGACGACCACCGTTCGCGTGACCCCCGACGGAGGGCTGCGTCTGCACCGTCACGGCGCCCAGGACCACCCCTACCCCCACCCCGACGACTACCTACGGCATCTGCGCGCCCGATACGTCGAGCCGACACCCACCGGAGGCGCGGCGACCTCTCGGTAGCCTCGTACCGCCGGCGGTACCCGCCGCGGGCCGAACCGGGTCGACCCGACCCGCCGACGCTTCCGGAGTACGCGTGGACCCCTCCCCCACCGGCACCTCTGTCGAGGTCGGCGCCCTCCTCGCCGAGGCCCGGCGCCGTACGGACGCCGTCATCGCCCCGTTGCTGGAAAGGGTGGATCCGGCCTCGGCGCGGATACTGGCCTACCAGTGGGGTGTGCGGGACGCGGAGGGCAGGGTGGTCGCCGAGGACGGCCGAGGCAGGGGCAAGGCGGTACGAGCGGCGCTCGTGTTCGCCGCCGCCCGGGCGACCGGCGACCCCCTCGACGGCGAGAGCGAAGGCGACGGGAGCGCCCTCCTGCGGGCCGGGGCCGCCGCCGTGGAGCTGCTCCACACGCTCTCCCTCATGCACGACGACGTGATGGACGGGGACGAGGTGCGCCGGGGACGTCCCGCGGCCTGGCGCGTCTTCGGACCCGGCGCCGTGGAGGACGCCGTCGCGGCCCTCACCCCCCACGCCCTCGACCTGGTGTTCACCGCCACGGGTGCGCACGCCGACGCCACCGCCGGCCCGTCGGTGCCCGACCCCGGGGTGCTGCGCGCGGCCTCGCGGTCCGCCGGCCTGCTCGGGGAGGCACTCGTACGGCTGCTCCAGGGGCAGGCCCTGGACCTCGCGCTGGAGGACGAGGCGTGCCCCGAGGTCACCGCCACCCTTCGCGTGCACGCCGACAAGACCGGGTCGCTGTTCGCCTGCGCCTGCGCGTTGGGGGCGACCCCGGGCACCGCCGATGACCTCGCCGCCTTCGGGGAACACCTCGGCACGGCCTTCCAGATCGTCGATGACGTCCTGGGCGTCTGGGGCGACCCGACCGTGACCGGCAAGCCGGTCGGCGCGGACCTGACGGCCCGCAAGAAGTCCCACCCGGTGGCCGTGGCCTGGTCCTCGGATCCCGCCCGGGCGGACGAGGCGGTGTCCCGTCGGCTGCGCGAGCTCTACGCGCTGTCCGGGCCGTGGACGCCCGCGCAGCGGGCAGAGGCGGGTCGGCTCGTCGACCTCAGCGGGGCGCGGGCCGTCTCCCTCGCGGTGGCCCGGTCCCACGAGCGGGCGGCGCTCGCCGCTCTCGCCCGTGTGTGCCCGCCGTCGCGGGAGGCCGGGGCCGATCTGAGGGCGTTGGCCGCGTTCGTCACCGGTCGCGCGTACTGATCCGGGGCGTCGGGGCGGATCGGCCGGCCGCTTCGCGGCCGCGGAGCCAGGGGGCCGGGAGGTCGAAGGCGTTGGGGAGGCCCGCCGCGTGCAACGTGTCGTCCAGGTCGTGGAGTCGGGCGAGTTCCGCCGGCTGCGGGCGGCCGCGCACGACGCAGTCGGGGGCCCGCGTACCGGCCGTCGCGAGGAGGGCGTTGACGGCGGCCTTGGCGCTCTGGTCGGCGGCCTCCATGGTGGCGAGGTTGAGGTCGACGTCGACGTGGTCGCCGGCCTGGAAGAGGTTGGGCACCTTGCCCGCGGGGCGGGGGCGCCACCGTCGGGAGCCGGCCGTGCTGATCAGCAGCGGCTCCGTGTTGCGGGCGAGCTCCCCGCTCTTCGCGGGCCAGCGGATCGCGGGGTCCGTGAAGCAGGAGTGCACCAGGCCCGGGGACAACAGCTCCCGTCCGTCGCGGCGCAGCGAGTCCGTCAGTTGGTGCCAGACCTCCCGGATGACCTCCTCCCGGGTACACGCGCGCGCCGGTTTGCCGGTCAGCGGGCCCGGTACGTCCCACGCCGAGACGTCGACCGAGAGGCAGTCGCGCGCGGTCCCGTCGCCGTAACGGTCGGGGAAGTCGATGTCGGACCAGAACTGGGCCTGGGCGATGGAGGTGAGGGCCCAGGGCGAGTCCACGTGGATGACGTGCCCGCGCACCAGCGGGGTCGGTTCGCGCAGGAAGAACTGGACGCCGGTCATCCAGTCCGTCTCCAACCGGTCGATGTCGGTCAGGGACTCGTCGAGTTCGCACACCTCCGGGCCGAGCGTCCGTACCGCGGCCTCGGCGGGGACCGCGCACACGAACCAGTCGGCCTCGATCTCGCGCAGTGCTCCGGAGGGGGTGCGGACGGCGGCCGCCCGTACCGCGCCGCGCGCCGTCAGGAGTCGGGTGACCCGGTGTCCGACGAGGAACCGGACGCCGAGCCCGAGCAGGTGGTGCGCCCAGGGGCCGATCCAGGCCTCCGTCGTCGGCGCGTCCAGGACGCGGTCCGCCTCGGCGTGGTCGGCTCCGCCGAGGAGCCCGGACCAGAACTCCACCTGGGTCCGGCCGATGGACTCCACGGCGGCCACCTCGGCCTTGGCCGCGACCAGGGTGCGCGTCGGGCCGATGACGCACAGGCGCCGGTACTCCTCCGAGGCGGTGGCCCCCGCGGTGAACTCCCACCAGGAGGTGTTCTCGAACTCGTCTTCGTGCCTGGCCCGGCCGCTGGTGGCGAACACGAGCAGCCGGTTGGCGAAGTAGGCGCTCTCCTCGGGCGAGAGGCCCGGGGTCCGCGCCAGCAGCCGGCCCACGGCCCGCAGGGTCGCCTCGACGTCGCGGGTGCCGGGGCCGCCGGAGATGTCCACGACCACCCCGTCGCGCCCCCGGTCCCGTGCGTAGAGCACCTCCGAGGTGGCCACCAGCCGGTCCGCCACGGTACGGCCGGTCAGGCCGGCGCCGGGGGACGGGATCCGCGCCATCGTCTCCGTGACGTTGCGGTAGAACCCGGGGAAGAAGCGGAACCCGTGCTCCCCGGGGAGGTCACGGCGCCCGTCGCGGCCGGTGCCGGGCACGGGGATGCTGCGGGCCTTGCCGCCCAGGGCCCGGGCTTCGACCACCGTCACGGCGAACCCTCGTTCGGCCAGTTCCATCGCCGCCGTGAGGCCGGCCGGACCGCCTCCGATCACGACCACCCGCCGACCGGTCGGCGATCCCGCTCGCGTCGTCCCCATGCCCCGTCCCCCGCTCCGTGCCGTCGCGGCACGGAAGCCCCGGGCGCGCCGGACGCAAGATCATCACATCCGTGCGGTCGGACACCACCGGGCGGGGTGGGCGAGGCCTGGACCGTCCCTTTCGGATCCTGCCGGTCAAGCCCGCGTCGTTCGGTGAGAGACGGTCTGGACCGGTGTGGTGAGCTGCCAGGGGCCCCAGCCACCGCCCGGCGCCGATTGGCGGATCTCCCACGTGCGGTCCCGGTTCCACTCCCGCGCCACCACGCGCAGCCTGCCGTCGGGCAGTTGTTCCACCAGGCTGGGTTGGCCCAGTCCCACGCCGGCTTCCGGTACCTGCCCCAGGGACTGCTTCGGGCCCCAGCCGGTGCCCGCGTCCTGCTGGTGGCGCCGTTCCATCGCGCCGGCGCCGTAGCTCCCGGAGGCGAAGGCGTCGATGCTGCCGTCGCGCTCCTTGAACAGCACGACTCCGCCGTGGTACGGCGTCGGCGCGAGACCGAAGCCCTCCGCGACGCTCCAGCCGCCCGCGCCGGCGTCGTCCCGCACCGTGCGGCAGAAGGAACCGTAGGTGGAGAACAGCAGTTCCAGCCCGCCCGCCGAGTTCTCGATCGCCGCGATGGCCTGGCTCTTCGGGCCCACGGTGGCCGCGCTCACCCGCTGCCACCCCCCGTACGCGCCGCCCGGCGCGTTCTGCTCGCGATGCCAGACGAAGGGCAGGCCCCTGGTCGCGGTGGCATCGTAGAAGAGCTGGAGCTGCGCGATCCGGCCGTCCGCCCGTTCCACGGAGAGCAGGGTGCCCGCCACCGGCGCGCTCGCCAGGCCCGCGGCCCCCGTGTCCATCGCGCACACGGGCGAGGCGGCCCGTGCCACCGTCGAGGGGGCCAGCGCCACCCCGGTGCACACCAACGCCATCGCGACCGCCGCGCGCGCCCCCGCCCGGACCCAGCGGCCCCGCATCCGTCCCCCGCGTGTTCCCATTCGGCTCCCCGTCCTCCCGACCGGCCCGTGCGGGCCGCACGCCCATCCTCCCGAGGCGGGGCAGTTCGCGCCGGCCCGCGGATTCGGCCACGCACCGCGTCACCGCGTCCGGATCGGGCCCCCGGCGGCGCGTACCTAGGTGATGACCACCGACGCGTAGGGGGCGCCCGCGCCACCAGGGTGGCCCCATGGGAAGTGACGTGGATCGTACGGAGATCGTGTTGTGGGTACGGGACGGCGCCGGGAGGTGGTCGGGCCGGACGGTCTGGGTGGTGGTGCTCGACGGGGAGGCGTACGTGCGCTCCGCGTTCGGGCGGCGCAGTGCCTGGTACCGGCGGGTCCTGCGGCGGGCCGAGACGGAGGTGGAGGCGTCGGCCGGGGTGCGGCTGGGGGTCGTGCTCCGGCCGGTGACGGATCCGGCCCTCGTCGAGCGGGTGTCCGGGGCCTACCGGGCCAAGTACGGGCTGCACTGGCCCGGTCCGGTGGAGTCGATGAACGGGGCCGAGGCGGCGGCCACCACCCTGCGCCTAACGGAGGTCGGGAAGGTCGCGCAGTTGCCTGCGTGAGGTGAGTCCGAGCTTGCGGAAGATGTTGCGCAGGTGGGCGTCGACGGTGCGGGGGCTGAGGAAGAGTTTGGCCGCCACCTCCTTGGAGGTGGCGCCGTCGGCGACCAGACGGGCGATGTGCACCTCCTGCAGCGTCAGTTGGTCCGAGGCCTTCGAGGTGCGGCTGCGCGCCTGCTCGCCGGTGGCGCGCAGTTCGCCGGCGGCGCGTTCGGCGAACGCCTCGACGCCGAGGTCGGACAGCGCTTCGTGCGCCCGGCGCAGTGCGGTGCGGGCGTCGCGCCGCCGGCCCTGGCGGCGCAGCCATTCCCCGTACAGCAGGTGGGCCCTGGCGCGGTAGACGGTCAGGGTGCCGCCCTCCAGGAGGTCGACGGCTTCCCGGTAGTCGTTCTCGTCCTCGGTCACCAGGGCGCGGGCGTAGGCCTCGACGCCCAGGCCCCAGGCGTGCCCGCCCGCGCGGGTGCGTTCGCGCAGGGCGGCCAGCGCCGCTGCCGCGGTCTCGGGTTCGCCGCAGCGTACGGCCGCCTCGACCAGCTCGGGCAGGACGAGGCCGGCGGTGCCGACGGCGCCGTGCTCGACGGCCAGTCGGGCGGCCCGCAGCGCGGTCGGGTAGTCGGCCAGGCCGTTGCCGAGCACGGCCGTCGCCCATTGGACGCTCAGGCTCATCCGCCGGTCCACGGACGCGAACAGGTCGAGGGCCTCCTGGCGTCGGCCGCGCAGCGCGGCCAGGTGGAGGCGCGGGTAGACGAGGGGGGCGGCGCCGGTGGCGTCGGCGATCGCCTCCTCCTCGGAGATCAGCTCGGTCGCGGTGCCGAGGTCGCCCCGGTGCACGGTCGTGGTGGCCCGCATGGCCAGTCCGATGGGCAGGGCGTGGAAGGAGCCCGAGCGGCGGCCGGCGGCGACGGTCCGGGCGGCGATCGCGTCCATGGTGTCGAAGTTCCAGAACTCGGCGGCCAGCAGGTAGCCCAGCGACGGGCGGGCTGCCCAAACCTGGTCGTCGGGGTCGGCGATGACGGGCCCGAGGATCTCTCCGGCCGTCCGGTGGTCCTGGCCCGCCAGGGCGATCACGCCGGTCAGGAGCCTGCTCGCGGTGGTCGCCGGCCCGTCCGGCGCCGGGGCCTCGCGGGCGGCTTCCGCCACCCGGTCGAGGTCGCCGAGGAGGACGCCCATCTCGATGGCGTCCAGGTGGCACTCCCGCGACCGGGCGGGGTCGGTGGCCGCCAGCCGGCCGGCGGCGCGCAGCAGGTGGGCGGTGGGGCCCTCGTCGCCCCGGCGGCGGACGAACGACAGCTTGCCGCGCAGCAGGTCGGCGCCGGCGGCCCGGCCGGGATCGTCGCCGGTCACGGTGGTCAGCAGTTCGGCCGCCGCGTCGAACTCGCCGGCCGCGAGCTTGGCCCGGGCGGCGGCGAGGGCGCGGTCGGCCCGCCGGTCGGGGTCGGCGGTCAGGGCCGCCGCGCGTTCGAGGAAGGCCGCCGCCGCGGCGAGGCCGCCCCGTTCCCGGGCTCGGGCGGCGGAGGTTTCGAGCCCGGCGGCGACCTGCTCGTCGGGGCCGGCGGCGGCTTGGGCGCGGTGCCAGGCCAGTCGGTCGGGGTCGGCGTTCGGGTCGGTGGCGGCGGCGAGTGCCTCGTGGGCCCGTCGCCGGTCCTGCGGTGCGGCGGCCCGGTAGGCGGCGGAGCGGGCGAGGGGGTGGCTGAAGCGGATGCGGGTGCCGAAGTCGACGAGGGGGACGGTGCCCGCCACGGCGGGGTCGATGCCGAGCAGTTCGGCCGCGCGCCACAGCAGGCCGGGGTCCCCGATCGGGTCGGCGGCGGCGACGGTGACCAGGAGGCGGGCGGGCGGCGCGAGGAGCTCCAGGCGGGAGCGGAAGCTCTGCTCGATCACGGCGGGTACCGAGTCGGGCTGCGCGAACCCGCCCGCCATTCCGGCGAGGCCGGCGGTCCGGGGCAGCTCCACCAGGGCGAGGGGGTTGCCGCGTGATTCGGCCAGGATCCGGTCGCGTACCCGCTCGTCCAGGGGTGCGCGGACCGCCGTGGCCAGCAGTGCGCGGGCATCCGTTTCGCCGAGTCCGGTCAGGTGGTGGGTGGGCAGCCCGGCGAGTTCGGGCAGGGCGTTCGCCTCGCGGGCGGCGAAGACGAGGGCGATGGGCTCGGCCGCGACGCGGCGGGCCAGGAAGGCGAGCGCCTTGGCGGACGCCCCGTCCAGCCACTGGGCGTCGTCGACGACGCACAGGAGGGGGCGTTCGGCCGCCGTCTCGGTGAGCAGGCCCAGGGATCCGACGCCGACGAGGAAGGGGTCGGGGGTGCCGGTGTCGAGGCCGAAGGCGACCTGGAGCGCGGTGCGGTGCGGTGCGGGCAGCTCCGTCAGCCGGCCGGTGGTCGGCGCCAGCAGTTGGTGCAGTGCGGCGAAGGGCAGTTCGCTCTCGAACTCCGCGCCGGACGCCCTCATGACGAGGAATCCGTTCGCCGCGCGGTGCAGGTGGTCCAGCAGCGCGCTCTTGCCGATCCCCGGCTCACCCCGCAGGAGCAGGGCGCCGCCCCGGCCCTGGCGGGCCGCGTCGAGCAGCGCTTCGAGCCGGCGTGTCTCGTCCTGTCGACCGATCAGTACGTCGGCGTCCGTGTTCGTTGCGGGCATGATCGCCAACCTATGCGGTGCTGCGCGCCAGGGGAATCGGGGAACGACCTGTTCCGCTCCTGACCTCCTTTCCGGGCGGGCCCGGGGCGAGTACCGGGCCGGCATCGGGGCGAGTACCGGGTGCGCGGGCGACACCTACGGCGCCCGCGTCGCCTATAGGTGATGACCACCGACGCGAGCGGGGGGCGCCCGCCGCGAGGGTTGAGCCATGAACCGCACCGCACCGCAACCGACCGGCACCGACCCGGCACCGCGGACCGCCACCGGATGGACACCGCTGGTCGTCCTGGCCACGGCCCAGTTCCTCGTCGTACTGAGCGCCTCGATCGTGAACGTCGCCCTCCCCCGCATCCGGGCCGGGCTCGAACTGTCCGACACGGCCCAGGCCTGGACGGTCAACGCCTACGTCCTCGCCTTCGGCGCCCTGCTGTTGGCCGGTGGGCGGGCGGGCGACGTGTACGGGCTGCGCCGGGTGTTCCTCGCCGGCGTCGGGCTGTTCGCCGCCTCCTCCCTGGGGGCGGCGCTGGCGCCCACGGCGACGACGCTGATCGTCAGCCGGGCGGTGCAGGGCGTCGGCGCGGCGCTGCTGGCGCCCACGGCGCTGGCCCTCGTCCTGACGCTCCATCCGGGCGGCAGGGCGCGCGGCACCGCGCTCGGGGTGTGGGGCGCGGTCTCCGGGGCCGGCGGGGCGGCCGGTGTCCTGCTGGGCGGGGTGCTGACGAGCCTGTACGAATGGCGTGCGGTGTTCGTGGTGATGGTGCCGCTCGCCCTGGCCGTCCTGGTGGCGACGTGGCTGCTCGTCGCGGCGGACCGGCCGCGCGGCGGAAGCCTGGACGCGCCGGGTGCGGTGACGGTGACGGCGGGGCTGGTCGCCCTCACCTACGGGCTGTCGGGCCCCTGGGTGATCGCCGCAGCCGGACTGGTGCTGCTCGGGGTGTTCGTGGCACTCCAGCGCCGGGCTCCCGAGCCCCTGTTGCCGGCGCGCATGAAGGTGGTGGCGCTGCCCGGTGTGCTGATGGCGCTGTTGGGCGCGGTCTGGCTCGGCCTGTTCTACTTCCTGCCTCTCTACCAGCAACGCGTCCTCGGCTACACGCCGTTGGAGGCGGGGCTGACCCAGCTGCCCCTCGCGATCGTGATCGCCCTCACCTCGTGGGCCACCGGGCGGCTGTCCGGCCGCGCGGTCCTGCCGGCGGGGCTGGCCGTCCTCGCGGTCGGTCTGGCCTGGCTGTCGCGAACGCCGGCCGACGGCAGCTTCCCCGTGGACCTGCTCGGGCCCACGCTCCTGATCGGCGCCGGGCTCGGGGTGGCCTTCGTACGGCTCACCGCGCTGTCCTCGGCGGGAGTCGCCGCCTCCGACAACGGCCTCGCCGGCGGGCTGGTCAACGCCACCCGGCAGATCGGCGGCGCCGTCGGACTGTCCTTCCTGACCCTGCTCCCCTCCATCGGCTCGGCCTTCCTGGCCTGCGCCGCCCTGACCCTCGTGATCTCCCTCCTGTCCGCCCTCCCGGCGCGGTCCACCCGAAAGGCCTGACCATGACGCTCGACAAGCCCTACCTCAGCGGCCACTTCGCCCCCGTCACCGACGAGATCACCGGTCGCGACCTGAAGGTGCGCGGCACCCTCCCGCCCGAGCTGAACGGCCGCTACTTCCGCAACGGGCACAACCCCAAGCCGGGCATCACGCCCAGCCACTGGTTCCGGGGCGAGGGCATGCTCCACGGGATCCGGCTGAAGGACGGGCGGGCCGAGTGGTACCGCAACCGCTGGGTACGCACCCCCTTCCTGGACGGCGTGCCGTTCACGGGGACCGAGCTCGACGTCAGCGCCGCCGCCACCAACATCATCTTCCACGGGGGCCGTTACCTGGCCCTCCAGGAGGCGAACCTGCCCTACGAGGTCAGCGCCGACCTGGAGACGATCGGGGTCCACGACTTCGGCGGCAGGCTCACCGGCGCGATGACCGCCCACCCCAAGGAGGACCCGGTCACCGGCGAACTGCACTTCTTCGGCTACGGTCCCTTCCCGCCGTACCTGACCTACTACGTGGCCGACGCCTCCGGAGCGATCATCCGGTCGGAGGTGATCGACGGCGCCGGCCCCTCCCTCATGCACGATTTCGCCATCACCCGCGAACACGTCGTCTTCATCGCCTCGCCGGTCGTCTTCGACCACGCGGAACACTCCGGCATCCCCTACCGCTGGCACGACGACGTCCCGCTGCGCCTCGGCGTGGTGCCGCGCGCCGGGGGCCCGGCCCGCTGGTTCGAGGTGCCCGACCAGGCGGCGCTGCTGCACGTGGCCAACGCCTACACCGACTCGCTGGGCCGGATCGTCCTGGAGGCGCCGTCCTTCGACCGTTCCGCCTGGGAGAGTTCGTGGAAGTGGTGGGTCGGCGCCCCGGGGTTCGGCACGAGCCCGGCGACCGGGTCGACGTTCCACCGCTGGGTCATCGACCCGGTCGGCGGCAAGGTCACCTCCGAGCCCCTGAACGGGCTGGTCACCGAGTTCCCGTCGATCAACGACGCCCACACCGGCGCCGACTACCGCTACAGCTACGCCATCGCCTTCCCGGGCGCGGGCCTGTCGGGCTACCACACCGTCAAGTTCGACACCCGGACGGGGAAGGAGAGGCTGCTGGCGCACGGTGAGGGTCGGATGCCGGGCGAGGCCGTCTTCGCACCCGCCGAGGGCGGCACGTCCGAGGACGACGGCTACCTGCTCACCATCGTCAGCGACCTCACCGCCGACGCCTCGGAGCTGCTCGTCCTGGACGCGGGCGACCTCAGCACCGTGGCCGCCGTGGAACTCCCCCGACGGGTGCCCGCCGGCATCCACGGCCACTGGATCCCCGACACCGACGACCGCGCCTGACCGGCCGGCCGCGCGCCGGCCGCCCACCGGCCGCCCGGGCCGCCCCTGATTCCCCCGCAGCGGCGGCCCGGGCCCCCTCCCCCTCGCATTGCGCCCCCGCCGAAACCGGCAGCGGCTCACACCGACCCACACCGACCCACACCGAGGAGTCGTCATGACCTACCCCACCACCATCGACGAGAACGCGCCCGTCGTCGCCGACCACACCATCCGGATCGCCGCTCCCCTGGAGCGGGTGTGGGAGCTGCACACCGACATCGGCCTGTGGCCCGACTGGCAGCACGACATCACCGAGGCCCGCCTCGACGGCCCCGTCGCACCCGGCGCCACCTTCCACTGGGTGACGGCGGGACTGACCATCGACTCCACCGTCTACGCGGTCGACGAGGCCCGGCACCGGATCCTGTGGGGCGGCCCCGCGCACGGCATCACCGGCGTGCACGAGTGGACGTTCACCCAGGAAGGCGACGCGGTCGTGGTCCACACCCGGGAGTCCTGGGCGGGCGCCCCCGTCGAGGCCGACCGCGCCCACCTCGCGGCCGCGCTCGACGACTCGCTCGTCTCGTGGCTGAAGGCGCTGAAGAAGGCCGCGGAATAGCTTCCCGGGACCCGGCCGGCTCGGGCCCGCCTCCTGCCGCGGCGGGAGGCGGGCCCTTCGTCGCGGCCTTGACGAACGCCGGATTTGACCAGCTCGCCATCGGTTGTCGAGAGTCGGGGCATGAGCGACGAACTTTCCGCATTCTTCAGCCTGGCCGTCACCGAGCGGCTGTCCGACTCGGTGACCCTCCGCCGGATCGGCGAGATCCCGGTCCTGGTGGTCGACCACCCGCGCGTCCGGGGCGTGGTCAGCCTCCAGGGGGGCCAGCTGATCGCCTGGCAGCCGACGGGTTCCGCGCCCGGCCTCTGGCTGGGCGAGCGGGCCACCTGGCAGGCGGGCAAGCCCATCCGGGGCGGCGTACCCCTGTGCTGGCCCTGGTTCGGGCCCTCCGCGTCCCCCTCGCTCCCGTCGCACGGCTTCGCCCGCAACCTCCTGTGGGAGCTGGTGGAGCACGACAGCGGCGAGGACTCGGTCCTGCTGACCCTTCGCCTGCGGGATTCCGAGGCGACGCTCGCGCTGTGGCCGCACGAGTTCACCCTGGACACGCGCATCAGGCTCGGTGCGGCGTGCGACGTCGAGATCGAGGCACACGGCGAGTTCGTCGCCACGGCCGCCCTGCACACCTACCTGCCGATCGGAGACCTCGGCACGGCGGAGGTCACCGGCCTCGGCGCCCCGTACCGCGACAACCTCCTCGCCGAGGACGTGGTGGACGCCGGCGGCGCGGTGACGCCCGAGGGCCACGTCGAACGGGTCTACACCCGACCCGAGAAGACCACCGTCATCGACGACAGGACCCTCGGCCGGGCCATCGAGGTGACGCACGACCAGGCCGGCGACGTCGTGGTCTGGAACCCGGGCCCGGAGCTGTCGGCGTCCATGGCCGACCTGACGGACGAGGACTACCGCCGCTTCCTGTGCGTGGAGACCGCGCGGATCAACACCCCCATCGAGGTGACGGAGGGCCGCCCCGGGCGACTGGCCCTCACCCTGCGCCTGCTCCCCGACGCCTGACGCCCCCGCGTGGCCCCGCCCCCCGTCCGGGGACGGGGCCGCGCCGCGGCCACGCGGGCCTATCGGTAACGGATCTCCTTGGCCTCGTACCCTTCGAGCCCTGCCGCGACGAGCGCGGGGACGAGCGCGTGCAGGTACCAGGCGAGGTCGGTGAACTCCGGCGCCGCCGGAAGGCGCCGACGGTCGCCGGCGGGCACGAAGGAGACGTCCTTCCGGCCGGGCATGAACATGAGCATCCCGCCGGTACCCGCCTCCGGATGGTGGACGTTGAAGGCCACGGTGTACGGCAGGTTCGCGGGCGCGTCGAGCAGGGCCAAGACCCCGCCGAGGGCGTCGGTGGCGCCGTCGTACCACTCGTAGGCGTCGTCCGCGTCGTTGATCATGTAGCTGACGCGTCCGACGGGCACTTCGACGGACCAGCCCGTTCCGGTGATCGCGTCCAGAACGGCGCGCACCGTGATCGGGTGCGCGAAGGTGAAGTCGATGTCGGCGTCTCTGGATCCCACGGAACCTCCGGCGGTCTGAGGGCGGTCCCGCATCCTCACCCGTGGAGTGCGAGGCCGTCGATCGAGTTTTCCCGGTCCCCCTGCCCTACGGGCGGGTCTACTGGGGGTGGGGCGACTCGCATCCAAGTGAGCCGCACCGTCCGGGCCCGGCCGGTCAGCGGGCGAGCGAGACCGCGAAGGGCGTTCCAGGGAGCCTTCGCCGGGCGTCGCGCGCGACGGGATCGACGACGCCCTGGCCGCGCGGGGCCTCGAACGGCGCGTCGTCGCCGCCGGGCCCACCACGGCCTTCGCGCTGCGGCTCGCCCTCGACACCGACCTGGTCGTCACCCTGCCCGACGCCGTCACCCGCACCGCCCGCGACCGGCTCGGCCTGATCACGCTGCGGGCGCCGCTCCCGCTGCCCGAGGTGCCGCTGCACCTGCTGTGGCACCGGCGCCACGACGACGACCGCGCCCACACCTGGCTGCGCGAGACGGCCGCCGCGACCGTCCGGGAGCTGTTCGCACCCCCGACCGCCTCCGAGGAGTCCGTCGGCCCCCGGGCGGTCTCCCCGGAGGTCAGCCGGTGATCGAGAAGAAGATCGAGCCGTCCTCGGCCCACCACCAGGCGCCCTCGTTCTCGGTCCAGTCCGCGGCCCAACCGTCGAGGGCCTCGATCAGCTCCCCGAGGTCGTACCGCAGATCGGCGTCCACGCGGTCCAGGGCCGCGCGGTAGGCCTCCACCGCGGGGACGGCCTTCGCCAGGGGCCAGCAGCCGATCTCCGGCGAGCCGTCCGCGGGACGGGGCACGCGGATCCCGATCTCCGCGGGCGGGCCGCTGAAGACGTACTGGTAGGGCAGCAGTTCGGCCGGGACGCCCGCCGCGCCGAGGGCGTCGTCCAGGGCGGAGAAGTAGGTGACGGGGCTCCGGTAGCTCGCCAGGGTCGCGCTGTCGCTCGCGTTGTGGTCGATGATGACCTGGAGGGCCGCGTAGTAGGCGCAGCCGGCGTATTCGGCGGAGGATTCGGCCTTGCCGGTCACCAGCTCCTCCAGGGCGTCCGGGACCGACAGCCCCCAGTCCACGCCCTGTTGGTCGAGACTGTCCTGTCGCGCCTTCGCCCTGACGCGCATGTTGTCCAGGCGTCGCGCTTCGTCGGCGCTCAGGTCCAGGGCGGGCACGAAGCGCGCGACCTCGCCGCGGTTCGCCATGCTGTAGTTCACTACCTTGCTCATGGGTGCATGCTGCCAAAGGGCACTGACAGCACGCTGTCCGGGGCCGATGCGCGGATGCTCGACGGGCGGGACCTGGCGAGTCAACGCACCCGGCCGACGGAGTCGGCCGGCGTGGAGCGGCCGAGGGGGCGGTCGCGGTCGGGTAGCCGGGGGTGGTGGGCGAGGGCCGACCTCATCTGCGCCGCCGTCTGGAACCTCCGCTCCGGGTCGGGGTGCATGGCCCGCATCACCAACGCGTCGAGGCCGGGGCTGACCCCGGGGGCAAGGGACGACGGTCTCGGCACGTGCGACGTCCTGACCTGGGGCGGCAGAAGGTCCCCGCGACCGGCCTCGGCGTCGCGATCGGCCTCGGCGTCGAACGGCAGCTCGCCGGTGAGCAGGAAGAACAGGGTGACGCCACAGGCGTAGACGTCACGCCGGACGTCCGGGGGCGCTCCCGCGAACGACTCGGGGGGAGCGAAGCGCGGGGTTCCGACGAAGCCGCCCGCGTGGATGCCGGCGTGGATGCCCGGGTGGATGCCGGGGTGCGCGTCCGCCACTCTGCCCGCTATGCCGAAGTCGAGTATCTTGACCCGCCCCTCGACGGTGATCATGATGTTGGCCGGCTTCACGTCGCAGTGGACGACCCCCGCGTCGTGCGCGTACGCGAGCGCTCCGAGGAACTCGTAGGCCATGGCCGCGCATTCGGCCGGCGTGAGCGCGGTGCGCAGTCTCAACCGGGCCAGGTCGCGGCCGTCGATGTACTCCATGACGATGCAGTCGCCGTCCCGGTACCTCCACACGTCGTGCACGGTCGCGATCGCCGGGTGGTTGAGGCCGGCCACGACCCGGGCCTCGTCGTGCGCGTCGCCGCCGCGCGCCAGGGCCCCCGAGGCCATCTTGATGGCCACCGTCCGCCCCAGGATCCGGTCGTGGGCGGCGTACACCCTCGACATCGAGCCGACGCCCAGACACGCGCGCACCCTGTAGCGGCCCCGGAGCACCTCTCCGGGGAAGGGGCCGGCCGATTCGGGGTTCGGGTCCGCCGGCGCCTCGGGCACGGTGGCCGGACCCGTACGCGCGGCCAGTCGGCGCATCGTGTCGCGGAACGAGGCCACGGCCACCACGGGCCCCGTGGACGGCAGGTCCGCCGCCGCGTTGACGGCCAGGACGAGCGAGCCCGCGGTGTCGCTGCCGGTGCGGTCCGGCCGGGGCAGCCCCCTGCTCGCGAGGGACCGCTTCACGTGCTCGTAGGCTCCGTCGACCGTGATCAGGGCGGGTCCGCCGGGTACGCCCTCGGTCATGACCGTCAGCAGCTCGCCGGTGAAGGCCGTGTACCGGTCCCCGGGTGGTGCCAGGGCGACGCGGTCGTCCCGCGCCGAGGTGAGGACCACGGTCCCCCGTGCGCTCGTGCCGGCGCGCACGGCGTCGGAGGGGCGGGACATGAGTCCCAGGTGGACCTTGCCGCTGAAGCAGCTGTCCAGGACGGCCACCTTCCTCGGGGCGCGTGCTCCGGCGAGCGCCTTGCGGATCCACTCGTACGACAGGCAGGACCACGGCTCGTCGCCCGCCGAACCGGTCAGGGACACGTGGAAGCGCAGCTCGTCGTCCAGGACGCCGTGGCCCGCGTAGTACACGAAGAGGGCGTCCCGGGCCCGGCCCGCCGCCGTGCGCAGCGGATTGACGACCTCGCCGGGGGTGCGCGGATCGGCGATGGTGACGCACTGCTCCTCGGGCAGCGCCCAGCCCTCCGAGGAGGTGAAGAACTGCCGCAGCGTCAGCAGGTTGTTGGCGACGGCCGGCAGGTCTTCGAAGTGCTCGTAGCCGGAGCAGCCGATGAGGACGGCCCAGGAGGAGGAGGGGTCGGGCAGGGTGGCCGCGGTGGTCTCCTCAGCCATTCTCGAGGCGGGCGGCCAGGCGTGCCACGACCTCCGGGTCCGCGCTGTGGACCTCGACGCGCACGCCGTCGCGCTCGATGGTGACCGTCGGCGGCTCGGATCGGGTGCGGCGCCAGAGGGTGATCGCGAGGACGAGGTTGGCCGTCTGGAATCCGCTGTCCACACAGAACTGGATCAGTTCGAACGCCGCCCCCATGGCCCCCTCGACGGGCGGTCCGGCCTCGAAGGAGAGCTCTCCGGCTTCCCCGACGTACTCGTCGTCCCGCAACCACTGGGCCAGGCGCCGCAGGTCCTCGCCGCCCGAGTCACCGCCGACCCGGATCTCATACGCGTGCGCGCTCATGTCTCCCCCGTCCGTGCCGTGGGCCCAGCTTGGCAGGCCGGATCTCCCCGCTCCAGCCGTGGATCAGGTCAAGCGGTGGCGCGAACCGGTCGGTTACCGGAGGCCCGTGCTCCTGCGGGAGCCTCAGCCACGGGCTGCGGTACGGCATCGTCCACGTTCCGGAAGCCGTCCGGTCGATCCGGGTGCGGGTGGCGTATCCCTCCCCGAACTCCGCCGTGGCCGGGTCGTGTCCGACAAGGTGTACCCCTGCCCGTCCGGGGCATCGCCCGTTCGGACGGTCCGGATGGCGATCCTGCACGCCGGGTGTCGGCTCCGGAACCGCGACGCCACCCGAACGGCCGAGCACGGACGCCCCCTGCCCGGAACGCCCGCGCGCCGCGACGTGCTCCCGTGCGGGCCTTCCTCCGATCGGGCCGCCCCGATGGTGGAAGTGGGCGGCGCTCGGGAGGGTGGGCGGGTACGGCCGCGGCACGGGGCGGAGAACTCGGGAAGGACGCGCGAGACGATGCACGACGAAGAACGGCGGGACGCGGAGTCGGCCATCGCGGAGAACAACGCGGCGATCGCGCGACGGTTCGCGTTCGACGACGGGCAGGACTTCGAGGACGCCGCCAGGGGATTCGTCGGGGCCTTCGAGGACGGGTGCGTCCGGGACGCCAGCGGAGCCGTGGTCTGGGACGCCGACGCCTACGCCTTCCTGGACGACGGCGACTGCCCGGACACGGTCAACCCGAGTCTGTGGCGGCAGTCCCGTCTGGTGTCCCGGCACGGCCTGTTCGAGGTCACCGACGGCATCTACCAGATCCGCGGCCTCGATCTGTCGAACATGACCGTCGTCGAGGGCGAGCGCGGGGTGTTCGTGATCGACCCCCTCATCTGCGCGGAGACGGCGGCCGCGGCCCTGGCTCTCTACCGCGCCCACCGGGGCGACCGCCCGGTGACCGGCGTGCTCTACACCCACAGCCACGTCGACCACTTCGGCGGGGTGCGCGGGGTCATCGACGACGCGGACGTCGCCGCCGGCGTCCCGGTGATCGCCCCCGAGGGCTTCATGCACCACGCGGTGAGCGAGAACGTGTACGCCGGCACGGCGATGGCCCGGCGAGCCGCCTACATGTACGGCGCGGCGCTGCCCAAGGGACCCCGGGGACAGGTCGGGGCGGGCCTCGGGCAGACGACGTCGACCGGGACCGTGGGCCTGGTCCCGCCCACCCTGACGGTGACGCGGACGGGGCAGACGGAGACCGTGGACGGCATCCGCATGGTCTTCCAGCTGACCCCGGGAACCGAGGCCCCGGCGGAGCTGAACGTTCACTTCCCCGATCGGTCCGCGCTGTGCCTGGCCGAGAACGCCACGCACAACCTGCACAACGTGCTGACCCTCCGCGGGGCGCAGGTGCGCGACCCCCGGGTGTGGGCGCGCTACCTGGCCGAGGCGGTCGACCTCTTCCTCGACGGCACGGAGGTCTCCTTCGCCTCCCACCACTGGCCCACCTGGGGTCGCGAGCGCATCGGCCGGTACCTGGGCGAACAGCACGACCTGTACGCCTACGTGCACGACCAGACCCTGCGCCTGCTCAACCAGGGCCTCACCCCGCTGGAGATCGCCGAGCGCGTGCAGATGCCGCCGGCGCTGGAACGCGCCTGGCACACCCACGGCTACTACGGCTCGCTGAGCCACAACACCAAGGCGGTCTACCAGCGCTACCTGGGCTGGTTCGACGGCAACCCGGCCCACCTGTGGCAGCACCCGCCGGCCGAGGCCGCCCGGCGCTACGTCGCGTGCATGGGCGGGGCGCGGAGGGTGCTGGAGCAGGCCCGTGCCTCGTTCGCCGAGGGCGACTTCCGGTGGGTGGCCCAGATCGTCGACCACGTGGTCTTCGCGGACCCCGACAACGCCGAGGCCCGTACCCTCCAGGCGCGGGCGCTGGAGCAGCTCGGCTACGGCAGCGAGAACGGAACCTGGCGCAACTTCTACCTGATGGGCGCCCACGAACTGCGCCACGGCAACGTCGGCACCCCCACCGTCCCCACCTCCCCGGACCTGATCGCGGCGCTCACCCTCGATCAGCTCTTCGACTCCCTCGCGATCCGGGTCGACGCGCCCGCCTGCTGGGACGAGACCATCGACGTCCTCTGGATCCTCGACGACGGCCGGCGGATCACCCAGCACCTGCGCAACGGCGTCCTCAGCCACACCTTCGGGGCGCGGACGACCACCGGTCGGCCGGACGTGGAGATCGCGCTCGGCGAGAGCGACCTGCGGGCGCTGCTCATGGGCACGATCCCGGCGGACGAGATCGCCCGGCACGCCCGTGTCGGCGGCGATCCCGCCCGGCTGGTCCGGCTCCTCGGAGCCCTCGACGCCCCGGACCCCGACTTCGCCATCGTGACCCCCTGACGGGGGCGGCGGCGCGGGGGCTCATTCGCAGGCGACGCCGTCGCCGTCGCGGTCGAGGTGGCGTCCGTACCCGGGGTCTCCCCTGCGGATGGGGTTCGCCCCCGCCGCCCTGACGGCGGAGCAGTTGCGGTACGAGACGCCGTCTCCGCCGGGGTTCGGGCCACCCACGACGGCGCTCCTGTCGGCCGGCGTGGTCTCGGCGGTCCTCGGCTTGCCGTCGTCGGCGGCGGGGGTGCGCGGCCGGCTCGGCGGCGGGGCGGGAACGGCCGCGGCCGGGCTCGGCGGCGTGGTCGGCCCGTCGGTCCCCGGTGACGGCGTCGCCCCGGTCCGGGGCGACGACCTCGGCGAGCCGACGCCGGACCTCCTGCGCGAAGTCCATCCGGCCGACGTCGTGGTGGGCGGCGAGCCGTCAGCGCGCTCCCGCGGTGCGGCCGAGGAGTTCGGTGACGCGCATGAAGCCGTCCGCGCCGTGGCCGAGGCCGATGGCGCGGCGGGCCTGCCCCTCCGCCGCGCGCAGGACCGAGGCGTCGATGCCGTGCGCTTCCGAAGCCTCCACGATGTGTGCCATGGAGGAGACGGCCGAGGTGATCGGGTTGCCCTCGCCCGAGTAGCCGCCGCCGTCCACGTCCTCGGCGGCCTCCGCGAAGATCCCGGGAAGGATGGCGCCGATGCCCTGGGCGAAGGGGGCGAGTTCGCGGGCGGTGATGCCCTCGGCCCGGGCCACCGCGAGGGCGTGGGCGTAGCCCGCCATGGCGGTCCAGAACACGTCCAGCAGGGCGATGTCGTAGGCGGCGGCCCGGCCGATCTCCTCCCCGAGGTGGTGGTGGGATCCGCGGAGGGTGTCGAGCACCGGACGCAGTTCGGCGTGGAGGTCGGCCGGACCGCTGTACAGGAAGACGGCGTCGGGGCCGCCGATCGTCGCCGCCGGGGTCATGATCGCTCCGTCGAGGTAGCGGATGCCGTGCCGGGAGGCCCAGGCGGCGGCGTCCCGGGCGCGGGCGGGGGTGTCGGCGGTGAGGCTGACGACGGCACGGCCCTCGAGGGCGTCGGTGACGGCCCGATCCCGTAGGACGGAGTCGGCGGCGTCGTGGTTCACGACGCAGACGACGGTCAGCGGGCTCGCCGCCACCGCCTCCGCGGCGCCGCGGGCCCCGGTCGCACCGAGGTCGACGAGCTCCCGGTCCCGGCCGGGGGTCCTGTTCCAGACCGTGGTCCGCAGGCCTGCGGCGAGGAACGCGCCGGCCAGTGCCCGCCCCATCGGCCCCAGGCCGATCACGGTCACGTCGGTGGACGGGGAATGCGGTGCGGTCACGAAGGTGCTCCTTGGAAGTGGGCGAGTGGGCCCGTCGGTGAACACGAGGAAGAAGAGGGGTCGGGGGATGACGCGTGGCCGGGCACAGGACCCGAACGTGTGCGGGGTGACCGCCGCGATCGCGGTGATCGACGGGAAATGGAAGACCACCCTGCTGTGGCTGCTGGAGTCCGGTCCGATGCGCCCGGGTGCGCTGCGCCGCATGTTGCCGGGCCTGAGCGAGAAGGTGATGACGCAGGCGCTGCGCGAGATGGAGGAGGACGAGCTCGTGCACCGGGAGGTGTTCGAGGTCCGGCCGCCGAAGACCGAGTACTCGCTGACCGCCTACGGGCGTGAACTGTCCGAGGCGCTCGGCCCCGTATCGCGGTGGGGCCACGGTCGGCTGGACCGGCTGGAAAGCTCGCGCTCCCGGGCCGCGTCCTGAGCCGTCGTTTCCTCCTCGCGTGTCGTGCGGCCCCCGACACCTCCCACCTTGGCGCGTACGGGTCCGTCCGCCAAGTACCCACAAAAAGGTGGGTGTCGGGGCCGCCGTTCGCGCCGGCGTGGGGCGCCCGCGGCGAGCTGGGCGGGCGCCCGTTGGAAGCGCTCTCAGTGCGCCCGTGGCGGCGTTAAGCTGTAGAGGATCCGGCGACGGCACAGGTCCGCACCACCGTGCGCGTCGCCGCCCCCGTCGACGAGGAGCGACCGCCTTGCCCGAGCAGTCCCCCGGTTCCCGCCCCACCCTGGAGGCCGTCGCGGCGCGCGCGGGGGTCTCCCGGGCCACCGCCTCGCGGGTCGTCAACGGGGGCGACGGGGTCCGCAAACCGCTGGTCGACAAGGTGCTCCGGGCGGTCGACGAGCTCGGCTACGTCCCCAACCACGCGGCCCGGACCCTGGTGACCCGGCGGACGGGCGCGGTGGCCGTCATCATCGCGGAGCCGGAGGTGCGGATCTTCTCGGACCCCTTCTTCTCCCAGCAGATCCGGGGCGTCAGCAAGGAGTTGACCGCCCACGACACCCAGCTCGTGCTGCTGCTGGTGGAGGGGCCGGGGGACTTCGGCCGGATCACCCGGTACCTGTCCGGCGGGCACGTGGACGGCGCGCTCGCCTTCTCCCTGCACACCGACGACCCGCTGCCCGAGATCACCCGGCGGGCGGGGATTCCGACCGTGTTCGGGGGGCGGCCCGGCTGGACGGCGGCCCCCGGCGAACGGGCCGTCCCGTACGTCGACGCCGACAACCGGGGCGGGGCCCGCGTCGCCGTGCAGTACCTGCGGGACCTCGGGCGCGAGCGGATCGCCCACATCGGCGGGCCGTCCGACCAGACCTCGGCGATGGACCGCTTCGACGGCTACCGGGACGTGTTGGTGGACACCGATCCCACGCTCGTCGCCGCGGGCGACTTCACCGTGGAGAGCGGGGCGCGGGCGATGGCCGAGCTGCTGGAACGCCGGCCCGACCTGGACGCGGTGTTCGTCGCCAACGATCTGATGGCCTCGGGGGCCCTGCGGATCCTGCGGGAGCGTGGGATCGCGGTGCCCGAGCAGGTGGCGGTGGTCGGGTTCGACGACATGGATCCGGTGGCCAGGGAGACCGACCCGCCGCTGACCACCGTCAGGCAGGACATCGAGGGCCAGGGGCGGCTGATGGCACGGCTGCTGCTGCGCAACCTCGACCGCACCGGGAACGGCGCGGCGCCGGACTCGGTGATCACCCCGACCACGCTGGTGCGGCGCGCCTCGGCCTGAGCCCGGATATCGGATCCGGTTCCCGACGTACGCGTACGGCGGGCCCCGCTCCGCGGAGCCCGGGACCCGCCGCACCACCACGCCGCCGCGCCATCGCGCAGCCGGGTCAGACGTACGGGATCCTCAGCACCGCCGCGTCCGTGCCCGTCTGGAGCTGGGACGTGCCGTTGCCCAGGGCGTTCCAGACCTCCAGGCGGACGGTGCCGTTCCTGAGTTCGCCCAGGCTGCCGGTGGTGGCCTGCGCGCCGACCGCCTGCGTGTACTCCTCCCAGCCCGCGAGCGGGTCGGTCGCGAAGTAGCGGAAGGTCTCGGTGCGGTCGAAGGTGCCGTCACCGGTCAGGTCGTAGCTGACCCGGACCTGCGGGGCGAGCCCGACCCTGGTGCCCGCGTCCACCCTGAGGCGGAAGGCGGTGGCGGCTCCGGCGGCGGGCTTGCCGTTGACCTGCCTCGCCTCGTAGACCGTCGGCCGGTACGGGGTGCCGTCCCGGTTGACGCCGTCGGCCGAGGCCAGGGTGTCCGCGCCGGCCGGGTCCGTGGTGGCGGTGGTCAGGACGCCGCCGGTCTTGAGGCGGAAGGTGTTGCCGGTGGACGGGCCCGGTTCCTGCGGGTCGGGGTCCTGGCCGCCGGGGCCGGTGGCCGTGGCCGTCGAACGGGCCGCGACCGCGAGGGTCCTGCCGTCCGTGAAGGTCACCGTACGGGCGGTGGAACCGTGGTTGTGGGCGGTGTAGGTACGGACGCCGTTCCTGGTGAAGACAGCGGCGGTGGGCAGGTCCGCGCCGACCGTCGTGTCCGGTGCGCCGAGGGTGTCGAGCGTGCCGATCCAGTGGTAGGTGTGCGCCCTGGACTCCCCCTGTTCCGGGGTGTAGTTCCCGTTCACCGCGTCCCACTTGGCCTTCGCCGAGGCCGGAGCGGCCAGCGCCTCGAACTCCCAGAGCAGGTCGCGCCACTCCTGGGCGGGGCCGCCGTTCTCGCGCTCCATCTCGGCGATGTTCCGGGTGATGGCGGCCTTCTCGCGGGCCAGGTGCAGCGAGCCACCGGTCACGGGAAGGACGTTGATCCCGTGGATCTCCTCCGGGTTGGCGGTCCACCAGGTGGAGTAGGCGGCGCCGCTCCCCCAGACCATGCCGACCGTCCCGTAGCGGTACGACGCGGGGAAGACCTGTTCGTTCGCGTCGAACCAGTACTGGGTGATCGCCTCGGATTCGGTCGTCAGCAGGTAGCTGCCGAGGTCGCGCAGCGAGGTGTCGCCGGTCGCCGCGCCCCAGAGCACCAGCGCGGCGCTGAGGTTGGTGGACTCCGACGAGGACTCCTGGTTGTTGCCCGCCGCGAAGCCCTGGTGGCCGGAGGCCCAGCTGTGGCCCGCGTACACGTCGAAGCCCCGCAGGAAGGGGTACGCGGTGTCGGTGCGGCTCGGGTTGGCCGTGTCGCGGATCAGGTGCTTGACCATCGTGCCCCAGGCCGAGTCCGCCGCCCAGGCCTGGTCGTACTGGGCGACGATCGCCGCCGCGTAGACGTAGTAGCCGTAGTGGAAGTGGTGGTCGTTGAGTTCGGTGTCACTGCCGTACGAGGCCGGATAGCCGGTGAGGGTCTTCCAGTCCCGGTCGTAGGCGAACCCACTGGCCCCGCCCGCCGTGAGCCACTCCTGGAGCCGGCCCTTCATCAGGCCGAGGAGTTTGTCGCGGGTCGCGGTCCGGCCGATCTGGTCGGCCACGGGCACCAGTTGGGCGAGCCGGCCGAGCGCCTTGCCGGTCCAGTAGGTGTCGGAGGCCCCGGAGAACGGGTCGGAGGCCTGGGCGACCTCGTCGAGGTAGGCGCCGAGGCGGGCCCGGTCGATCCCGTCCGAGGCGGGCAGGGCGGGCACCACTCCGCTGCTTCGCTGACTGGTGGTGAAGGAGGCGGAAGCGCGCACCTTCATCGTGCCGCGCGGTGAGACGTACGTGTACGGGGTCAACGCGTCGGTGGTGTGGAGCCACTGGTGGCGGTAGAGGGCCTGGAGCGTGCCGCGTTCGGTGCCCTCCTTGGCCTCGGTGGTCAGGGTGTAGGTCGCCCGGACGTCGGCGCCGACGCTCTGCCAGGCCACTCTGGAGCCGGTGACGAAACTGAACGCGTACGTGCGGTAGGTCGCCAGCGCGTCCGTGGAGGGCAGGACGGCGAGCGAGAAGTAGTCCTTGCCCGCCAACGCGGCGGTGATGGTGGTGCCGGACACGTTCCAGTCGGCACCGGTCGGGGCGAAGAGGGCGTAGTGGTGACCGGCGACCGTGATGCCGAGGACGTTGCCGTCGTCCGCGAAGACGGTCGGCGCGGAGGCGGTCGTGACGCGGGCGTCGCCGCCGGAGCCCTTGGCGTATACGAACGGCATGCCGTGGCCGATGGTGGCGCGGAAGGTGCGGGTGCCGTCCGCCCAGTACGGGGTGACGGTCCAGTCCGACCAGGCGTCGGCCTTGGTGTCGGGGGAGTTCAGGCCGGTGAGGCCGACGGTGAGATCGGCCTTGTGGGCGTACTCGTACTGCCGGCCGTCACCGACGATCGCGGGCGTGGTCGGGTAGCCGACCTCCAGGCCGGAGGCCTTGGCCTGGTACGTGAGGGGGTGGCCGTACATGGGGGTGGAGTACGGGTTGTCGCCGTAGCGCTGGTAGGCGAGCGAGGTCCACCAGTCGTTGGTCGGGACGGGCTTGTCCCGGGCGGCCGCCGTGAGCTTGGGGGTGACGGGTGCGCCGGTGTTCGTCGTGGGGCCGGACGTACCGGCGGGTCGGACGTCGGTGTAACTGCCCAAACCGGCGGGGATGGTGGCGGCGACCGCGGGGGTGGCGGCGGACGTCAGACCGACGGCGGCCAGGGCGATGGCAAGCAGCGTCGCCGCGGCCGGTCTGAAGGGTGAGGCTCGCACGAAACAACACCTCGATCATGGGGGGAAGAGCGCGTTCGAGAGCGCTCTCAAGTGCCAAGGAACGTAAATCTCCTGAAACCGTGATGTCAAGAGAGGCCACAACGAGCCCAGTTGACGCGAACGTCGGGCTGTTATGCGTTCGACTCTTGACGGGGAGCAGGTGGTGGGAGACGCTCCAAGCGCACTGAGTGAGAGCGCTCTCAAGGCGCTCGGTTCATCCCGACGTCAAGGGAGGCTTCCCATGCCCATCGCCCGAGCCACCACGAGAGCGGCCACGAGAGCCACCGCGCGAGCCGTCGGGAGGGCCACGGTCCGCCTCGGCGCCGTCGTCCTCACGGGGGCCCTCCTCGCCGGCTGCGGGTCCGGCTCCTCGCCGGACGCCTCCGCCGGCGGGGACGGGAAGATCACCCTCACCGTCGACCTCTTCGGATCCTTCGGCTTCAAGGAGGCCGGGCTCTACGAGGAGTACCAGCGACTTCACCCCAACGTGACGATCAAGCAGAGCGACACCCAGGACGAGGCGGATTACTGGAAGTCGCTCCAGACCCGCATCTCCGGCGGCGGCGGCCTCGCGGACGTGCAGGGCGTCGAGGTGGGACGGATCGCGTCGGTCACCCAGCAGCAGTCCGACCGGTTCCTGGACCTCAAGGCGTTCGGGGCGGACCGGCTCAAGGACCAGTTCGCCGCGGCCAAGTGGTCGGCGGCGACCACGAAGGACGGCAGGATCCTGGGCCTCGGCACGGACGTGGGCCCCGAGGCCATGTGCTACCGCACCGACCTCTTCAAGGAGGCCGGCCTGCCCACCGACCGCGAGGAACTCGCGAAGAGGTGGTCCACGTGGGACGGCTACCTGGAGCTGGGCAAGGAGTACAAGCGGAAGGCGCCCGCCCAGAGCGCCTGGCTGGACAGCGTCGGATCCCTCTACGGGGTCATGATCGGTCAGGAGAAGGAGCGGTACTACGACGCCTCGGGCACGTTGGTCTACGAGACCAACCCGGCGGTCAAGACCGCCTGGGACGCCTCCGTGAAAGCGGCCGAGGCCGGCCTGAGCGCCAAGCTCGACCAGTGGTCGCCGCAGTGGAACCAGGCCTTCGCCGCCGGTTCGTTCGCCACGATCCCCTGCCCGGCGTGGATGCTCGGCTACGTCAAGGGCCAGGCCGGCGACGCGGGCCGGGGCAAGTGGGACGTCGCCAAGCTCCCCGGCGGAGCGGGCAACTGGGGCGGCTCGTACCTCGCGATCCCCCGTGCGGCCAAGCACAAGGAGGAGGCGTACCGGCTGATCGAGTGGCTGACCGCGCCCGAGCAGCAGGCGAAGGTCTTCCGGAAGCAGGGCAACTTCCCGTCTTCGACGGGCGCCATCGCGAAGATCGGGGACGCCACGGACCCGTACTTCTCGGACGCCCCGATCGGCAGGATCTTCGGTGACGCGGCCAAGGATTCCCCGGTCCAGGTGCTGGGCGTGCACGACCAGAACGTGATGCAGCAGCTGACGAACGCGCTGAGCGAGGTGGAGCGCAAGGGAGTCCCCTCGGCAACGGCGTGGGAGACGGCCAAGAAGGGCGTGGCCAACGTGATCGGCTGACACCGGTCCGCCCGGCCGGCCGCGCACGCACGACCGGCCGTCCCCTCCCGGACGGCCGGGCCCCCGCCCCCGCCCCGCACCCCTCCCGTCCCGATCCCGAAGGGCCGCACATCGTGTCCCCCACCTCCCTCGCGAAGGCCGGGCCCGGCCGGGCCGAAGCCGGTCCCGCACCCGGTCCCGCCCCCGGGGCCGCCCCGGGCGACGGTCCGGCAGCCGCTCTCCGGCGCACCTGGCGCAAGGCCTCCCCGTACGCCTACGTCGCCCCCTTCTTCACCCTGTTCCTCGCCTTCGGCCTCTTCCCGCTCCTCTACACGGCGTTCGTCTCCCTCTACCGCGTCGAGCTCCAGACGAGCGGCGAGATGGAGTGGCGGGGCATCGCCAACTACACCGCGCTCTTCGCCGACGAGTACTTCTGGATCTCGCTGCGCAACACGTTCACCATCGGTGTGCTGTCCACCGTCCCGCAGCTCGCGATGGCGCTGGGCCTGGCGCACCTGCTCAACTACAAGCTGCGCGGCCGGACCTTCATCCGGACCGCGATCCTGCTCCCCTACGCGACCTCCGTCGCCGCCGCCACGCTCGTCTTCGCGCAGCTCTTCGGCCGCGACTTCGGTCTGATCAACTACGTGATCGGGCTCGTCGGATTCGACCCGGTGGACTGGCAGACGGGCACGGTCGCCTCGCAGGTCGCCGTGTCGACGATCGTGATCTGGCGCTGGACCGGCTACAACGCGCTGATCTACCTCGCGGGCATGCAGTCGATCCCCCACGAGCTGTACGAGGCCGCGGAGATGGACGGGGCATCCCGATGGCGCCAGTTCGTCCACGTGACCCTTCCCGGACTGCGGCCGACGATCGTCTTCACCGTGATCGTCTCGACGATCGGCGCGACCCAGCTCTTCGGTGAACCCCTGTTGTTCGAGGGGTCGATCTCGGGCGGCATCTCGCACCAGTACCAGACCCTCGGCCTGTACATGTACGAACAGGGCTGGGGCTTCTTCCACCTGGGGCGGGCCGCGGCCATCGCCTGGGTGATGTTCGTCCTGATCGTGCTGCTCGTCGGGGTCAACGCCCTGATCGCGCGCCGCCGCACCCGCAAGGAGGCCGGCCGATGACCGCGCTCGCCCGACCGTCGTCCGGGGCCGGGAAGACGATGGCGGGCGGCTGGTTCGCCTACCTCGTCCTCGGCTTCGCGCTGCTGATCTCGGCGTTCCCGTTCTACTGGACGATCGTCGCGGCCAGCCGGTCCAACGCGGACCTGGCGCGGGTGCCGCCGAGCCTGCTGCCCGGCCCGAACCTGATGAAGAACTTCGAGGCGGTCCTCGAAGAGGCGGACATCGGCAAGGCCCTGCTGAACTCGCTGATCGTCTCCGGGGCGATCACCGTGGGCACGGTGCTCTCCTGCACGCTGGCCGGGTTCGCCTTCGCCAAGCTGCGGTTCCGGGGCCGGGGCGCTCTGCTGACGTTGACGATCGGCACGATGATGATCCCGCCGCAGCTCGGGGTGATCCCGTTGTTCATGCTGATCGCCGAACTCCAGTGGGTGAACCAGCTCCAGGCGGTGATCCTGCCGGGTCTGGTGTCGGCGTTCGGGGTGTTCTTCATGCGCCAGTACCTGGTCCAGTCGCTGCCGGACGAGCTGATCGAGGCGGCCCGCGTGGACGGGGCCTCCACGGCCCGCGTCTTCTGGTCGATCGTGATCCCGATCGCGCGGCCGGGGATGGCGGTGCTCGGGATGCTCACGTTCATGACGGCGTGGAACGACTTCTTCTGGCCGGTCATCGCGCTGTCCTCGCAGGAGCCGACGGTGCAGGTCGCCCTGCGACAGCTGGGCGGCGGTTACGTCAACGACCAGTCGGTCATCATGGCCGGCACCCTGCTCGGCACGCTGCCGGTGCTGCTCGTCTTCGGCCTGCTGGGCCGGCAGATCGTCGGCGGCATCATGCAGGGCGCGGTGAAGGGCTGACGCGCTCGCCCCACGACCGAGCCGATGGAGCCACCGGCCCGATCGCCCCCACCGGCCCGATCAACCCATCGGCCGCACCGCCCGCATGCACCCCCATGGGCTCATCGGGCGCATGGGGCGCATGGGCCCCTCCGATCGTCCCCATTCCCCCTACCCTCCTGGAGTGTCCGTCTCATGACCGCTGTCGACGCCCGCCCCGCGACCTCCACGGGCACCCGCCCCGAGACCGGGACCGGACTGCGCTTCCCCACGGGATTTCGTTGGGGCACCGCCACCGCCGCCTACCAGATCGAGGGGGCGGCCACCGAGAACGGCCGGACGCCGTCCATCTGGGACACCTTCAGCCGTACGCCCGGCAAGGTCCGCAACGGTGACACCGGTGACATCGCCGCCGACCACCTGCACCGGATGCCGGACGACGTGAAGCTGATGAAGGAACTCGGCGTCACGGACTACCGCTTCTCCGTCTCCTGGCCCCGGGTCCAGCCGACGGGGCGGGGCCCGGCCGTGGAGTGCGGCCTGGACTTCTACCGCCGCCTGGTGGACGAGCTGCTGGCGAACGGCATCAGGCCGGTCGCGACGCTCTACCACTGGGACCTCCCCCAGGAGCTGGAGGACGCGGGCGGCTGGCCGCAACGCGACACCGCGCACCGGTTCGCGGACTACGCGGACCTGGTGGCCGGGGCGTTGGGCGACCGGGTGGCCACCTGGACGACGCTGAACGAGCCCTGGTGCGGTGCGTTCCTCGGGTACGGGAACGGGGTCCACGCCCCCGGCCGCACCAGTGACCTCGCCGCGCTGCGCGCGGCCCACCACTTCAACCTGGCGCACGGCGGCGCGGTCCGCGTCCTGCGTGACCGCCTCCCCTCCACCGCCGAGATCTCCCTGACCCTGAACCTGCACGCCCTGCGCCCGCTGACGGACACGGCGGCGGACCTGGACGCGGTGCGCCGCATCGACGCGGTGGCGAACCGGATCTTCCTGGACCCGGTCTTCCACGGGCGGCTGCCGCGGGACCTGGTCGAGGACACGAAGCGGGTGACGGACTGGTCGTTCGTCCGGGACGGTGACCTGGAGGTCACGTCCGCCCCCATCGACTCGCTGGGCGTCAACTACTACTCCCCCAGCGTGGTCTCCGCCGGCTCCTCCGCCTCGCCGGCCCCCTGGGCGGGCGCCGAGCGGCATGTGGAGTTCACCCCGGCGGCGGGCCCGCGCACGGCGATGGACTGGCCGGTGGACGCGAACGGCCTGTACGAGTTGCTGACCCGACTGCGCGACGAACTCCCGGGCCTGCCGCTCCTGGTGACGGAGAACGGGGCGGCGTACGACGACTACGCGGACCCGGAGGGACAGGTCCACGACCCGGAGCGGGTGGCGTACCTGGACGCGCACCTGACGGCCGTGCACCGGGCCATCGAGGACGGCGTGGACGTACGGGGTTACTTCCTGTGGAGCCTGCTGGACAACTTCGAGTGGGCCTACGGGTACAGCAAGCGCTTCGGCATCGTCCACGTGGACTTCGCGTCCCAGCGCCGGACGGTGAAGGACAGCGCGCGATGGTACGCGGGGGTCATCGCGCGAAACGGGCTGGCGCGGAGCTGAGCGGGACCCGCCTCGTACGGGAACGGGGCGGCGAGCGCCGGACGGCGGGCTACCGGTTCTGCCACACCGGCGCGGGGTGGAAGGGCGCGCGCCGCTTGCGGGCTTCGATGCCGAGGAACAGGGCCCCCGAGGCGAGGGTCGCGAGGAACGACAGCACCATGGCGAGCGGCAGCAGGACGTTGGCGGTCTGCCCCAGGCCCAGCCACAGCGTCGCCGTGGCCGACGCCAGAGCAACCAGCAGCGGGATCCTCGCGGTGAGCGACAGTCCGCCGCTCACCGCGACGAAGGCGTACCCGATGAGCAGGCCCGGCCCGATGGCCACCACCACACCCAGGAACAGGAAGATGAGCAGGGCGACGATCATGTGTTACCGACCTCCGGGTCTCGTGGCCGGGCAGGCCGAAGGCGCACGGATCCACGTTCGCCCCGGCCCGGCGGGCCTTTCCGCGCGCCATGCTGTCAGATTTTCTGAACACGTTCAACGCAGACCGTGGAGGGTTCCGCGAGGGTGCCTTTCCGGGCGCTCCCGCCCGTCGGCAACGCGTATGCGGCGTGCGGGAGTTGGTGACACGCGTAGGTGACGGATCCGATGCCGCACGCCCCTTGCCGTGGTGGACGCGGCTCGCCAATGATGCTGCGGGCGTTCACAGGCCCGCGCATCGGCCACGACACTCCAGGAGACCTCGTATGCGGACCAGTCATCGCGGCCGGAAGTCGGCGGCCGTCGTCGGAGCCGCCCTCGCGCTGGTCGTCGCCGTCCCCCAGGTGGCCTTCGCGGCGCCGCCCCCGGGCCTTGCGGGCAACGCCTCCGCCCTGGAGTCGACGTTCCAGCCGGCCTACGACTACGACACCGACGGGTGTTACCCGACGCCCGCGATCGGCGTGAACGGCGAACTCAACGGCGGGTTGAAGCCCACCGGCGCCCTCAACGGGAACTGCCGGGACGCCTCGGACCTCGACAACACCAACGGCTATTCCCGCGCCAAGTGCAACAACGGCTGGTGCGCGGTCCTGTACGCCCTCTACTTCGAGAAGGACCAGGCCCTCGCCGGCGTCAGCCTGGGCGGACACCGCCACGACTGGGAGCACGTGGTGGTGTGGACCAGGAACGGTACGGCCGAGTACGTGTCGACTTCGGCGCACGGCGACTTCGTCGTCCACGCGCGGGACCGGATCCGGTGGGACGGCAACCACCCGAAGATCGTCTATCACAAGGACGGAATCGGCACCCACTGCTTCCGGGCGGCGAACAACAACGACGAGCCGCCGGAGAACCACCGCCGCACCTGGCAGTTCCCCACGCTCGTCGGCTGGGACGGCTATCCCGCGAACCTCCGGGACAAGCTGAGCACGGCCGACTTCGGCAGCGCGCACTTCGGCCTGCGCGACGACTCCTTCGCCTCCCACCTGACGAAGGCCAAGCCCGCGGGGATCGCCTTCGACCCGAACGCCTGACGGGCCCGGCCGGCCCGGCCGGGCCGGGCCTCGGAGCCTCGGCGCGTACGGATCGCGACACAGGGCAGACGGCGGGCATGACCGTACCCAAGACGACCGTTCTCGTCCTCGACAGCGCCGAGCCCGAGCTGCTGGCCCGCTTCTACGCCGACCTGCTCGGCGCGGCGGTGGAGCCGGCGCCGGGAGACGGGGAGCTCCTCCTCGTCACCGGCCCCGCGGGCGCGGCGCTCGGCATCCGCCGCGACCCGTCCCACATACCGCCGACCTGGCCGCTTCCGGAGGGCTCCCACCAGGCCCACGTGCTCATACGGGTCGACGGGCGGGACCTCGACGAGGCCGAACGCGAGGCCGTGGCCCTCGGGGCCCGCCCGATGACCGCCCGGGACGACGGGGCCGCACCGGGCAGCCGGACCACCGTACGGCGCTACGCCGATCCGGCCGGCCACGCGTTCGTCCTCGAAGCGGAGGCACCTCCCCTGCGACTGTAGGGCGAATCGCCTGGCACCGGGGTAATCCGCCCCTCGGCCCCGCCGGTCCCCGAGACTTCCCCAGGAGAGGCGAAGCGGTGGGTCGGCGCACACCGATGAGTTTCGCGGTCCCGGCCGGTCTACCTCTCCGACGGGCCGAAAGCCGGCCCCGGCGGAAGCCCGGGAAGGGTGAGGAACATGAGGTACATGATCCAGATGAACGTGCCGGTCGAGGAGTGGGACGCCGTCATGTCGTCGTTCTCCAAGGACGACATGGAGGCCATGTTCGCCCACATGAACGCCCTCAACGCGGACCTGACCGCCGCGGGGGAATGGGTGGACGGGCAGGGACTGGGCGGCCCCTCCCTGGTCAAGACGGTACGGGCCGGCAGCGACGGGCGGCCGCAGGTGACCGCGGGGCCCGGCCAGGCCGGCGGGCACATCCTGGCCGGGTACTGGGTGGTCGACGTCAAGAGCGAGGAACGGGCCCTGGAGATCGCCGCCCGGGCGTCGGCGTGCCCCGGCCCGGGCGGCACGCCCGGCAACGACCCGGTCGAGGTGCACCCGATCCCCGGTGACCCCACGCAGGGCTGAGCCCGGCCGCCCTTGCGGCGCGCCGCACTCCGCTCTCCGCGCGCCGCACTCCGCCCACGGCCGTTCACCCGATCGTGAGTTCCTCCGGCCGGGGGTCGGGCGCGCTGCGAACCTGGGAGGCGCGGCAGGTCACGGGCGTCCGCCCGGCCGCGCCCCAGGGTGAGGAGAGGCCATGACAGGGAACACGGGACGACGCGGGGGCCCGGAGGAACGGGCCGTCCTGGTGGCGGTGGGACTCGCCGACCTGGCGGTGAACACCGTGGGCACGGCCCTGGAGTACGTGTGGGGGGCGCTGCGCCGCTCGGACACGGCCGAGCTGGCGGCGGACACCGAGCGCGATCTGCTCGCGCGCGGGCGCCTGGTGATGGACCGGTACGCGGCCGCCCCGCCGGCCCACCTGGAGGTCCTCGCCCGGCAGGCTCTGGCCCGGCGCGCCGGTGATCATGTCTGATCGGTGGGAGCCGGCCCCGTTCAAGGCCCGCGTCGACGAGGTGCTGCGGGAATTCGTCGCCGTCGAGGCCGACCTGCTGTCGGCCGTCGACCCTCTGCTCGGTCCGGTGGCCGGCGCGTTGGAGGACGCGGTCGCCGACGGCAAACGGTTGCGCGCGGCGTTCTGCTACTGGGGCTGGCGCGCGGCCGGGCAGCCCGACAGCGACGCGCTGGTGCGGGCGGCGGCCTCGATGGAGCTGGTGCACGCCGCCGCGGTGGTGCACGACGACCTCATCGACGACAGCCCCATCCGGCACGGCCGCCCCACGGCGCACATCGCGTTGCGCGAGGCCGTGCGCCGTCGATCGCACGCCGACGCGGCCGCCCGCTCGCTCGCGATGCTGGTGGGCGATCTGCTGATGTCGCTGGCCGGGCAGTTGTTCGCCACCAGCGGCCTGCCGGCCGCCTATCTGTCCCGGGCTCGCCCGTTGTGGTCGGTGATGGCCCGGGAACTGATCGCGGGCGAGTGCCTGGAGATCCTCCGTACGGGGACACCTCCGGACACCTCGGAGTCGCTGAAGGTGATCCGGTACAAGACCGCCAAGTACACCGTCGAGCAGCCCCTGCTGATCGGCGCCGCCCTGGCGGGAGCCGGCGACCGGCTCCGTCAGGGCTGCTCCGCGTACGGGCTGCCGCTCGGGGAGGCGTTCCAGCTGCGGGACGATCTGCTCGGGCTGTTCGGCGACCCGGTGCGCACGGGCAAGGCCAATGCCGACGACGTGCGCGGTCACCGGCCCACCGCCCTGCTGGCCGAGACCTGGCGCCTGGCGGACGAGGGCGAGCGGGAGCGGCTCGCCGCGCTGCTCGGCCGCCGCGACCTCGACGAGGCGGGACTGGCCGAGGTCCGCGAGGTGATGCGCGGGGTGAAGGCCCCCGACCGCATCGAGGTGATGATCGGCGAGCGGGTCGACGAGGCGCTGGCGGTGCTGGGGACCCTGAACGTGCCCGCGCCCGCCACGGCCGCCCTGACCTCGCTGGCGGGCTCCGCCGCGATCCGGCGGGCCTGACCCCCCGCCCGGCACAGACGACCGACGACCGACGAAGTACGAGGAGACCCGTCGTGACCTACACCGAGGCATCCATGGACACCCTGCGGCAGGCCGGTGACGAACTCGCCGACGCCACCGTGGCCACGCTCTTCGAACGGGGGGAGGTGGGCAAGTTCAACACCCTGATGCGGTACGTCTCCACCGTCGGCGCCCCCTTGCCGGACGGGCTGCCCGAGGTGGCCCGGGAGTACCTGCACGTCACGGGTGCGCCGCCGGCGTGGGTGGACTGGGGCGAGATGGAGCGGGCCCGACTCTTCTTCATCGACAACAACGTGCACATCTCCACCGCCCTGTCCTTCGCCTCCATGCCCGCCTGCTACGTCGTCCCGCACGTGGCGAAGCTCCTGTCGGCCACCCACGGACTGAAGTACCCGTCCAAGCGGATGGCGGAGACCGGCCAGTTCACCGTCTACCTGATGCAGCCCGACGCCTTCGAGGCGGGCAGCCGCTTCATCCCGGCCGCGCAGAAGGTGCGCCTCCTGCACGCCTCCATCCGCCACCACCTCGTCCGCGAGAACCGGTGGGACGTCGGGGCACTCGGCACGCCGATCTGTCAGGAGGACATGATCGGCGGGCAGATGTTCTTCTCGATGCTCGTCCTGGACAGCCTGCACCGCCTGGGCATCCACATGTCCACGGAGGGCGCCGAGGCCTACTACTACGCCTGGCGCGTGGTCGGCGCGATGCTCGGCGTCGACCAGGACGCCGTCCCCAAGTCACTGGAGGAGGCGCGGCGGTTCCTCGATCTGTACATGGTCCGGCACATGGCGCCCTCCGAGGAGGGCGCCCATCTGACGCGGCAGCTCATCGACCTCTACGAGGAAATCGTGCCGGGCACCTTCTTCGACCCGATCGTCTCGGCGCTCATCCGCCATCTCGTCGGCGACACCTGCGCGGACTGGCTGCGGGTGCCTCGCACCCCCTGGGACACCGTCGTCAAGGCCGTGCCGCACCTCCTCGGCGTCCTGGAGAGCATCGAGGACCACTCCCCGCTCGGCGCCTGGGTGCTCGACCGCCTCGGCCACCTCACGACCGTCCTCGAACTGTCCTCCCTCACCCGTGGTCGCGTCATGCACTACGCGATCCCGGAGCAGCTGAAGAAGGAGTTCGACGTCGACGCGACGGTGCCCCGCACCCACCGCTGGGTTCCACCCGCCCCGACGCTGTCCTCCTGACGGCCGTACGGGCGGCCGCCGGCGCCCGTCCCTCGGAAAACCGTTGGGACGCCCCGGCGGCCGCTGTTATGTTTTCCGGAGGCCGTGCGAGAGATCGAGGAGGTGGTACCCGTGAACGCAGTATCGACACGGGTGCTCCCCTCAGGGGTCACGGTCGGACGCTGAACAGGTCGTCCGGGAGCGCCGTCTCACGAGCACTCCCGAAAGGCACGACCATGCGCTTCACCTCCGAACAACACCTCGACGACGGCATCCTCGAACGCGAGTTCACCCTCGACGAGATCCCCGGCATCCTGTGGACACCCACCTCAGTGTCCGGGCCGACGCCCCTGATCCTGCTCGGCCACCCGCCCCTCGGGCTGCGCCGGATGTACCCCCGTTTGGTGGACCGGGCCGGGCAGGCCGCGGCGGAGGGCTTCGCCGCGGCCACGATCGAGCTCCCCGGAAGCGGCGACCGGCCCCGCCTGCCCGCCGTCGAACAGGCCCGTGCTGCGATGCGGCGGGCGATGGACGCGGGCGAGCCGGTCGGCCCCGAGATCGTCGACGCCCTCGTCCTGCCCCTCGTCGACCGGGCGGTACCGGAGTGGCGGGCCGCCCTCGACTCCCTCCTGGCCCTGCCCGGGATCGGCGGCCCGGTCGGCTACTCGGGGGGAGTGATCTCCATCGGCGTCCGCCTCGCGGCGGTGGAGCCCCGCGTCGCGGCCGCCGTTCTGTTCGCGGGCAGCCTCGTACCGCGCGCCGTGTTCGAGGAGGCCCGCCAGGTCACGATCCCCCTGCACGTGCTCCTGCAGTGGGACGACGAGGGCAACGAACGGGAGGCGGCCCTGGAGCTGTTCGACGCCTTCGGTTCGAGGGACAAGTCCCTGCACGCCCATCTCGGCGGTCATGCCGGCGTCCCGCGGTCCGCCGGTGAGGCGGCGACACGGTTCTTCGCCCGGCACCTGAAGTAGGGCCGGGAGGCCGCCCCGTCCCGTCCTGTCGGGGCGGGGCGGCGCGGCGCGGCTGTCAGCCCTCCGCGACGGTGCCCTGGTGCTCGCCGCCGGTGTCGAAGTACCGGTCCAGGTAGGACTCCTCGTCGAGCGGGCTGTCGCGCAGGAGGGAGAAGACCTCGTCTCCGTCGCCCGGCCGCCCCCCGGTGGCCAGGCGGTAGCACTGGGCCAGCTCCAGGTAGCGCAGGCCGTTCTCCCCCGCGTAGGTCCGTGCCTCGTCCTCCGCCCTGGCGGCGGCCTGGGACATCGAGACGGCCTGCCAGAGGGTCAGGCGCTCCTCGTAGGTCGTGTCGTCCACGACGTCCCACCGGAACACGCAGCGCACCGCGTACCAGGCCTTCTCGTCTGCGATGTCCGCGGTTGACATGGTGCTCTCCTTGGCTGACACACCGCACGGGGCATGATCGGTCGGGTGCCCAGGGTCTGGACAGGCACCGAGTTTCACCTCGGCGGGCCCTCCCCGCAACCGCCTGCTTGCTCTGCCGATGTCGCCAAGGGCCCGGCTCCGCACGACCGGTGGTACCGGCGGGGCGGGGCCGGGCCTTCGCGCGTCAGGATCCGAGTTGGGCGAGGACGTCCTCGACGCCGGGGCGCGCGGCCCGCGCGTCCCGGTCGACGAGGCCGATGCGGGTGCGGCGGTGCAAGACGTCGTCGGCGTCGAGGGCCCCCTCGTGGGTGACCGTGTAGGCGATCTCGGCGCGGGTGACGTTGACGCGGGGGGCGATGCGTCCGAGCGGATCCGAGACCGTGGCGGTGTCGAGTACGGCGCCGGCCTCGCCGCCGTAGCGGGCGAGGAGGGGCGCGGGGACGCCCGCGCGAACGGCGGTGGGCGTCTCGGGGTGGCCGGGGGCGCCGACGAGCGGGAGGTCGCGGGTGCGGCAAGGGCCCGCTCGCAGGTCCCGGATCCGGCAGGCCAGGTCCACGGCGTCCTGGGCCATGGCGCGGTAGGTGGTGAGCTTGCCGCCGACGACGGTGATGGTGCCCGACGGGGCCTCGCGGACGGCGTGACGGCGGGAGAGGTCCGCGGTCTCCCCGCCGCCCGTGTCGAGCAGGGGGCGCAGTCCGGCGAAGGAGCCCAGGACGTCGGCGCGGGTCAGGTCGCGTTCCAGGGCCGTGTTCACGGTGGCGAGGAGGAAGTCGATCTCCTCCTCGGTGGGCACCGGGACGTCCGGGACCGGCCCGGGGGCGTCCTCGTCGGTCAGGCCCAGGACGACGCGCCCCAGTTGCTGCGGCAGGGCGAAGACGAAGCGGCTCGTCGTGCCGGGCACCGGTACGGTCAGCGCGCCGCGCGGCCGGCCGAGGGTGGCCGCGTCGAGGACGAGGTGGGTGCCGCGGCTGGGACGCAGCCGTATGGAGTCGTCGACCTGGTCGGCCCAGACGCCGGTCGCGTTGATCACGGCGCGTGCCGTGACCTCGATGTCGGTGCCGGTCAGGGTGTCCGTGAGGACGGCGGAGGAGCCGGTGACCCGGCCGGCGCGGACGCGCGTCAGGACGCGGGCGCCGTGTCCGGCGGCGGTGCGGGCGAGTGCGGTGACGAGGCGGGCGTCGTCGACGAGTTGGCCGTCGTGGGCGACGAGGGCGCCGCGCAGGCCCTGGGTGCGGACGGCGGGCACCAGGCGGGCCGCCTCGGCGGGGCCGACGCGTCGGGCGCGGGGCAGCAGGGCCGCCGGGGTGCGCGCGGCCATCCGCAGGGCGTCTCCGGCCGTGAAGCCCGTGCGGACCAGCAGCGCCGCGCCGCGGGAGACGGACGGCAGGAGGGGGACCATCTGCGGCAGGGCGCGGATGAGGTGCGGTGCGGTGCGGGTCATGAGGACGCCGCGTTCGACGGCGCTCTCGTGGGCGACGCCGATCCGGCCGGAGGCGAGGTAGCGCAGGCCTCCGTGGACGAGTTTGGAGCTCCAGCGGCTGGTGCCGAAGGCGAGGTCGTTGGCCTCGACGAGGACGGTGCGCAGTCCGCGCGATGCGGCGTCCAGGGCCACGCCGGTACCGGTCACTCCCCCACCGATGACGAGCACGTCCACGCCGGCGCCGCCGGCGAGGGCTTCGAGGTCGGCGGTGCGGCGGGCGGAGTCCAGGGCGGTCGGGGAGCGTCGGTTCATGGTTTCAGGTATCCGTTCAGTGCGATCGCCAGTTCGCGACGCCACGCGGTCTCGGGCAGCAGCTCGGCGACCATGCGGTGCGACTGGACCGTGGACTGGGTGATGAGCAGCACCATGGCGGAGAGTTCCAGGGGTTCCCCGGCGCGCACCGTGCCGTCCTGTTGGGCGGCGGCCAGCAGGCCGCTGAGCTGGTCGATCAGGTCGCGCTGGCTGGTGCCGAGCCGCTGGACGACGTACTCGGAGATCAGGTCGGCGTCGCCCTGGAAGAGGGCGCCGAGCACGCGGTGGTCGCGCATCTGGACGGCGATCTCGACGATCCACCGGACGAGGCCCTCGCGGTCGTCCGAGGCGCGCGGCGTGCGGGCGACGGTGTCGAGGATCTCGCGGGTCAGCAGGGAGCCGACGAGGGCGCGGACGTCCGGCCAGCGCCGGTAGACGGTGGGGCGGCTGACGCCCGCGCGCCGTGCGATCTCGGTGAGCTGGACGCGACCGCCCAGCACCGCGACCAGTTCGGCGGCGGCGTCGAGGATCCGGTCGTCGAGACTGCGGTCTCCGGTTCGGGGAGATGCGGCGGCATCAGCGTTACGCATTGACATGATGTGGAAAACTGTAACGCATGTCTACGGAACCTCACCTGCCGCCGGGCGGTGCCTCGACCCTTCCGCTGCCTCCGATGGCCTGGAACGCCTGGGGCGACCCGGCGCTCGCCAAGCCCCTGACCGACGAGATCGCGGCGCTGGTCCGCGGACTCCTGGAGATATCCCCCTCGGACGCCGCCCCGATCGCCGCCGGGGACGTCCGCCTCACGCCCTCGCGCCTGAGCGGGGTGCACCTGCGGGGGCTCGCCGGGATCGTCGGCGAGGAGCACGTGTCCACCCTGGACGGCGACCGGCTGCCCCGTGCGGGCGGGAAGTCCACGCCCGACCTGCTGCGGCGACGCTCCTCGGAGCCGCAGGACGCCCCGGACGGTGTGGTGGTGCCGGGCAGCGAGGGGGAGATCGCCGAGCTGCTCACCTTCTGCACCCGCCAGCGCATCGCGGTGGTGCCGTTCGGCGGCGGTACGAGCGTCGTCGGCGGACTCGACCCGGTGCGCGGGGAGTTCGCCGCGGTCGTCTCCCTGGACCTGCGGCGTTTCGACGTCCTGCACTCCCTGGACGAGGTGTCCGGAGAGGCCGAACTCGGCGCGGGCGTGACGGGCCCGCGCGCCGAGGAACTCCTCGCGGCACGCGGCTTCGAACTGGGCCACTACCCGCAGAGCTTCCGCTTCGCCACGATCGGCGGGTTCGCGGCGACCCGGTCCTCGGGGCAGGACTCCGCCGGCCACGGCCGCTTCGACGACATGGTCCAGGGGCTGCGGGTGATCACCCCCTCCGGCGTCCTCGACCTCGGTCGCGGGCCCGCCTCGGCCGCCGGGCCGGACCTGCGCCAGGTGTTCCTGGGCTCGGAGGGCACGCTGGGGGTGATCACCCGGGTCAGGGTGCGGGTGCACCCGCTGCCCGACGTCAAGCGCTACGAGGCGTGGAGCTTCCCGGACTTCGCCACCGGCGCCGCCGCGCTGCGCGCGGTCGCCCAGCAGGGCACCGGACCCACCGTGCTGCGCCTGTCGGACGAGACCGAGACGGGGGTCAACCTGGCGATGACGGCGAAGATCGGCGCGCCCCAGGCGGTGTCCGGCTGTCTCGCGGTCACCGTCTTCGAGGGGTCCGAGGCGGCGACCGCGGCCCGGCAGGAGCTGACCCGCGCCGTCCTGACGGAGGCCGGGGGCACCTCGCTGGGCGAGGAGCCGGCCCGCGCCTGGGAACACGGCCGGTTCGGCGCCCCGTACCTGCGCGACGCCCTGCTGGACGGCGGCGCGCTGTGCGAGACGTTGGAGACCGCGACCAGCTGGTCGAACCTGGAGGACCTGCGGACGGCCGTGACCTCCGCGCTCCAGACGGCCCTGCGGGCGACGGGCTCCACCTCCCTGGTCATGTGCCACATCTCGCACGTGTACGCGACCGGCGCCTCGCTGTACTTCACCGTGCTCGGCGCCCAGCGCGGGGACGCCGTCGAGCAGTGGCGGAGCGTCAAGACCGCCGCCGGCGACGCGATCCTCGCCCACGGCGGCACCATCACCCACCACCACGCGGTGGGCACGGACCACAAGCCGTGGATGCGCGAGGAGATCGGCGACCTGGGCGCGGCGGTACTGCGCGCCGTCAAGGGCGCCGTGGATCCGGCCGGCATCCTCAACCCGGGAAAGCTCATCCCGTGAGACCGGAGCCGACGCGGCGCCCGGTGAAGGACGTACTGGTGCTGACGAACCCGGCGGCGGGCTCCGGCCGCGCCGCCGGGGTCGCCGGGACGGCGGTGGCACGGCTGCGCGAACTCGGCGTACGCACGCACGTCGAGGCGGGCACGGATCCGCGGGACGCCCTGCGCCGGGCCCGTGCGGCCGTCGACCGGGGCGTCGACGCGCTCGTGGTGGTCGGCGGCGACGGGATGGCGGCCCTGGCCGTCCAGGCGCTCGCCGGCACGGACGTGCCGCTCGGCGTCGTACCCGCCGGGACGGGCAACGACGTCGCGCGGCAGTACGGCCTCCCCCGGGGGAACCCGGGCGCCGCGGCGGAGGTCGTCGCGGCCGGCCGGACGCTGCGCGTGGACACGGGTCTCGTGGAGACGGCCGACGGGACGAGCCGGTACTTCGTCTCGGTCCTGGCCATCGGCTTCGACTCCCTGGTGAGCGACCGGGCCAACCGGATGCGCCGACCGCGCGGGCGCGCGCGGTACAACATCGCCATGCTGCGGGAACTGGCCGGGCTGCGCCCCCTGCCGTTCCGGCTCGTGCTCGACGGTGGACGGGAGGTGATCGCGCGCGACCTGGCGCTGGCGTCGGTGGGCAACTCGCGGAGCTACGGCGGGGGCATGCTCATCTGTCCGGACGCGGACCCCTGCGACGGGCTGCTCGACCTGACGCTCGTGGACGCCATGCCGCGCGCCAGGCTCGTGCGGTTCTTCCCCACCGTCTTCACGGGCGGGCACGTCCGCAGGAGCGAGGTGACCACGCGCCGCACGACGTCGCTGCGCGTGGAGAGCCCGGGGATCAACGTGTACGCGGACGGGGACCACGTGGGTCCGCTGCCGGCCGAGATCCGCGTGGTGCCGCGCTCCTTGTCGCTGCTGGTCCCGGACTGATCCGGCCGCCCGGACGTGGACCCGCGTCCGGGCGTCCCGGGAGCGCGGCGCGGGCCCACCGGGCCTCGTACGACGGACCAGTGCGGGCGTCCGGTTTCGGCCGAGCCCTGGATGATCAACCGGTGATGTCGCACGGGCGGGCGCTGTTAGGTTCGGCCGGGTCGTCAGGGCTCCTCCCTCGGCGCCGATCGAACACCACCCCGCCACCGCCGCGGGCGGCGCGGGCACGGGCTCACAGCAAGGACGCACACGATGTCGACGTTGGACCGGATGGACGCGGGCCTGCGCGCCCTGCACCTGCTGGAAGGTCAGCGCATGGCGCAGCGCCTGTTCGCGCGGGTGATCGCCACTCAGGTGATCAGGCCGGGACGCAGCGAGGAGGAGGTCGACAACCGGATCGCCCTGATCGCCCGCGAGGTGTTCGGCGCACGGGCGGGCCGGGTCGGCCGTCGGTTCGTACGGTCCTGGCCGAACACCGTGGTGGGCGGGACCTGTCCGGAACGGGTCATCGGCGGGCAGGACTTGGTCGTGCTGGACTTCGAGTCGCTGTTGGCCCCGTACGAGACGGGCTTCGCCCGGACCGTGGCCCTCGGCGACGGTCCCGCGCGCCGGCGCCTCGTCCACGACCTGGCCGTCGTGGCCGCCGGCGCCCGGGACGCCTTCCGGGCCGACGACTCCCTCACCGGCCGCGAACTGTACGCGGAGGTCCGCGCCCTGGCGGCCCGGGTCGGCCGGAGCCTGGGCGCCCGGCACTGCGGTCGGCTGACCGGCACCGCGCCCGCCCCGCGTGCGCGGGCGACGCGACCGGAGCTCCTCATCGGCCCGGACAACGACCGGCCCCTGCGCCGGACCCTGGAGGAGGGGGGCCGGGCCCACTGGATCCTCCAGGTCCACCTCGTCGACGAACACCACGGCCGGGCGGCGGTGCACACGGAACTGCTCGACCTCACCTGACGCGCCCGACCGGCCGTTGGTCCGTGCGGACCACGCCGGGGCCGGGAGCGGCTACCGGGCGGGCCAGCGGGGCACCACTGGGGCCGTGACAGTACACAGGAACCATCGATACGCGATCACCGTGGAGCGCCGGGACGGCGCCTGGCGGTGCACCCGGCTGGACCGCACCGCCCTCACCGGGCTCGACGAGGCGATCGCCGCGGTCCGTGCCGTGGGGGCCTCGGGGGCGGTGTTCGGGTTCTTCAACGCGGACGAGTCCTTCTTCCTGATCCTGCGCTCCGGGCCGGGCGGAACCGCCCTGCTGCTCTCGGACGCGCGCGCCGCGCACCGGCACACGCTCGCGGCCCAGGCCCTGGACGCCCTGGGCATGACCCCGCCCGGATCGGACGCAGCCGGAGAGGAAGCACCCGGAGAGGGAGCATCCGGCCCGCGCCCGGCCGGGGATCCGGGGATCCTCGCCGACCTGGGGCTCACGGCCGAGGCCATGGAGGCCGTCCTGGCCCGGCCGAACGCCGTACCGGACGACCAACTGCGCGCCGTCGCGGACCGGTGCGGATTCGCCGCGGAGTTCGACCGCCTGCGGCGGTAGCGGGCCGGGCGGGGGGGGGCCCCCCGCGGGGGCCCCCCCCCCCCCCGCCCCCCCCCCGGGGGCGGGGGGGCCCGGGGGGGCGCCCGGGGCGGGGTTTGTGGGGGCGGTGTGAGGGGCCCCAGCCCAGCG
>NZ_JBVJMA010000009.1:222558-378309 GCF_055584445.1 Streptomyces sp. NPDC103540
CGCCGGCCCGCCCCCCCACCGGCGCGCCGGCGCGGCCGGGGGCGGTTGCGCGGGGGTGTGCCCCCCCCGGGGGGGGGGGGGGGCGGGGGGGGCCCCCCCGCGGCGGGGCCCCCCCCCGCCCGACGGCCACCGCTATGGCGAAGGCGGCGACGATGGCGACGACGGAGACGGTTTGAGCGGCTCGATGATCGGCGCACCGTCCACGTCGGTCATGAAGTCGCGGCGCACGGGCCGCTTGTCCGTCGGCTCGGGGAGGTTCGGGCAGGCGACGCCGTCGCCGTCCCGGTCGAGTGCGTTCGGGTCGAGCGGGTCCGCCCGCAGTACCGCCTGCGCGTCGGCCTGGGCCTTGAACGCCTCGCAGTCGACCACGTGCCCCTTGTGCACGTAGGGGGCGACGTCGAACGCGGGCCTCGGGGCCTCGTTGCCGGCGCACGCGGTCAGCGTGAGCGCCACGATCACCCCGGCCGCCGCGAGCGAGCCACGACGGCGATCTCGACGGCGGCGGCGATCCGGTCGTGACCGTTCGGCCCGGTCCTGGGGGATGTCGCGTGACTGGTCCGCCATGGCCTCAGACCGATCCCGTCCGGAACACGGCGACCGTCTTGTTCGCCGGATCGAGCGCGTACACCTTGCCCGTGGTGTTGTTGACGGCCAGTGAGGCGTAATCACTGGGCGCGCCGAGCAGACCCTGCGTCAGCATCGTGGTGCCGTCGACCACCCCCAGGCCGCCCGGAGAGGGCCGGGTGACCTCCGTGGCCTCGATCCTTCGTTGTGCGATGAAGACCCTGTTGAAGTTCTTCAGCATGGCGACCTTGTGGGCCGTGTTCCCCGCGCTCTGGACCGACAGCCCGCAGACCGACGCCTCCTCCGTGGCGGAGGTGCCTCTGATGCGGCTGACGCGGCCCTCGATCGATCCGCACGGCCCGTCACTTCTGCCCAGAATGCTGGAGAAGAGGTAGACCGACCCGGCCGCGGCGTTGTAGACCGCGGTCATGGGAGTTGCGTTCGCCTCCGGCACGTCGTCGATCGGCGTCGAGGCACCGCTGCCGGGGTCGATGGCGATCGCGGTCCCGACCTGCGGCCCGGTGGGCTTCGCCGGGTCCTGAACGCACCTCTTGGCGAGGAGGTAGACGAGGCCCCGGTTCGGGTCGACGGCGGTGACGCCACGGACGGACAAGGTCATGACGTGCCCGTAGCCGCTGGCGTTGCTACAGCCCGACTTCGTCGGGAACTCCGCCACGAGCCTGACCGCGCGGGTCTGTGTCGAGATGGCGAAGAGGCCGATATTGGGGCTGGCTCCGGTGCCGACGCCCTGCTTCGCGAAGTACATCTCATGGCGCGCGGCGTGGATGGAGAAGTCCATGCCGTTGCTCGCGGTCGCGAGCCGCGCCTCTGCGGGCAGCGGGATCATCGTCGCCGACGAGCTGCCCGCCGCGATGTAGGCGAGCGTCGACGTCTCGCCACCGACGTAGACGTCGCCGTGGTCGGGGGAGACCGCCAGGGCGCCGACGGTCGCGGGGAAGGCGACGCGGGTGACCCGGTTTCCGTTCGCCGTGTCGATGATCGCGACGCTGCCCGTGCCGCCGACGTAGACCCGCCCCGACGCGGGGTCGACCGCGATCCGGGTCGGGCTCGACACGGCACCGGAGACGTCGATCGGAGCGCCGATCGGTTCGTCGGTCTTGCCGTCGATCACGGTCACGCTGTTGGCGATCCTGGACACGACGTACACGCGATCGGCCTTCTCGTCGACCGCGAGGTCGGTCGGCCCCTCACCCACCCTGATCGGCTCCGCCCCGCGCTCCGTGGGTGAGGCGTCGTACAGCGTGTAGGACGACTTCTCGCCCCGACCGCACTTGTTCTCCTCGCCGACCATCATCGCGTTGTAGACCGGGTCGCCGGCCAGCAGGCCGTCGGTCTTCAGGTCGTCGACCGTCCCGTAGTGGCCGTGCCGCGCGCAGTAGGACTCCTGCGCGGTGCGGAGCGTGGCCGCGTCCGCGGCGACCGCGTTCTTGCGGCCCTTGTCACCGATGCCCCTGACGGAGAACACCACGATGGCGGCGATGACGCCCAGGATCACGATGACGACGAGCAACTCGATGAGCGTGAAGCCGTCCTGGCGTCCGGGACGCGGGGGGAACGGGCGATGGTCCGGTGTCATGACAGTCGGGGATTCCTTGGATCGATGGGTCACGTCCGGCCTGAGCGCGCGGCCTGGTCCTCGCCGGGTCACGGTGTCGTCCGGCGTACGGGCTTGACGTCCTTGGGGCCCGGCAGGTCCGGGCAGGCGACGCCCTCGCGGTCGCGGTCGAGCCGGTTCGGGTCGGCCGGGGCGAAGCGCAGGACGGCCTGTGCGTCCGCCTGGGTGGCGAAGTCCGGGCAGTCGTAGGCGTCGGCGCCGTTGCGCAGGAAGCGGCGCGCGTCGAAGGCTCGTTCCGGCTGTGGACAGAGCGCGCTACGCGGGTCCGTCGGACCGCACGTGAAGCGTTGTGCGATCTGAGCCACCGGTTCGGTGTCGCGCGGTTCCGGCAGTCCGCGACAGGCGACGCCGCCACCGTCGTCCAGGTGGTTCGGATCGCTGGGATCGGCCCGCAGCACCGCCTGGGCATCCGCCTGGCTCGCGAAGTTGACGCACTCGAAGGCTTCGCCGTGGGCGGCGTACTGCTTCGCGTCGAACACCTCGTTGTTCGGGCAGAGCGCGGTGCGCGGGGTGCCCGGCGTGCACCAGTCGCGCTCGGGGCGCTGGGCCCGGGCGGAAGGATCCGACCCGCCGCGCACGAACACCACGACGCCCACCGCCACCGCGACCAGCGCGAGAACGAGCGCGCCGCGCCTGATCGCGCGCGAGCGCGACGAACCGCTCACCACTGCCATTTCACGCCTCTGCCCATCGTGCCGCAGGCCCCTTCCCGGCTCTCGCAGCGGGCCGGCGACACGCGACCGCTCGCCCGTTGCAGTTTGGATACGTGCATTACATCCACGGCCAGGCCAGTTGTCAATCATTGACTACTTGGCTCACGATGAGCACCATCTAGGCGTGTGCGGCACTGTCATGCCGAAAACCTGGCAGATGCCCAGGTGTTCGCGGCATTCGCCTGACCCCGCCGACGGGGTTCACCCGTCCGGCGGTCGCCGCCGATCAGATCGACTAGGAGTAGCACATGCAAATATGGTCCAGCCGTACTCGAAGCGGTCCGCGCTCCGGCCGCACCGCGATGCGCCGGGTACGGAACGCGTTCGCGGCGGGCGCTCTCGCGACGGCGCTGATCACCACCGCGGCACCGGCGGCGTTCGCGACGACGGATTCGGAGGTCGGCGTCGCGAACAACATGTATCCCGCCATGAAGGACTTGAAGAGCTACATCGCGACCTCCAAGTCGTTCACGCCGTTCACGGCGAACGCCGGCTCGCAGATCGGCGGGTTCTGGAACAAGCCGGCGATCGACACCTCGACGATGCGGGGCATCACCTCGGGCAGCCTGCGCCAGCAGCTGAAGAGCGCCGGCCCCTACACCACGTGCAACCCCTCCTCTTCGAACAACTGCGTCGACGGGCCTCTGCACATCGACGCGTTCCTGTCGGCGGACCAGGCCAACGTGGACGCCGTCATCCCGGCCGCGGACGGCGGGACGTGCACGGCGAGCGGAAGCGTGGAGTGCAACGGCGACTACACGACCAAGCACCTCGTGGCGGTCGGGCACCTGGCGATCTACAGCTGCAACGGCTCCTGGGCGGGTGCGACCAACGGCGACGACCCGTCCAACGCCGCGAGCCCGCCGTTGCCGTTCGGTGCGGACGCCAACGGCAGCGGCAACGGCAAGGCGCAGTCGCCCCGTTGTGACGCCTCGCCGGTCTCGGGCGCGCCCACGACGATGTCGGGCGTGGTGTCCTGGTTGGCCGGCAGCGGGAAGCGGATCGCGGTCGCCGACCCGGCTTCCGCGCCGTTCGGCGCGGCGTCCAAGCAGGCCCTGGTGCAGAACGGGTTCACCTGGACCGACAGCGGTCCGGGCCAGAACGTGTTCCGGGGAAGCGCGTGCGACAGCGCGGGCACGGCGTGCAAGGTCCGCCTGGAGTCGGGGATCAGCCAGGTGCGCGGCGCGGTGACGGCGAACGCCGGCGGCAACACCCAGCTGGGCCTCGTCGCGAAGTCGAACGTCATGAACGTGAGCTGGACGTCGAGTTCGCTGAACGGCACCACGGCCAACGACCCCAACACGTGGACCGCGGTCAATCCGAGCGAGTACTCGGGCTACGGAGCCATCGAGCAGTACGGCGTCGCCCTGAACGGCGGGAACCCGGGCGCGGCGGCCATCTGGAGCGACCTGTTCAACAACGACTGGGACCTGGACTCCACCATCCAGCAGACCCTCGCCTCCTACGGCTACTAGGCGCTCCGGAGCACCGGGCGACGGACCGTCGGCAGGGCACCGACATCGCCCGCCGGCGGTCCGCGTCCACCGCTCCACCGCTCCACTGATGCGTCAAGGCCCTGAGGAGGGGCCTCACCCATGAACAGATCACCACGTCGCCACCTCGCGTCGGACGGCCCCGCGCCGGACGGCCCCACGGCCGCGGCCACACGACACGGTCGACGACGCAGGCTTCCGACAATCGTCCTCGCGATGGCCACCGTCGTGTTGGCCGCCACCCCGGTCGCGGCGACAGGCCCCGACACCACCGGCTTCGGCACCGCGTCGAACCTCGACGACAACGGCCGCGGCAGCTCCGCCGTCGCGATCGGCGACCTCGACGACGACGGGAAGCCGGACCTCGTCACGGCGATCCGCACCGAGGGCCTCGGCGTGTTCCTCGGCTCCGGCGGCGGCGGCTTCGGCGCCGTGACGAAGTACGCGGCGCCGCAGACCCTGTCCACCCGCTTCATCGCCTCGGCGGAGATCCGCGACGTCAACGGCGACGGCCACAAGGACATCGTCAGCCAGGACGGGCGCGGCAACATCGCCCTGGTCTGGCTCGGTGACGGCACCGGCGCCCTCGGCACCGGAGCGGCCGTGGAACTCAACCCGACGCCCGGGTGCGACACCACGGGCGACAACCCGTGCGTCGCCCGCTTCCCCAGCGGCGTCACCGTCGGCGACTTCGACGAGGACGGCAAGCCGGACCTCGCGACGTCCAACGCGAACACGCACAACGTCGCGGTCGTGCTCGGCAACGGGAACGGCACGTTCGCGGCGGCGACGCGGTTCGGCCTGAACGGCGGCGCCGCCCCGCAGGGCATCGCGTCCGCCGATCTGGACGGCGACGGCCACCTGGACCTCGTCACCTCGAACTCGTCGACCGGCACGCTCTCCGTTCTGCGGGGCGACGGCGACGGGGGCTTCGGGACGGCGTCGAGCTTCGCGGCCGGCATGACCCTGCCGTCCAAGCTGAAGCTCGCCGACGTCAACGGGGACGGCAAGCAGGACGCCGTCCTCGTGGCGCCCGGCACGCCGGGTCGGATCGCGGTCCTGCTCGGCGACGGCGCGGGCGGGTTCGGCACCGCGAGCCTCCTGTCGGCGGGGGCGAACCTCACCTCCGCCTCGGTGGCCGACCTGAACGGCGACGGTCACGTCGACCTGGTCGCCTCCAGCTCCGGTACGCAGCAGATCGTCGTGCTGGAGGGCAACGGCGCCGGCGCGTTCGGCAGCCCGCTCGCCTTCGGGCTGAACGGCGGCACCAACCCGCAGGCCACCGCGGTGGCCGACCTCGACGGCGACGGGCGTCCCGACGTCGTCACCGCCAACGGGAACGGCTCGGCGACGTTCGTCAACGACGCGTCGGTGCTGCTCAACACCACGAACCGGACGCCGACGGCCGCCAACGAGTCGTACGCGCACATCGGGGCGGACACCGCGCTCGCCGTCGCCGCCCCCGGTGTGCTCGGCAACGACACGGACCCCGACGGCAACGCGCTGACGGCCTCGGTCGTCACCGGACCGGCGCACGGCACGCTCACCCTGGCCCCGGACGGCTCGTTCGGCTACCAGCCCGCCGGCGGCCACATCGGGAGCGACAGCTTCACGTACAAGGCGACCGACGGGACCGGCGATTCGAACATCGCGACCGTGACCGTCAACGTGTCGGCCGGCTGCAACGGCCTCGCCGCCACGATCACCGGCGACGGAATCGTCAACGGTACGAACGGCGCCGACGTGATCGTGACCGGCAACGGGAACGACTCCGTCAGCGGGAACGGCGGCAACGACACGATCTGCGCGTTCGGCGGCAACGACGCCGTTTCGGCCGGCAGCGGCAACGACCACGTCGACGGCGGTGACGGCAACGACGCCATCAGCGGCGGCGACGGCACCGACACCGTCAGGGGCGGGGCCGGCAGCGACGCGCTCTCCGGTGGCAACGGCAACGACACCGTGGTCGGCGGCGCCGACAGCGACACCCTCTCCGGCGGCAGCGGCGCGGACGTCTGCGCCGGTGACGCGAACGGCGGTCCGACGCTCCCGGGCACGGACGCTATCGCGTCGGGCGGCTCCTGCGAGACGGTCGTCGAGGTGCCGTAGCCGACGCACCGACTCAGGCGGCCGTGCGTGAGCCGCTGAGGTACGCCGCGGGCTCGGCGATCGCGAGGACGCGATCGCCGAGCCCGTCGTCGTGGTTCCGGGGGCCGGCGCCGGTCCGGGTCCCGGCTCGACCCCGACCCCGACCCCGACCCCGGCGGACGGACGCGCCGTCAGGCGGTCTTGACGGCCGGCTTCGGCGCGTCGACGTCGACGGCGTCGAGGAACCGGCGCGCGGCGCGGACGTCCTCCAGGCGCAGGGCGTAGCTCGCGCGGGCGATGTGGTCCTCGGCGGCGTCCTGCTTGGCGCGGAGCGACCCCTCGATCTCGTCGATGACGCCCCGTTGACGCTCGACCAGGCGCGCCGGGCTGGTGCCGCGACGCTGGAGCAGCAGGAGCTTGCACGTGAGCTCGGCGCGGACGTCGAACAGTTCCGCCACGGGTTCGCCGAGCCACCGGCCGACCGTCGTCTTCGCCGGGCGGGTGGCCGCGTAGATCATGCGCTGCGGGCCGCGGTTGCCTTCCTCGGAGCCGACCGGCGTGATGAGTCCGCGCTCGACCAGCCGCGTGATCGAGCGGTAGACCATGGGGCGCGAGATGTACCAGAACTCGCCGATCTCCGCGCCCTCCGCGGTGAGTGTCGCGATGGCGAAGCCATGGCTGGGGCGTTCGGCGAGGAGTGCGAGCACGATCCACTCGGCCAGTGGCAGGTCAGGTTCCGTCATGGTGAACAGGGTAAGGATCGACGGTGGCATTTGCGATGCCGACCGAGCCCGAAGGCAAAAAGGCCGGTACGGGCGCCGGATCCCGGGAGAACACACCGAGGGGTCCGGCGGACGGCCGCACGACGGATCCGCCGTCCGGCCCCGGGTGGCGAGGGTCAGCGGCGGATCGTGGAGAGCGTCGCGCCCGTCGCGTACGGGTCGCTCAAACCGTCGTACCAGTCGATGACGGGCGCGCCCGCGAGGAGGGTGGCGATGGCGCCGGCGGCGAGGAACAGGCCGAAGGGGAGCCGGGTTTGTCGGGTCGCCCGCCCCGCGGCGATGAGGGCGACGCCCACCAGCAACCCGACGACGCTGCCGGCCAGCACCGCGAGGACGAGGTACGAGGGGCCCGGCCAGCCCAGCCCGGTGCCGAGCAGGCCCGCCAGGCGCACGTCGCCGAATCCGAGCCAGGCCGGCCGTGCCCGGTGGAGGGCGAGGAAGACGGCGAACCCGCCCACCCCGCAGGCCGCGCTCACCCCGAGCCGATGCCACTGGCCGGTGGCCGCGGCGGCGGCGAGGAGACAGCCGGCGGTGAGTGCGAGGGTCGGGTAGACCAGCCGTCGGGGCAGCAGGAAGCGTTCGGCGTCGCAGGCGGCCAGGGCGATCAGTCCGGCCGTGAAGGCGAGTGCGGCCGGGAGCGTTTCCGACGGGCCGAGGACCAGCGCCTCGGCGGTGAACAGGAGCGCGGTGAGCGCTTCGACGAGCGGGTAGCGCGCGGGGATCGCGACCCCGCAGGCGCGGCAGCGCCCGGCCAACACGAGCCAGGACACGACGGGGACGTTGTCCCGGGGCGCGATCGGCGTGGCGCAGTGCGGGCAGGCCGAGCGGGGCCGCAGGACCGATCGGCCTTCGGGTACCCGGGAGATGGCGACGTTGAGGAACGAGCCCACGGCGAGCCCCAGGAGGCCGGTGAACACGATGAACAGGGGCGCCATGGGAGTAACCGTGCCTTGTCGCGTGAATCGGTGGACGTCGGGTGGGAGGTGTGGGGTGTGGCGGGGACGGGCCGCCGCCCGGTGGCGGCGGCCCGCCGGGTTCAGGCGCCGATGCAGGGGTTCGTGTCGCCGGGTATCAGGACGACCTTGTACACCTTGTCGCCCTCGGACAGGGTGACCTCGTGCCATGCGGAGAGGGTGGACAGGAACCCTTGGCTCTGCAGCGTGGCGACGTCGGTGTACTTGCCGTGACTGGCGTAGTACGCCTCCAGCGCGGTCTGGATCGTGACCTTGTCGGTCCTGCAGGCCGAGCCCTGGCCCTTGTCGTTGATGCCGCGGACGGAGAAGACGACGACGGCGGACAGGATGCCGAGGATCACGATGACGACGAGGAGCTCGATCAGCGTGAAGCCGGCTTCCGTCGTCCCGTTCCGGTCCGTCCGGGCGTCCCGGTCGTTCCGGGCGCGCGTGTGCCGACGCAACGTGTCTTGCAGGTTTGTGGACATCGTTCTCCATCTACGGCCACCGGTCCGGCGGCGCCACTTACTAGTAACAGCCTGAGTAATCAGCGGCAGACTACTGAGCGAACAACGGACCCACAAGGGGCGGGTCCGACGGGACGCACCCCCGACGCGCCGGGCGGGCGACCCGCTCCCGTGCTGTAGTATCCGGCTGACTAATCAGCGGCTGACAGTACTGTGACGCGCTCGCGGCAGACGATCGGCCGCCCCTCTGGAAGCGCGAAAGGGGTGGGTTCCTTGGCGAACCGCCGGCTTTTCCGGAACCGCGCCGCGGCCACCGACCCCGCGGGCGAACCGGCCCGGGACGAGAGCCCCGAAGCCGAGCCGTCGTCGTCCGCGGAAGACCGGGGCCCGCGCATCGGGGAACTGCTGGTGCGGCGCGGTCGACTCACCTCGGCGCAGGTCGACGAGGCGCTCCTGCAACAGTCGGCGTCCGGCAAACGGCTCGGCGCCCTGCTGATCGAACTCGGCATGGTCGACGAACCGTCGCTGATCGAGGCGCTGGCGGTGCAGCTCGACGTCCCGGTGGCGGACCTGCGCCAGAGCGAACCCGACCCCGAGGCGGCGGCCCGGGTGCCGGAGGCACTGGCCCGCTCGCTGGGCGTCGTCGCGGTACGGCGGACCGAGGGCACGCTGCTCATCGCGGCGGGCGACCCGGGCGACCCGCGCGTGCGCGACGAGGTCGGCCGGGCGGTCGCGCCGGACGAGGTGCGGTGGGCGATCGCGTCCCCCGCGGACATCCGGCGCTCGATCGACAACGCCTATCGGGCGCTGACCGGCGTCAGCAGTCTGGTCGAGGCCTTCGAGGCGACCGAGACCGGCCGCAGCGCCGCCGCCGGGGCCCGGATCGTCAGCGAGGACGCGCCGGTCGTGCACCTGGTCAACCTCATGCTGACCCAGGGCCTGCGCGACCGGGCCTCGGACATCCACATCGAACCGCACGGCGACCGGGTCCGGGTCCGCTACCGCATCGACGGCGCGCTGCACGACGTGCTGAGCTTGCCGGAGAACATGGGTCCGTCCGTGGTCAGCCGGATCAAGATCATGGCCAATATGAACATCGTCGACCGGCGACGCCCGCAGGACGGGCAGATCGCCACCGAGATCGACGGCAGGTCGGTCGACATCCGGGTCGCGACCACGCCCACCATCTGGGGCGAGAAGGCGGTGCTGCGGCTCCTCGACAGCAACCGCACCCTGCTGCGGCTGGCCGAGCTCGGCATGCCCGCCGCGACCTACGAACGGTTCTCCTCCCTGCTGCGCTCCCCCTACGGCATGGTCGCCTGCGGCGGACCGACGGGCAGCGGCAAGACGACCACCCTGTACGCCACGCTCGGCGAGCTCAACCAGAGCGAGCGCAACATCACCACCATCGAGGACCCGGTGGAGTACGTGGTGCCGTCGGTCAACCAGATCCAGATCAACGAACAGGCCGGCGTCACCTTCGCGACCGGGCTGCGCTCGATCCTGCGGCAGGACCCCGACGTGATCCTGGTCGGCGAGATCCGGGACGGCGAGACGGCCCGCATCGCGGTCGAGTCCGCTCTCACCGGCCACTTCGTCCTGTCGTCCATCCACGCCGCCGACGCCTGCTCCGCACTGCACCGGTTCGCCGACATGGGCATCGAACCGTTCCTCATCACCTCCACGGTCTCCGGAGTGGTCAGCCAGCGCCTGGTGCGGCGGACCTGCGACCAGTGCCGCGAGCCCTACCGGCCGGGCGTGGACGAACTGGCCTTCTTCGCCAAGGCCGGCGGGTCGCCCGACATCGAGTTCTGGCAGGGCCGGGGCTGCAACTTCTGCTCGCGCACCGGCTACCAGGAGCGGATCGGCGTCTTCGAACTGCTCGTGATGAGCGACGCCGTCAAGCGGCTGCTCGTCGAGAAGGCACCGGTCGACCACCTGCGGGCGGCCGCCCGGGAGCAGCACATGGACAGCCTGTTGGACGGAGGCGTCCGTCTGGTGGAGGAGGGCGTCACGACCATCGCCGAGATCATGGCCGGCGTCTACGTGGCGTAGCGCGACACGGCGCGACACGACACGACTTGCGGACCCGCGACACACGAACCCAGGAACCCACGCAACCAGGAGGGCACCGGCATGGCCACCTTCAAGTACGTCGCCGTCGGCCCGGACGGGAAACGGGCCACCGGGGCGCTCACGGGCTCCAGTGTCGAGGGCGTGACCGAGAGCCTCACCCGGCAGGGCTACGAGGTCCGATCGGTCACGGCCGCGGGCCGTGACCTGCTCCGGTTCGAGCTCACCGCGGAGAAGGTGGACCTGGTCGAACTGAGCAACTTCTCTCGCCAGATGGCCGCCTTCATCAAGGCCGGCGTGCCCATCCTGGACGCCCTGGAGATCATCCGCGCCGAGACCAAGGACAAGAAGCTGGCCAGGCTGCTCGTCGACGTCATGGACGCGCTGCGGTTCGGCGAAAGCTTCGCCGGCGCGATGGCCACCCACACGAAGGCGCTCCCGCCGTTCTACGTCTCCGTCCTCCGCTCGGCCGAGGCGACCGGTGAACTCGACGTCGTCATGGCCCAGTTGGGTCGCTACATCGAGCGGGACGTCGAGGGCCGGCGCACCGTCCGCTCCGCCCTGACCTATCCGAGCCTGGTGATGGTCCTGGCCATCGCCGTCATCCTCGTCCTCGTCGTCTTCGTGCTGCCCCGCTTCAAGCTGTTCTTCGAGTCCTTCAACGCCGAACTGCCTTTGCCCACGCGGATCCTGCTGGGCTTCACCGACTTCGTGACGCTCTGGTACCCGGTCATCCTCGGCGTGCTCGTCGCGCTCGTGGTGGCGGTGATCGCCGCTCTGCGGACCGAGCGGGGACGGATCCTGCGCGACCGGTTCCTGCTGGCGACGCCGGTGCTCGGCGATGTGGTCCGCTACATGGTCATCGAACGGTTCTGCCGCATCCTGACCTCGATGATCAAGGCCGGTGTGCCCATCCCCGAGGCGCTCGACCTGGCCGGCTCGGGAGCCGACAACCTCGTGTACGAACGGTCCATCGGCAAGGCCGGGGTGGAGATGCTCGAAGGCGGAGGCATCTCCGGACCGATCGCCCGGACCAGGCTGTTCCCCGGCGCCGTCACCCAGATGATGCGCGTGGGGGAGGAGACGGGCACCCTCGACGACCAGCTCGACAACGTCTCCGAGTTCTACGAGAAGGAACTTCAGCACAAGCTCAAGCGGCTGACCAGCCTCTTCGAGCCGGCCATCGTGATCGTGGTCGGGGTCGTCGTGGGGTTCGTGGCCGTCGCCCTCCTCTCGGCGATCTACGGCGTCTACAACCAGGTCGAGGTCCAGTGACCGGCCCGACGCCCCGCCCCCGCCTCGCCCGGTTCCCCTACCGCCCCTGCCGCCCCCGCGGCGAGGAGGGCGAGACCCTGATCGAGGTCCTCGTCGCCGTGGTGCTCATGGGCATCGCCTTCGTGGCCGTCTTCGGCGGCATCGGCACCGCGATCATCGGCTCGGTCAGGCAGCAGAAGGTCACCACCGCCGACTCGGTCGTCCGCAGCGCCGCAGAGGAGGTCGTCGGCCGGCCGTACGTCTCCTGCGCCGGCGGTTACGCGACCGCGCCGCCGCCGGCCGGGTACGCCCTGACCGTCACGATCGAGTACTGGGACGGCGTGGGCGCTTTCGTCCGCTCCTGCCCGACGGCCGACACCGGAGTGCAGAAGGTGACGTTCACCGTGCGCTCGACCGGACCGCACGCGATCGGGGACCTGACGCTCGAAGTGGTCAAGCGGGAGTCGATGCCGTCATGACGACACGACGGCCCGCCGGAGGACCGGAGTCGGGCTTCACCCTGACCGAGTTGCTGGTCACGATCGTCATCCTGGGCATCATCGGGCTCCTGCTGCCCAAGGCGATCGTCCTCGGACTGCGCTTCGCCGCCGACACCGAGCAGCGCGTGTCCGCCACCGGCACGGTGGGCGCGCTGGGCCGCTGGTTCTACGGCGACGTGCACGGCGCGACCGCCGTCACGACCGCACCGGCATGCGGCGTCGCCGAGGTGATCGTCCACCTGGCCGCGCCCGGCGGCGACGTCGTCTACGCCTACGACCCGCCGACCGGCGCCCTCAACCGGGTGAAGTGCACCGACGCGGGCGTCGTCACCACGCCGCTCGGTCGGTTCGACGACGCCGCGTCGACCCGGCCGGTGACCTTGACCTGCGGTGCCGAGACCTCGTGCACCTCGCCCATGGAGGTAACGCTGACCGTGCGGAGCGACCCCGCCACTCCCCCTACCGCCCTGACCGCCGTCCGACGAGCGAGCGCGTCATGACCGGCCGCCCGCATCCGACCGGCCGGCCGCGTCCGCGCCCCCGGCGCGACGACGAGCAGGGCGCCGCGCTGGTCCTGGCGCTGGCCTTCGTCGTCGTCGTCGGCCTCGTCACCGTGTCCGTGCTGTCCTTCGCCGCCACGGGGCTGAAGGCCGCGAGCGTGTACGTCGACCAGAGCCGGCGGGGCTACGGCGCGGACGGTGCCACGCAGCTCGCGATCAAGAACTTCGCGCAGGGCAATCCGTGCGCCGACTACACCGCCCCGCCGATCAACGGCCGGCAGATGATCGTCCACTGCGACCCCCAGAACGCCTCGCCCGCGGGCACCCGGGCGACCCAACCGCAGCACGCGTTGCTCAGCCTGGGGAAGGCGGCGCAGGACGGCATCACCGTGAGCGCGCCCGGCGTGCGGGTGCAGGGCGGCGTCTTCTCCCACTCGGACATCACCACCGAGGCGGGTGCCTCGATGCTCGTGTCGGGCGACGTGTCCGCCGTCGGAGCCTGCTCCCGCGCCGTGTCCCAGCCCCCGCTGCCGCCGACCCAGGCCCCCTACGCGCACGGCTGTGCCGACGACACCCCGCCGGCCCCCGCCGACGAGGTCGTGGGCGCCGACCCCGACCACGCCCCGCCCACCACGGCCGTCCCGGTCCTGCGGACGGCGCCCTCCTGCCCCGGCCCCGGTTCCCGGCTGGTGCGGTTGTGGCCCGGCCACTACGACGACGCCCGCGCCCTCACCCGCCTCACCGGCGGCGACTGCCCCGGCGTCGTCGTCTGGCTCCAGCCGGGCCTGTACTACCTCGACTTCGCCTCCACGGGCGACGCCGCGCTCTGGACGGTCGACGACCCCACGGTCAGCGTCGTCGGCGGCACTCCGGCGGGATGGGATCCCGGCTCCGCCACCCGCCCGACCGTCCCCCTCCCGGGCGGTTGTGACAGGACGCGGCCCGAAGGCGTCCAGGTCGTGATGGGCGGCGAGAGCCGATTCCGGGTCGACCGCGGACACGTCGAACTGTGCGCCCCGGTGACCCCCGGCGCTCAGCAGCCGGCGGTGTACGGGATGCGGCCTCCGGAGCCGTCCCACACCCTGCGGCCGACGGCGGTGGCCGCGAACACCGGATTCGTCGACCCGGGCCACGCCCTGACCGCAGGCGAACGCCCGACCCTGCCGGGGTGCACGCGTCCGACGGGCACAGCGAGCTGCACGGCCGAGGCCGTCCTGGACCCGACGCACCGTCGCTCGGCCTCGACGCAGTTCGCCGGGTTCACCCCGCGGGTGCCGCCGGGTTCGCTCGTCACCGGCGCGACGCTGCGCGTCCGGCACGAGGAGGCCGGCGATCTGAGCGCCCCGGGCGCGGTGAGGGTCACCACCGCCGTCGGCGGGGACACCTGCCGCACCGACGAGGCGCCCCGGAACACGGCGCTCACGACCGACCCCCCGATCGACCTGCTGGGCGCGTGCGGGCTCACCGACCCGGCTCGGCTCGCGGGCCTGACCGTGACCTACGCCGCCACCCTGGACACCGGCGGCGCCGCCGCGACGGCGCGGCTGGACGGGGTCTGGCTGGAGGTGGCGTACCGCACGCCGAGCACGTTCAAGCCGACCGCCGTGAGCGCCTCCACCGGGTTCACCGCCTCCGGCACCGCTCCCGGGAACGCCCTGGAGATCGGCGAGCAGCCGACACCGCTGGTGGCCGGCGCCGCTCTGACGTCGGCGGCCCCGTCCGCGTCGATCACCCTCGCCGGGTTCGGCCAACCGCCCTTGCCGCCGGGCTCGACGATCCACTCCGCCGTGTTGCGGGTGGCCCACCAGGAGAGCGGCGACGCGTCGGCGCCCACCGTCGAGGTCACCCCCGCGGGCGGCGGCGGCCGTTGTACCGGCCTGCCGCTCACCGCGCGGGCCGTCCCGGGCGAGGACCGCGTCGACCTGAAGGCGTGCGGCATCACCGACCCCGGCGCGCTGACCGGCCTGACCGCGACCTACGCCGTCGGCCTGAAGGAGGGCGGCGCCGCGGGCGCCGGTTCCCTGGACGGCATGTGGCTCGAAGTCGTCCACGACCCGCCGGCGCCCCGCCCGGCGGCGAGCGCGGAGTCGACGACGTTCCTCCCCGCGGCCCACGCCCGCGCGATCGACGGCGCCGACACGGCCCGCGCCACGCTCGACCCGGTCACGACGCCGACCGCGACCATCGCCCTCGGCGGGTACGACACCCCCGCGGTGGTTCCCGGCTCGGTCCTGGACACGGCCCGGCTGCGCGTCGCGCACCGCGACGATCCCGGGGCGGCCGGCGGGGCGCCGCCGACGGCCGAGGTCACCCTGAGCGGGCCCGCCCTGCCCCGCTCGTGCACCGGCCCGCACCACCTCGCCACCCACCGGGACGCCCTGGGCACCGACACCCTGGACCTGGTCGCCGGCTGCGGACTGACCGACCCCGCCCAGTTGGCCGGTCTGGTCGTGAACTACGCCGCCTCCCTCGGCGCCGGCAGCGCCGGGGCCACCGCCCGGCTCGACGGCGTCACCCTGGAACTGGCCCACCGGCCCCCGATCGCGGTCCGGCCCACCACCGCGACCAGCACCGCGACGCCCACCGCCGCGGCGTTCCTCGACCCGCTGGACGCGCGGACGCTCGACACCACCGCCTCGACCGCGCGGCTCTCCACGGCCGCCCCGACGGCGTCGATCCGGCTCGGCGCGTTCGCCCTGCCGCCCCTGCCGGCGGGCGCGGTGATCGACAAGGTGGTGCTGCGCGTGGCGCACCAGGGTGAGGCCGCCGCCCCGCCACCGCCCGCGCCGACGGAGCCACCCGCACAGCCGGGACCGCCCGCGCCGCCCGGGGCTCCCACGCCGCCCACGCCGCCCGCGCCGCCCACGCCCCCGACGGCCACGCTGGCCGTCTCCGGAACCGGTACCGCCTGCGACGCGGACCACGCCCTGAACGCCCACCACGGCGCCCTCGGTGTGGACGTCGTCGATCTGGGCGCCTGCGGGATCACGAAGGCCGACCGGCTGTCCGCGCTCGCGGTGGACTACGCGGCGAGGCTGGGCGCGGGCAGCGGCGAGACCGCCGTCCGGCTCGACGGCGTCGAGCTCGACATCGTCTTCCGCGCCCCGTCCATCAGGGCCCTGTCCGGTTGTCTGACCTCCGGCGACGGTTGCCCGGTGCTGAAGTCGACCGACGACGCCGACACGGCCGGCGCCCGCAGCCGGCTGGTGGTCAACGGCACCGTCTACGCGCCGACCGCCGCCGTCGACCTGTCGATGAGCGGGGTCGACTCCCAGGTCGTCACCCGCGGCGTCATCGCCCGGACCATCGCCCTCGGCATCAAGGCGGCCCCCGGGTACCTCCGCCCGGTGGTCGGGATCCCACCGGAACCGGTGCTGTTCACGACCTATCCGGCCGTGATCGCGAAGCCGGCGTCGGTGACCGCGATCGCCGGGTTCAAGGCCCCGGCGTCCGGCGCGCCCGTCGACGTCACGGACGCCACCGTCCCCGGCGGTGGCCGGGCCTCCCTCACCCTGGGCTCCTACGCGCAGCCGGCCGCACAGCCTGCCGCACCGGCGCCGGAGCCGGCGGCGAACGGGCCGCTCGACCACGCCGTCCTCCAGGTCGCGCACCACGAGGACGGCGACGTCCGGTCGGTGAAGCTGTCCGTCGACTTCCCCGGCAGCACCTGCGCCGGCGCCGGCAGGGAGCTGGACGTACCGGTCCGTCCCGGAGCGGGCGGCCCGGTCACCGACCGGATCGACCTGACTCCCTGCGGGCTGACCGACGCCTCCCGCCTGGCCGGGCTGACCGTGACCCACACCGTCACCGCCGGGAGCGGCGGCGCGACCGCGCACCTCGACGGCACCCGGATCGACCTGCTGTCCGGCCCCCTCCTGAAGGCCGCCGTGTCGTTCGACGGCCGCATCGGGGCCGTCAGACAGTGGACGGTTCTGCCATGAGCACGCACAACACCCCCTTGGAGACCACCGTGTCCGGGCCGAGCGCCGCGATCATCGACCACCTGCTCGACGAGCTCCTGGAGCGGGGCGGCAGCGACCTCCTCCTCACCACCGGATCGGCGCCGTTCCTGCGCGTCGACGGCGCCCTGCGACCGGTCGACGGGGCCGCGCTGAGCGATCGGGAGGCCGACCGCCTGGTGACCGGGGTCCTGGGCGAGGAGCTCACGCGGCGGTTCCGCCGGGAGAAGCAGGTCGATTTCGCGTTCAGCTGGGGGGAGCGGGCCAGGTTGCGCGGGAACGCCTTCGTGCAGCGCGGCGCCTCCGCGCTGGCGCTGCGGATCATCCCGTTCGACGTACCGTCGTCCGAGCGGCTCGGGCTCCCCCCGGTCGTCACCGGGTGGGCGGGCCTGCCGCGCGGACTCGTACTGGTCACCGGGCCGACCGGGTCGGGGAAGTCGACGAGCCTGGCGGCGCTCCTCGACCACGTCAACACGCACCGGTCGGCGCACATCCTCACCATCGAGGACCCGATCGAGTACCTGCACCGGCACAAGCGCTCGGCGGTCAACCAGCGCGAGGTCGGCACCGACACCGAGTCCTTCCCCGCCGCGCTGCGCGCCGCCCTGCGCGAGGACCCCGACGTCCTGCTCCTCGGCGAGATGCGCGACCCGGAGAGCATCTCGGCGGCCCTGACGATCGCCGAGACCGGGCACCTGGTCTTCGCCACCCTGCACACCAACGACGCGTCGCAGACCCTGGACCGCATCGTCGACGTGTTCCCGGCCGGGCAGCAGCCACAGATCAGGCTGCAACTGGCGCACACCCTGGTCGGCGTCCTCAACCAGACGCTGATCCCCCGGATCGGCGGGGGCCGGGTGGCCGCCTTCGAGGTCCTGGTGGGCACGTCGGCGATCCGCAACCTGATCCGCGAGGGCAAGACCCGCCAGATCCGCAACGTGGTCTCGACCGGCCACCGCGACGGCATGCACACCCTCGAAGCGGGCATCAACGCCCTCGTCGCGGCGGGCGCCGTCGCCTACGAGGAGGCCGTGCGGCACACGGCGTACCCGGAGGAGATCAAGCGGCCCTCCGTCCCGGCCGGCCGCGTCTGACGGGCCCCGACCGGTGCGTGGCCGACGCACCGGCGCGTGGTCGACGCACCGGTCGCTCCGGAGCGGCCCGACCGCCGTGCCGGACGGCGGCCGGACGGCTCCGGTCGACTCACTCCCCCGACAGGCGCGGCGTGCGCGGCGGCACCGTGCGTCGGCTGCCGGTCTTCTCGAAGGCGGCGGCCAGGGACAGCAGGGCGTTGTCGTCGTAGGCACGGCCCGCGAAGGTCAGCCCGACGGGCATGCCGATGTCCGCCATGGTGCCCATCGGTACGGTCACGGTCGGGATGCCGAGGTGGCGGGGGACGAGGTTGCCGTTGGCGACCCAGACGCCGTTGCGCCAGCCGAGGTCGGCGGACGCCTCGCTGACGTGCATGTCGGCGGGGCCGACGTCGGCGACCGCGGGGAAGACCACCGCGTCCAGGCCCAGCCCGTCCATCCACAGCTCCAGGTCGACCCGGCGGGTCTCCTCCAGCCCGCGCAGCCCCTCCTCCAGACGCGGCATGTCGGTGAGGGAGGCGTAGGGGCGCTCGCGCACGAAGCGCGGGTAGTCGCCGATGGTGTCGTCGAAGCCGTCGTAGCGGTCGGGCAGCTCGCCCTCCTCCTTGGGCCAGATGCGGGCGCCGTCGACCTCGGCCAGGGTGGAGAGCGCCGGGTCGCCGTTGGCGCGCAGGAAGTCGTCCCAGGCCCAGGCGGACAGGTCCTCGATCTCGAAGGTGAGGTACTCGCGGCTGACGAGTCCGCGGGTGAGCAGCGAGGGGGCGCCGGGGCGGTCGGCCTCGTAGTTCGAGACGACGGGGAAGTCGACCTCGACGACCTCGGCGCCGGCGGCCTCCAGGTCGCGGCGCGCCGCTTCCCACAGGGCGATGACGGAGGGGCGCGTGTCGATGCGCTGACCGGTCTGGCCGCCGATGCCCCCGTCGGGGTTGGTTCCGGCGTCGGGGTCGGCGTTGATGTACATCCGGGGTACGCCGACGCGCTTGCCGGCGAGCGCGTCGGACGCGGCCTCGGCGCCGGCGGGTGCCAGGGCCGGGTAGGAGGCGGGGCGCACCCGCGAGGGTGCGGGCAGCGCCACCCACGGCTGGGCGCGCCACAGGTCCCCGCGCGTGTGCGGGTCGTCGGCGACGAGGACGTCGAGCAGTTCGAGAAGGTCGGCCATGGTGCGGGTGTGCGGCACGACGACGTCCATGGTCGGTACGAGCGGCCAGTTGCCGCGGACCGAGATCACGCCGCGGCTGGGCGTGTAGGCGCACAGCGCGTTGTTCGAGGCGGGGGCGCGGCCCGAGGACCAGGTCTCCTCGCCGAGGCCGAAGGCGCCGAAGGACGCCGCGGTCGCCGTGCCGGAGCCGTTGGAGGAGCCGGAGCCGTAGGCGCTGGTGAGCCAGTCGGCGCTGTACGGGCTCTCCGCACGGCCGTACACGCCCCGCTGCATGCCGCCGTTGGCCATGGGCGGCATGTTGGTCAGGCCGATGAGGACGGCGCCGCCGGCGCGCAGCCGTTCGATGGCGAAGGCGTCGCGCTGGGCGACGAGGTGCTCGAAGGCCGGGGAGCCGGACGCGGCGGTGAGGCCCTTGGCGAGGTAGCTGTCCTTGGCGGTGTAGGGGATGCCGTCCAGCGGGCCGAGCGTCTCGCCGCGCGCGCGGCGTGCGTCGGAGGCCTCGGCTTCCGCGCGGGCGTCCGGGTTCATCACGACCATCGCGTTCAGGGCGGTGTCCGTGCCGGGCCGGTCGTAGGCGTCGATCCGCGCGAGATAGGCGTCGAGCAGCCCGACGGCGGTGGTCTCGCCCTTCTCCAGCGCCGCGCGCAGGTCGGCGATACAGGTCTCCACTACATCGAATCCACGCGTCATGCGGGTGTCTCCAGGGTGGTCGGGTCGGACGGGCGAGCCGTGGGGCGTCAGGCCGGCCGAGGGGCGACCGAGGGGCGGCGCCTTCTCCATCAGGCTGACTTGATTTTCAGTCTAGGTCAAGAATCTAGATTTTCGGAACCTAGACTTGGAGCCTGGATCCCGTTACCGAAAGTGAGCTCATGGCGACGTCAGAGACCGGACCCTCGCGCTCCGCGGCCCCGACGCCGATCGACAGGAAGCGCCAGCCCAGCGGGGACGAGGCGCGGGGTCGGGCGATGCGGGCCGCCGTCAGCGTCATAGCCGAGAAGGGCGCGGCGGCCCTGCGGATGTCGGACATCGCCGAGCGGGCCGGGATGAGCACCGGGCACATCCACTACCACTTCGGCAAGAAGGACCGGCTGCTGCTGGAAGTCCTCGCGTGGAGCCAGGCGGACCTGTGGAGCCGGCTCCAGGAGGCCGCCGAGCGGGCCTCTTCCCCCGCCGAGAAGCTGGACCTGTTCGTCCGCTCGTACCTGCCCCGCCACCAGGGCGACGAACGCTACGCGCTGTGGACGCAGGTCCTGGCCCAGCGCCACGACGAGGCGGGCCACCGGATCCTCACCGAGCTCCTCGACGGCTGGGACGAGCGCCTGGAGGCCATCGTGCGCGAGGGTCGGGACCTGGGGCAGTTCGCCGACGTCGACCTGCCCGGGTTCACCATCCGGGCCGTGGCCATGCTGAGCGGGCTCGCCGAGGACGTGATGTTCGGACGCTCCCGCTGGCAGCACACCTCCGCGCACGCGTTCGCCCTGTCCGCCCTCGAACGCGAACTGCGCCCCACCGGCCGACCCTGACGGCGCGCGGTGGCGAGGGTCGCGGGTCGAGGGTCGCGGTCGACGGGAACGGGGGCAGGGAACCTGGCGGACGAAGTGACGGGTGTGGCCGACGCGTTGGTGGAATCGGCGGGCGAGGGCTACGGGCGGGTGTCTGCCACACCCGTCGCGGTCTTCGCCGAGCCGGCCGCCCGGTCGAGCGACCGGCGGATCGCGCGCGCTGTCGACGCGTGCCACGACCGCCTGACCAGAGCCCGCGCGTAGACCCGAAACCCCGTCGACGGCGCGGCGCGGGTGCGACCGGGGCTGCGGCGACGGGGTGGCCGCGGGACGCGACGGCCTGCCCCGCACCGCCCTGCCGGCGTGGGGCACAGCGGAACTACGCTTCGGCCCAGACGCCCAGTTCGTTCCCGCACGGGTCGGCGAAGTGGAACCGGCGCCCGCCGGGGAACCCGTACGGCCCGTTCACGACGCGGCCGCCCGCCTTCCGCACCGCCTCGACCGACGCGTCCAGGTCCGAGGAGTAGAGCAGCACCAACGGTCCTCCCGCCCGCACCTCGGGGCCTGCGCACAGACCGCCCACCTCGCGAGCGCCCTCGCCCCGCGCGTCCCGGATGCCAGCGTAACCCGGCCCGTAGTCGTTGAACTCCCAGCCGAACGCGTCGGCGTAGAAGCGCTTGGCCCGCTCGAGGTCGGTGACCGTCAGTTCCACGTAGTCGAGGGCGTGGTGTCGGTGAGGAGACGACTGAGTCATGCGGTGCATTATGCGCCGCCGACCGCCACGAACCACGCTCCCGGCCGGTGTCAGCGGTGGGACAGTACGTTGATGACGCGGCCGCTGGGGTCGCGGACGAAGAAGCGTCGGACCCCCCACTCCTCGTCCCGCAGGGGGTGGACGATCTCGGCGCCGCGTTCCCGCATGAGCGCGTAGGCCGCGTCCACGTCGTCGACCTCCACGCTCAGGTCCGGTGCGACCGGCGCGGTCAGGTCGGCGGTCATGAAGCTGATCTGCGCCGCCGGATGGGAGGGCGAGGCGAGGGTCATGATCCAGCCGTGGTTCATGACCTCCTCGAACCCCAGCAGGCCGTAGAACTCCCGGCTCTCCCGCACCGCCTGCGACTGAACGTTGGGCACGACACGGCGTACGGCCATCCGACGACTCCGATCGAGTGGAGGGGCACCTGTGGGACTCCCCCAGGAGTACTACGGCACGCCGGTCCGCGCACACGGTTTCGACCCGCCGTCCGGGCTCGGCGGTGGGCCGGCGCGGGCGCCCTCCGGGAGTCACGTCCCGGCCGGGTCCCGCGCCGGCCCGGCGGCCGACGCGGACGCCGACGCCGACGACGCCCCCGATCAGGGGGCGTCGACGAGCACCCTGCCGTCCATCGGCACGACCGTGGCGAGGCCGTTCGCGTACGCGTTCTGCACGCGGGAGCGCTCGGTCGCGTTGGGCACCGCGTTGGTGCAGGCCGTCCCCGCGCTGGATCCGGACATCAGCTGCGAGCACGGGCCGGGCTTGGTGTCCGGGAGGCCCAGGCTGTGGCCCAGCTCGTGCGCGGCGATGCGGGTCTTGTCGTACCCCTGGCTCACGGCCTGCGAGCCGAGTTCGACCCGCACCTGTCGGCCCGGACGAACCGGGCCGAGGGTGGCCTGCGGCCAGCCGGTGGTGGCCACGATGACGATCTCGGCCCGGACGCCGGGGGCGGCCTTCACCAGCCGCACGTTGCCGACGTTCGCGTTCCAGGTGGCGACGCCGGCCGTGACGGCCGCTTCCCAGCCGACGGCTCGACTGTCGTCGTAACGGAGCGTCACGACCGCCGCGTTGGTGTCCGCGGGTGCGGGTGCGGGTGCCGCGGTCGCGGCGGTGGCCGCCGCGAGGACCAGCGCGGCGGCGGAGGTGCCGACTCTCAGCCAGGTGCCCAGGGTCATGGTCGTCTTCCTTCATGGTGTGGGGGACCCGGCGCCTCGACGGAGCCGGGGCACCGGAGACGCCGCCACCGCCCGTCCGTGGCGCGTGCGTTCGGACGGCCGCCCCTCCGGAGCCCTAAGAACGTAGCCCCGGAATTCACCGACTCGTCATGCACATGCCGGCCATTTCCGTCGCGCACTCCGGCCGGTGCCCGCTCAGCGGGCGGCCGCCGGGTCCGCCCACCCGGCCCTCTTCGGGGTGGGCGGCGTCACGGTTCGTAGACTCGCCCGGTGGACGCGATGAGGTGTACGTACTGCGGTGGTGTCGGCCTGGAACCGGGATTCGTCGAGGACGCCGGTGAGGGGGCCCGGGGGTACGCCCGCTGGATCGCCGGCCCCCTGGAGCGCGGCCTGTTCGGGGGTGCCAAGCGGCTGGGGCGGCCCCGGCGCCGCATCGAGGCGTACCGCTGCCCGCACTGCTCCCACCTGGAACTCTTCGCCACCGAAGCCGTCTGAGGGCGGCCGGGCCGGGGGCCTCGGCACGGGTGGGGCGCGCGGCACCCTGCCGCGTGTGCGCCCGCGCGCCTCCGCACGCCCCCGCGCGAGGTGATGACCGCGCGCCCTCGCGCCTCGACCATGACCGTCACCACCACATCCGAAGCGGCTCGACGGTCACGGGGGAACGATGGGACGACGCTGGCTGATCACAGGATGCTCCTCGGGGCTCGGCCACGCCCTGGCCACGGCCGCGGCGCGGGCCGGTGACGAACTGGCGGTCACCGCGCGCAAGACCGCCGATCTGGAGGACCTCGCCGCCTCCTGGCCGGGCCGGATCGTGCCGATCCCGCTCGAACTGCGCGACGCCGCCTCCTGCGAGGAGGCCGTACGGTTCGCCGCCGACCGCCTCGGCGGCATCGACGTCCTCGTGAACAACGCGGGCGTCGGGCTGTTCGGCGCCGTCGAGGAGGTGTCGGACGCCGAGTTGCGCGACCAGTTGGAGACCCTGGTGGTGGGCCCGTGGCGGCTCGCCCGCCTCGTCCTGCCCCTGATGCGCGCGCAGGGCCACGGGCACATCGTCAACGTCTCCTCCGTGGTGGGCCGCATGGCGTTCCCGGGGCTGGCCGCCTACGTCGCCGGAAAGCACGCGCTGGAGGGCATGAGCCAGGCCCTGGCCGTGGAGGGCGCCCCGCACGGCGTCCGCGTCACGGTGATCGAGCCGGGCATGTTCGCCACGCGCTACGGCACGTCCATGCGCGAGGCGCACCGGCGGATCCCGGCCTACGACGTGACCAACCGCGAGATGCTCGAAGGCGCGCGGGGCCTCGCGGACCACCCGGAGACCGGGCGCCCCGAGGACTTCGCCGCGCGGGTCCTGGGGATCGTCGCGGCCGAGGGTCCCACTCCGCTGCGGATCCCGGTCGGCGAGGACGCGTACGGCTACCTGGAAGTGGCCGAGGAGGCCTGGCGCGAGGAGTTCGCCGCGGCCCGGATCCTCACGCAGGGCCCTCCCCCGCCGTCGTACTGACGCGAGGACCGGCGAGGACCCCGGCACCCTCGGCGACAGGTTCCCGGACGGGATCCGCGGACTCCGGGGAGGCGGCGCGCAGCGCCGCCTCCACCCGGCGGTTGCCGGTCATCGTCGCGGTGACGGCGGTCATGGCGAGGAGGAGCCCGGCGGCGGCGTAGAGCGGGGTGCGCACGTCGTGGGCGGTGGCCAACCAGCCGCCCAGGAAGGCGCCGAACGGGGCGGCGCACATGGAGAGCATGCGGGAGGTCGAGGCGACCCGGCCCATCAGGTGGGCGGGGACGATCGCCTGGCGCAGGGAGGGCGCGAGCACCATCGTGGCGCCCATGCCCGCGCCGCAGACGGCCAGCGCGAAGCCGGCGACGTACGCGTCGGGGGCGGCGGCGAGGCCCAGGATGGCGAGTCCCTCGATCGCGGCCGTGCAGGTCAGCGCGGTGCCGGTGCCCAGGCGTCGGCCGAGGAAGGAGGCGATGCCCGCGCCGAGCAGGCCGCCGGCGGCCTCCGCGGTAAGGAGCAGGCCGAAGCCGAGGGCGCCGATGCCGAGCCGCTCGTGGGCGAAGAGCGCGAGGACGGTCTCCACGGCGAGGAAGGCGACGTTGCCGACCGCCGGACGCAAGGCGAGGCCGAGCAGCAGCCGGTCGCGGAACACGTACGAGGCGCCGGCGCGCGCCTGTCGCAGCAGCGACTCGCGGGCCTGCGGCTCGGGTCTGGGGGCTGCGGGAAGCGACCGTACGAGCAGGGCGGAGAGCGCGAACGACACCGCGTCGGCGAGCAGGGGGACCGCCCGCCCGAGCGCGAGCAGCGCACTGCCCGCGGGCGGCCCGGCGAAGCCGGAGGCGGCGGTCTGGGTGCCGCGCAGGCGGGAGTTGGCGCGTTCCAGGAGCGCGGGGTCGCGGCCGAGCAGGTCCGGGAGGTAGGCCGTGGCGGCCGTGTCGAAGAAGAGGCCGCCGAGGCCGAGGAGGAAGGCGACGGTCGCGAGCAGGGGGACGCTCAGCGCGTCGAGCGCGGCAGCCGCCACCGGTATGACGAGCAGCGCCGCGCGCGCCGCGTCCGCGACCCACATCGTGCGCCGACGGTCCCAGCGGTCCACCAGCGCGCCGCCGATCACCCCGAAGAGCAACCACGGCAGCGTTCCGGCGGCCGCGACGACGGCGAGTGCCATCGGGTCGCGCGTCAGCGTCAGCGCGATCAGCGGCAGCGCGGCGTGGGTCACCCCGTCTCCGAGCGAGGACACCGTCTGCGCCGTCCACAGCCGGCCGAACCCGGCCGGCATCTTCTTCTTCGGGTCTCGGGTCACTTGGCCTCCCCTTCGGTGTCGTCGCCCGTCGCGGGGTGGAACAGCGCGAACACGAGCGACGCGTCCGCCAGCGCGGGGTCGGACAGTGCCCGGTACTCGTCCGCGAGGGCCTCCAGGCGCGCCCCCAGCTCCGCGAACTGCTCGTCGGTGAGCCTCAGGTGCGCCATGCGCACGTGCCGTTCGGCCTGCGCGGGTGACGCCTCCAGGTCGGCGACCGCGTGCCGCATCAGGACGTCCGGGCCGCCCTCCCCCGGGTCCGGCAGCACGATCGACCGCGCGGCCATGGCGTAGTACCGCTCGGTGACCCCCCGGACCTTCCGCGTGCGGACGACCTTCACCAGTCCGGCCCGCTCCAGCAGGCGCACGTGGTAGCTGGAACTGCCCTTGGCGAGGCCCACGCGTTCGGCGATCTGGGTGATGGTCGCGGGCTCGAAGCGGAGCACGGCCATGATCCGGTGGCGGGTGAGGTTGGAGACGGCGCGCAGCTGCTCGTCCGTGGTGACGTGAAACGTCTCGGGAAGATCATCGGTTGGCATGCCCCCAATGGTCAACACTTCTTGACCATTGCGCAAGGGGGTTGGGCGCACGGACTTCGTCCGGCGCCCGGACGACCGGGACCGCGCCCCACCCCCCTGACTAAGCCGGGAGCCCGCCGGACCGTCGGCGGGCTGCCGCGAAGCGGGTCGGAACGTAGGCCCACAGCGCGACGCCGATGAAGAGCGCCTGTTCGGGAACCCTGAACCACAGCGGCGTCGCCGGCTCGCCGCCCGGCGGGACGTGCGCCAGCGCCGCGTGGATGTTGGCCGGGAGCAGCAGGACGAACAGCACGGCGAGGGCGAGCCCGGCCGTCGGCCGGATGGTCTCCCGGACGAGCCCGGCGGCGCCGAGGAGTTCCAGGACGCCCGTCGCGTACACCGTGAGGCGGGGGAACGGCACGTACGGCGGAACCATCGCGACCAGGTCCTGGTGGCCGGGCATCGGGAGCGCGCCGGAGGGCACGAAGTGCGCGCTCGCCGTGAACACCAGCATGACCGCCAGACCGTGCAGGACGGACACCCTCCAGGTCGCGAACCGTCCGACGCCGAGGGCGCCCAGCAGCCTGAACAGCAGGGCGGGAACGGCGATGAGCAGGAGTGTGCCGAACACGAGAGGAGGATCCTTTCGCCAGGTGGGTGGGTGTGGGGACGGACGTGTGGGGCGGCGGGTGGGCGTGGGCCAGGGGCCGCCGGTCGGTCACCCGAGGATCGTGATGCCGATCATGCGCGCCCCGGTCTCCGTGCGGGGGCGGTGCGCGCTGCCCGGTGCGAAGACGACGTAGCTGCCGGCCGGGAGGCGCCGGCCGCAGTCGATGAACTCGCCGGACACCACGTAGTAGCGCTCCTCGGTGTCGTGCACGTCCTCTTCGGGCCATCGCGCGCCCGGGGCGAAGTCGTAGACCCAGCCGCGCGCCCACGCGGTGGCGGCCAGGGGCCTGCGGACGATTCCGGGGGCGACCTCGGTCGCCTCGATGTCTTCGACGTGGACGATCCGCACGCCGTCGGATGATGCTCGGGTCATGGAGAACATGCTCGCGGCCGTTCCCCCTTCGCCCCAGAGTCCGGATCGACGCGGAGGGGTACTTTCCTGCCATGAGCCTTCACCGCGTGGTGTGCCTTCTCCTGCCTCCGCAGTCCACGTTCGAACTGGCCTGCGCCGCCGAGGTGTTCGGGCTGGACCGCCCCGGTCTGCCGGCCCGTTACACGTTCGAGGTGTGCGCGGAGCGGCCCGGCCCCCTGCCGACGTTGGCGGGCTACGACATGGCGGTGACACACGGGTTGTCGGCCCTGGAGCGGGCCCGGACGGTGGTCGTCCCCGGTTGGGTGGGGCGCTCGGGCGCCGCCCCGCCCCGTGTCGTCGACGCGCTGCGGCGGGCGCACGAGCGCGGTGCGCGCATCGTCGCCCTGTGCTCCGCCGCCTTCCTCCTCGCGGAGGCCGGGCTGCTGGAGGGCCGCCGGGCGACCACCCACTGGCGCATGGCCGACGAACTCGCCGCCCGGTATCCCGGGGTCCGCGTCGAGCCGGACGTGCTCTACGTCGACCTGGGCGACGTCTCGACGAGCGCGGGCACGGCCGCGGGCGTCGACCTGTGCCTGCACCTGATCCGTACCGACCACGGCGCCGCCTACGCCGCCCAGGTCGCCCGGCACATGGTGATGCCGCCCCATCGCGAGGGCGGGCAGGCCCAGTACGCGACGCCGCCCCTAGCCGACCGCGTCCCCGACTCGCTGGCACCCGTACTGGACTGGGCCGCGCGGCGTCTGCACGAGCCGCTGAGCGTCGACGACCTCGCCGCGTTCGGGGCCGTCTCCGCGCGCACGCTCGCCCGGAGGTTCACCGAGCAGCTCGGCACCAGCCCCGGCAACTGGCTGCTCCGGCAGCGGGTCATGGCGGCCCGGGCCCTACTGGAGGAGACGGATCTGGCCGTCGAGACGATCGCGGCCAGGACCGGACTGTCCTCGGCGGCCAACCTCCGCAGGCGCTTCCGGGCCCTGGTGCACACCACGCCAGCCGCCTACCGCCGCTCCTTCCGGCTCCACGCGGCGGGCACGCGCGCCGACGGGACCGACCCGCTCTCCCGGTCGTCCCCGCCTTCACTGCCCGCCGTGCGCGGCGGGACGGCGTACGACGTCCAGGCATGACGCCGGGGGTGCGGCCCCTCACCTCGCCGTCCACCGCGCGGGTCCACCCCGCGCGCGTCGCGTCGCGGGGTGGACCCGCGACGCGACGCGTCGCGCCTACCCCTGGCGGCCTCGGCCGGCCTGCCGCTCGATCAGCCGGTAGTGGGAGGTGCGCTTGCCGCGGGTGGCCGCCCGCCGCGAGAGCGACAGCCCCATCGCCGCGCGGACCAGCTGGTCGACGTCCGGGTTGCGCTCGCGCAGGCGCCGCAGTTGCTCGGCCGTGAGACCCACCACCCCGACCGCCTTGGCCATCGCCGTACCGCGGGCCACCACCTGGAGGAGGAGGCCCAGGCTCATGCCGCTGAGCCGGCCGGGCGTGGCGACCTTCTCCACGGACGCGAACGCCGCGGCCGATGCCATGGCCGCGTCGAACACCGGGCTCTTCGCACGCCAGCTCGCCAGCAGCGCCTCGGACACCCCGGCGGACGCCGCGCAGCCGGCCGGTCCCAGCCCCATGGCGGCGGCGTGTACGGCCCGGGCGCGCCGTTCGTGGTTCTCGGCGGTCAGGTCGTGCGCGCCGTGGACGGCCGTGTGGAGCGCCCAGTCCGCGTCCACGCGGGTGTCGAGGGCCGTGACGGTCCGCTCCGCCCGGCTCTCGGGGCGGTGCGCGACGTCGGGGACTTCGATGGTCATGGGTTTCCTTTCCGGCCTTCCCCCCATTGTCTGGCCGAAAAGCGCCGTTGGACAGGGCTGTCGAACAGGCGGACATCACACCGCCGTCGGGAACTAGAGTTGGCACCCGTGCGAGGACCCGCCGACGAGCGGGCGGCACGGGGCACGAGAGCGGGCGGGGGACTGTTGAAGGACCTGGAGGCGGACGATCCGCGGGAGGTCGGCGGGTACCGGGTGGTACGCCGACTCGGCGCGGGCGGCATGGGGCGGGTCTACCTGGCGCGGGACGACGGCGGGCGCCACCTCGCCGTCAAGATGGTGCATCCCGCGCTCGCTGGCGACCGGGTGCACCGTGAACGGTTCGCCCGCGAGGTACGGGCCGCGTGGAAGGTCCGCGGCCCCGGCGTGGTGCCCATCCTGGCCGCCGACCCGCACGCCGAGGTGCCCTGGCTGGCCGTGGCGTACGTCGCCGGCCCGGACCTCGGGCAGGCCGTGGCCGCGCACGGACCTCTGCCCGGGTACAGCTGGTGGCTGCTGGCCCGGGGCCTGACCGAGGCCCTGCTCGGGGTCCACCAGGTCGGGGTGCTCCACCGCGACCTCACCCCCGCCAACGTCCTGCTGGACCAGACCCGGCCCTGGCTGATCGACTTCGGGATCGCCCGCACCGCCGACGAAACGGGCCTGACCCGGGGCGGCGCCATCGGCACGCTGCGCTACATGGCCCCGGAACGGCAGCTCGGCCACGAGGCGGTGGCCGCCTCGGACGTCTTCGCGCTGGGCGCCGTCCTCGCGTACGCCGGCACCGGCCGGCACGCGTACGGGGCGAGCACCGTCAACTCCACCCCCCTGCTCGACGGGCTCGACCCGCACCGCAGGGCGCTGGTGAGCTCCTGCCTCGACGCCACGCCGGAGGCGCGCCCGCCGCTGTCCGAGCTGCTGCGGCGCATCGACGACCGGCGCGGCGCCCCGGCCGGGACGGCGGGGCCGAACGACGTGACCGTCCCCGTCGGGGAGCCGTGGCTGCCGCGCGACATCGCGGGCGACATCGTCGGGCGCATCCAACGCATCCAGCGGCTGGCGGCCGAGGACCGGGACGCGGACACGGCCGGGGAGCGGCTCGCGCGGGAGTCGACGAGGACCAGGTTCGACCCCCGGGCCGGTGCGGGCGGCGCCTCCCGCACCCGTCCCTGGACCCGGGTGCGCCCAGGGGACCGGGACACGCCCGCGGGCACGGGTGAGGAGGCGCCCGTACGACCGCCGCGCAGGCTGTTCGCCCTCCAGCCCAGCACCCCCACGGGGCTGTCCCGCCCGGACCGGCGGGCGCTGTGGCGGGAGCGGGCGCTGGGCCGTCACCTCGCCCCCGGAACCGCGGACGTCGGACCCGAACGCGGGCCGGACCGTACGCTCCTGTTGCCGCTCGGCCTCGACGAGGCCGCCCGCGGCACCGTCACCCGGATGACCACCGACCAGCCGTGCTTCGACTGCGGGGGCACCGGCGCCGCTCCGGGCAGCGGCCCGGGTCGGCGCTGTCCGGCGGGCTGCCTCACCGGCTTCCGGTACGGCAGCCGGGGCGTGTGCCAGGGCTGCCGCGGGCGTACGGCCCTGCCCTCGACGCCCTGCCCGGCCTGCGACGTCGGTCGGGTCCCTGCCACCCTGGACGTCCGCGTGCCGGCCGGGGTGCGGGAGGACCAGCGTCTGCGCCTGACCGGCAAGGGGGAGCCCGGCCGACGGGGCGGACTGCCCGGCGACCTCTATCTGACCGTCACCTTCCGCGGGATCAGCGCCTCCACGGCCGACACGACCGTGGAGGACGGACCGGAGTACCGCCGGGCGCTGCGCTCCCGGCGCCGGTTCCTGGAACTGCGCCCGCCGAACCCGGCCCGCCCCGGCGCGGACACGCAGCAGACGCTGACGCTGTGGCCGCGCCGGGCCCTGGCCGGCGGGGTACGGGAGGTCGTCACGACCCGGCTGGTCACCTGCGGCCGGTGCCGGGGCGCGGGCATCCCCGAGGAGCGCCGCCGCACCGCGGCCTGGTACCGCTGCGAGCCCTGCCGCGGCGCCGGGTACGTACGCGGGCTCGACCACTGCCTGCGCTGCCTGGGACTGGGCGCCGTCACCCCGACGCCCTGCCCGGGCTGCTCCGGTCACGGCGTGGCCCCGGCGCAGGAGACCGTCAAGGTGGCCGTCCGGGGCGGGGTGCGCCAGGGCGACCGGCTCCGGGTCCCGGGGAAGGGCGACACGGGCGCGCTGTCCGGCTCGACGGGCGACCTCTACCTGCGGATCAGGGTCCGCGGCCGATCCCGCTGACCGGGGCCGCGGGCACGCCGACCCGGGGGGTGGGCACGCCGACCCGGGGGTGGGCGCGCGGCGGGGCGGTGCGTCCCGTTCACGGGGCGCGGAACAGGACTGCCTCCTCGAAGGCCCGCCGTGCGAGGTCCTCGGGGCGGATCAGCCAGAGCAGCACGCCCCGGCGGGCGGTGCGCGTCCCGCCCGGCCGCGGTGCGGCCGACATGCCGCCCGCGGGGTCGCGTTGGAACTGCGCGAGCGCGACCCACCGCGCCGCCCGGTCGGTCTCCTCGGCACCGGGCTGTCGCGGGCGGCCTCCCGCCGGGTGCGCCGCGGGCCCCGCACCGGCCTCGTACGCGGCGGCGGAGGAGGCCGCCGGGTAACCGCCGATCCGGTTCTCGAAGCGGTGCCCGTACTCGGCGAGCTCGTCGACGAAGGACTGGTCGTTCAGCGGGTGGTCGTGGAACTCCTCGGCCGTGTGCAGGCCGAAGGCCTGTCGGACGCGCGGATGGTCGGGAAACGGCGCGCTCGGCTCGCGACACGCGGTCAGGGGGACACGAGGAAACACCGGCACGGAGGGCGGTGCCGGGTGCTCCGTGTCGAGCGTCCCGGCGGGGAGGTGGAGGACCCGGCCCGGGCACCGGCCCCCGGCGGAGCCGCCCGCACCGCCTTCCGCGCAGGGCGTCGAGGCGAAGAAGGCGAGAACGCCCTCCGAGGGCAACGGGAGGTCGAGCCCGCCGGCGCGCGCCACCGCCCCGCAGTCCACGGCGGCGACGAAGGCCATCGGCGCGCCGTCGCGGTCCGCCGGCCACGGCTCGTCCGCGGACAGTGGGGGCCGCCCGCCCAGGCGGGCCACCGTCGGCCCTCCTCGCGCGCCCCACGACTCCTCCTCGCGGGCGAGCCACACGGAGGGCCGCACCAGCGCACCCCACCGCCGGGCCGCCTCCTCGTCGAGATGGCGGTACGCGATGTCGCGCAGGGCACGGGCGCCGGCCCCGTCCGCGTCCCCGTCTGCGCCCGCGCCCGCGCCCGCGTCGAAACGTTCTGTCTCGTCCATGCGGCGATCATGGCCCGCGCCACTGACAACCCCCTGCCGGGCAGCCCCGGCGTCCCGTCGACGGGCGAGGCGCTCCGGGTCCCGTTCCCCGGGGCGCGGATCGGACCGTCAGCCGAGGACCTCGGTCACCTCGCGGCGGGTCGCCTCCGACAGCAGGGGCGCCCAGCTCGTGAACAGCTCCAGCAGGCCCGCCCCGTTGCGCTCGCGGAAGGACTCGTTCACCTTGGCCAGGTCCAGTTCGTTGGCCACGGTCAGCTCGGCGAAGTCGCGGCGCTGCTGCGCGGACGGCGTGAACTCCTCGCCGGTGAAGCGGTCCCGGAAGGTCACCGGCTCGCCGTCCGGTGCGGCAAGCGTGGGGTAGGAGGCCGCTCGGTCGCAGCCGGCGTAGAAGTAGACGAGTTCCTCCGCCTCCGCACCGATCGCCTCGACGAGGCGGTGGCGCTCGGACAGCTCCAGGAGCGCCTGCGGCAGTCCGTCGGTGCCGTAGAAGGCGTGGCACAGCGCCGCGGTCCGCAGTGCGGGCCGCGCGCCCCACGCGGCGAGCAGTGCCTCGACGCGCAGGAGGTGGGCCAGGAGCGTGCCGCCGGAGTGCTTGGTCGTCTCCGCTCCGACCTCCTTGAGCAGGGCTATCGCCGGCGAGTCGGTGTGCTGGTCGTCGTCGCTGTGCATCATGGGCCCATCATGACGATCCGCCCGCGTCCGCGTACGACGGGACCGGCATGCGGACACCGTGGCGGGGAGGGCCGGTTCCCCGACGGCGCCCGGGCGCCGCGCGGGCGCCCCTCGTACGGGTGCGCGGCGGACCACTGTGGTCGACACCGGTGCGGGGTGGTGGTGCGGCGGCGTAGCGTGGTGGGGTATGAGCGAGGTCGTGGAAGCCAAGGGTCCCGAGGTTGCGCCGAGTTGCCCCGCGAAGGCGGCGGCGGGGCCGACGTCGGTCACCGGGGTGCCTCCCCGGCTGGTGGTGACGAGCCGGCGGGCGAGGGTGTGGGCGTTCCGGGCGGACCGGTGGGCGGCGAGGAAGGCCGCCGGGCAGGCGGCGCTGGCCGTCGCCGGGTGGGGCTGTCCGCTGCTGGACGAGCACGACTTCCTCAAGGCCGTCCACGGGCTGGTCGACACGGCCGTGGCGGCCGGCGGCAAGCGCGTCAGCGTCCACCTCGCCGATCAGGAGGGCGAGATCCTCGTCATGGTGTTGAACCACCGGGTCGGCGAAGGGGGCGTGGTGGGACGGGTCCCGCCGGAGGTCGTGTCCCTGCGCACGGTCGACGCCTGCGGCGCCCACCTCGACCACGACGGCCACGCCTGGTGGGCGCTCCTGGACGCCCGCCCCCGGCCGAGGAAGCGGCCGACGTAGCACCCCGGGCCGGCGCGGGCGGCGGACGACGCCCCGACGCCCGACCCACCGAGGGGGCCTCGCCCGTGGAGGTGGGCCCCCTCCCCCGCGAACCGCCCCTACCCGGCGCTCTGGGCCCCGGTCCCCGTTCCGGTCTCCGGCCTGCCCTCGGGAGGCGTCAGCAGCTGCGTGACCTGCCGTCGGACCACTTCCCAGGCGGTGTCCGAGAGACGGGCCAAACGGCCTTCGCGCAGGGCGCGGAGATCCTCCTCGGCCGTGGTGCGGCACCTGACGCCGCCGCCGAACAGCTCGCCCTCGTCGCGGACGGCCACGCGCAGGCGCCGGTGTCCGCCCTGTCCGCCCTCCTCGCGGTGCAGGGCGGCCGCCACCACCAGGGGCGGCGGCCCGCCCGCCTCGTCCGGCGCCTTGTGGTGGTTGCTCGCGATGGGCGTGCGCCAGCCCAGGCTCAGCAGCAGATGGCGTTTGGCCAGGACTTCGGCCAGGTCGGTGGTGTGGACGCCCTCCGGTTCGAGGATCACGGCGCGGGCGTCCAGGACGAGCGCCGCGGGCAGCAGGCAACGCAGCGTGCTGCCGACGAGGTTGCCCCCGACCGTGGCCGTGCGGCGCACGGCTCCGGTTCCCACGCCGGCGGCGGCCTTGCGCAGCACCTCGGGCACCCGGTCGTCCACGCGGTTCAGCACGACGGCGGCGCCCAGGGTCTCGGCCCCGATCCCGTTGGCCTCGGGGAGATCGCGAAGTGACATGGCCTGGGCGGGGAAGCCGTCCCGCTGCCAGGTGGCCCACACCAGGGTGGCGCCGCCTATCGGCACCGCTCCCTCGGCCATGCACTCCTGTGCTTCGGACACGGACGTGGGCAAACGCAGCAGCACGGCAGCCGACCTGCTTCCCGGTGACTTGACGGCGGGGTACGTGGCGTTCCGGCCAAAAGGCCGTCGGCAGGCGCATTTTGGCCGTTCGGCCAGGGGCGCGTACAGAGCTCACGCCGTCCGGTCGTGCGCCCCCACGTGCTTCGATTCGTGACGGCGCACGCGTCGTTCCGCGCTCCGGCACGAACCACCACGCGAAGGCGGCCCGTACGGAAGATCCGTACGGGCCGCCTTCGCGTGGTGGCCGAAAATCCGACGGCCTACGGGCGGCCCTGGTCGCGGCCTCGGCTGCGGACCAACAGGTAGAGGAAGTACGGCGTACCGATCAGGGCCGTCATCACTCCGGCGCCGATCTGGGTCGGGGCGATCACGGTCCGCCCGACCAGGTCCGCGACGCAGACGAGGACGGCGCCGAGCAGCACCGCGACCGGGACCACCCTGACGTGCCGGCGGCCCACCAGGGCCCGGGCGGCGTGCGGGGCGACGAGCCCGACGAAGCCGATCGTGCCGGCGGCGGCCACCGCGGTGGCGCTGAGCAGGACGGCGAGCAGCAGGAAGGCCAGGCGGCCGCGCGCCGGGTCCAGACCGAGGAGCCGGGGGGTGTCCTCGTCGAGGGAGACGAGGTCGAGGTCGGCGCGTCGTCGGACGGCGAGGAGCAGGCCGAGGACGAGCACCGCGGCGAGCGGTACCACGTCGGGGAAGCCGCGCCCGTACGTGGAACCCGACAGCCAGGTCAGCGCCTTGGTGGCGTTGAACGGGTCGGTGAGGATGATCAGCATGCTGATCAGGGCGGCCGAGCCGGTGGCCACGCCGAAGCCGACGAGGACGAGCCGGTTCTGCCGGAACCCGCCCCGTGCGGCGAGGCCGAAGACGACGGCGCCGCTGACTGCGGCGCCCGCGAAGGCGGCGCCCGCCAGGCCCCACGAGCCGGCCGTGGGGACGGTGGTCACGAGGAGTACGGCGCCCAGTGCCGCGCCGCCGGAGACGCCCAGGACGCCCGGTTCCGCGAGGGGGTTGCGGGTGGCGGCCTGGACGAGGGTTCCGGCCAGGGCCAGGGCGGCGCCCGCGAGGAGCGCGGCGACGACGCGGGGTACCCGGGTGTCGAGCACGAAGGTGATGGTCCGGCCGGCGTTGCCCTGGGCCCAGTTGACGACGTCGCCGAGGAGCAGCTTGCTGTCGCCCAGCAGGACGCCCGCCACGGTGACGGCGACGAGGGCGACGACGAGGGCTCCCGTGGTGGCGAGGAAGGCCGTACGGCTCCTGATGCGCAGCCGCTCGGTGTCGGTGGTGCCGGCGGTGTCTCGGGTCTTGGTCGCCATGACGATCAGGAAGACGGCGCCGACGAGGCTGGTGACGACTCCGGTGGGGACGGCGACGGCCACGTCGGCGGGGACGACGGCGCGCAGCAGCACGTCCGAGCCGAGGACCAGGGCGGCTCCCACGAGCGCCGTGGCCGGGAGCGCGCCGCGCGTCTTGGTGTAGGCGCGGAAGCGGCGGGCGAGCGGCCGGACGAGCGCGGGGGCGCACAGGCCGACGAAGCCGATGGGTCCGGCGAGGGTGACGGCGGCGGTGGACAGCAGGGAGGCGAGTACGACGACGGTGACGCGGGTGGCGCGGACCGGGACGCCGAGTCCGCGGGCCGCGTCGTCGCCGAGGGCCAGGGCGTCGATCCGGCGGGCGACGAGGAGCAGCCCGACGAGGCCGACGAGGGCGATCGGCAGCACCTGGAGGATGCCGTCGAAGCCGTTCTGGGAGATGCTGCCCTGGTTCCAGTGGTAGATGCCGGTGGTCTCCTGCGGGAAGAGCAGGAGCATCCCCTCGGTGGCGGCCGTGAGGCCCAGGGTGAGGGCGCTGCCGGCGAGGACGAGTCGTACGGTGCCGGCGCCGAGGCCGGACAGGCCGAGGACGACGGCCGCCGCGGCGAGTCCGCCGAGGAAGGCGATGCCGGAGGAGGCGAACAGCGGCAGCGAGATCCCGGTGACGGCGGTGAGGCCGAGCGCCAGGTAGGCGCCGGAGTTCACCGCGAGGGTGTCCGGGGAGGCGATGACGTTGCGGGTGACGGCCTGCAGGGCGGCGCCGGCCATGCCGAGCACGGCGCCGACGAGCAGTCCGGCGGCGGCCCTCGGGAGCCGGGAGGCGATGACGACGGAGGTGTCGGTGGCGTCTCCCCGGCCGGTGAGGGCCTTCCAGACCTCGGGGGCGCCGGCGTGGGCGGTGCCCTGGGTGAGGTCGGCGACGGCGAGGGCCGTGACGAGCAGGCACAGGACGGCCGTCACCACGGCTGCGCCGGTCCGGGACGTGGCCGCCGACGGACGGGTGGCGGGGGTGAGTGTGGTGACGGCCATGCTGTTACTTCGTCAGCGCGGCGACGACGGCGTCGATGTACTTGCCCATCGACTCGGGGCCGCCGAACATCCAGATGCCGTCGGGGATGCGGTGCACGTTGTTGTTCTGGACGAAGGGCAGCGAGGTCCACACCTTGTCCTGGGCCAGCTGGCCGCTGAAGGGGTTGCTGTCCTTGTCGGTGTCGTTGCCGATGTAGGCGAACTCGACGTCGCCGAGCTTGGTGAGGCCCTCGACGTCGGTGGTGCCCAGGCCGTAGGCCGGGTCGCCCTCGACGGTCCAGGCGTTCTTCAGCCCGAGCTTCTCGTTGACGCCGCCGATCAGCGAACCGCTGGTGTAGGGGCGGATCGAGACCTGGTTGGAGACGACGTAGCCGTCGGCGAAGGCGTAGGGCCGGCCGGCCAGGCCCTTGTCGGCGAGCGCCTTCTTGCCCTCGGCGATCTTCGCCTCGAAGGCCTTCTTGAGGGTGTCGGCCTTGGCGGTGGTGCCGGTGGCCTGGGCCAGGAGGTCCAGGTTCTTGTTCATCTGGCCGATCGGGTCCGCGGCGTCCGCGGCCTTCAGGTTGATGACGGGCGCGACCTTCTTCAGCTGGTCGACCGCGGCGGCCGGGAGGTCGGTGGTGGCCACGATGAGGTCGGGCTTGACGGCCGCGATGGCGTCCATGCTCGGCTCGCCGCGGGTGCCGACGTCCTTGGGCTCGTTCTTGAGCGGAACGGCGGTGTCCCAGGCCTTGTAACCCTTGACGTCGGAGACGGCGGCGGGGTCGACGCCCAGCGAGACGAGGCTCTCGACGACGTTCCACTCGGTGGCGACGATGGTCTTGGCCGGGCCGTCGAGCTCGACCTTGGTACCGGTGCCGTCGGTGAGGGAGATCTTCTCGGCCGCGCCCTTGGCCTGGGCCTTGTCGTCAGCGGCGGGCTCGGTGGTCCCGCAGGCGGTCAGGGTGAGGACCGCGACGGTGGCGGTCGTCGCGGTGAGGAGGAGCCTTCTCATGAGGTGGTACTGAGCCTTTCGCTTCGCGTGTGGTGTCGGCCGATGGCGCGGGTGCGCAGCAGGCCGGTCAGGGGGTCGGCATCCACTTCGATGCGGATGCCGTAGGCGTCGGTGAGCCGGTGGCCGGTGAGGACCTCCTCGGGGAGGCCTTCGGCGATGACCCGGCCGGCGCGGAGGAGGACGATCCGGTCCGCGACGGCCGCGGCCTGGTCGAGGTCGTGCAGGACGGCGCCGACCGCGATGCCGTGGTCGTCCGCCAGGTCGCGTACGAGGTCGAGGAGTTCGACCTGGTAGCGCAGGTCCAGGTAGGTGGTGGGTTCGTCGAGGAGGAGCACGCCGGTCTCCTGGGCGAGACAGCCGGCCAGCCAGACGCGCTGGAGCTGTCCGCCCGACAGGTGCTCGGCTCCGCGGTCCGCGAACTCCGCGACGCCGGTGAGGGCGAGCGCGCGGTCCACGGCGGCGGTGCCGTCCGGGTCGGCCTTGCCCCAGCGGCCGCGATAGGGGTAGCGGCCGAACTCCACGAGGTCCCGTACGCTCAGGCCGCTGGGGGTGGGTCGGCCCTGGGTCAACAGGGCCACGCGGCGGGAGAACTCACGGGGCGACAGGGCGAGGCCGTCGATGTCGGCGTCGATGACGAGTTTCGCGGTCCGGGGTCGCTGGAGCCGCGAGACGGTGCGCAGCAGCGTCGACTTTCCGCTGCCGTTGGGGCCGACCAGTACGGTGACCTCTCCGGGCCGCAGCACCAGTGACGCGTCGTGGACCACGTCGACGCCGTCGTACGCCACGGTCACTTCCGTGGCCGACAGTTCATGCCCGCGGGGGCGTCCTGCTGCTGATCTCTCTTCACCGGCTTGCACGACACGAAGGTTAGCCTAACCTAAGCGTTAGGCCAAGAGGGGGATCGCGAACCCTGACAAGTCCAATTCCCGCCAACCTGGGGCACGCCCGTCCGGGTCCGTCCCGCGGGACCGGACGTACGGAGGGATCAGTCCCACCAGAAGTCCCAGCGGTGGGCTCCGACGATCCGTTCGGCGTACGCGGCCAGTGTGTACGGCCGGTCGCCCTGCAGGATGTTGTCCGGGCACAGGGCGAAGTGCTCGGCCGCGACCAGGAGGGCGTCCCGCTCGCCCGTCGGCGGCGCGGCGACGCCGAGGTGCAGCGTGTCGAAGCCCGCGGCGACGACACGCGCTCCGAACCGGATCTCCCAGTCCCGCAGGACCGCCGAGATCCGCGCGGTGTCGTTCTCGTGGTTGCAGGGCCCCTGCCAACCCGCGACCGCCGGCGCCTCGGCGCCCGAGCGCGCGGCGACCAGCCCCAGACGGGTGCGCGGGTGATCGGCGAGGAAGGTCCGGGCGAGCGCACAGGCCGCTTCCACCGGGTCGACCGCCCCTTCCCGGCCGATCGCCGGGCCGGGCCACGCCTGGCCGAAGGGCGCGGTGGTGGCGAGGCGCCTCTTGACGTCGAGGGCGTCGTCGTACGCGTCGCCCGCGGTGAGGGTCGCCCACCACGCGGCGAGGACGTCGTCGGGATCGTGGTCCGTCGGGGAGGACATCCCCTCGGGGAAGAGCTCCCCCGACCCCCACGGGCGGAACTCGTCGTCGCTCGGATCCAGCGCGTCGAGCAACAGCGGCCACACGCCCGAGCGGTGGTGCTCGGCGACGAGCCGGCCCCACAGCCCCGCAGGGGCGACACCGTCGCTCAACCACAGGGTCCGGGCGCCTGCGTCCCCTTCGTCGGACGTGATCAGCCGCCCCGGTGGGAGGGGCACGGCCAGGTTCGACAGCAGCTCGGGATTCACCAGCGGATGCTAGCCGCGGCCTGCGACGCTCTCGTGGGCCCGGGTCCCCCGGTGCCCGTGAAAGGGGTCGAGAGGGCCTCGGCCCCCGTGCGACGCTCTCTCGGCATGCGCCCGACCGCCGACGGAGCCCCGCCCGCCTCGCGGTCGGCCCCGACGCCCGAAAGGATCCACGTCCCGATGTCCTCCCTGTGGCCTTCCCTCGTCGCCGTCCTCGGCACCCTCGCCGGAGCCCTGACAGCAGGCCTCCTGCAACACCGCTCGGCGCGCACCGCGCGCGCCGAGGAGCGTGCCCAGTCCCATCGCCAGGACCGGCTCGACGCCGTCACCGACTTCGCCGCCGCCCTCGACGCGCACCGCTCCGCGATGTTCCACCGGGAACGGCTCACGCTGACCTCGCCCGGCACCGCGCACGAGTTGGAGGCCCAGACGAGGTCCCACGAGACCCGCGCGGCCGTCACCGCGCCCCACATACGCCTCCAGGTGCTGGTACCCGAGTTGGCCGAGTCCGCCCGGCAGGCCGCGGACGCCACCTACGCCCTGCGCAGGGCCACCGACCGGGCCGAACTCGACGCCCGCCGGCACGCGGCCAGGGAGGCGACGGGCACCTTCATCGCGGCGGCGGCCGCGCTCCTCGACCCCGACACCCCCTGACCGCACCACCGCCTCGCTCCGGGGCCGGCTACCGGTCGTAGGCGACGCCGATCCCGCGCACCGTTTCGTCGTACCTCCTCAGCTGGTCCCGCAGCGTGGTCGCGGCCGACGGCAGGCGCCGTTCCAACGCGGACCAGTGGACGAAGCGCAGGCGGTGGGGCATCACGACGAGGCCGGTGATCGCGTCCCAGAACGCGTTCCAGTTCATGCCGTAGATCGACGGGAAACCCAGCTCCCGCGCGAGGACACCGTGGAGGTCGCGCTCGGTGCGCACCGCGCCCACGTCCACCACGACCTCGCGGTCCGGATCGGGCGCCGCCTCTTCGCCGGCTCCCCGGAAGGTGGGGAGCCACCAGCACAGGACCGCGGCGTCCCGCGCCGCCGATTCCTGCGCCGCCGGTTCCTGCGCCGCGGAGTCCTCGAAGAGGTCGGTGGCCGGATCGACGGGCCGCCACGCCGGGTCGAGGGGCTCGTCCTCCCGCGGGGGTCGGACGAATCGCCGGCCCCGCTGGTCGCAGGCGCCGTAGGCCACGAAGTTCCGCTGGGACTCGACGAGCGACCACTGGTTGGCGCCGCCCGACCGAAACGGCCGGCGGAACTGCGCCGGATCGTCCTCCCACGAACAGATCGGGCAGGTGAGATGGCAGCCGGGCCACCCGTCTTCGACGTCGAAGACGAGGTGACCGCAGCAGGGGCAGGGGCGTCGCGTGTCCATCGGGCCATTCTGGTCCCTGCCGCGAGCGGCGATCAGCGGTCAGGGCGCGGGACGCGGGGTGCGCGCGGCGATCGCGTGCCGGTCGGCGAGCCGGGCGGCCAGCAGGCAGAACATGGGAGTGAACACCAGCTCGGTCACGAGGGCCTCCCACGGGGCGTCGGCGGCGGTGCTCTGGTCGGAGAGCTCCCCGAACACGGCGGCCAGCGAGAAGGCGATCAGGTTGTTGACCGTGTGGCCGGCGATGACGGCCTCCAGACCGCCGGTGCGGACGGTGAGCCAGCCCCACCAGATCGCCGAATAGCACAACAGCAGGAACCCGGAGAGTTGTCCGTAGCCGTGCGCCAGGGAGAACAGGAGCGAGGTCACCACGACACCGGGCCACGGCGACCGCACGAACCCGCCGAAGAGCTGGACCAGCCAGCCCCGGAAGACGAACTCCTCGGCCGCCGCCTGGAAGGGCACCAGGGCCCACAGGACGACCAGGCTCAGCCCGAGCGAGGACCAGCCGGGGAACTCGCCGGCCACCGCCTCGTCCCCCTCCTGCCACAGGCTCCACACGAACATCACGAGGTTCTGGAGGAGCATGACGGCCCCGGCCAGGGCGAGGCACCGCCCCAACCACCCCCACCTCAGCCGGCCGGTGACGGACACCAGGGTCCCCGCGGGCCGTCCGCCACACACACGGACGGCGATCAGCACGGCCGGCGTCCACAGTCCGATGGCCACGAGCATGACGGAGTTGTCGAGCAGCGGGTCGGCGAAGACCGCGGTGCTCCCCTCCGGCCCGAACTCCAACCCCAAGGCGGAACCCGCCACGGCGCACGCGGCGAACACGAAGAGAATCACGCCGACCATCAGCGCGAGCCCGAGGAAGAACTCCCCCACCCGCGCACCGCCGCGCTGTCGCCCGTTGCGCCCCTGCTCGTGGTACGCGGCCCCGGGCGGCGCGGGGACCGGCCCGGGCGCGGGCACCGGCGGCTCGGGCCACCCACCGTACGGGGCGCCCCCGTACGGGCCCTGGTGGGGGAATCCGGCCTGCCCCGGGCCCGGCGTCGGCCACGGCGTCGGGGGCGGTCCGTCCTGCGGGTGAACGGGCTTCGGGGATTCCCTCGGCGCGAGCGCCCAGGGGTCGTGGGCGTCCTGCGGGGGGCCCGGTATCGGGTGGGACATCATCGGCCGCTTTCTCGGGTGACACACGATCGCGGGGCGTGGTCCGTACGCCCGTCGGTCCGAGTCTGCCTCCCGTCCCGGTCCGGAGTCCGGCCAGGCCGCCGAGACCATGATCCATCAACGGGCGTCCGGGGAACACCCCCGTTCGGCCACGCCCCACCCTGCCCGTCGGTGGGGGCCACGACGCGACCCGAGCGCTTTCCCGCCAGGTCCGGGCGCACCTCGACCGAGATCCATGCAGCGTGCACGTACCCCTGCCGGCAGGGTGGGCGCAGGGACGGACCACCCGCCCCGGACGTCGGGACGAAGGAGCACGCTCTTGCCCACTCACCTCGAACGCCCCTCCCTCACAAGGAAGTTGTTGGCACTGCTCACCACCCTGTGCGCGCTCGTCGGTGCCGGCGCGCTCGGCGGCGCGCAGGCCTCGGCGGCGGATCAGGCGGCGGATGGCCGGCGCCCCGTCTACGCCATCGCGCACCGCGTCGACACGCTCGCCGGCGTGGACGCGGCCCTGAGGCACGGCGCGAACAGCATCGAGATCGACGTCTGCGCCTGGTGGAACCCGAACGAATGGCGCGCCTGGCACGACTGCTCCTCGGCCGGTGACAACCGGCTGGGGCCCGGCTTCGACAGCATGGTCGACCGCATCCTGTCCCACGCGAACGCGGGACGCCGCCTCGCCCTGGTCTGGCTGGACATCAAGGACCCCAACTACTGCGGCGAACGCGAGAACCGCGGGTGCAGCGTCGCCGGACTGCGCGACAAGGCGCAGCGGCTGACGGCCGCCGGGATCCAGGTGCTCTACGGCTTCTACGAGTACCACGGCGGCGACACGCCCGACGTCGGCGGACGCGGCTGGCAGAGCCTGGCGGGCAGGCTCGGCCCCCTGGAGGGCATCACGACCACCGGGACGCGCGACCGGGTCCAGGCCGCGTTCGACCGGTCGGGCTCCGGATTCCCCTCCGGTCGCCGGGTGATGGACTACGGGGACAGCGACATCACCAACGGGTTCGGCAACTGCACCGAGGCCACGTACTACACGTGCGCGGAGCTGAAGAAGGGTGCCGGTGACCGCGACGCCGGGCGGCTCGCCGCCACCCTCTCGTGGACGACCACGTACAACGACCCGTGGTACGTCGACAAACTGCTCGGCGAGGGACGCGTGGACGGCATCATCGCGGGCTACGGGTCCTTCACCGGGATGCGCGACTACGACGACGCCTGGCAGTGCGCCAACGCGATCGCCCTCGTCCGGGACTGGGTGAACCGGCACGGCGCGACCCACCGCATGGCCGGCCCCGCAGACCGCTTGTTCCGCTAGGGCCGGAGGCCGGCGACAGGGCGGCGGGACGACCGGACGGCCGGACGACAGACGTCCGTGATTGGTCTGTACCTGTGGGAGGGGCAGGTCGGAGACTGCGGGGATGGACCGGCTTCGGAACACCCGCCTCCCCGACCTGCCCCTGCACCGCCTGGAGGTCCCCCTCCCCCACCTGTTGCCCTTCGCCATCGGGACCTTCGACACCATCGGCCCGCTGTCGCGCGCCGCCTTCCCCCACCGGCACACCTTCTACGAGATCGTCCACGTCACCGGCGGGAGCGGCGCGCACGTGCTGGACCTCGTCAGCCGGCCGGTGGAGCCCCCGCAGTTGTGCGTGATCACCCCCGGCCAGGTCCACCACTGGGACGAGGCCGACCGACTCACCGGGCACGTGGTCCTCTTCAACGAGGACTTCCTCCTGCCCCACGCGGACGACGCCGCCGCCCTGCGGCTGCTGGCCGGCCGGCCCGGGCATCCCGCCGGCGACCAGGCCGCGCCCATCGCCGCGCTCCTGGCCGACATGGGCGAGGAGTACCGCGAGCTGCGGCCCGGGTACCAGAACGTGTTGCGGGCCTGCCTGCACATCCTCATCGCCCGGGCGTCGCGGACCCTCGGCCGCACCGGTGACGCGCCGCACTCGGCCTCCGGGGAGGGCGCCGCGGGCGACGGGGCGGCCGGCGCGGCGCGCGACCGGGCCACCGAGCTGGCCTCGGCCTTCGGACGGCTGCTCTGCGAACCCGAGGGCGCGGGGCGGTCGGTGGGCTGGTTCGCACGGGAGCTCGGCGTGTCCGTCGGGCACTTCCAGACGCTCGTACGACGGGCCACGGGGCGCTCGCCCGGCAGTCTGATCCGGCAACAGCAGACGCTGGAGGCGAAGCGGCTGCTGTCCGGCACCGACATGACGGTCCGGCAGATCTCGTACGCGGCCGGCTTCTCGGACGCCGCCTACTTCTGCCGGTTCTTCCGGAGGGAGACCGGGATGTCGCCGGGCGAGTTCCGCGCCCGTGCCGCCGGTCGAAATCACCACGATCCCCGGATCGAGTCCATCGCCGCGCACCGGGACGGCCCGTAGGTTGGCTGCTGGTCGCGAGCGGACCGGTGCCCGTCCGGGAGGGATGCCCGGACGGGTCCCGCCCTTCCCCCACCGCGCGTCCACACCCCCCACCCGTCCAGCCAGGAGGCCCTCGATGCCCGTGCAAGACGAGCCCACCGCACTGCCCGACCCGGCGGGAAGCGGCCGTCGCGTCAGCCGCAAGACCGTCCTGCGCGCGGCCGCCGCGCTCGGCGCCGCCCCGCTGCTGATCGGGGGGCGGGTCGCCCTCGCCCGCGAGCAGTCGGGGGCGGGCGGCGCCGGCCTCGCTCCCACCCCGGACTGCCACGACGGCGACGAGCCGACGGTGGAGCAGATGGAGGGCCCGTACTTCAAGCCCAACTCCCCGCTGAGGAACTCGCTGGTCACGAGCGGTACGCCCGGCACCCGGCTCACCGTCACCGGGTACGTCTTCGGGCGGGCCTGCCGCCCGATACCCGGCGTGCTGCTCGACTTCTGGCAGGCCGACCACAACGGCGCGTACGACAACAGCGGCTACCGCTTCCGCGGGCACCAGTTCAGCACGGCGCAGGGCGCGTTCAGCCTGACCACCATCGTGCCGGGTCTCTACCCCGGACGCACCCGCCACCTCCACGTCAAGCTCCAGGCGCCCGGGCGCCGGGTGGTCACCACCCAGCTGTACTTCCCGGGCGAGCCGCGCAACAACACGGACTCCCTCTTCGACAGCCGGCTGCTGATGAACGTGCGCCAGTCCGGGCCCGGCCACGAGGGCACCTTCGACTTCGTCCTGGACGTGCCCCAGGACCCGACCACCCCGCCCACCACTCCCCCGCCGACGACCCCGCCCTCGGGCACCTGGACCCCCGGACGGGCGTACCGCGCCGGCGACGGGGTGACGTACGGGGGCCTCTCCTACCGGTGCCTCCAGGCGCACACCGCGGTCGCGGGCTGGGAGCCGCCGAACGTGCCGGCGCTCTGGCAGCGCGGGTGAGGACCGCCCGGCCCGCACCCGACCGGGGCGGGCCGGGGCGTCCGTCGCCGCCGGGAACCCTCGCGCACCACCGCCCCCCGGGCCGGGGCCGGCCGGATCGGAGGGGTTCGCGGGAGCGCCGTCCTGGACAGGATCGACGCATGTATTCCGTGAAGACCGTCCTGGCGGCCACCGCCGCAGCGCTCCTCGCCCTCACCGCTCCCACCCTCACCGCTCCGGCCGTCGCCGCCCCCGCGGCGCCCGCCGCCGTGCCCCGCTCCGCCCCGTCCGCCGCGCCACGCCCGTGCGAAGGCGCCCCGACCTGCTGGGTCGACGTGACGGTCGCCCAGGTCTGGGTCAGTCCCGACCAGGTCCGCCCGGTGGACGCTCCGGCGACCACCAACCCCGCCGACGTACGCGGCTGGCTGGCCGGCATGTCCCTGGACGAGCGGCGCGAGGTCGCCGGGGAGACCCAGGCCCTGCACGGCGTCCGGGTGACCGTCGACCGCAGCGAGTGGCGCGACGGTGTGCTCTGGGACCACGTGTGGGTGCACGGCCAGCCCACGCCCAGGGACCAGGCCGGGCGGGGCGCCTACCCCGGCTGGATCCCCGACCGGCAACTGACCTCGGAGCGGCGCCGCCCGCCCGCCGGCACGCACGAGGAACGGGTCGCCCGCACCACGGCCCGGGGCTTCGCCACCGCCCGGGCCGCGCTCGCCGGCGGCGGATCCGGACAGGTCGCCGAGTACTCGTACAACACCTCGTTCCCGGTGGAGGCCGGGCCGGTGCCCGGAGTCGTCACCGCGCATTCCACCGGCGGCGGCCGGGTGTACTTCCGGGCCGAGGACCTGGCGAGGGTGCCGTCCACCCGCGGCGGCGCGGACGTGGTCGCCGCGGCACGCGCCTTCCTGGGCCTGCCCTACCTGTGGTCGGGCACCTCCGGATTCGGCTACGACTGCTCCGGTCTCACCAGCCAGGTCTACTCCGCGCTCGGCGTGACCATCCCCCGGGACGCCCAACCGCAGTTCGACGCGGGCGGCGGACAGGTCCCCGCGGGATCGGCCGCGGGGGTGCGGATCACCGGTACGGCGGACCTCCGCCCCGGTGACATCGTCGCCTTCCGCCCCGCGACCGGCACCGGGGTCACCCACGTCGGCATCTATTCGGGGACGCGGAACGGCGAACCCATGATGATCAATTCGCCTCGAACGGGCGACCCCGTCACGGAGGAGCCCATCGCCTCCAGCGGCCGCGTCTACGTCGGCGCCACCCGCTTCCTCACCCGCTGACCCGCGCACCGCTGCCGCGGACCGCTCCCGGCCAGGTGGCACATATCATCAGCCGGTCACACTTTCGGGAGAGGGGAACGGCGCACCACGTGCTCAGCGAACGAGTGCCCAGGATCGGCCTGTTGGCCACGACGGTAACCACCTGCGCGGTGATGGCCGGGTGCGGCGGATCGCCCGGGGTCGAGAGCCTGCCCGGCAACGCCGGACTCCAGGCTCCGGGGAAGGCCGAGGCCCCGGGCCGGGTCATGTCACAGGAGGTGCTGGAGGCCGCGCTCCCCCAGGGCATCAACCTGCCGCGGGAATTCGCGAGGGGCGGCGGTGCCTCCGTCAAGGCCTGGGACATGTCGAACCCCGCGATCTGCCAGTCGGAAGGCTGGCGGGACGAGGAGTGCGCCGACGCCCTCGCCCTGGGCGTGAGCGCGGCGGCCGGTGCCGAGGAACGGATCGTCATCCGGGCGATGTCGTTCGACGACGAGGCCACGGCCAAGACCCACTCCACCGGCCGGGGCACGCCTGATGAGGTGGGGAGCAATCCTCCGGGCGAGGACGCCGCCGGCTACGACCTGCCGGCAGGCGCCAGGGGTTGGACGGGGAAGGGTGTCAGCGTCCGGCAGGGCACGGTCATCGCGAAGGTCGAGTACGCCTGGTCTCCGGGGAACGAGGTGCCGAACCGCCTGAGGGACCTCACCACCATGGTCGTCGAACGCCTGAAGCAGTCCCAGAGCGGCAAGAACCCCACCGCCTCGCTCCGGTAGACGACGGTCGTCCGCACCGGACGCCGCCCGCCGGGCGTCGCGGGACGTCAGGCGGGCGGCGTCGGCCGACGGTCCGCGCCGGAGAGGCCGACGGACGACAATCGGGCCGCGGCCTGCTCCCAGGGCCGCGGTTCGGCCACGTCGTCCCGGTCGTACGCGTCCTCCTCGAACCAACCGGTTCCGGCCAGCCAGGTCTCCAGCCACTCCTCCAGGCCGACGCAGTCGAGGAACCAGCACCCGTCCCACGCTCCGCCGTCGTGGGCGTTCGGCTCGAAGAGGAGGACCCGGCCCCGGGGGTCGAGGCAGTCGACGCCCGCGTACATGCCACAGCCCCAGTGGAGGATCGGCACGACGCCTTCGGGCCACACCGGGTGCTCCGCCTCCAGGGACTTCGCGCGCGACGCGAGGTAGTGGGCGACGACGCCGCCCGGTCCCAGCAGCGGCAACAGGTGGTAATCGGGGCCGAACCCGCCGTCGGCGACCTCGCGGTAGAGGCGTCCGAGCAAGGGGTGCAGGGTGAGGCCCAGGCGGGACTGCGCCCGCGCGATCCGCTCGTCGTCGACGGGGGCCGGAAGGTTCCCGTCGTCTGCCGCCGCCCGGATGGCGACGCGTCGGAGGAGGTCGTCGAATGCGTTCATGGCGTGAGGGTGCCAGGGCCCACTGACACCTCGACGAGGTCGACGGGCGGGAGCCGCCGCGCGGCGCGGGGCGGCCACACCGGCCCGTCCCCTGACGCACCCTCCGCCGTGATCGTCCGAATCTGAGATGCGTGTGCAACTTTGACACGGATATGCCAACATGACGGCGCCCCTGCCGCACCGCGCCGCATCGCCGTGCCCCGGGGCTCCCCCTGTTCGCGAGGATCTCCCTGTCATGTCCGACTTTCAGCCCCAGCAGCCCTACGGTCAGCAGCCCCCGCAGTACCCCGCCCCGAAGCAGGGCATGAGCACCGGTACGAAGATCGCGCTGGGCTGCGGCATCCCCACGCTCCTCGGCCTCCTCGTCCTCGGCGGCTGCGCCCTCGTCGTGGGCAAGGCCGCCGACGAGGTCGGCAAGGAACTCGACAAGTCCTACGACTCCGCGCAGGTCGGCGGCGACGTGAAGGCCGGGCAGCCGGACATCACCAAGGACGCCCGGATCACCGCCTGTTCCGTGAAGACCGGCGACTACGACATCAAGGAGATGGAGGTGAAGGTGGAGTACACGAACAGCGGTGACCGCCGGTACTCCTACCTCGTCGAGGGCGAGATCCTGGTCAACGGCGCCAAGAAGGAGGACCTCACCTCGACGGCGCAGAACCTCTCCGCCGGTCAGACCTACACCGACGAGAACGCCGGCGCGCTGGGCTACAACGTCGCCAAGGACGCCAAGCCGTCCGACAAGATCGAGTGCAAGATCGTCAAGATCTCCCGCAACGCCCTCTGATCCGACCGCGATCCGACGTCGCACCCCCGCCCCGGCCTCCGGGCGGGGTCGTGCCGCCCGGAGGGGCCACGCACACGGCGTGGCGGGAACGGGGCGCCCGGGGGCTGGGTCATGATCGGCTGCGTGAAGACTTCCGGACGTCCGACCGCCCTGGCGGTCGCGCTCCTGCTCGCCGCACTGCCCGCGTGCTCGCGGTCCGGCGAACGCGCCGCCGTCGGTACGGGTGGGCGCACCGGCCCGGAGACCGCCCGGACGGGAGCCGCCGGCCCGGCGTTCCGGGGTGGGCACCCCGCGGCCGCGGGCGCCGGTGACCCGTACTTCCCCGAGCTCGGCAACGGCGGGTACGACGTGTCGCACTACGCCCTGACCCTGGCCTACGACCCCGACAGCGGCCGCCTCGAAGGGACCGCGGAGATCACCGCGAAGGCCACCGAGGACCTCAGCGCCTTCCACCTCGACCTGCTCGGCATGAAGGTGTCCGGCGCCACCGTCGACGGCCACGAGGCCCGGGTCGACCAGGACGGGCAGGAGCTGACGCTGTGGCCGCGCGACCACATCGGGAAGGGCGCCGCCTTCCGCGGCGTCGTGCGCTACGGGGGCACGCCGGAGTCGATCGTCCACGACCACGGGTGGCGCGAGGGCTGGCTGAGGACGGACCGGGGGGCGGTCGCGTTCGGTGAGCCGACGGGCTCGATGACCTGGTTCCCCGGCAACCACCACCCCTCGGACAAGGCCTCGTACGACATCACCGTCACGGTCCCCAAGGGACTCCAGGCGATCTCCAACGGACAGCTGCGCGCACGGCGCACGAGCGGCGACCGGTCCACGTTCCACTGGCACCAGGCCGAGCCCATGGCCAGTTACGTGGCGACCGTGGCCATCGGCAGCTACGACATCAAGACCTCGAAGACCCGCTCCGGCGTCCCGGTCCTGTCGGCGGTCGACACGACCGCGCGGGTGGACGAGGACGGGACGGTCCTCGGCCGGTTCCCCGAGATCATGGAGTGGGCCGAGGGCCGGTTCGGCCCCTACCCCTTCGCCACCGCCGGGCTGATCGTCGATCAGGCGGCCGGCATTCCGTACGCCCTGGAGACCCAGACGAGGCCGACCATTCCGGCGGACGTCTTCCACACCACCAACGTGGTGCACGAGATGGCCCACCAGTGGTTCGGCAACTCCGTCACCCCGCGGACCTGGCGGGACATGTGGCTCAACGAGGGGTTCGCGACCTACGCGGAGTGGCTGTGGACCGAGGACCACGGCGGTGCCACCGCCCAGGACCACTTCGACCGCAACCACGCCAAGGCCGCCGACGACCACGCCTGGGACTTCCCGCCCGCCGAGCCGCCGAGCGCCTCGGACATCTCCCGCCAGCCCGTGTACGTACGGGGCGCGATGGTCCTCCACCGGGTCCGCCAGGCCGTCGGGGACGAGGGGTTCCGGGACCTGGTGCGGGGCTGGGCCCTGCGCCACCGCCACGGCCACGCCTCCACGAAGGACTTCACGGCGTACGCGGAGGCCAGGGCCGGCCGGGACCTCGACCCGATCTGGGACGCGTGGCTCCACGGCGACGGCAAACCCGCGTGACCGGGGCGGCGGGGCGGGGCGGGGCCTCAGACCTTGACGCGCCGTCGGGCGGTCTCGACGAGCTCCATGTACCGGTCCCAGTCCCACACGGTGCCGGGGTCGTCGTGCGTGGACAGCGGGACCTCGACGTGGCCCAGGATGTGGTCGCGGTCGATCGGGACGTCGTACTTCGCGCAGATCGTGGCGGTGAGCACGGCGGAGGCCTCGTACATCTCGTCGGTGTAGACGGGCTGATCGGTCCAGCCCTCGTGTTCGATGCCGATGCTCCGGTGGTTGTACCAGACGCTTCCGGAGTGCCAGGCCACGTCGCGCTCGCGCACGCACTGGGCGATCCGCGTGCCGGTCGCGCTGATCACGTAGTGCGCGGACACCCTCTCCGCGGGGTCCTTGAACTTGGCGAACATGATCGGCATGATGTCCGTTGTGAGGTGGATGACGACGTATTGGATGGGATACGCCTCGGGACGCTCCGAGGCCGTGTAGTTGTACTCGGAGGCCTCGACCCAGACGGCGGGGGCGTAGTCCACCGAGGCGTCGCCCTTGCGTCTCGCGGGCGGACCGGCGGCGCCGTCGGTCCTGCGTACGGGACCCGCGGGCGCGGCCTTCGTCTTCGCCTCGGGCGCCATCAGCCGGGGCAACCCCACGGCGGCCAGCGCCGTGCCCGCCGCGACGGCACCACCCCACACGAGCCGTCGACGGCTAAGCGGGCTGTCTTCCATGGCCACTCCTCATGAGGTCGAGCAGGCAGGCAGGGGTCGACGCACCGCGCATCGTGACATCACGAAAGATGGCGGTTCGTCCCGTATTCCGATGCTTCACCAGTGCCCACATCCCGGCAAGCCGGTCCTCCACCACTCGGCGCACACCCGCTGACGGGCCGACGGCCCCCGGCCCTCGGTGTCCTGAGGGAGCGTGACGGCCGATAGCGTGCGGGCATGGCGATGACGAAGCAGAGGGTCCTGTACCGGCAGGGCAGCGGGTTCTGGCGGATGACGGCGAAGTGGGCCGTGTTCTTCGGGGTCGTGTCCGTGCTCGACGGCGCGCTGATCCGGACCTGGGGTCACGCCGTGGTCTGGCCGATGATCGGGGTCGTCCTGTGGGCGCCGATCGGGGTGGGCGCCGTCTGGTACCCGCGCAAGGACCGGCAGCTCGTGGTGACGCCGCGTGAACTGCGCATACGGCGCCGGCGGCTGCCGATGGAGGACGTGAACCTGCTGCACGTGGCGCGGCTGTGGCTGGAGGGACGGTCAACGGCGGACGACCTGCCGGCATCGCGGTGGAACCGGTCCACCCGGGTGGTGTGGGTGCCGCTGAAGGACGGAGACGCGTACGGCGTCGAGTTCAGTGACCCGGCGGCGTTCGCCAAGGTGTTCGGGGAGTTCGCGGTCGCGGCCTGCGGCGGACCGGACGTCGTCCGGGCGCGGGCCGCGGCCGAGACCTACCCACAGCCGCGCCCGAGGCTCCACCGGTCCACCGCCGACGGCTCCGGGCGCGGCGCCCTGGACCTCTTCGACTGACGGCCGACCCGCGCACGCCCGCCCGCGCACACCCGCCCGCGCACGCCCGCAGCCGCGGCCGAGGGCGTTTGACGCCGCGCCGGGCGGATCATCCTCCCTCCGGGGGAGACCACGGCAGCGCCACCGCACAGACAGGGACGCACGATGGCCAACGAGTTCCAACGTCACAAGATCGACCGCGCGTTCCGCATGCTCGACGTCGACGGCGACGGGTTCCTGACGGAGGAGGACTTCGCGCTCCTCGCCCGGCGGTGGACGGAGCTACGCACCGCGGGCGACCACGCGGTGCTGCGGGAGACGATGCTCGGCTGGTGGCGGACCCTGTCGGCCGCCGCCGACGGGGCGGACCGGGTGTCGCTCGACGACGTCCTGAACGTGGTCGACCTGCTCCCCACCATGCCCGAAGCCGTCCACGGCACCGCCGAGGCGATGTTCGCGGCCGTGGACGCCAACGGCGACGACGAGGTCGATCGGGGCGAGTACAAACAGATGGTCGAGGCCTTCAGCGGCCGGAGCACGGACACCGACATCGCCTTCGACCGGCTCGACCTCGACGGGAACGGCCGCATCAGCCGGGAGGAGTTCCGTGCCGGCTGGTACGAGTTCTGGGCCGGTACCGACGAGTCCGCGCCCGGCGGGCTGCTCTTCGGCCCCGTCGAGGTGGACCGGACCGGCTGAGCCCGGACCCGGCCGGTCCCGGACGCCCGGCCGGTCCCGGACGCACGGCCGGGACGTGCGGACGAGCCCGCCCGGCGGGTCAGTACGAGTGGTCGACCGTGACGTCGGCCGACAGCCGCAGCGCCGCTTCGGCCGGTTCCCCGCGCAACCCCAGCAGGGTGAGGGCGAGGGCGTCGATGACGGTGAGGTGGGCGAGCCGGCTGGCAACGGTTTCGAGCCCGAACACCAGGTCCTGGCCGCCCGCGACCAGGGTGAGGCCACCGGCCTCGCTGAGCGGCGAGCGGGCGTAGCTGGTGACGGCGACGACCCGGGCCCCTGCCCGCCGGGCCCGTCGGACGGCGTCCACGGTGCTGCGCGTGGCGCCCGTGTGGCTGATGGCCAGGCAGACGCCGGTGGAGGTCAGCTGCGAGGCGGCCAGCTGGGCGGTCAGCGGGTCGGCCGGCGCGTCGACCGCGCAGCCCAGCGCGCGCAGTCGGTACGCCGTGTCGAGCGCGACCGCGCCGGAGAGTCCCGCGCCGACGACCAGGACCCGGGGGGCGGCGTCGATCAGTTCGGCCGCCGCCCGCAGGTCCTGCGGGGTCACCGTGGCCGCGACCCCCTCCAGGGCCTCCCGTCCGGCGCGGATGGTGTCGGCCAGGGCGCGGGCGGCGGGGTCGCGGTCGCGGGAGGGTTCGGGTGCGGGTGCCTGCCGGGCGGCGGCGATCTTCAGCTCCTGGTAGCCGCGGAACCCCAGCCGCTGGCAGGCCCGTACGACGGAGGACGGCGCGGTGCCGGCCAGCGCCGCGACGTCGCTGACGCTGAGCCGCACCAGCTCGGCGCCCTTGTCGAGGACGACCCGGGCCACTCGCGCCTCGGTGTCGCGCAGCTCGGACAGGTGGGCGCGGATGTGGGCGGCGAGCCCACCCGAAGGTGTGGAATCGATTTCCATGGGTTTACGCTAACAGGGAATCCCATTCCACCCTCCAGCCGTGGGGAGCGCCCCTTGCCCGCACACCTGTCGGCCGCGGCGGGCACCACCGCCGTGCCCGCCGTCGTCCTCGCCTCCGCGGTGCTGCACGCCGCCTGGAACGGCCTCACCCACGGCCTGCGCGACAAGCTCGCCGGTTTCACCCTGATCAGCCTCGCCTCCGCGGGCTGCGGAGCGGTGCTCGTCTGCTTCGCCCCGCTGCCCGCGCCGGCGGCCTGGCCCTACATCGCCGCCTCCGCCGCGCTGCAGGTCACGTACCAACTCCTGCTGCTGCGCGCCTACCAGCTCGGGGACTTCGGCCAGATGTACCCGACGGCGCGCGGCACCTCGCCCGTGGTGGTGGCCCTGGTGTCGACCACCCTGCTCGGCCACTCCCCGGCCGCCGGACAGGCCCTCGGCATCGCGGTGATCGCCTGCGGACTGGCCGGCCTCGCCCTCGCCGACGGGATCCCCGGCCGCGCCCAGGTGCCGGCGCTGGCCGCCGCGCTCGGCACCGGGGTGATGATCGCCTCGTACACCCTCGTCGACGGCAGCGGGGTGCGCGTCTCGGGCAGCGTCCTCGGCTACGTCGCCTGGCTGTTCCTGTGCCAGGGGCTGGTCCTGCCCCTCATCGCGGGGGCGCGCCGGGGCCGCGCCCTGTTGACCGCGCTGCGCCCCATGTGGGGCCGGGGCCTGGTGGGCGGGCTGCTCTCGCTCGTGGCGTACGGGCTCGTCGTGTGGGCGCAGTCGCGGGGCGACCTCTCCACCATCGCCGCCCTGCGCGAGACGAGCATCGTGTTCGGGGCCCTGATCGGCGCGGTGGTGTTCCGCGAGCGCCTCGGGCACCGGCGGATCACCGCGAGCGTCGCCGTCCTGGCGGGGATAGCGGTGCTCCAACTGACGGGCGGCGCCTGAGGAGGAGCCGGCCGGGGCCTAGCTCGGGTCCTCGGGGTGGGGGCCGGTGGCGTACGGGTTGGGTTCGCCTTCCGCGAGTACGCCGACGAAGGGCTCGCCCTCCCCCGCGAACGTGTAGGCGCCGCTCTCGATCCGACCGATCAGGCCGCGGGTCCATTCCGCCTCGCTGTCGGCCGAGTGCACCCACATGTTCATGATCTCGCCGATGTGGCCGAGCTGTCCGGGGCCGTTCTCGGGGGTGTAGTACTCGGTGACCGAGGCCCGCCACCGCCCGAGGGCCGCGATGCGCTGCTCCAGGAGCGCGACGGCCTCCTCGCGCGGCAGGTCGACGATGAATCCGATGGCGGCCGAGAGCACGTCCATCTTCTGGTCGTACGAGGTCAGGGCCTGGCGAAGCAGCGTGAGGTACTCCTCGGTTCCCCGGTCGGTGATCTCGTACTCGACGCGGGGCGGGCCGCCGACGGTGCTCGGCGCGACCTCGTGGGCGAGGAGGAGGTCTTCCTTGGCCATCTGCTTGAGCGCGTGGTAGATCGAGCCCGGCTTGGCGTTCGACCACTCGTGCGCGCCCCAGAACTCCAGGTCGTTGCGGACCTGGTAGCCGTGCGCCCGCCCGTGCTGGCGGACCGCGCCGAGGACCAGCAACCGGATCGCGGACATGGGGTCTCCCTTCGAGGAACTGCGGCCCAGCCTACACAAATTTGAATAGTCGCCTCGGGTGGCCCAGTAATCAAGTTTGACCAGAGGGCTCGCGTGCCCTACGGTGGGCTCTCGTAGTCAAGTTTGACCACTGACGGAGGGGGCATGGTGACCTCGCACGATCCGGCGATCGTCGTCGAAGGAGTCCGGAAGAGGTACGGCTCCGAGCAGGCCCTCGACGGTCTCGATCTCACCGTCGGGGCCGGGACCGTCCAGGGGATCCTCGGCCCGAACGGAGCCGGCAAGACCACCGCCGTACGCATCATGTCCACGCTCCTGCGTCCCGACGAGGGGCGCGTCGAGGTGGCCGGCGTGAACGCGCTGACCCGGGCCGGCGAGGTGCGCTCGCGGATCGGGCTGCTCGGGCAGAACGCCGCCGTGGACGAGGAGCTCGACGGCCGCCAGAACCTGGAGATGTTCGGGCGCCTGCACCACCTCGGGGCGCGCCGCGCGGGCGCGCGGGCCGACGAGCTCCTCGCCCGCTTCGGGCTCGCGGACACCGGCGACAAGGCCGTCCGACAGTACAGCGGCGGCATGCGGCGCAGGCTCGATCTCGCGGCGTCCCTGATCTCCCGGCCGCTCGTGCTCTTCCTGGACGAACCCACGACGGGGCTCGACCCCCGCGGTCGCACGGAGGTGTGGAACGCGGTGCGTTCCCTGGTCGGCGGCGGTACGACCGTCCTGCTGACCACGCAGTACCTGGAGGAGGCCGACCAGCTGGCCGACCGGATCGCCGTGATCGACCACGGAAGGGTGATCGCGCAGGACACGCCCGACCGGCTCAAGTCCACGACGGGCGGCGACCGCATCGACGTGGTCGTGCGCGACGCCGCCCATCTGGCGCTCGCGGCCGCCCTGTTGCCCGGTGGGGCGGTGGTCGACGAGGACCGGCGCATGGTCAGCGCCCCCGTCACCGACCGGATGCGGGCCCTGACCGAAACCGTACGGGCGCTGGCGGACGCCGGGATCGAGGCACAGGACATCGCGGTGCGCCGGCCGACGCTCGACGAGGTCTTCATGCACCTGACGAAGGAGGACGCCGCGTGAGCGCGACCCACGTCGTGGACACCACGCCCGGCACGGGAACGAGGGTGGGCCGGGCCGCCGCCGACTGCTGGACGATGACCCGGCGCGAACTGGCGCACTGGGCGCGCCGACCCGTCCAGGTCGTCGTCGGCCTGGTCTTCCCCGTGATGATGCTGTTGATGTTCGGCTACCTGATCGGCGGAGGACGCGGTGTCGACGGGGACTTCACGGCCTACCTCGTCCCCGGCATGCTGACCATGACGATGGCCTTCGGCATCGAGGCGACGATGCTCGCGGTCACCCAGGACCTGGGCAAGGGGGTCATCGACCGGTTCCGCTCGATGCCGATGGCCTCGGGCGCGATCCTGGTCGGGCGGAGCGTCGCCGACATGCTCCAGTCGGCGGTCGGTCTGACCGTGATGATCGCCGTCGGGTACGCGATCGGCTGGCGGTGGCAGGGCGGAGCCGCTTCCTTCCTGGGCGCGGTGGGCCTGCTGTTGCTGCTGCGGTTCGCGATGCTCTGGATCGGCATCCACCTGGCGATGGTCGCGGGCCGGCCCGAACTGGTCCAGGCGGTGCAGATCCTGGTCTGGCCGGTCGGCTTCCTCTCCAACGCCATCGCCTCGCCCGCGTCGATGCCCGGCTGGTTGGGCGCCGTCGTGGAGTGGAACCCGATGTCGGCGACGGCCACCGCGGTACGCGCGCTGTTCGGGAATCCGGGCGCGGCCGGGGGATCATGGGCCGCGACCCACGCGGAACTCCTCGCGGTGGTCTGGCCGGTGGCCCTGACCGCGGTCTTCCTCCCGCTGGCGGTGAACCGGTTCCGCAACCTGAGCCGCTGACCGTGCCCCGCGACTCCCGCCCGGACCCGCGACACCCGCCCGACTCCGCCCGCACCGAACCGCACCACCGCGCGCCGGCGTGCCCCGCGCCGACCCGCCCCGTTCACGCATCGAGGAGCGCCATGACCCCGCCCGAAACCCCTTCCCTGGACGCCTCCGCTCCGCTGCCCCCGCTCGCCGCCCAGGCCGAGCGGCTCATCGAGCTCGGGGTGCCGGAGCTCACCGGAATCTCCGCGACCGAACTGCGGGCCTTCGCCGGCGCCGTCGGTGACGACGCCGACGGCGCCCTGCTCGCCCTCCACCCGGACCGGGCCCCCGCCTCCGTTCTCGCGCCCCTGCTGCGGCGCACGGACAAGCCCGGTTTCGTCGTCGAGGACATGACCGACGTCGACCTGTTCGCCCCGCACGACATCGAGTTGCCCGACGCCGCCCTCTACCTGGTCACCGGGCCCGACCGCGGCGACGACCTGGCCAACCTGACCCCGGAGGAGGCCCTGCCCGCGCTCGCCCGGGCTCACCGCACCCCGCTCCTGCTCACCGAGGGCATCCTCTGGCTCCTCCAGCGGCCCTCCGTACTGGAACGCAACCACTGCTTCATGACCATCGGCTCACGGCTGCGCAAGCCCAACGGCACCCTGGACGCCCGTACCCCGGCCCTGTGGATCAGCAACGGCACCGGGCGGGACGGCCGCGAGCGCCGCGACGCGCCCAAGGTCGGCTGGTGCTGGTGGAACAACCGCCACACCTGGCTCGGCTTCGCCTCCGCCGACGGCAGGTCGCCCCGGCCCGAGGGCCGCCCCGCGTAGGCCGGCGCGGCGCGCGGGCCCGCCCGGTCCCGGGCCTCGTACGGTGTGGGGATGCGTCACCACGATCTGGTCGTCATCGGTGCGGGATCCGGCAACGCCGTCGTCGACGACTCGTTCGCCGATCTGGACGTGGCGATCGTCGAGGAACGCTGGTTCGGCGGGACCTGCCTGAACGCCGGGTGCGTCCCGAGCAAGATGCTCGCCCACACGGCGCACGTGGCGCGCACGGTCCGGGAGGCCGGGACCTTCGACGTGGACCCCGCGCCGGGCACGGTGCGCTGGCGGGCGGCGCGGGACCGGGTCTTCCGGCGGCTGGACGGCGTACGGGACCGGGGCCGCGGGGGCCGTGAGCGGGAGTCCTCGGTCACCGTCTACGAGGGCCGGGCCGTCTTCACCGGGCCGAGGACGCTGCGGATCGAGGGGGCGGCCGGGCCGGTGGAGGTGAGTGCCGGTCAGGTCGTCATCGCGGCGGGCGGACGCCCGTCGGTGCCCGGACCCGTCCTGGAGTCGGGCCTGCCGTACGAGACCTCCGACACCGTCATGCGGATCGACGCCCCGCCCCGACGCCTGACGATCCTGGGCGGCGGCTACATCGCCGCCGAACTGGCCGAGGTGTTCGCCGCGGCGGGCAGCGCCGTCACCATCGTGGAGAAGGAGGCACGGCTGCTCGGCCCGCAGGACGAGACGGTCGCGAGGCGGTTCACCGAACTGGTCCGCACGCGCTGGGACCTCAGGCTCGGCCGGGAGCTCACGGCGGTCGAGAGCGGGCCGGGCGACGCGCTGCGCCTGCTCCTGGACGACGGCTCGACGGTCGAGGCGGACATGCTGCTCGTCGCGGTGGGCCGGGTGCCGAACAGTGACCGGTTGGGCCTCGCGGCGGCCGGTGTCGCCGTCCGGGAGGACGGCCGCGTGGTCGTGGACCGCCATCAACGCACCACCGCGGAAGGCGTCTTCGCGTTGGGGGACATCTGCTCTCCGGTCCCCCTCAAGCACGTGGCCAACCGGGAGGCGGAGGTCGTCGCGCACAACCTGCGCCACCCGCACGACCTGATCTCCTGCGATCACGAGCACGTCCCGGCGGCGGTGTTCACCGAGCCCCCGATCGCCTCGGTCGGAGTCACCGAGCAGGAGTGCAGGGACGGGGGGATCGCGTACGCGGTGGGCTCGGCCCGGTACGCGGACATCGCCTACGGCTGGGCGATGGAGGACACCACCGGCTTCTGCAAGGTGATCGCGGAGCCCGGCACGGGGCGTATCCTCGGCGCCCACGTGATGGGCGCCGAGGCACCCGCCCTGATCCAGCCCCTGGTCCTCGCGGTGACCCTCGGCATCGACGCGAGGACCCTCGCGCGCAAGCCGTACTGGATCCACCCCGCGCTGACCGAGATCGTCGAGAACGCCCTCCTGGACCTCGGGGTCCCGTGAGGGGCGCCATCGCCCCGGCCGACGGGCCGCGTCGACGGCGGTCGGGGCAACCCCGGCTGCCGCCCGCGGCCGGATGGGCTCTGACCAGCGGAAACCGTCTGGACTCCGGGCGGGGGCCCGGCATATGTTCTGCGGTGGCCCCACCCGCTCGGCGGGGCCGTCCGCATGCAGTCCGTCCCGTGGGGGGTCCACCGTCATGTCCTTCAGCGCTCCCGGCTCGCCGCCTCCGGGGCAGCCGTACCCGCAGCCGTACCCACAGCCCGGTGCGCATCCGCATCCGTATCAGGGCCACCCGCAGGGTCACCCGTACCCGGGTGCGCCCGGCTACCCGGCCCCCGTGGGCCGGCAGGACGTACCGCGCTCACCGAAGGGCCTCGCGACGGCCCTGACCTGGCTGCTCGGTGCCGGAGCGGCGGTGCACCTGTTCTCCGCCGGCGCCGGCGGGTACGAGCAGTCGTGGTTGGGCGGGTTCTCTCCGGACACCCACTTCGACGACCTCGAAATCAGCCTGTCCGCGGGACTGACGATGCTCGCGGGCGCGCTCCAGGTCCTGACGATGGTGCCGACGATCGTCGTCTTCATCATCTGGTTCCACCGGGTGCGCGGCAACGGCGGCGTCTTCCGCCCCGACGCCTTCACCCTCGGCCGGGGCTGGGCCATCGGCGCCTGGTTCGTCCCCGTCGCCAACCTGGTCATGCCCTACCTGATCGCACGGCAGACCTGGCGGGCGAGCACCCAGCGCGGCCCCGACGGCTCCGAGCGCTCGGCGTCCTTGGCGCTGCTGACGACCTGGTGGGTGGTCTGGGTCGTCGCGGCGAGCCTGGGCCGGATCTTCAGCAAGATCTACATGGCCGCCGACACCGTGGAGGAGCTGCTCGCCGCGGGGTCGCTCGGTATCGTCGCGGACCTCGTCACCATGGTCGCCGGCGTGCTCGCCCTCCTCTTCGTCCGCAGGCTGACGCAGATGCAGAACACGATGGCCGCGCAGGGTCCGTACGCGCGGAGCTGACGGCGCCTCCCGTGGGGCCCCACCACATCCGCGCGTCGAGTGTCAGCGCCCCGTGAGAGCATCGGGGTTCAGGGTCCGCCTCCCTCTCCCCCGTGCCACGCGGTCATGGGGAAGGGGCGCGGGCCGTCGCCGTGTACAGGGTTCGAGCAGTCCCCCGGGTTCCGCGAAGGAGAGGTGCCTCCATGCACTCGACAAGGCCGACGGAAGCCCGCATCGAGGATGCGGGCAACATCCTGGTCGCGCCCGCGACGACGCACGACGACGCTGCGGTCGGGGAGTTCTTCGGAAGCACCGTCACGCCGCGGGAGTTCGCCGACGACGCGACCGAACTCGCGGGCAGGACCGTCTACGTGTGGGGCGACGCCTCCGGGGTGGACGCGCACCGACTGCGCGCGGCGGAGCGGGTGTTCGTCGTCCGGGACCCGGCACACGGCCGGCCCGAGGGGGGCGACGGGCCGTGGCCCGTCGTCGGTGTCGGGCGCCTTCCGCTGCGCGTCCACGGCGCGGGCGTGTTCTACCGCCGCTTCTTCGACCCCGATGACGACCACTTCGGACGGATCCGAGCGGAGCACGCGTTCCAGTCGCTGACGGAGTCCACGAAGCCCGGAACGGCCCATCGCAGCGGCATCTACCTGACGCCCGTCACGAGGACCGGTGACGAGCTGCGTTTCCGCCTGCTCCGGTGCTCGACGAACCTGTCGGGGCCGACCGAGGGCTTCCGCGCGACCGACACGCAGGTCGTCGGGGCCCTGAACCGCGAGGCCGCCGCCGTCTTCCGCGACCACGCGCCCCTGAACCACGTCCTCGCGCAGATCTACCACAACACCCCGGCCACGGCGGAGCGCAGGCAGTCCAAGGCCAGGATCTCCTCCCACGCCGACAAGACGAAGGACATGCCCGCCCACGGCATCATGGCTTTCTGCACCTTCTACGAGGGGCTCGACGGGCTGGCGCCCCTGGCGCAGGACCCCTTCGACCTGGGGGTGAAGGGGACCAGCGGGCTGACCAGGCTCCACTTCCGACTGAAGGAGCCGGGCCCCGAGGGTGACGGGGGCGCGCTGCCCGCGCGGTTCGGCGTGACCCTGTATCCCGGCTCCGTGTTCTTCATGCCGCTGTCCACCAACCGCCTGTACACGCATGAGATCAGGCCCTCGGGACTGGACGCCGGGCTGCTGCCGACCCGTCTGGGATACGTGGTGCGCTGTTCGAGCACCGAGGCCGTGCACCGGAACGGCGACACGTACGTCGGGGTGGGCGGGGACGCGGTGAAGCTGGGGCCGCCCACGCAGGAGGGCATGGACGAGCTGCGCAGGCTGTACGCCGAGGAGAACAGGAGCGCGTCCTTCATCGACTACGGGGCCGACGAACTCCTCTTCAGCATGAACACGGGAGACTACCTTGCGCCCCGGGTCTAGGATCCGCGACGAGATCCTCACGTGCACGCTGCCGGGCGAGGGGGACCTCTTCGCGGAGCTGGCCGCCTCGACCGTCTGGGAGGACGTGGGCAAGGGCCGGCGGGGGGCGGTCCTCACCCGGCCCGACGGTACGGGCGGCGTGCCGCTCGTCCGTACGACGACGCGGTACGGCAACCCGGCGCAGCGGTTCCGCGCGGTCCACGAACGGCTGGCCCGAAGGGTCCGGGAGCTGGCGGCGATCCCGATCGGCTTCGACAACGCCCTCGTCGAGCGCTATACGAACGCCTACACCACCATGGGCGGCCACAGCGACCAGGCCCTCGACCTCGCCGACGGGTCCTTCATCGCCGTCTTCTCCTGCTACGCGCGTCCCGACGCCGGCCCGCCGAGGAAGCTGATCGTCGAGGCGAAGGAGCCGGACGGCGAGACGGGGGAGGCGGGCGAGACGTTCGAGGTGCCCCTCACCCACCACGGCGTCGTCGCGTTCTCCGTCGACGCGAACCGGCGGATGAGGCACAGGATCGTTGCGGACAAGCCCGTTCCGGCGGAGGACAACGAATGGCTGGGCGTGACGTTCCGGACCTCGAAGACCCTCCTGCGCTTCCACGAGGGACGGGCCCACCTCCCGCGGGGCGAGCGGCTCGTCGTCGCGGACGAGGAGCAGGCCCGCGCGTTCTACCGGCTGCGTCGCCGCGAGAACACCGAGACGGACTTCGTCTACCCCCCGCTCACGTACACCGTCAGCGGGAGCGATCTGCTGCCGCCCGTGTGACCACCGGGCGGCGCCCCGCCCGGTGGGCGGGGCTCCGTACGCCGGGGTGTGGGCGTTCCGTCCGGGGTCGGTGTGGTCAGCGCACGGCGGCCGGGGAGAAGCCGCCGGGCACCAGGAGGCGGGGGGCGCCCGTGCCGTCCGCCGGGACCGACCAGACGTCCGAGACGCGTCCTCCCTCGCCCGGGAGGGCGTAGCCGATGGTGCCGTCGTCGAGCCAGGCGGCCTGGTCGTCGACGCCGCGCGGCTCCGCGAGCGGGTGCTCGCGCAGGTCCGCCAGGTCCAGGACGTACAGCCGCCAGGGTGCGGGGCCGTCGGTGACCTTCTTCTTGAAGGCGACGCGGGTGCCGTCGGGTGACAGCGACGGGCATTCGACGTTGACGCGCAGGGCCTTCGCCGACCAGGCGCGCAGGTCGCCCTCGACGAGGTGGGTGCGTCCCTTGGTCGAGACCGTGGCGTAGAAGCGGTTGTCGTCCGAGGCGAAGGTGACGCCCCAGTAGTTGACGTCGGGGGCGTGGTGGCGGGCGCCGTCGATGGTCAGCGGGATCTCCTCCATGGACTTGATCAGGTAGCCGGTGCGCAGGTCGAGGATGGAGGTCCGGGTGGAGAAGCCGGTCGTGGCGTAGGAATCGCCGGTCGCGAAGGTCGTCCAGGACAGCACGTTCCCCGAGGCCGAGACGCGGGCCCGGTTGGGGATCCCGGGCACGGTGACGCGTTTGACCTCGCCCAGCCGTCGGTCCAGTACGAGGGCCTGGGTGCGGGCCGGGATGCCGGGCAGCTTGCGCAGGCACAGGGCGCGCTCCGGTACGGCGTGGAAGCGCTCGCAGGCGGGGCCTCCCGTGACGGGCGGGCCGGTGGCGCCGCCGCGGCGGGCGACGCGTCCGGTGGCGGAGTCCTGATAGTAGAGCCCGGGTTCGATCGGGCCGAACGACGCGTCCGGGGCGGCCGTCGGCGGGGTCCGGTGCCTGGCGTGCAGGACGTAGCCGAGGGAACCGCCTCCGAGCAGGAGCACGGCGAGGACGACGACGGTGATGCGGCGCAGCTGTGGCGCTCGGGGGTTCACGGTGCCTCCGGGGCGTCGTGGTCGGGCGCGGGACGGGGGTCGCCGGCGGGCCCCGGCCGCGCCCCGGGCAGGATGCGCCAGGCCGCGGCGAGGGCCGCCGCGAGCGCGAGGGCCGCCACCGCCAGGGCGGGGCCCTGTCCCCAGTAGGTCCAGGCCGCCCCGAAGCCGGCGGCTCCCAGCAGTCGGGCCAGGACCTGGCCGGTCTGGAGCACCGCGAGGCCGCCGGCGCGGCGGTGTGCGGGCAGGACGGGAGAGGCCAGTGCCATCAGCACGCCGTCGGTGGCGGCGTAGAAGACGCCGAGGAGGGCCAGGACGAGGAACACGGTCGGCCAGGCGACGGGGAGCAGCAGGACGGTGTACGCGCCCAGCAGCGCGAGGTGTCCGGCCAGGAAGGGCAGGCGACGCCCGAAGCGGTCGGCGATCCGACCGGCGGGGACGGCGAGGATCAGGTATCCGGCGGCGGCGCCGAGCGGCAGCAGGGGGAACAGCGCGGGCGGCAGGTCCAGCCCGCGCTGGACGAGGAGGTAGAGGAAGGAGTCGCCGATGGTGGCGGCGCCGAGCAGTGAGGCGGCGTACAGGATCCGGCGGAAGGCCGGGTCGCGCAGCGCCCCCTGGCGCGGGGCGGTGTGGTGCGGGCGGACGGGCGGGGCGGGCGCGACGGCGGGGGCCGCCGGGGGGACGGGGGCCGAGCGGGGGACGTACAGGAGGAGCAGGAGCACGCCGAGCAGGCCCGTGCAGAAACTGACGGCGAAGACCGCGTCGTAGGCGTCGGCGGTGGCCCACAGGACGGCGAAGGCGGCGAGCGGGCCGAGCAGTGCGCCGGTGGTGTCCATGGCGCGGTGCACGCCGAACGCGCGGCCGAGGTCCTGCGGCGGGACGCTGAGGGCGATGAGCGCGTCGCGCGGGGCGGTGCGCACGCCCTTGCCGAGACGGTCGGCGGCGAGGGAGGCGGCGATGCCCGTGGTGGAGCCGGCGGCGAGGAGCAGGCCGAGCCGGGACAGCGCGGACAGGAGGTAGCCCGCGGCGGCGACCCGTCGGTGCCGGCCGCCGCGGTCGGCGAGGCGGCCGCCGAGGAGCCGCACGAGCGCGGTGGCCGCGTTGAACACGCCGTCCAGGAAGCCGAACTGGAGCGGTGAGAGGCCGAGGCCCAGGACGAGGTAGAGCGGCAGGACGGCCGTGACCATCTCGGAGGAGACGTCGGTGACCAGGCTGACGGTACCCAGTGCGATGACGGTGGCGGGGACGCGCCGCCGGGCCCCGAGGGGGGCGGACGGCGCGTCCCGGCGGCCGGTGGTGGCCAGGTACATCAGTGGCAGTCGTACTTCGGGCTGGTGTCCTTGACGCCGTCGGTGGCGACGTAGGTCCAGCTGTAGCCCGAGTCCGTGAAGTCGAGCTTCAGGACCCCGTACTGGCCGCTGATCCGCTTCTGGCTGTTGGGCTGGACCTCCTCGATCGGGTAGGGGTCGGCGCCGCCCATGCCGCCGACGATCTGCACGATGCCGTCGGCGGTCGCCTTTCCGTCGGGGTTCTGCGGTGCGAACCGCTCGTAGTGGTGGTCGTGTCCGCCCAGGACCAGGTCGGCCTTGGCGGCGTAGAGGATCTTCCAGACGGGCTTGGACACGGGGTCGTTGCCGTGGCCGCCCGAGGAGAAGAGGGGGTGGTGCCAGTAGGCGGCGACGCACTGCTTCGTGTTCGCGGCGAGGTCGGCCTTGAGCCAGTCGATCTGGGCGGCCTGGTCGAAGGCGTTGGAGTCGAGGGCGACGAAGTGCCAGTTGCCCTCGTCGAAGCTGTAGTAGCTCTTGCCCTGGGGGTAGGCGATGTTCCCGAAGTACGCCTTGTATCCGGCGAGGGCGCCGGCCGGGTCGTACGTCTCGTGGTTGCCGGGCACGGGGCGGGTCTTGGCCTTGAAGGCGCCCCAGCTCTTGTCGTAGTAGGCGCGGAAGTCGGAGAGCCGGGCGTCGTCGTACTGGTTGTCGCCCATCGTCAGGTAGAACTTCGGGTCGATCTGCCGGGCCAGGGCCGCGGTCTTCGGGTGCGCGCAGCCGCTGTCGGAGGCGGTGCACTGCGCCGCGATGTCGCCCGCGGCGACGACGGTGAAGGCTCCGCCGCCGGGGGGCGTCCCTCCGTCCGCGGTGCCGTAGACCTCGACCTCGAAGAGGGAGTAGCCGTACGCCGTGCCGCGCGCGGTGCCGTACACGCGCAGGTACCTGCCCTTGCCGGAGAGGCCGGCGAGGTCGTCGGTGCCGCCGTTGCCGGCCTTCTCCTCGGCGATCCGGGTCCAGGTGGTGCCGTCGGTGGAGACCTCGACGCGGTAGGCCTTGGCGTAGGCGGCCTCCCAGGTCAGCTTGACGCGGGAGACGGTGGCGCCGGCCCCGAGGTCGACGCGGATCCACTGCGGGTCCTTGCCCTCGGCGCTGGCCCAGCGGGTGGAGGCGGCGCCGTCGAAGGCGTTGGCGGCGCCGAGCGAGGAGCTTTCGGTGGAGGAGGCGGTGGCGGGCCTGCCGCGTGAGATGAGCGGGTCGGCGACGGCTCCCGCCCGGCCGGGCCAGGCGAGCAGGAGCCCGGCGGCGAGCGCGAGCACCACCGTCACGATGAGGAGGGCCGGTCGGTGCCGGCGGCCGGAGGGGGGTAAGGGGGTGGGGGCGTACGGGTGCATGCCTGGACTCCTTGGCCTGAGTACGGCGAGTGCGGGACACCGGTGCGGGACGCCCTTTCCCGCCCGGGGGCGGGAGAGGGCGTCCCGGCGGCCGGGGCGGAGCTCTCGCCGATCACGCCATGCGCATGCCAATTCTGGGCAACGGCATGACGTCGGGCCGCCGTCCGGGAGCGTAGCGGACAGGAAAGTTTCCTACCAGTAGTCCGACGATCTCGCCTACGGGGCCGACGCCCGGGGCCTGTGCCACGACCCCGGGCCCGGGCCCCGCCCCCCGTCAGCCGTACATCGCCAGGTGGTACAGCCTCGCGAGCGCCTCGTCGATGGGGTGGGGCTGCGGCCTGCCGGCATCGTCGAGCCGGTTCCACCGCTGGAGGTTCACCGCGACCGCCATCTGGCGCTCCCCGTCGGCACGGGCCATGGCCAACGTTCCGCCGCCCCAGACGGTGCCGCCGTGACCCCAGAAGACCTCCTGCCCGGGAGCCTCCATCGGGTGCAGGCCGAGGCCGTACTCGATCACCTTCCCCTCCTGGGAGACCACGGGCACCGTGCGGCGCATCCGCTCCAGCGACTCCGGAGCGACGATCTCACCGGCCAGCAGCAGCCGGTAGAAGCGGTTGAGGTCCGCCACGGTCGATATCAGCGAGGCCGACGGCCCCACCCAGGACATGTCGTAGACGCTGTAGTCGCGCGGCGGATCGATCATGCCGAACCAGGCCTCGTAGAGCCGCGCGTGCGGCCCCTCGACGTGCGGCCCGTCGGGGAAGGCCGTGTCCCGCAGCCCCGCGGGCTCGATGACGTGCCGGGTGATGTACCGCTCGGCGGTGGTGCCGGTCAGCCGTTCCAGGAGCCGGCCGAGGAGCAGGTAGTTGGTGTTCGAGTACACCCCCGGACCGCCGCCCGGGACGCCGACGGGGGGCGCGGCCACCCCCATCCCGATCAGCTCGACGGGGTCGAACCGCGTGTGCCGAAGGTCGTCGAGGCTCTCGGGTCCGGTGTCCGCGAGGACGGGGAACGCCTTGAGGGAGGGGTAGGCGTACGGGAGGTACTCGGCGAGGCCGCTGGTGTGGTCGAGCAGCATCCGCACCGTGATCGCCTCCCCCCGCTCCCCCGGGACCAGTTCCGGCAGGTGCCGGCCGATCGGCGCGTCGAGATCGACCCGGCCGCCCTCGACCAGGCGCAGGACGGCGACGGCGGTGAAGGTCTTGGTGACGCTGCCGACGCGGTGGCGCATGTCGGCGGTGACGGGGCGGCCGGTGGCGACGTCGGCGACCCCGGCGGCGCCGCGCCAGACCCGGTCGCCGGCGCGCACCTCGGCGAACAGGCCCGGCATCCCGGCGCGGTGGACGTGGTCGAGGGCGGCGTCCAACGCCGCGTGATCCAGTGCGTTTCGCACGTCATGCGTCCTTTCACATCCCCGGGGCGGGCGGGCGGGCTCCGCACCGGCCGCCCGTCCCGGACAACAGGGCACGAACGGCGCGCCGGCTCGCCGGCACGCTCATGTCCTCATTATGCACGCGGTGCGTGCAACACCAAGTGCACCGCTAGGATGAGGGCCGACGAGAGGAGCGGGATGGCAGGCCGAAGGCGTTGGACGACCGAGGAGATCCTGGACGCGGCGGCGGAGATGCTGCGCACGAGCGACGCGGATTCGTTCAGCGTGCGCAAGCTGGCGGCGGTCCTGGGGACCGATTCCTCCAGCCTCTACCGGCACTTCCGCAGCAAGACCGAACTGCTGCGCGCGGTCGCCGACCGGATCCTGCTGGCCGCGATGGACGGCCACCGACCCGAGGGCGACTGGAAGCGGCGCCTCACGGACCTGGCCCTGCGTGTTCGGGAGGCCTTCGGGCAACAGCCCCAGCTCGCCGGCGTCTGGGGGCGCTACGCGTCGAGCGGCGCCGGTTCCCGACTGGTCATGGAGGAGGCCCTCCAGGCGCTGCGCGCGTCAGGTCTGCCCGACGAGGAGATCCCGGTGCGCTACCACCGGCTCGCGGTCCTGATCTCCGCGCTGATCGCCTCCGAGGCCGGGGCCGGCTCCGTCACCCCCGAGGAGCACGAACAGGGCATGGAGCTGTTCCGCGTGGCGGTGTTGGGCGCGGACCCCGAGCGTTTCCCGGCCCTGGCCCACTTCGCCCGCGAGGTGCGCCCGCTCGGTGAGGACCGCGACGCCGCGTTCGAGGAGATCCTCGCCGCCCACCTCGCCCGCATCGAGGCCTCGATCGGCCCGGCGTAGAAGACCGACCGCGCGGGGCGGCACTGTTCACGACCCTGGGCGCGTTCCTGGGCGCGGTCCTGGGCGCGGCGAAGGGGCGGTCCCGGCGCGGGAGACGCGCGAGTCGCCGCGCGGGGATCCGCGAGGGAGCCGGCGGGGTGGCGGTCGACGCGGAGGACCGATGCCGGCCGACCGTCGTTCGCCGACCCGACGACGGACGCCGAACCCCGCGCGTGGCGAGCTTCGTTCGGCGTCCGCTTCGGGGCGGGGCGGGGCCCCGCCCCGGGCGCGCTCAGGCGGGTGCGTCGGAGGCGGTCGCCCGGTGCGGGCCGGCGGCCCGGTCGTCGAACCAGTAGTCGCCGGCCGCGACGTAGTGGAAGGACGGCGTCGCGCCGGCGCGGGGAGGCACCGCGGGCCGCGCACGGTGGGAGCGGCCCGCGCCGCCGACCGCCCCTCGCGGAACGTCGGGGGGCAGGACGAAAGTGAGCGGCTCGCGTTCGAGCACGGTGTTCTCCAACCGTGGGAAGTGGGACGGGCGGGGTGAGAATTGGCGCGGGCGTGGCCGCCCGCGTGACGGTGTCCGAGAAGGGGCGGTGGCCGCCCACGTCGCCGATCCCCCGGCGGGTCACCGCCGAGGGTGGCGGCGGGGGCCGGCTCCGGCGCGGGCCGCCGGCCGGGCTTCCTCGACCGGCCGGTCCCCGCGCGCGTGGACTCTCGTCGCCCTGCCACCGTGCCACGCGGCGGCCCGCGCCGCCGCGCCAGGCCCCCGGGCGTAGGCCGAACGGGCGAGCCGCACTCCCCCGCCGCGTGCGCCGGCGCCCGCGTCACCGCGGCCGGCCCCTCGGGTGGTCCCGCCGGGTCTCCGCTCCGGAGGATCCGGGAGGGGTCGGCGGCGCCGGCCCCCGACCGGCGGCGGGATGGGTCCGGCTTCTCGGCGTATGGTCCTGGTATGCGAGCTGCGGTACCCGGCTTCGGCGAGCGGCCCGGCGGGACGGGGTCGCTCGGCACCGCGCTGGTCGACACCGTGCGGCGCACCGGAGCCTCCGCGGGGGTCCTCTACCTGCTGGACGAGGCCACCCGGTCGCTCGGCCTCGCGGTGTTGTGCGGGCTTCCCGAGGAGGTGGCCTGGCCGTGGCACCGGATCCCCCTCGCGGCGGCCGCTCCGGTCTGTGACGCCGTCCGGGAGGACCGGCTGGTGTGGGTCGGCTCCCAGGAGGACATGGCCCGCGCGTACCCGCGGGTGGCGGCGAGCCTGCCGTACCGCTTCGCCCTCGCGGCCGCACCGCTGCCCGGCCGTTCCCGCCGCTGGGGCGGCCTGGTCCTGCTGTGGCCGGCCTCCCACCCGCCGGAGGCCACCCGCCGCGAGCGGGGCCACATCGCCTCCGAGGCGCGGGGCATCGCGCACGCCCTGGACCGGTGCACGGACCCGCCGCGGGTGCCCGAGCGGCCCGAGAAGGTGTCGCTCACCGAGCCCCACCCCTACGCGGGCCGGACCTCGCAGGCGGCGGCCGACTACGCCGAGCGCCTGCCCGAGGGCGCCCTCGCCCTGGATCTGGAGGGCCGGATCACCTTCGTGAACGGTGCGGCGGCCGGGCTCCTCGGCCGGCCCGCGGACCGCCTGCTGGGGACCAGGCCCTGGCAGTCCCTGCCCTGGCTGGACCAGCCCTCCGTCGAGGACCACTACCGCACCGCCGTCATCAGCCGTGAGCCCGTCGACTTCACCGCCCCACAGCCCCCGGACCGCCTCCTGCGCTTCCGGCTCCACCCCGACGCCAGTGGCATCAGCGTCCGCATCACCGCGGCGACGCGCCCCGACGGGGACCGGCCCGAGCCGGACCCCCCGGACCCTCCGGACCCCCCGGACCCTCCGGACCGCCCCTCGTCGACCGCGCCGGCGACCGCCCACACCGGGCGGCTCTACCAACTCCTGCACCTGGCGTCCGCCCTGACGGAGACCGTGGCCGTCAGGGACGTCGTCGAGCTGGTCGCCGGACAGGTCCTGCCCGCCTTCGGCGCGGACGGCCTCGTCCTCTCCGCGGCCGAGGCCGGCCGTCTGAAGATCACCGGTTGGCACGGCTACGACCGACGGGCCGTCGAACGTCTCGACGGCCTGCCCCTGGGCACCGACATCACCCCGGCCGGTCACGTCCTGTCCACCGGCATCCCGTCGTTCTTCGCCGACGTCGACGCGATGGTCCGCGCGTTCCCCCGGGCCCCCCTCATGAGCGGCAAACAGGCCTGGGCCTTCCTGCCGTTGCTCGTCTCCGGCCGGCCCGTCGGCTGCTGCATCCTGTCCTACGACCGCCCGCACGCGTTCACCGCCGACGAACGGGCGGTCCTCACCTCCCTCACCGGCCTGATCGCCCAGGCACTGGACCGGGCCCGCCTCTACGACGCCGTGCACGGTCTCGCCCTGGGCCTCCAGGAGTCGCTGTTGCCCCCCAACCTGCCGACCGTGCCCGGCCTCACGATGGCCGCCCGCTACCTGCCCGCCGGCCGCGGCATGGACATCGGCGGGGACTTCTACGACGTCATCCGACTCGACGCCACCACCGTGGCCGCCGTCATCGGCGACGTCGAGGGCCACAGCGTGGCCGCCGCCGCGCTGATGGGCCAGGTGCGCACCGCGATCCGCGCCACCGCCGGCGCACCGCCGGACCGGGTCCTGGCCCGCACCAACGAGGTCCTCATCGGCCTGGGGACCGACCTGCTCGTCACCTGCCTGTACGCCCGGATCGACCTCGCCCGGGGGCGGGTCGCCCTGGCCGGTGCCGGTCATCCACCGCCCCTCCTGCACCGGCCGGGGCGGGCGGGGCTGGTCGTCGGGATCGACCCCGCCCCGCCGCTCGGCATCGACATCGGCGCGCCCTACCCCGTCACCGAACTCGCCCTGCCGCCGGGAAGCGCCCTCACGCTGTACACCGACGGGCTGGTGGAGGTCCCCGGGAGCGATCCGGACCGAATCGCCGCCGACCTCGCGGGGCACCTCGCCGACCACCACGGCGAAGGGGTCGAGGAGCTGATCGACCGCCTGATCCGCCGCGCCTGGCCCACCGGCGGGTACACCGACGACACCGCCCTGCTCCTGGTGCGCACCACCGGGCCCGACGGGACCGTGGGTGCCGGCGGGGTCGGCGGAAGGCGCCATGTGGGCTGACGCGCCCGCACCCCGAACCGGCAATATGCCTGATTCCTTCCTCTTGTGGATACATTGCGTCTGACCCGTGACCGATGGGCCCGCACGAAGGAAGCCATGAGCGACGTTGAAGCCAAGGCCGCGCCGGCCGGGGGCCCGCCGGCCGTGAAGCTGACGCTGGTGACGCTGACCGCGATGGTGGTCGGCTCCATGGTCGGCGCCGGCGTCTTCTCACTGCCGCGCCGCTTCGCCCAGGAGACCGGTGTCGCGGGCGCCCTGATCGCCTGGGCGATCGCCGGCACGGGCATGCTGATGCTCGCCTTCGTCTTCCAGACCCTCGCCGTCCGCAGGCCCGACCTCGACGCCGGCGTGTACGCCTACGCCAAGGCCGGCTTCGGCGAGTACCTCGGGTTCTTCTCGGCGTTCGGCTACTGGGCGAGCGCCTGCGTCGGCAACGTCACCTACTGGGTGCTCATCATGTCGACGATCGGCGCGGTGTGGCCCGCGCTGGGCGACGGCGACACCCTGCTCGCCGTCGTGCTGTCCTCGGTCGGCCTGTGGTGCTTCTTCCTCCTCATCCGCCGGGGGGTCAAGGAAGCCGCGGCGATCAACAGGATCGTGACCGTCGCGAAGATCGTGCCCATCCTGGTCTTCGTGCTGATCGCGCTCTTCTACCTCGACGCGGAGGTGTTCGCGGCCAACTGGGGCGGCGCCGACTACGCGGGCTCGCTGTTCAACCAGGTGCGGGGCACGATGCTGGCGACCGTCTTCGTCTTCCTCGGCGTGGAGGGGGCCAGCGTCTACTCCCGCCACGCCCGGCGCCGGGAGGACGTCGGGCGGGCCACGATCCTGGGATTCCTCAGCGTCTTCGCCGTCTTCGCCTCCGTCACCATCGTCTCCTACGGCATCATGCCGATGGCCGAGATCGCCGAACTCCGCCAACCCTCCATGGCCGGGGTCCTCCAGCACGCCGTCGGCACGTGGGGGCAGGTCTTCGTCAGCGTGGGCCTGATCGTCTCGGTCCTGGGCGCCTACCTCGCCTGGACGCTCATGGCCGCGGAGGTGCTGTTCGTCGCCGCGAAGGACAACGACATGCCCCGCTTCCTGGGGCGGGCCACCGCGGCGGACGTACCGGCCAACGCGCTGCTGATGAGCACCTCGCTGAGCCAGATCGTCCTGGTCGTGACGATGTTCTCCGACGACGCCTTCACCTTCGCGCTCGACCTGACCAGCGCGCTGAGCCTGATCCCCTTCCTGCTCGCCGCCGGCTTCGCCGTGAAGATCGCCGCGGGACGGGGCGGCGCCGGGACCGTCGGACGCGGCACGCGACCGGAACTGGTGGTCGCCGTACTGGCCACCCTCTACACGGCCTTCCTGCTGTTCGCCGCCGGCCTCAAGTTCGTCCTGGTGTCCTTCCTCCTCTACGCCCCGGCCACCTTCCTGTTCGCCAAGGCCCGGCGCGAGCAGAACCGCCGGGTGTTCTCCGCCCGCGAGGCCGTCATCTGCGCCGTCTCGGTGGCCGGAGCGGCCCTGGGCGTACTCGCCCTCGCCCTCGGCTGGATCGAGCTCTGACCGGACCCGCCCCCGTCTCCGCCGTACCCGACGACCGAAAGATGCGACGAGTTGAACACCGACAGCCCCGCCCCGCCCGCCTTCGGCGTCCACTCCGAGGTCGGCAGGCTCCGCAAGGTCCTGGTCTGCGCGCCCGGACTCGCGCACCGGCGGCTCACGCCGACCAACGCCGACGACCTCCTCTTCGACGACGTGATGTGGGTGGAGAACGCCCAGCGCGACCACGCGGACTTCGTCAACAAGCTCACGCAGCGCGGCGTCGAGGTCGTCGAGCTCCACGACCTGCTGGCGCGGACGATGGAGATCCCCGAGGCCCGCGCCTGGCTCCTCGATCGCAAGATCACCGCCAACGAGGTGGGCCTGGGACTGCTCGACACCACCCGGGCCTTCCTGGAGACGCTCACCTCCCGCGAGCTGGCCGACTTCCTGATCGGCGGACTGGCCACCGCCGACCTGCCCGACGACTACCGACCCCCGTACGTCGCACTCGCCCGCGAGGGCACGGGCGCGCGGGAGTACCTGATGCCTCCCCTGCCCAACACCCTCTACACCCGGGACACGACCTGCTGGCTGTACGGCGGCGTCACCCTCAACCCGCTGTACTGGCCGGCCCGGCACGACGAGACCCTCCTGATGAAGGCCGTCTACACCTTCCACCCCGACTTCAAGGACTCCACCGTCTGGTGGGGGGATCCCGAGCGGTCCTGGGGCCAGGCCACCTTCGAGGGCGGCGACATCATGCCCGTCGGAAACGGCGTCGTCCTGATGGGCATGAGCGAGCGCACCTCCCGCCAGGCCATCACCCAGGTCGCCGCCTCCCTGTTCCGGGGCGGCGCGGCCGAACACGTCATCGTCGCCGGCATGCCCAAGCTCCGGGCCGCCATGCACCTCGACACCGTGTTCACCTTCGCCGACCGGGACATCGTCACCCTCTATCCCACCATCATGGACGCGGTGCACACCTTCTCGCTGCGCCCCGGTGACGCGCCGACCGGCGTCCACATCACGGACGAGGGGAGTCGTCCCTTCGTCGAGGTCGTCGCCAAGGGCCTCGGCCTCCCCGGGCTGCGGGTGATCGAGACCGGCGGTGACGTCTACGCCTCCGAGCGGCAGCAGTGGGACAGCGGCAACAACGCCGTCGCCCTGGAACCCGGGGTGGTCTTCACGTACGACCGCAACACGACGACCAACACCCTGCTCCGCAAGGCGGGCGTCGAGGTCATCACCATCGTCGGAGCCGAACTCGGGCGAGGACGCGGCGGCGGCCACTGCATGACCTGCCCGATCATCCGCGACGCCGTCACCTTCTGACGGCGCGGTCCCGCCCGCGGCGCCCGGCCGGTGGACCGTCTCGCCGACCGCCGACCGCCGCCCGGAGGTCCGTGGGCCCGCGGGTCCGTCCGTTCAGGGGGCGGGCGGCGGGTTCGGCGGGTCCTCGCGGTCGCGGTCCTCGTCCCTCGGCTCCGCGGGGGGCGTGTCCCCTGCCGGGCCGATGCGCAGTTCGAAACCTCCCGCGTACTTCTCGTGGCCCGCGATCACGGCCTCCTCCACCGCCTCCTCGGCGAGTTCGACACGGACGATCAGCGGGTCCCGGCGCAGGTCCCTCAGGAGGGCCCAGCACATGCCGATCATGACGAGGACGAACGGCGCCGCGACGAGGATCGTCAGGTGTTGCAGGCCTTCCAGGGCGTCGCCCTTGCCCTGGCCGACGAGCAGCATCACGGCCGCCACGCCACCGGTGACCACGCCCCAGAAGACGACGACCCACCGGCCCGGTTCGAACGTGCCCTTCTGGGAGAGCGTGCCCATCACGATCGAGGCCGCGTCGGCGCCGGAGACGAAGAAGACGCCGACGAGGACCATCACGAGCAGGCTCATCACACCGGCGATGGGGAACTCCTGGAGCACGCCGAAGAGTTGCGCCTCGGGCGTGGTCGCGGCGCCGAGTTCTCCCTGTTCCTTCAGACGCATGGCCGTGCCACCGAAGACCGCGAACCAGACCAGGCTCACGGTGCTGGGCACCAGGATGACCCCGCCGACGAACTGGCGGATCGTACGGCCCCGGCTGATGCGGGCGATGAACATGCCGACGAACGGCGTCCAGGAGATCCACCAGGCCCAGTAGAAGACCGTCCAACTGCTCAGCCAGTCGGCGACGTCACCGCCGCCCGTGGACGCCTCGGTGCGGCCGACCAGTTGGGGCAGCTCGTCGAAGTAGGCGGCGAGGGAGGTGGGGATGAGGTCGAGGACCAGGATGGTGGGGCCGACGACGAACACGAAGACGGCGAGGACGACGGCCAGCACCATGTTGATGTTGGAGAGCCACTGGATGCCCTTCTCGACACCGGACACGGCGGAGAAGACGAAGCAGACGGTCAACACCCCGATGACGGCGACGAGCAGGCCGGTGCCGGCCTTCTCCAGCCAGCCCACCTCGTGCATGCCGCTGCCGATCTGGAGCGCGCCCAGTCCCAGGGACGTGGCGGAGCCGAACAGCGTGGCGAAGATCGCCAGGATGTCGATGACGCGGCCGGGGGCGCCCTCGGCGCGCCTCTCCCCGAGGAGCGGGACGAAGACGGCGCTGATCGTCTGCCGCCTGCGGCGGCGGAAGGTGCTGTACGCGATGGCTAGGCCGACGACGGCGTAGATGGCCCACGGGTGCAGCGTCCAGTGGAAGAGGGTGGTGGCCAGAGCCGTCTGCATGGCGTCGGCCGAGTCGGCGGGGTCGGTGCCCGGCGGCGGGTCGGCGTAGTGCGCGAGGGGTTCGCTGACGCCGTAGAACATCAGGCCGATGCCCATGCCGGCGCTGAACATCATCGCGACCCAGGAGACGGTGCTGAACTCCGGCTTCTCGTGCTCCTGACCCAGCTCGATCCGCCCGTACCGGCTGATGGCGAGCCAGAGCGCGAACACGACGAACCCGGAGGCGACCAGGACGAACGCCCAGCCGGCGTTGTGCATCAGGCCGTTCAGCAGGGTGTCGGAGACCCGCTCCAGGCTGTCGGTGGCCGTGACGCCCCAGATGACGAAGCCCAGGGTCAGGGCGGCCGTCACGCCGAAGACGATCCGGTCGGTGACGGCCTCCTCGTCCTCGTGCGGATGACGGCCGGGCAGGGCCGCCTTCACGGGCAGTCGCCGTCTCTGTCCCCGCTTGCGTTGCTCGTCGGACACGGGCCGCACCTCTCGCGATCACGGGTACAAACGCCTCCGCCCTCCGTATCACGGCGCGTGCGCGGGTCCCGGGACCAACAGGCCTCCGACGGTCGACCCCCGTCAGGGGTTGGGCCGCCCGGGTGACGTCGGGCGAGCGCGGCGGATGCGCACGGGGCCGCGCGCCTTCGACGGGTCGACGGGTCGGCCACCCTGGGTGATCTCCACCTCGCCGGCCTCCACCAGGCGGCGCGCCGCGCCGCGGGCCGGTTCCATCAGGGCCCGCCACCCCTCGTCGTCGCCCGTGTACACCGCCCGGGCGGCGTCGGACGGGCAGATCGTGGCGCCGGGGGCGCGGTGGTCCAGCAGCTCCGTGATGGCCCGCTCCAGGAGCCGTCGCGTCTGCCGCCCGTGGTCGGTCACCCCTCCAGTGTGGCACCGGGACGCGCCCGGCCCGGCTCACGCTCCGCGACCGGCTCCGCGGCCCGCTCCGGGTCAGGCGAGGCGGAGGGCCGTGGTGATGGTCTTGCCGTCGGGGCGCGCGTCGCAGGCGACGTGATCGCTCAGGCGTCGGATGAGCGGCCAGCCGAATCCGCCCGGATTGTCGGCGGTGCCCGTCCTGGGAACGGGCAGTCGTGGGTTCGCGTCACCGACCGCCAGGCGCAGGACGTCGCCCGCGACGTCGGCGCGGAAGTGGGTGATGCCGCCGCCGTGGCGGATGGCGTTGGTGACCAGTTCCGAGGTGACGAGCAGGGCGTCCGCGGCCATGACGCTGTCGAGGCCGACGCCGGCCCGCAGCAGCAGCTCGCACACCCTCTGGCGGGCGGCGGCCGCGGAGTCGGGCGGGCCGGGGGGCCGGGGGGTGTCCCCCCGCCGCGACCGCGGGTCGTGCGGGGAGTCGAAGGGCGGGCGGGGTGGGTTCATGCGTCATCGCCTGCCCATGGTCGGCGCGTCGTACCGCGCCGGCCCGTTCGGGGACGGGGGTCGGTGCTCAGCATGTCATCGCGGTCTCCAGGCTGTCCGCCATGCGGAACACGGACGCGGAGCCGGTGACCTCGAACAGTCGCCGGACGGCCGTGTGGAAGGGACCGGCGAGGACGAGCGTGGCCCCCGCGGCCGTGTGGGCTCGCTGGGCGTCGAGCAGCGCGTGCAGCACGGAGGAGTCCGCGAAGCGGGTCCTGGAGAGGTCGACCACGGTGCGCCGGGGACCCCTGGACGCGGCCTGCGCGAGGGCGCCCGCCAACCGGGGCGCGTGGTCCTCGTCGACCTCTCCGCGCAGGCTGATGACCGCCACGTCCCGGTCCGTCGTCGTGGCGACGACCGCTCCCTCTCCACTCACCGGGACATCCTCCTACATCGTGCGCGGCCGGCGCGACCCCCTCCCGCGAGTGCCGCACGGCCGTTCGTCACCCGCGGGAGGGACGGCTCGACACGGCGTCCCGGCCGCGCGCGGTTGCGAGGGGGAGGGCGGATGGAGGATGGTTGCCGCAGGACAATGGTTTCTCCGGTCACTTTCCGACGTGACGAAACGCGATGAAGAGGTGAGGGGTTCGCGCAGCGGGCCTTCAACGATTGGTTCCTTCCACCGAGACGACGCCCGGCTCTTCCGTCGCGGGCCTGCCGTGGAGTCAGGCCCCCTACCCCGCTCTGGTGGTGGACCTCCGGGCGGTCGTCGTCCAGGTCAACGACCCGGCCCGGCTGGTGTTCCCGCGCGCCCTCCCCGGTTCGCCCCTCGCGGACGCGGTGCCGGGGTGGCTGACCTCGGCGCACGCGCGCTACGCCGCCGTCCCGCCCGCGCGGGGGTCGCTCGCCGGGGCGCAGGAGGTCCGGGGGGCCGTCGGCGAGCGCTCGTACGAGGCGCATCCGACCCGGTGTGACGACGGGACGGTCGTGTGGTGGCTGGTCGACGACACCCACCACCGCCTGGCGCGCGAGGCCCTACGGGCGGAGCGCGAACGCACCGCATTCCTGGTCCGCTCCTCCAACCTGCTGCTGTCCTCGCTCAACCTCGGCCGGTGCATGGACGTGACCGCGCAGATGGCGGCCGACCACCTCGCCGACGCGGCCCTGGTGATCGCCCCGGCGCACGGGGCCGAACTGCCCGTCGTCTCCTGCCTGCGCGGCGGCGGCCTGACGGTGTCCCGCGCGGCCGTCGCCCCCGAGGAGGTACCGGGTCTGGCCGAGGCGCTCCAGGGGTTCCCGCCCGTCCCCTCCCGGTGGCTGGACCCGTCCGCGGCGCCGGACTGGCTGGTGCCCGAGGGGTTCGGCGCCGTCGGATCGATCGTGATCACGCCGCTGCCCGGGCACGGGGTCCCCGCGGGCGCCCTGGTCCTGTTGCGTCGCGACGGGGCGAGCGCCTTCACGGAGGGCGAGGAGGTCTTCGCCCGGTTGTTCGCCGCCCGCGCGGGGGCGGCCATGTCGGCCGCCAGGCTCTACTCGGAGCAGGCGTCGATCACCGACACGCTGATGCGGGAGCTGCTGCCCCCGTCGCTGCACCAGGTCTCCGGCGTCGAGTACGCGGGCGGCTACCGGCCGTCGAAGGACCACGAGCGGGTCGGCGGGGACTTCTACGACGTCCATCCGGCCACCCGCGAGGGCGACGCCTCGCTGGTCGTCCTCGGGGACGTCTGCGGCAAGGGGCTGGAGGCGGCGGTGATGACGGGCAAGATCCGCAACACCCTGCACGCCCTGCTGCCCATGGCCGACGACCACCACCGGATGCTGAGCCTGCTGAACACCTCGCTGCTGAACTCCGACAGCACCCGCTTCGCCACCATGGTGCTGGCCTCCGCGACGCGCGACGGCAACGCGGTGCGGCTGCGCCTGACGAGCGCCGGGCACCCCGCTCCGCTGATCCTGCGCTCCGACGGCCGGGTGGAGGAGGCCCCCACGAAGGGCACGCTCGTCGGCGCGCTGCCCGAGATCTCCACGGAGACGGCCTCGGTGACCCTGTCCCCCGGTGACACCTGCGTGCTCTACACCGACGGCATCAGCGAGGCGCGGGGCGGACCGATGGGTGGCGCGATGTTCGGGGAGGAACGGCTTCACCGCGCCCTGTCGCAGTGCGCGGCGATGCCCGCGGAGGCGGTGGTGGAGCACGTGCAGATGCTGACCTCGCGGTGGGTGGGCACGGGTCGGCACGACGACATGGCGCTCGTGGTGATCGCGGCGCCCCGCACCAACCACCTCAGTGCCGTCGACGGCCACACCCGCGGGCGGTTCACCGCGTGAGCGCTCACGACACGGCGCGGGGCACGGTGCGCGGTACGACCCACGACACGACCCACGACACGACCCCCGGCACCGGGCACGACACCGCACACGACCCGGCGCACGACGGCGCGGTGCCCTCGCACGCGCCCCGTCCCGCTCCCGGCACGGAACGGCTCCTCGCGCGCGTGTGGGAGTCGGTGACGGCCCTCGACGAGGCCGCCACGGTCGCCACGCTGCTGCGCGCGTTGGACGAGGGCGCGCGGGCCGAGGACCTCCTGCTCGACGTCATCGCCGCCGTCCAGGGCCGCGTCGGCAGCGAGTGGGCGGCGAACCGGCTCACCGTCGCCCAGGAGCACGCCGCGACGGCCATCAACGACCGGGCCGTCGCCGCCCTCGCGCTGCGCGCCGCGGCCCGCCCGGTGGCGGGGCGCGGCCGTGTCACGGTGGCCTGCGTGGACGGCGAATGGCACGCCCTGCCGGCCCGGCTGCTGGCCGAGGTCCTGCGGCTGCGGGGCTGGCACGTCGACTACCTCGGCGCACAGGTCCCCGCCCCGCACCTCGTCGCGCACCTGCACCGCACCGGCCCGGACGCGGTGGCGCTGTCCGGATCCCTCGCGACCCGGCTGCCGGCCGCGCACGCGACCATCACCGCCTGCCAGGCCGTCGGCACCCCCGTGATCGTCGGCGGCGCCGCCTTCGGTGCCGACGGCCGCTACGCCCGGCTGCTGGGCGCGGACGCGTGGGCCCCGGACGCCCGGTCCGCCGCGGACGCGCTCGCCGCCGGACCGCTGCCCCGCCCCCGAGCCGGCCACCAGGCCATCGACGACCTGCCCCACCTGAAGGACCAGGAGTACACGCTGGTCGCCCGCAACCGACCCCGGCTGGTGCGCGCCGTGTTCGGGCGGCTGGAGGAGGCCTTTCCGGCGATGCGCGCGTACACGCAGGCGCAGCGCGAGCGGACCGCCGAGGACCTCGCGCACATCGTCGAGTTCCTGGCCACCGCGCTGTACACCGGTGACGAGGAACTGTTCTGCGGGTTCCTGCTGTGGACCGCCGAAGTCCTGCGCTCCCGGGGCGTCCCGGCCGGATCCCTCGTGCCGGCCCTGGACCTGCTCGGACGCGAGCTCCACGACTTCCCCCGCGCCCGCTCCGCCCTGCGGGCCGGCAGCGCCCGCCTGACCCGTACCCCCCACACCGCCGCCGGGATCCCAGAATGACGAGCCTTCCCCACTCCTCCCCGCTCAGCCTCACGTGCTCCGCCTCGCAGGGCACCGTGCGCGTCGAGCTGCGCGGCGACCTCGACCACCTCTTCACGGACCGGCTCCTCGACGTGGTGGACCGGGTGCTCGCCGAGCACCGACCGATGCGGCACCTGCGGCTGGACTTCACCGGGCTGACCGGTGTCGACTCCAGCGGTCTGGCCGCGCTGCTGATGGTCCGGCGCCGCACCGACGCGGTCGGTGCGGGGCTTCACCTCGACGGCCGGACCGTGCAGTTGAACCGGCTCCTGGAGGTCACCGGGACCCTGGAACACCTGACGGCGCCGGGCGTGCGGTCCGCCCGTTCCCGGGGGCCGGAGACGTCCGTCTGACGTCGAGACGGTCACCGGTCGGGGCCTGGCGGGCGACTGCCGGGGCCTGGCGGGCGGCCGGGTGGCGACCTCGGCTTCAGCGGGCCGGGCGCGCGTTCGGCACGGCGGCCCAGCTCCCGCCCTTGACCGTGTACACCGTCAGCCGGCGATCGAGCGTGTCCCCGCTGCCGTCGAAGGCGACGCGTCCCGTGACCCCGTCGAAGCCCAGGCGGGCCACGGCGGCGGGCAGTCGCCCGCGGGCATCCCCGGGAAGGGTGCCGCCGTTCGCCGCCACGACCGCCTTGACCGCTTCGATGAGGCTCCAGGTCGCGTCGTAGGCGTACGGCCCGTACCAGCCGGCCGCTTCCTGGAAGCCCGCCCCTCCGTAGCGGGCCAGGAAGTCCCGCCCGGCCGCCGAATCCTCGGCGGGCACGCCGATGTTGGTCGCGAGGTCGCCCTCGGCGTGCGGGTTCGCCGTGAGGTACTGCCGGTCGAAGATGCCGTCGCCGCCCATCAGGGGGGCCGTCACGCCCGCCTGCTCCAGCTGCCGGGAGAGCGGCGCGGCGGTGTCGTGGTAGCCGCCGAAGTAGACGGCGTCGGCCTGCGAGGAGCGCACCCGTTCCGCGAGGCCCGCGAAGGCGCGCTCGGCGGGGTCGACCTGCTCGGTGCCGACGACGGTCCCGCCGAGCTTCGTGAACTCGGCCGTGAGGCCGGAGGTGAGGGCGGTGCCGTGGGCGCTCGCGTCGTCCACCACGTACAGCCTGGTCCTCTTCGCCTGGCCGTGCAGGTAGCGGGCGGCGAAGGGACCCTGGTCGACGTCGGTCGCGACGGTGCGGAAATAGGTGGGGTAGGGCCGCGTGATGGTGCCCGCGGCCCAGTCGGGTCCCAGGGTGAGCACGGGGTCGGTGTTGCCGGGCGACACGACGGCCATGTCCGCCCGCGCGAGCGGCGGGAGGAAGGTCTTGGCGACACCGGAGTTCAGGGGGCCGACGACCCCGATCACCTTCTCGTCGGACACGAAGCGGGCGGCGTTGGAGGCGCCCTTCGCGGGGTCCGCGGCGTCGTCCAGGGCCTTGATCTCGAACTTCACGCCGGGAACGTGCCCGGCCTCGTTGGCGGTGCGGGCCGCGAGTTCGGCGGAGTTCCTCATGCCGGCGCCCAGGGCGGACAGGCCGCCGCTGAGCGGTGCGTCCACCCCGATCACCACGGTGACGGCGGAGGCCGCCGAACCGTTGCCGGCCGCCCCGCCGTGGGGCGCGTCCTCGTCACGGGTGAGGGTCCAGGTCAGGAGGGAGCCCGTCGCGAGGGTGGCGAGCACCGCGGCCAGGACCACGGAGCGTCGGGCCGGGGGCCGCCGCCCGGCGGGGAGGCCCTCGCCGTCCTCCGTCCCGTTCGACACCACCGGGGTCGCTCCGGCGGGGTCGAGGACGGTCGGCGTCCGGGTCGGCGCGGCCGGCGTCGCCGGCGTCGCTCGGGGCGGGGGCTCCGGCTGCCGCCGCGAGGATGTGGGTGTGGGGTCCGGGGTGGCCGGCGCGGCGTCCGGTGTCGCCCCGGAGTGGCTCGCGCGCGGGTCCGGGGCGCGGGGGGAGGCGGGTGCGGGGTCGGACTCCGGTCCGGCGGACGGACCGTGGGCGGGGGCGGGGGTGGTGGACCGCAGGACCGATGCCAGCATCTCGGCCGCCCGGTCGGCGTCGACGCGCCGGTCCGGGTCCTTGGTGAGCAGCGCGTCCAACACCGGTGCGAGCGGGCCGGCGTGGACCGCCGGCCGGTGCGGTCGGGTAAAGACGGCCACGGCCAGGGCGTGGAGCCCTTCCGCGTCGAAGGGCGGGCGTCCCTCCACGGCGTGGTAGAGCGTCGCGCCGAGTGCCCACAGGTCGTTGGCGGGAGTGGGCCGCTTGCCCTCCAGTTGCTCCGGCGGCATGTAGTGGGGCGTGCCGATGACGGTCCCGCTGTGGCTCAGCCGGGTCGTGGCGTCCGCGAGGTGGGCGATGCCGAAGTCGGTCAGGACGACGCGGTCCTTGGTGAGGAGCACGTTGTCCGGCTTGATGTCGCGGTGGACGATCCGTGCCCGGTGCGCCTCGGCCAACGCGTCGAGCACGGCGGCGCCGATCTCGGCGACCCGGCGCACGGGCAGGGGCCCGTCGTCGCGGATGGCGGCGGCCAGGGAGCGGCCCCGGACCAGTTCCATGACGATGACGGGGGCGCCGTCGTGCTCGACGACGTCGTGGATGGTGATGATCCCGGGGTGGCTGAGGGTGACCGCGGCGCGGGCCTCGCCGGTGAACCGCCGCAGCAGCGCGGCGCGGTCGGCGTCGTCGAGTCCCGGCGGGAAGACGATCTCCTTGATCGCGACCTCGCGCCCGAAGAGGTGCCGGTCGAGGCCGCGCCACACGCGGCCCATACCGCCCTGGCCGATGCGTTCGACCAGCTGGTATCGGCCGGCGATGAGTTCGGGATTCTGCTCGCTCACGCGCACACTCTAGGGGCTGCCGAGCCGATCGGGTGCGGAATCCGTGGCGTGATCCCACCCCTCGGAACACCCGCTTCCGGACCGCCCGTCACCGCCGTGGTTCCGGGCGGGCCCCAGGTCATCGCGGTCGGGGTGGGTGCGGGGCGAGGTGGGTCCGGTCGCGCTCGGCGACCGCGTCGATCGGGCCGGCGGCGCGGAGCACCACGTCGAGGACGCGGTCCGGTTCGGCGGCGTAGCAGTGGGCGAACCAGGCCATGTTGGCCTCCACGACGGCCCACCCGCCGTCGGCGAGCCGGCCGACGTCCAGGCACACCGCGCTGGGCAGGCGGGCGGCCTCGGCGTCCAGCACGGTGCGGCCGAAGGCGAGGCTCTCGGCGTCCGGCGGGGCCGGGTCCAGGCGTCCGTGGACGGCGTAGCGGCTCGCGGTGACGACCTCACCGTCGAGGACGAACAGCCGGTACTCGGCGGTGAACTCGACCACCCCGCTCACCAGGACCGGCGTGGATGCGTCGAGCCCGGCGGGCAGGTCGCCGCCGTCCTCGTAGACCTGCGCGGGCAGCGGGTCGATCTTGGCCGAGGGCGGTTTCACGAAGGCCCGCTCCCGGGAGGTCCGGGCCTCGGCGAGGGTGGTGAGCCGCACGGGGCGCCGCAGGAGCCGGTGCGGCAGGTGCGTCAGCCAGTCGTCGGCGGGTTCGAGGAGCCCGAGGCCGAGCGGACCGGCGAGGCGCGCGGCCGCGCGGGGACCTCCGTACCAGTGGACCCGGCGTCCTTCGAGGCCTGCCGCGCGGTCGGCCACGTCGTGGCCCCGCCAGGCCGCCGCGCGGGCGAGGAGTTCGGCGGTCGAGGTGCGGGGCGCGGACAGGAGGAGGACGGGTGGGGTACGGGTTTCCATCCGGGCGACCCTAGCGGAGCGGTGGTGCGGCCCGAACGGGCGGTCGGCCGTTCGGCCTTGGCACCGGCCCGTACGACGTCGGGGTCGGCCCGTACGGCCCTGGCGTTGGCCCGTACGGCCTTGGCGTCGGCCGCGCATCGGCCCCCGTGCGGGGCCGGCGCGCGCCCGCTCAGGGGGCCGGGGCCGGGGCGTAGACGACGAGGGTCTGCTCGGGGCTCCCCGCCACGTGGAAGGCGGTGTAGGCGTAGGTGACCACGGCCCCGTCCGGCGACCGGAGCCGCTTGCGGCCGCCGCCGCGCGCCTCGACCTCGAAGTGCGGCCACCACGCGCGGACTTCGGGGCTGCCCTCGCGCAGTTCGTCGACCAGCCGCGCGAGTCGCGGGTCCTCGGGGCGGGCCCCGGTCAGGGTGCGCACCCGTGCGAGGAGTCCGCGCGCCTCCGCTTCCCAGTCGACGAGCACCTCCCGCGCCCGCGGCTCCAGGAACGTCCAGCGCGCGAGGTTCGGCCGCCGCCCGTCCCCGGGGAGGAGTCCCGGGAACGCCCCTTCGGTGGCCGGGTTGTGGCTCAGTACCTCGTACGCGCCGTCGATGACGTACGCGGGATGCGGCTGGAGCAGCAGCGGGACGACGGCCACGTCCGGGTCGAGGGGCGCGGGCGCCGTCTCCCCGTCGGCGGGCGCGCGGCCGGCGAGTCGGAAGAGGTGGTCGCGTTCGGGAGGGCCAAGGCGCAGCGCGCCGGCGAGGGCCTCCAGGACCTGTTCCGAGGCGCGGACGTCCCGGCCCTGCTCCAGGTACGTGTACCAGGTGGCGCTCATCCCGGCGAGCAACGCCAGTTCCTCGCGCCGCAGGCCCGGGGTCCTGCGCCGGCCCGTGGGCGGCAGGCCGACCTCGCGGGGGGTGATGCGCTCGCGGCGGCTGCGCAGGAAGGCCGCCAGCTCGCGCCGTTGTTCCCGCCGGGGGTCGGACATACGGCTACCACCTCTGATTCCAGGATAAGTCGGCTCTGGATACCAGGCTAAACCCCTCGCACACTGGCCTTGCCGCCGGTCGAAGGGCGACGGCGGATCAGCGGTACGGGAGGAACACGGTGTCGGGCATCAAGGGCAAGGTCGTGGCCATCACGGGGGCGAGCAGTGGGATAGGCGAGGCGACCGCCTTGCTGTTGGCCGGGCGGGGCGCCCGGCTGGTGTTGGGCGCGCGCCGCACCGAGCGGCTGGAGCGGTTGACCGCGCGGATCGAGGAGGCGGGCGGTGAGGCGGTCCACCTCCGTACGGACGTGACGCGCATCGGCGATCTGCGCGCGCTGGTCGCGCTGGCGGGCGAGCGCTTCGGGCGGTTGGACGTCCTCGTCGGCAACGCCGGGGTGGGCACGATCTCGCCGCTCGACGATCTGCGGATCGAGGAGTGGGACCACATGGTCGACGTCAACATCAAGGGCGTCCTCAACGGCATCGGCGCGGCCCTCCCGGTGTTCCGCGCCCAGGGCGGCGGTCACTTCGTCACGACCGCGTCCACGGCCGCCCACCGCGTCGTGCCGACGATGGCCGTCTACGCCGGCACGAAGGTCGCGGTACGAGCCATCTGCGAGGGCCTGCGGCAGGAGGCGGGGCCGACCCTGCGGGTCACCACCGTCTCGCCGGGCGTGATCTCCACCGACTTCGCCGAGGCGTCGAACAACGAACGGGTCCGCGCCGACATCACACGCCTGCGGGAGGAGGTCGGCATCGCCCCCTCGGCGGTGGCGCGGGCCGTCGCGTACGCGATCGAACAGCCCGCGGACGTGGACGTGAACGAGATCGTGGTGCGACCGACGGCCCAGGGCTGACCGCGATCCGGTGACCCCTCGCGGTCGGAGCACCATGCCGTCCGGCCGGACTGGCCGCACTAGCCGGACGGGGTGGCGTCGGTCGGCGGGCCCTGTTGGTAGAGCGCCACCAGCACGCCGTGCAGGGGCTGTTCCTCCGTGTCCTCCTCGGCCTCGTCGACCAGTCGGGCGAGGGTCTCGCCGAGTTCCCGCGCCCGGTCGGGACTCAGGCGCAGGTGGCGCAGCGTCAGGTGGGTCTCCGTGGGCGAGAGGTCCAGTTCCTGGGCGAAGGCGGCAAGCATCGCCGCGGTGCCCGCCGCCTGCGGTTCGGCGACGACCATGCGGCGGGCCGTGCGCTGGTGGTACTGCTCGGTGCCGCCGCGGACCGGGCGGGTCTCGGTGATGTGGACCAGCCCGGCGTCGCGGAGCACTTTGAGGTGGTGGGCCACATTGCCCTTCGCCGCGCCCAGCCGCGCCGCCAACTGCCGTGCGGTGGCGGGCCGGTGGCCCAGGGCGAAGAGCAGGCGCTGGCGCAACGGGTGGGCGAGCGCCGCGAACTGCTCGGGCGCGCCGATCTCCAGGACGTCCTCGGGAGGCTGCGGGTGGGAAGACTCATCACGCATGCCGAAAGTATCCAAAATCTTTGACGCTTTCGCAAGGGCCGTGCTCTACTCCCTGCCATGACGACTCCAACGAAGCTCTCCACGCGCCCTGTTGTCGACGAGACGGTCCGACTGCTGACGGAGCACTACGTGTTCCCCGAGACGGCCGAACAACTCGCCGCCCTGCTCCGCGAACGCCTCTCCGAGGGCGCCTACGACGTCGACGACGCCGCGGAACTCGCCCGACTGGTCACCGCGGACCTGCAGTCCGTCAACGGCGACCGGCACCTGCGACTGAAGCACCACGCCACCCCGGTACCCCCGAAGGAGGGGGCGGCCACCCTGGAGGCCATACGCCGGGACTTCGACACCTCGCTGGGCGGTGCGCCCCGGGTGCAGTTGCTCGACGGCGGGGTCGCCGTGCTGGAACTGGCGCCGATGCTGTTCCCGCTGGAGTGGGCCGCCGAACCGCTCGGCGCCGCGCTGACCCTGATCTCCCGCGCCCCGGCGCTGATCATCGACCTGCGCTCCAACCGGGGCGGCGACCCGGACACGGTGGCCTTCGTCTGTAGCCACCTGCTCGACGAGCGCACCCACCTCAACACCATGCACTGGCGCGGCGGCGACCGCGTCGAGCAGTCCTGGAGCCAGCCGCACGTCCCCGGCCCGCGCTTCGGCGGCAGCAAGCCCCTGTACGTGCTGACCGCCGCCGGCACGTTCTCCGCCGCCGAGGAGCTGGCGTACGACCTCCAGCAGCTCGGCCGCGCCGAGGTCGTCGGCGAGACCACCCGCGGCGGCGCCCACCCGTGCCAGGGCTGGACCGTTCACCCCCACCTGGAGGTCACCGTCCCCTTGGCGCGCGCCGTCAACCCCGTGTCCGGCACGAACTGGGAGGGCGTCGGCGTACGGCCGGACGTCCCCTGCACCGCCGCCGAATCCCTCGACCGCGCTCACGCGCTGGCGCTCGCCCGACTGACGGGCTGACCCGGCCGCCGCCGGGGGCGGGGGCGTCGTTCAGCGTTCGGCGGTCAGCCGAGTTCCTCGGCCAGCGCGAGGATGATTCCGCCCGGCCCGCGGAGGTAGCACAGCAGGTAGGCGTCCTCGTAGCGCGTCACCTCGCCGACGAGTTCGGCGCCGTGCGGCCGCAGGCGCGCGAGGGTGTCCTGGAGGTCGTCGACGGCGAACATGACGCGGTGCAGGCCGAGCGTGTTCGCCGGGGTGGTCTTCGGCTCGGGGGTGATCGCCTTCGGGTGGTGGTACCGCGCCAGTTCGAGCCGGCCCGGTGCGTCCGGGATCCGCATCATCGCGATCTCGCACCGCATGTCGTCGAGGCCGACGACCTTCCCCGCCCAGCCCCCTTCGATCGGCATCCTGCCCTCCAGCTCCATGCCGAGTTCGGTGAAGAAGGCGACGGCGGCGTCGAGGTCGTCGACGACGATGCCGACGTTGTCCATGCGCTGAATGGTCATGGGCCCGAGGATAGGGGCCGCGTCCGACACCGCCGGTCCAACGGGCGGACCCGCCGGGCGCCTGTCGCCCCGGTGGGTCCGCCCGATCGGGCGCGTCCCGGCCGTCGCCCGGCGGCGGGCGTGCTGATCAGGGGCGTTCGGCGGCCCCGAGCAGGGTGAGGGCGGTCTCGCGCAGGCGGGCGTCGGCGCCGGCGGTGCGCCGGCCGGTGATGCCCGAGCGGAAGAGGGCGGAGCCCTCCATCAGCATGACGAACACCTCGGCCCGGTGGCGCGCCTCGGCGGCGCTCAGCCCGGGCGCCCGGTCCCGCACGAACGCGGCCACGTGCTCGGCGTAACGGTCGTAGAAGGCGCGGACGGCCGCGGCCGCCTCCCCGTCGTGCGCGGCCAGGGCCCACACCTCGGTGAACAGCCGTACCAGGCCGGGGTCGTCGTGGTCGGAGAGGACCCCGTCGAGCAGGGCCTCGCGGTCGGTGCCTTCCGTGTGCGCGGCGGTGAGGGCGGTGACCCGCTCCAGGGACGCGGCGAGGACGCGGTCGAGGAGCGCGGCCAGGAGGGCGGCGCGGGTGGGGAAGTAGTACTGGAGGTGGCCGAGGCGGACGCCGGCGTGGTCCGCGACCGCCCTCAGGGTCAGTTCGGATCCTCCGGAGGAGGTGAGGACGTGCGCGGTCGCGTCGAGGAGGGCCTCGCGCCGCTGCCGGCCCTTGGGGGTCGGCTCGGGCGCGGCGCTCACGCGGCGGCCCGCGTTCCGGCCCGGCCGGGGCCCTTGCCGCGGGCTTCGTCGGCGGCGGCGTCGGCGTGCTCGTCGAAGGAGAGGTCGACGCCGTGTGCGGAGAGGAGTGCGAGCGCGCGGGCGGGGTCCGGGTGTTGTTCGGGGAAGACCACGCCCTCGGGGGCGGGGGATCCGTCGGTGCCCAGGACGCGGTGCAGGCCCGCGACGGCCCCGACCGCCGTCAGGTGGTGCTGGCCGAGCGGGTCGGTGACGGTCGTGGTGCGGGTGCGGCCGCGGTGGGTGACGTCCACGCGCAGGCGGGCCGTTCCGCCCTCGCCCGGCGAGTGCAGCAGGGCGCGGCGGGCGGGGGCCCAGCGTTCCCCTCCGGCCCAGCGGAAGAATCCCGTGCCCCGCAGCGCGAGGAGGGCCCGGGTCGCGGCCGGGGAGCTGAACCCGATGCGGGTGACGGCGGTGGTGGTGCCGAGGGTCAGGGGCAGGGTGAACTGTTCGGGGGTGTCGATGCGGGCGACGCGTACGGGCGTTCCGCCGACGGCCACCGTACGGGCCTCGGTCATCGGCGCGGCGAGGCGGCGGCTGCCGCCGTCGACCACCTCGAACGACACTCCCAGGCGGTCCATGAACTCCACGGAGTCCGCCCCGGCCCGGTCGGCCATGTCCCAGCGGACGGCGATCTCCACGCGTTCGGCGCCGCCGAGTTCCGCGGCCGACGCGGCGGCCACCAGGCTGGTGACCCCGCCCATCCAGGCGGACGACAGGAGTACGGGGGCGGTGGGCCGCAGCAGGGAGGCGACGGTGACCGCCCGTTGCAGGCGGCCCGTCCAGCGGGTGATGTCGACGTAGGGCACGCCGGCGGTCGCGGCGGCGCGCAGTACCCGGTCGTCGGGGTCGTTGACGGAGCCGATGACGGCGCGGACGCCCGCCCGGAAGGGGGTGGGGTCCGTCAGGTCCCAGGCCCGCGCCTCGCCCCCGACCTCGGCGGCCAGCGCGGCGCCCCGGTCGGGGTTGCGGCCGGTGAGGAGGGTCGGGGTGTCCGCCCCGAGGACACGGGCGATCTCGGCGCCCACGGTGCCGTACCCGCCGGTGATGAGGACGGGGCCGGAGGGGTCCGGGCGCAGCTCGTCGCGCAGTTCGGTGATCATGGCCCGGAGTTTAGGTCAGACGACCTAAAAATGCGATACGGGTCGGGAGGAGCGTCACGGGACCGAAGCCGGCCCCCGCGAGCAGGCACCCGTTTCGCGCCGCCGTCGCCGTGCCGCCGGCGGCGCGCCGGCCGCTCCGACGGAGTCCCACCCGACGCGCACACCCCACCCGCCTCCGTCGATCCCGAAAATTTCGGTCGTCGATTCGAGTCGCATGCGGGGGCGCCACGTAATTCATTTTCCTTTCAATTTCCTCCCCGGCGTACGACACGCCCCCCGTGGGCCGAATTCCCCGCGGAACGATCCGTAAAGCCGCAGACAACAGCACCTGCCGGTGTTCCGCGCACGTCCATTCGCCCCGGAACGGAAACGCGCTCCCCCTCTCGGCCGCCGCGCGCCCGACCTCCTCGCGGCGGGGAACGCGGAGCGGCCTGGCCGGCCCCGCCCCGTCCCACGCGCACCCGGCGCCCCACCTGCCACGATTTCGCCCCGCCGCCCGGTGCATCACCACCGCGCACACCCTCCCCGCGCTTCCTTTCCGCGCCGGCCCACACCATCCGGACGCACAACAACACCGTGCGCTCACCGGAACAAGTGACGCCCGCGGTGGCCCGGTTGTACGTTCTTGCTTACCGAAGGCATATTCCAACCCGCGGTATTCGCCGTTGAGGGGGACGGGCATGACGAGCCACGCCATCGAAGTCGAACTCGAAGAACTCCTCCGCCGGACCCTGGACTCGACCGGTACGGCCGCGCGGTGGACCACCGACACGGACGACATGTGGTGCCGGCTCACCCCCCGGTCCGCGACACTGCGCGAGCAGGGTTGGAAGCTGCACGTCTCGGCGACGTCCGCCTCCGCGCCGACGGTCCTCGCGAGGGCCCTGGAGGTACTGCTGCGGGACGCGTCGGCGTTCAAGTTCGCCCGGTCCCTGGAGCAGGTGGGCGCGCTCAACTCCCGCGCCACGCCCCGGGGCGGCTCGGGCAAGTTCCTCACCGTCTACCCCCGCTCCGACGCGGACGCCGCCCGGATCGCGCTCGAACTGCACACCGCCACGGCCGGCCTGGCCGGCCCCCGGATCCTCTCGGACCAGCCGTACGCCGCGAACAGCCTGGTGCACTACCGCTACGGCGCCTTCGTCGGCCGGCGGCACCTGTCCGACGCCGGACTGCTGGTCTGGTACATCGAGGACCCCGACGGCAACCCCGTGGAGGACGAGCGCACCGGCCGGTACGCGCCCCCCGCCTGGGCGGTCAGCCCCTTCCCCGCATCGGTCCCGGTGGCGCCCCCACCCCGGGAGACCGGGACACAGCCGGTGCTGCTGGGCAGCCGGTTCTCCGTCCGGGAGGCGATCCGCCACACCAACAAGGGCGGCGTCTACCGGGGCACGGACGTCACCACGGGCGCGCCGGTGGTCATCAAGGAGGCCCGGCCGCACGTGGAGGCCGACGCCTCGGGGCGCGACGTGCGCGACTGGTTGCGGGCCGAGGCTCGGACGTTGGAGAACCTGCGCGGCACCGGCCTCGCGCCGGAGCCCCTCGCCCTGTTCGAGCACGGCGGACACCTCTTCCTCGCCCAGGAGGAGATCCCCGGCATCCCCCTGCGCAACTGGGTCGCCGAACACTTCCGCGACACCGGCGCCGCGCGCTACCGCGCCGACGCCCTCGTCCAGGCCGGCCGGCTGATCGACCTCGTCACCGCGACCCACGCCCGCGGCTGCGTCCTGCGCGATTTCACCCCCGGCAACATCATGGTGCGCCCGGACGGCGAACTGCGCCTCATCGACCTCGAACTCGCCGTCCTGGAGGACGACGACGCCCTGCCCACGACGGTGGGGACCCCCGGCTTCAGCGCGCCCGAGCGCCTGGCGGACGCGCCCGTCTCCCCGACGGCCGACTACTACAGTCTCGGCGCCACCCTGTGCTTCGTCCTCGTCGGCAAGGTGCCCAACCTGCTGCCCGAGGAGCCCGCCGAGCGGTCCACGGACCGGCGGCTCGCCGAGTGGCTGGACGCCGCCTGCGCCGCGTTCCCCCTGCCCGACGGCCTGCCCGAGCTCATCCTCGGGCTGATGCGGGACGAGCCGGGCGAACGCGGGGACCCGGTCGGGGCGGGCGAGGCCCTGCGCCGGGCGATCGCCCCGCCGCAGCGGCGGGAAGGCCCGCCGGCCGGCCCGGCCCGTGGACGGCCGGCGCCCGACGCGGTGTCCGCCGCCCTGGAGGGCCTCGTCGACCACCTCGTCGACTCGATGACGCCGAAGGACGCGCGACGCCTGTGGCCCGTGTCCACCAAGGCGGGCGAGACGGACCCCTGCACGGTGCAGCAGGGGGCGGCCGGCGTACTGGCCGTCCTGACCCGCTGCTTCGAACTCACCGGTGATCCGCGCCTGCCGGAGGTGATCTCCACCGCGGGGCGCTGGATCACGGAGCGGACCGACACCCGCTCCATACGTCCGGGGCTCCACTTCGGAGGGTCGGGCATCGCCTGGGCCCTGTACGACGCGGCGCGCGCCGTCGACGACCCCGACCTCGCGGAGCACGCGACGGCCCTGGCCCTCGCACCGCAGGAGACGACACCGAGCCACGACATCACCCACGGCCGCGCCGGCAGCGGAATGGCCGCCGCCCACCTGTGGCAGCGCACCGGCGACCCGCGCCTGGCCGCGCTCGTGGTCGGCGCCGCCGATCGGCTGGCCGCCGCCGCCCGGCCCGAGCCCTGCGGGGTGAGCTGGCCGATCCCGGCGGAAGCCGCCTCCGCGGAGGCCGGGAAACGCTACCTCGGCTTCGCCCACGGGGCGTCCGGCATCGGCTGCTTCCTCCTCGCCGCCGCCGAGGTCTCCGGGCACCGGCGCTACCTCGACCTGGCCGTGACGGCCGGCGAGGAGCTGGTGGCCGGCGCGGTACGGATCGGGGACACCGTCCAATGGCCGGCGCAGGCCGGCGACGTGCCCACGGCCCCGTACTGGTGCCACGGTTCGGCGGGCATCGGCACCTTCCTGCTCCGACTGTGGCAAACCACCGGGGACGACCGCTTCGGCGAACTCGCCCACGGCGCCGCCCGGGCCGTGGTGGAACGCGCCTCCCGCGCCCCCCTGACCCAGTGCCACGGGTCGGCCGGCAACGGGGACTTCCTCCTCGACATGGCCGCGGCCACCGGGGACACCACCTACCACGCGATGGCCGAGGACCTGGCCCACCTCATCGCGACCGAACGGGCCCACCGCGCCGGCCACGTCGTCTTCCCCACCGAGTACGGGGACGTCTCGACGAGCTGGAGCGACGGATCGGCGGGGATCCTCGCGTTCCTCCTGCGGACCCGCCACACCGACTCCCGGCTCTGGATGACCAGGCAGCCGGGCTGAGCGGCAGGGAAACCTGCCCTGCCGCCACCTCCGAGAGAAGGAGAAAGCCATGGAGAACCGCGACCTCGAACTGCTGGCTCACCTGCACGCCCTTCCCGAGACCGACCCGGTCGGCGTCGACGGGGTCCCGTTCGCCGACACCTGCGCGTGCGTCGGACTCCTGACGCTGCTCAACACCGTCTGTGTGGGCATCAGCTGCGCCTGACCGGGCAGTAGGCCCCGGCGCGCACGGGGCCGCACGACCTCCGACAGGTGACCGCCCACGGCGGTGGCCACCTGTCGGAGCACGCTCCACCGCGCGGTGGGGCCGGCGACCCTCCCCACCCGTTCCCGGCTCCACCGCCGTCCTGCCGAGTCCGCAGACCACCCCGCAGACGAGGACCCGCCCATGCAGCCACCCGCAGGTGCCGACGCCCCCGCCCTGGCCACCCTCCCGGACGCCCTCCCCGCCACCGCCCCGGACGCCGCCCGCGAGGACCCGGACGGGGCACGGCCGGACCACGGGACGGCGTACGCCATCACCACGCGGGGCCTGGTCAAGAGCTACCCGGGTCCCGACGGAACCACGACCCACGCCGTGCGCGGCCTGGACCTGGACGTACGGCAGGGCGAGACCTTCGCCTTCCTCGGCCCCAACGGCGCCGGCAAGTCCACCACCATCGCCCTGTTGTGCGCCCTGGCCCGGCCCACCGCCGGAAGCGCCACGGTGGCCGGCGCCGACGTCCTCGACCGACCGGAGCGGGTACGACGACACGTCGGGATGCTCTTCCAGCACAGCGCCCTGGACACGGACCTGACGGCCGAGCAGAACCTCCACATCCACGCCCGCCTCTACGGGCTGGGCCGCCGCCACGCCCGGCTGCGCGCCGCCGAGACCCTGGAGGCCGTCGGTCTGAGCGACCGGCGGCGCTCCCCCGTCCGCAGCCTGTCCGGCGGCATGCGACGCCGTCTCGAAATCGCCCGCGGGCTGTTGCACGAGCCGCGGATCCTGTTCCTCGACGAGCCGACGACGGGACTCGACCCCCACGCCCGCGCCCAGGTCTGGGAACACCTGCGGGCCCTGCGCGACCGGCAGGGCACCACCCTCTTCGTCACCACCCACTACCTGGGCGAGGCGGAGAACTGCGACCGCCTCGCCATCATCGACCACGGCCGCCTGGTGGCCCAGGGGACACCGCTCGCGCTGAGGGCCGCGATCGGGGACGACCGCGTGGTGCTGCGCACCGGTGACGACCGCGCGGCGCTCGAGGTCGTGCGCCGGACCGCGCCGCCGGGCACCGTCACGACCTCGGACGGCGAAGGGATCGCCCTGCGGGTACCCGACGGCGGTTCCTGGGTCCCGCGCCTGTGCGGGGCCCTGGCACAGCACGGCATCGCCGTGCACGCCGCCTCCGCGACCCCGCCGACGCTCGACGACGTCTTCTTCCACCACACCGGACGCAGCATCCACAAGGCGCCCCCGGTGGCGACGACGAGCGGGGAGGGCCCGTGAGCACCTCCGCCGTGCGGGAGCGGGGAGCCCCTCGAACCCCCCGTGCCGGGGACGCCCCGGAGCGGTCGCCGCTCGCCGCCCTGCGCCGCGAACTCCGGGCCGTCCACGCCCTCGTCCACCGCGACCTGCTGCGCCTGGCCTCCCAACGCACCCACACCGCGCTGATGCTGATCCAGCCGGTGCTCTACCTGTTCCTCCTCGGCGGCGGCCTGGCGGCCCTGATCCCCGACGCGAGGCTGGGCGTCGACTACCGGACCTACCTCTTCCCCGGCGTCCTGATGATGACGATCCAGTCCCCGGCGATCGTGGTGGGCATCCGGCTGATCACCGACCGGCAGAGCGGCTACCTGCGCGAACTGCTCATGGCCCCCGTACGTCGCTCCACCCTGCTCCTGGGCAGCTGCGCCGGCGGCACCGCGGTCGCCACGGTCCAGGGGGCCGTGCTGCTCGCCCTCGCGGGCGCCGTCGGTCTGCCCTACGACCCGATCCTGCTGGCCCTGCTCCTGGCGGGCATGGTGCTCGCCTCGTTCACCCTCACCGCCCTGTCCCTGGCCCTGGCCGTGAGCCTGGCCCGGGCCGAGATGTTCCAGATGCTGCTCGGCCTGGTGATGATGCCGCTGCTGTTCCTGTCCGGCGGCTTCTTCCCGCTGGAGAGCCTGCCGGGCTGGGCCCGTGCATCGGCCGCCTTCAACCCGCTCGCCCACGGCGTCGACCTGCTGCGCCGCGTCGTCGCCATCCGGGAACCGGACGGGGCGACCGGGGCCGGTATCACGTGGTTCGGGCACCAACCCCCGCTCCTCCTGGAAGCGGCGGGGCTCCTGACGGTCGGGGTCGTCGCCCTGCTCTGGGCCGCGCACCGCTTCGGCCGCCCCGAGTGAGACGCCCTGCCCCTTACTCCCTGTTCAGTCGATCGCCAGCCGCCACCGGACCTCGCCGTCGACCCGCTCGTCGGTGGGGGTGAGTCCGGCGGCGGAGGCGACGGCGGCGGAGGCCTCGTGGTCCGGGTGGATGTGGGCGAGGACCGTGTGCACCGGGAGCGTGCGCAGCCAGGCGACGAGCCCTCGGGCCGCCTCGCCGGCGATGCCGCGGCGCTGCCAGGGGGTTCCCACGACCCAGGCCAACTCCGCCGTGGCGCCCCGGTCGTCGGCGGTGATCGTCGCCTGGAGCGTGCCGGTCAGGGGACCGTCCCGCCCGTCGCGGAGCCGGATGACCCAGTTGCACCAGGATTCCCCGGGGTTCGGTGAACCGGCCTCCCAGCGCGCGTACCGCGCGCGCAGGGCCGGGGCGGTCTCGGGAGTGCCGCCGATGAAGGAGTGCAGGTCGGGGTCGGACAGCACCACGGCCATCTCGTCGGCGTGCTCGACCCGCAGGGGCAGCACGGTCAACCGGTCGGTGTGGAGGGTTTCGGCTCTGAGGGGTGTCACGCGGGCTCCTTGTCGGGACGTGGGACGAGTATGCCGTGCGGTGCGGCCCTGCCGGCGGGCGCCGTTCGCGGGCCGACACGACGGCTCGGCGACCGGTTCGTCGGGCCGGCTCGGATAGCGTCGTGCCCGGCGGCGGCAAGGAGTCGAGATGCGATGGCACTGGCTGTTCGGTGACCAGTTGGGACCGCACTTCCTGGATCCCGGCGACGACGGTCCCGCCCGCGACGCCCGTGTGGTGATGATCGAGTCCCGGGCGGTCTTCCGGCGCAGGCGCTTCCACCGCGCCAAGGCGCACCTCGTGCTGTCGGCGATGCGCCACAGGGCGGCCGAGCTGGGGGACCGCGTCCACTACGTGCGCGCCGAGACCTACAGGGAGGGCCTGCGCGGGCTGCCGGGAAGGGGTCCCGTCACCGTCCACCATCCGACGTCCCACGCCGCGTCGGCGTTCGTACGCGGTCTCGATCGGGTCCGGGTCCTGCCGGCCAGGGGGTTCCTGATCCCGCGCGAGTCCTTCCGCGCCTGGGTCGACCTGCGCGAGGGACGTGAACTGCGGCAGGAGGACTTCTACCACTGGACGCGCCGCGAGCTGAACCTGCTCATGGACGGCGACGCCCCGGCCGGCGGTCGGTGGAACCACGACCACGCCAACCGGGAACCGCCGCCCAGGGGTTCCGCGACGCTGGGCGCCCCGCGGCCCTACCGGCCCCGGGAGGACGCCATCGACGAGGAGGTCCGCGCGGACCTGGACCGGTGGCAGCGCGAGGACGGGATCGAGTTCGTCGGTCGGGACGGGCCCCGCCTCTTCCCGGCGTCGCGCCGCGAGGCCCTGGCGGCCCTGCGCCGGTTCGTCGACAAGCGGCTGGCCGACTTCGGCCCGTACGAGGACGCCGTGCTCGCGGCGGATCCCGTCATGAGCCACAGCCTGCTGTCCTCCTCGCTCAACCTGGGCCTCCTGGACCCGCTGGAGGTGGTCGAGGAGGCCGAACGGGCCTGGCGGGACGGTCGGGCGCCGGTCAACAGCGTCGAGGGGTTCGTCCGGCAGATCGCGGGCTGGCGCGAGTACGTGTGGCAGCTCTACTGGCACTTCGGGGACGGCTACCGCGACAGCAACGCGCTGGGGCACCGTGAGCCGCTCCCCCGCTGGTTCGCCGAACTCGACGCCGACGCCGTCACGGCCCGTTGCCTGGCCACGGCCCTCGCGCAGGTCCGCGACACGGGGTGGACGCACCACATCCCACGGCTCATGCTGCTCGGCAGTCACGCCCTCCAACGGGGGTGGGACCCGCGCGAGGTGACCGACTGGTTCCACCGCTGCTTCGTCGACGGCTACGACTGGGTGATGCTGCCGAACGTCGTCGGCATGTCGCAGTACGCCGACGGCGGGCGGATGACGACCAAGCCCTACACCTCCGGAGGCGCCTACATCCACCGCATGAGCGACCTGTGCGGCGGTTGCGCCTACCGGCCGGGGGACCGCACCGGGCCCCGCGCCTGCCCCTACACGACCGGGTACTGGTCCTTCGTGCACCGCCACCGTGACGTGCTCGCGGCGAACCCGCGCACGGCCCGCGCCGTGTACGGCCTCGACCGCCTCACGGACCTGCGGGAGGTGCTGCGCGGCGAGCGCGGGCGGGGGGACCTGCCGCCCTGAGGCCTCCCTGAGGCAGCCCTGAGGCAGCCCTGAGGCCGCCCCGGGCCGTCCCGGCGGGCCGACCGCGGCTCGCCCGCTCAGCGCGCGGTCGCCCCGAGCGAGGCCAGGAAATCCCGCTGGTCGGTCAGGAAGCCCGCGGCGAACAGGGACCTCGGCGCGAACACCGCGGTCGCGGTGAGGCGCGGCCACGAGCCCTCGACGTCGTGGTCGAGGAGGGAGTGGGTGGCCCGGGGGTAGTGGACGACGCGCAGGGCGGGCCCGGGCAGCGCCCGCCGGTAGCCGGCCTCGGTGTCGGCGACGTCCACGTTCAGGTCGTGGCCGGCCAGGACCAGCAGGACGGGGATCCCGCGCAGGGCCGGGAGGTCGGCTTCGGCGTTGGCGGTGTGGTTCCGGGAGACGAACCGCCAGCGGGCCTCCGTCATGTCCGGCGGATCGCCGACGGCGCGCGCGTACTCCTCGTACGGGGCCTTGCGCCCGAGCAGTTCCAGTACCGTTTCGCGGCGGCGCAGGGCGGCGGCGATCTCGGTGTCGGAGGCGCCGTCGCGACGCAGCTCGGCGAGGAGGTTCCAGCGGCCCTGGCGGTGCCAGTCGACGGCGGGCGAAACGGCGATGACGAACCGGATGTCGCGGTCCTTCGCCGCGATCTTCGGCAGGACCCAGCCCGCCTGGCTGGCGCCCCACAGGCCGATCCGGCTCCCGTCGACGTCGGGGTGCCGTCGGGCCCAGGCGATGGCGTCGACGGCTTCCGCGGCCCGGTCGTCCATGGACTGGTCGAGCCAGTCGCCGGACGAACCGCCCACGCCGGGTTTGTTCCAGGACAGCGAGGCGTAGCCGGCGCGGGCGAAGGCCTCCCAGATCGGGCGGTAGAAGGTGTCGTGGGTGGCGTCGACGGGGCCGTCGCCGTGCACGAGGACGACGAGGGGGAAGGGCCCCTCCCCCCGTTCGGGCAGGGCCAGCACCCCGTCGAGGGTGCGTCCGCCGTGGCGCACGGTCACCGCTCGTTCGCGCAGGTCGTAGCTGTGCTGCCAGGCGGCGAGGCCGGTGAGCGCCGTGGCCGCGAGGGTCAGCGCGGCCAGCGTGGCGGCGAGGGCGCGCGCGATCCGTCGGCGTCTCGACGGGCCCGCCGCTGTCGTGGGTGCCATTCCGCCGCTCCTCAAAACTATCGTTTCAACAACGCTCGTTTTCATTTCGACCGTACTATGTTCGTACGGACAAGGCGAGGAGGATGCGTGGACACGGCGGTGATCGTTCGGCGCGGCGTACCGCACGGGGCCGAGCCCCGGGTGGCAGCCCTGTACTGGGAGGCCTTCGGCCGCAAACTGGGGCCGGCGCTCGACCCGCCCGAACGGGGTCGGGCCTTCCTCGCCCGCCACCTCCACCACGACCGCGCCGTGGTGGCCCTCGCCCCGGGTGGGGAGCGGGTGGTGGGTGTCGCCGGGTACCGGCTGGACGGACGCGGACTGACCGGGGGCGGTGCGCGCGAGGTCCTGTCGGCGTACGGGCCGCTGCGCGGTCTGCCCCGGCTCGCCCTCCTGGCCCTGCTCGAACGCACCCCCCGGCCCGGGGAGTTGGTCATGGACGGCATCGCCGTCGACCCGGCCCTGCGCGGCCGGGGCGTGGGGAGCCTGCTCCTCACGGAGATCCTGTCCGTCGCGGCCGATCACGGCCGCTCGCGCGTCCGCCTGGACGTCATCGACGTCAACCCGCGCGCCCGCGTTCTGTACGAACGCCACGGCTTCACCGCCGTGCGCACCGAGCGGACGCCGTACCTGCGGGGCCTCATGGGCTTCGGCGCGGTGACCACCATGCGTCGGGCCGTCCCCGCCCGGCCCGGCGGCGGCGTCCCCGACCACACCGAGGAGCACCGGCGATGACCAGCGCAGCCGCCAAGGATCCCGCCGTGCCCGAGATCGGGACCAGGACGCTGGTGTTCGCCCTCGTCCGCGAGGACGGCACGGTCGACGCGGGCGAGCTGTACGCCGTCGCCGAGGCGCTGGGCATGACGGATCAGCAGGTCCGGCTCTGCCTCAAGCGACTCGTCGCGGAGGGCAGGTTCCGCCAGGAGGGGCGCGGCCGCAAGGCGCTGCTGCACGCCGCGGCGGACCCCACCGGGGTCGTGGCACCGGACGTGGAGTATGTACGTCACGCCTACCGGCAGGACCGCGGCCTCGCCCCCTGGGACGGGAACTGGCACCTCTTCGCCTTCGCCATTCCCGAGACCGCCCGGCAGGCCCGCGACACGTTGCGCGACACCCTGTTGTACCTGGGGGCGGCCCCCCTCCAGGGCGGCCTGTACGTCAGCGCGAACGCCATCGGCGACCTCGTCGAGGCGCACGCCCGCCGGCTCGGGGTGCACGCCTCCCTGACCCGCCTGACCAGCCGGGACCTGAGCCTCGGCGAGGAGGTCGACGCCGGCCGACTCGCCGCCCGACTCTGGCCGCTGCCCGCGATCGCCGAACGGTACGAGGCCCTCGCCGCGCTCGCCGAGGCCCGCCTGGCCCGCCTCCGCGCGTCGGGGCCCGCGACCGGCACCGAGCGGCTGCGGTACGCGATCGAGCTGGCCGCGGCCTTCACCGCCGCGATGGAGCCCGACCCGCTGCTGCCCCCCGAACTGCTCCCCCGGCCGTGGCCGGGCACTCGTGCCCGCGCGCTGGCCGCACGGTGCTGGGAGGCCCTGGCCGCCGGGCACGACGAGGGACCCGGGCGACCGCGCCTGTTCCGCCTTTACGAGGACGCCGCCGCCCCGTGACCCCTCGGAGTGACGGGGGTCACTTCCGGAGGTGTCACGTTCCGGGCGGGCCGACTTGTCACATGGGCATGAACGACATCGAGAACGTGCTGCTGGCAGGGGCGAGCGGGGTCTTCGGACGCCACATCGCGAAGGAGCTCACCGGGGCGGGCCACCGCGTACTGGGGCTGGGGCGCGGGGCGGAGAACGACGTCGTCGCCGACCTGACGGACCGCGAGGGTCTGCTGCGGGCCGTTGACGGACTGCGGGTCGACGTCGTCGTGCACGCCGCCACCGCGCTGCGCGAGGCGCCGATGAGACACCGCGACATGGCCGCCACCGACGCCCTGAGAACCACCGGCACCGCGAACCTGGTCGAGGCCGCGCGGGCGGTGGGGGCGCGGCGGATGATCGCCGAGTCGATGGTCTTCGGGTACGGGTACCGCGACTTCGGGGACCGGGTGCTGGACGAGGACGACGGTTTCGGGGCCGGCGGGCTCGACCGGGGGTCGCAGGCGCACGTGGACGCGATGCGGACCAAGGAGGAGCTGATGCTCGGCGCCGAAGGCATCGAGGGCGTCGCCCTGCGGTTCGGGCTGTTCTACGGTCCCGGCGGCACCGAGGCGCTGGTGGGACTGCTGCGCGAGCGGAAGCTGCCGGCCGTCGCCGACCGGGGTCGCGTGCTGCCGTGGGTCGAACTGCGCGACGCCGCCCGGGCGGTGGCGCTCGCGGTGGAGGGCGGGGTGGCGGGGCGCGCGTACAACGTCGTGGACGACACCCCGACGGGTTTCGGCGCCCACGTCCGCGCGGTCGCGGAGGTGTTCGGCACTCCCGCGCCGAGGACCGTGCCGGCCTGGCTGACGCGGCCGATGCCGTACGCGCACCGGATGTTCACCACCAACCTGCGCGTCTCGAACGCCCGGGCCCGGACCGAACTCGGCTGGACCCCCCGCTACCCGAGCTGCGCCGAAGGCCTCGCCGCCCTCCGCGGCTGACGCCGTCGGACAGCCCTGAACCCCCGAGGCCGCCTCGGCCCCCGCGCGGCGTACGGCGTACGGTCCGCCCTCGCTTAGCCCTGCTCGCCGCGTCCGCCGCGTTCGTGGCGCTCTTCGCGGGGCGGGGTCGGCTCGGGGTGGCGATCCCGGTCCGTGTGGCGGCCGCCGCCGCGGTGCTCCCGGGTCCGGCCGGGGCGGGTCGTGAGGTCCCGCGCCTGCTCCTCGCGGCCCTTGCCGGGTTCCTGCCGCTTGTCCTGCATGCCTCCCATGACGTACGGCTCCTTTCGGGTCGGGCTCCTGCCTCACCGCGCTCCTACCCGCTGCCACCCGTCGCACCGCCGGGCGGCGGCCCCCGTCCGCGGACGGGCACGGGTACGCATGCCCGGCGCGGCGCGGGGCAGAAGCCCGGTGCCGTACAGGACCCGGTGCCGTACAGGAGGTGCACGATGAACACCGGCACGACGCAACCTCACGGTCCCGGCCCCTACGTGGTCCGCGTGAGCGGTGACATGGACCTGGAGCACGCGGAGGACCTGCGTACCGCGCTCGCGGCGGCCCTCGCCCGGGCCCCGGCCCGCTCGGAGATCGTCGTCGACCTCCGGAACTCCTCCTTCTGCGACTCGACGGGGCTGAACGTGCTCCTGGAGGCGCGGCAGCAGGCCCTGAACCTGGGCCGTCGACTCGTCCTCGCCGCGCCCGGGCACCAGATGATCAGGATGCTGGAGATCACCTCGACGGCCGGCCTGCTCGCGTGCGTCCCCGCGCTCGCGGACCGGGACGACGCCCTCGGGCCGGCCCGGAGCGAGGGGCCCGGGCGATCGACGTCGGCACCGTAGGGCGGAAGGAAGGAGACCTGCCGTGTCGAAGCGGAAGGACGAGGCGCAAGCGGGCGACAAGGTGTCGTGGAAGAGTCACGGCCGGACCGTGTCGGGCACGGTCAAGAAGAAGATCACCGAACGGACGCGCGCGGCGGGCCGGACCGTGGACGCCTCGCGGGACGAACCGCAGTACGAGGTGGAGAGCGACAAGTCGGGCCGCACGGCCGTACACAAGCCCGACGCGCTGCACCCGAGGAAGGGCGGCTCCCGATGACCGCGCGCCCGAAGGACGAACGCGATGACACCTGGCGCGCCTTCGGGGAGGCCGTCAACATGACCGCGGGCCGACTGGAGAAGTGGTTGGCCACCGATGAGTCGAAGGGCGTCGGGCAGAGCAACGGCGGCGAGAGCGTCGGACACGCGTCAGGACGCCGCATCGTCAAGCTCCTCCGCACCAGGAAGGCGGACCTCAGCGACGACGACCTCCGACACATGCGCAAGGTGGTCGGCTTCGTCCACCGCCACACCGGGCAACGGCCGAAGGGCGACGTCACCGATACGCGATGGCGCTATTCGCTGATGAATTGGGGCCACGACCCCGTGAACGGGCGAGCCGGCCATCGCTGAAATCCCCCGCCCCCTCGGGCGGGGCAGGCGCCGGGTGACCTTCGGCCGAAGTGGCGCGCCGGTCGCTACGCCGCTGTCGGGAGCCGGACCAGCATGATGGGGCTGTCGGTGATCGCCGAGCACCGCGTCGCCACCGAACCGGAAGACCGCCCTCCCAGGTAAGGATCGATCGCTCATGAAGGATGCAGAGGAAGACGCCCGGCAGCTGCGTCGGCAGGCCGAGGAGCTGGAGTTCCAGGCCCAGCGGTCGCCCGACCCCGCGCGACGCCGGGAACTGATCCGCAGGGCCCTGGAGATCCGGAGGGAATGCGAACGGCTCGGCGGGCCGGAGGCCGCCACCATGGACCCCATGTAGGGCCCGGCGCCGAGACGCGCGTGCGCGGGGCGCACGCGCGCCGAGCGGGTGCGTGCGCCATCGCCGGTGACCCTCGCCCGGAAATATCGGTGGGGCTCTGTCGGTGGGGGTGCCTACGGTGGGCCCATGCAGCAGATGGAGATCATTTCCGAAACGGGTGTGTGGCGCGGCGAGTTCGAGGGGCGGGTGTTGGCCGGGTACCGGGAAGCGGGCTGTTCCGAGCCGTTGGCGCGGGCCCTTCTCGAAAAGGCCGTAGAGGGGATCGACGGTTGGACGGTGGCCACGGACGGCGCCGGGTGGGCGGCCGTCGAGGTCCGCGAGGAGGACGGCGCCCTCGTGGGCCGGATACACGACCTCACGACGCCGCGGGGACGCGAGTGGGCCGAGCGGTGGTGCGCCGAGCGCGGGGCGCAGCGGGTGGCGGTGCGACTCACGGGCGGGGCGGGGGCGTTCGCCGACTATCCGGTGCGGGCGCAGAACCGCATGCGGGCCGTGGCCGAGGTTCCCGAGCTCCCGGCGGGCCTGACGGCCCGGCGCCTCACCGAGGAGGAGTACCCGCGCTGGCTGGCCGGTGAGCAGGCCGGTTACGTCGCGGACATGGTGCGGGCCGGGGCGATGACCCCGGAGCAGGCGAAGGCCAAGTCGGACCGGGACTTCGCCCGGCTCCTGCCGCGGGGGTACGCGACCCCGGGGCACGCGTTCTACGCGATGGAGGCCGAGGGCGTCGTGGTCGGGACCGGGTGGGTGAACCACGCCTTCCTGCCGGGGGTGACGTTCGGCTTCTCGTTGGAGGTGTACGAGGAGCACCGGGGCAGGGGCTACGGTCGGGCCGCGATGGCGGTCGGCGCGTGGGCCACCCGGCAGGGCGGCGACGAGGTGCTGATGCTGAACGTGTTCGGCGGCAACGACGTGGCGATGGGGCTGTACGAGAGCGCGGGGTTCACCGTGTTGGAGGAGTACCGGTCGATCGACCTCGACCCGCTCCTCGACCCGGTCCCCGACCCCGCGTGAGCCGCGCCGCGCAGGAGTCCGGGCCGCGGCCCGGCCGCCCCGGCGGGAGCGGCGGCCCGGGCTGCGTACGATGGGGCCCACCTCAGGTGGAACACGATCCCGGACGGGAGGCCCCGGCATGGTGGACGGGCACGGCACGGCGGGCGCGTCGCCCGCGCGGCGCGGGCAGGGCGAGCTGGAGTCCCAGATCCTCGCCGTACTCGGTACCGCGCCCGGGCCGGTCACCGTCGCCTGGGTGCAGGAGCGGTTGCCGGGGGCGCTGGCCTACACCACCGTCATCACGATCCTGACCCGGCTGCACGCCAAGGGGGCGGTGGAGCGCGAGCGCGTGGGCCGTTCCTTCGAGTGGGTCCGGGTGGCCGACGAGGCCGGGCTGGCGGCGCTGCGGATGCGCAGGGTCCTGGACGGCGAGGCCGACCGGGAGGCGGTGTTGACGAGCTTCGTCACCTCGCTCTCGCCGGGGGACGAGGAGCTGTTGCGGGGTCTGCTCGCGCAGGCCGAGGACGAGGGAGAACGCTGAGCTCCCATGGGGGTCTTCGTCTTCCTTCCCCTGGTGCTCCCGTTCACCGCGTGGCCCATCGCGCGGCTGGCCGAGCACCATCTCCATCCCCGTACCGCGACGTGGCTGTTGACGGCCATCGCGGCCGTCCTCGCGGTCTGCAGCACCTTGTGCCTGGCGTTGCTGATGGTGGTCGGTACCGCCCAGCTGCCCGGGAACCCGCTGCCCGACGGCTGGTCCGATCCGGAGGTCCGTGACGCGGTGCCCTACGACGAGGTGGCGGGCAAGGCGGCCATCCCGGCGCTGCTGGCCGCCCTCGCCGGGTGCGCCTCGATCACGTGGCGCCACTTCCGGGTGCGGCGCGGGGCCGTGCGCGCCCTGGCCGGGTTGCCCCGGCGGAGCGTGACGGTGCTGCCCGACGACGCGGGTTACGCCTACGCGGTGCCGGGGCGGCGCGGGCGGATCGTGGTGAGCGCCGGGATGCTGGCGGCCCTCGACGGGCGCGAGCGGCGCGCCCTGTTCGCGCACGAGCGGGCCCATCTCGCCGCGCGCCACCACCGGTTCCTGTTGGTGGTGCGGTTGGCCGCCCGGGCCAATCCGTTCCTGCGTCCGCTGTGCACCTCGGTGGCCTACACCACCGAGCGGTGGGCCGACGAGGACGCGGCGGCGGTGACGGGCAGCCGCCGGGGGGTAGCGCGGGCCGTGGCGAAGGCGGCTCTGGTACGGGGTTCCGCGCCGGCGGGGGCGTTCGCCCACTTCGCCGTCGCGGGTCCGGTGCCGCGGCGGGTGGCCGCGCTGCTGGCTCCGGCGCCGGCCGCGCTGCGTTGGCCTCCGGTGTTCACGGCCGTCGGGCTGGCGGTGTGGGGGGCGACGGTCGGTGCGGCGGTCTCCGCGCTGTCGTCGGCGAACGCCGCGGTCACGTTGTTCTTCATCCTCAAGGCCGCCACGCCCCTGTAGGGGGTGGCGGCCCCGCCCGGTCGTCGCGCGGGCGCCGTCGCGCGCTCAGAGGTCGAACTCGTGGGGCGGCAGGTCGAGGGTGTAGCAGGCCTCCCGGACCACGGCCTGTTCGGTCTTGTCGAAGTCGCCGTCGGCGCCGCCGATGACGATGCCGATCTGGACGACCGCGCGGGCCTCGGCGGGCTTCTTCCGCGCCTTGGCGACCTCCTGGAGGACGGCGACCTTGCCGAAGTCGAAGTCGGCCAGCAGCTTGTCGAGGTTGGCGTCGAAGCGGCGCTGGAGATCGGTGGCGTCGAAGTTCTGCAACACCTCGTTGGTCATGATGAGCTGGGCCACGCGGCGCCGTTCGGACGGGTCGACCGTGCCGTCGGCGGCGGCGACCAGCGCGCACATGGCCATGCTCGCGTCGCGGAAGGCGCCGCTCTTGAGGTCGTTCTTCCTGGCCACCAGCTGGGTCTGCATCGTCGATGCGGATTCCTTGATCCGGTCCCACAGTGCCATGCCCACTCCACATCCCTCGGGCGGTGGCTCCGGGCGGACACCCGAAGCCCCTTGTTTCTACAACTCTGTAGAAGTTACCAGCAGGGGTGTGCCCGCAGGTGATCACCCCCGCGCCGCACACCCCGTCCGGGCCCGCGGCGGGCGACTACGCCTCGTCGCCCTCGTCCCCGTCGTCGCCCTCGCCGTCGTCGCCCTCGAAGAAGTCGCCCACCTCGTCGACGACTTCGGCCGCGACGAGGCCGCCGACCACACCGACGGCCAGGCCCGCGGCTCCGGCCGCGACGACCGCTCCCACGCCCGGGCCCCGGTGGGCGCCGTGGCCCTTGTCGGCGTACCGGGCTCCGCCGAGGTCGCCGCCGAGTCCTCCGTCATGGCCGGCGCGGTGCTCGACCAGGTGCCGGATCCAGCCCTCGACCTCCGCGTTCCAGTTCCGGTGCGGGACGTCGGCGTGGGCGACGGTGTGGCGGCCCACGATGTCGTGGCCGTCGGAGAAGGGCCCGCCGCGCCGGTCGGCCTCCAGAACGACCTCCACCGCGTCCGGGCCGGCGAGGAAGGTCACCTCGATCTCCTCCACCCGGTGCGCGTACGCGGCGGGGGGCGTCAGCTCGATCTCCTGGTAGAACGGCAGCCGCTGTCCGGTGCCGCGGATGTACCCGAGCTCCAGGTCGGCGGACCCGAAGCCGAACCCGAGCTGCCCGAAGGCCTCCAGGACGGCCTCCTGGACGGGCAGCGGCCGGACGGCGATGGGGTCGAGGTCGCCCTTGTCCTTCGCGGCGGCGACGCCCAGCTCGGTCCGCAGGCCCAGGACGACGCCCAACGACTGCCCGTGCAGCTCGGTGACGGGCGTCTCCCAGGGCAGGGTGACCGCGAAGGGGATGTCGCGCTCCTCCCCCGCGGCGAGGCGGAATCCGCCGGCCACGGTGAAGCGCTCGAAGACGACGACGCCGTCGGACTCGCCGCGCTCGTGCTCCGCCTCGACCCGGGCGATCAGTTCGAGGGTGACGCGCTCGACCGTGAAGTCCGCGGCGCCTCCCTTGATGTGCACCTGACCGCCGAGGGTGCCGCCCGGCAGGGCGGCGAAGGGGTCCGGCACCGTGTCCACGGCCGGGCCGCCCACACCGAGCGAGCCGAGCAGTCTCTTGAACACCATCGCGGTGTCCACTCCTTCCGGTTGTACGGGTGATGACCGACGAGCGGGGTGGCGCGGCCGGGCCGGCCACCCCGCGCGCGGCTACTTGACGGAGGCGTCCAGCGTCGCCAGCGCCCGCGCCCAGTGGGCGTACTTCAGGTCGGCGAGGTCGGCGACGGTCTTGACCCCGAAGGCCTCCTCCAGGAGGCCGCCCTGGCGCTCGCTGACCCCCTTGAGCGCCGACACGGGCGCCGCGAGCACCTCGGGCAGGCCCTTCTCCGCCCACGCCTTGTCCAGCACCTTGCTCAGATCGATCGAAGCCACAGCGGTTCCCTCCACGGGTCAGGCGACGGATGCGAGAGCGCGGGCACACGGAAGCCGCGGCACGGCGCCGGTCGAGATCCCGGAGGCGGCCGCCTCTCGCTTTTTCTACAAAGCTGTAGAAGCATAGGGGCGGCAAGGCCACGCGCAGGCCACATCTCGGAATATTCCGGAAGCAAGGCCGGAAAACATCCACCCACGAGACGCGACCCCGCCGACGCTTTGCCCTTCCTTTACTATTGGGGTGGGGTCCCTCCCCACCGATCACCACCCGACCACCCCCGGGCCGCGCGACGCGGCCCGCGAGAGCAGAAGGAGCAGTAGACCCGCAATGGGTGAACCTCCCAGTCCACGCCGTGCCACGTCCCACCCGCAGCGTCCGAGCCGGGAAGCGGAGGTGGCACGGTGACCGAGATCCTGCTGCTCCTCCTCGCCCTGGTGCTCACGCTCGCCTGCGCGGTGTTCGTGGCCGCCGAGTTCTCCCTGACGACCGTCGAGCGCGGCGAGCTGGAACGTGCCGCCGCCGCCGGGGAACGGGGCGCCGAAGGCGCGCTGAAGGCCGCCAAGCGGCTGACCTTCCAGCTGTCCGGCGCCCAGCTCGGCATCACCGTCACCTCCCTGGTGATCGGCATGCTCGCCGAGCCCTCCGTCTCGGCCCTGCTGCGCGGCCCCCTGGAATCCGCGGGCCTGCCCGCCGGCGCCGTCTCCACCACGGCCACCCTGCTGGGCGTGGCGCTCTCCACGGTCGTCCTCATGGTCGTCGGCGAGCTCGTCCCCAAGAACTGGGCGATCTCACGCCCCCTGGCCGTGGCCAAGGTCGTGGCCGGTCCCCAGCGCGCGTTCACGGCGGCCTTCGCCCCGCTGATCCGCCACCTCAACAACACGGCCAACCGGCTCGTCCGCCGCTTCGGTCTGGAGCCCGCCGAGGAACTGGCCTCCGCGCGGACCCCGGAGGAGCTGGTGGCGCTCGCGCGCCACTCCGCCCGCGAGGGCGCGATCGAAGCGGACTCGGCCGAACTGTTCGTGCGCACGCTGCACCTGTCCGAGCTGACCGCCGAGAACGTCATGACGCCCCGCATCGACGTGCAGGCCCTGGAACTGCACGCCACCGCAGCCGACGCCGCGAACCTGACGCTGGCCACCGGCCTGTCCCGGTTCCCGGTCTACCGCGACACCCTCGACGAGGTCGTCGGCACCGTCCACATCCGCGACGTCCTCGACCTCGACGAGGACAAGCGCCCGCTGACGGCGGTGTCCGACCTCATGACCTCCCCGCTGCTGGTGCCGCACTCCCTGCCCGTCGACACCATCCTCGGGCGGCTGCGCAAGGCCCGCACCATGGCCGTCGTCATCGACGAGTACGGCGGCACCGCCGGCGTCGTCACCGTCGAGGACATCGTGGAGGAGGTCGTGGGCGAGGTCCGCGACGAGCACGACCCGATCGAGGTCGCCGACCTCATCGAGGGCCCCGAGCAGGACGGCCGCAAGGTCTGGGAAGCCGACGGAGGCGTCCGTCTCGACCAGCTCGCGGAGATCGGCTTCGACGTCCCCGAGGGCCCCTACGAGACCCTCGCCGGCCTGGTCGCGACCCGACTGGCGCGCATCCCCGTCGCGGGCGACACGACGACCGTCGACGGCTGGGAACTCACCGTGCTCGACATAGACCACCACCGCGCCGACCGACTCACGGTCGTCGCGCCCGCCGGCGACTCCGCGCGGGACCACCGGCCGGAGGAGGGCCGATGACCGCGATCCAACTGCTGATCGGCGCCCTGACGCTGATCACGAACGCCTTCTTCGTCGGCGCCGAGTTCGCCCTGATCTCGGTCCGCCGCAGCCAGATCGAACCGGCCGCCCTCAAGGGGAGCCGCCGCGCGAAGACGACGCTGTGGGCGCTCGAACACCTCTCGGCGATGATGGCCACGGCCCAGCTCGGCATCACCGTCTCCTCCCTGGTGCTGGGCGCGGTCGCCGAACCGGCCATCGCCCACCTGCTGGAGCCGCCGTTCGAGGCCATCGGGGTCCCCGAGGCGCTCGTCCACCCCATCGCGTTCGTCATCGCCCTCACCGCGGCGACGTACCTGCACATGCTCGTCGGCGAGATGGTCCCGAAGAACATCGCCCTCGCCGCGCCGGCGCCGACCGCCCTGTTGCTGGGACCGCCCCTGGTGGCCCTCACCCGCGCCCTGCGCCCGTTCGTCTTCGGCATCAACGCCTTCGCGAACACGCTGCTGCGGCTGCTGAAGGTCGAGCCGAAGGACGAGGTCGGGGCCGTCTTCACCGACGACGAGCTGGCCCGACTGGTCAAGGACTCCAGCGCCGCGGGGCTGCTCGCCCCCGAGGAGGGGGAACGACTGCGGGACGCCCTGACCCTCGGCAAGCGGCCCGTCGGCGAGATCATGATCCCCCGGGCGGAGTTCGTCACCGTACCGCTGGGCATCACGCCGCGCCGCCTGGAGCGCACGGCGGCCGACCACGGCTTCTCCCGCCTCGTCGTCACCGGCGACGCCGGCGAGGTCATGGGCTTCCTGCACATCAAGGACGCCCTCGGCGTGAGCGACCGCACCGCGCCGTTCCCGGCCGACCGCCTCCACACCGTCACCGCGGTCCCCGAGACGACCCCGCTCGACGACACCATGGACGCCATGCGGGACGCCGGCACCCACCTCGCGGCCGTCACCGACGCGGCGGGCGCGGTCATCGGGTTCGTCACCATGGAGGACGTCCTGGAGGAACTCGTCGGCGAAGCGGTCTGACCGCGGCGAGCCGCGGAAGTCCCGCAGGCCCCGGAAGTCCGGAGGCCGACCGGAGGAGGCCGGTCCCGTCACGGGGCCGGCCTCCTCCGCTTCACCCGAGGGGCCTGGGTCCGATCAGCGGCGGGCACCGGCGGGTGTCACAGGCCGGCGGCCTCGCCACACACGGGCCACGCCCGCGGGCCCTGTGCCCGAAGGACGTTCCGGGCGACCTGGATCTGCTGCCCGCGCCCGGCCTCGTCGGCTCGGGCGGCGAACCGGTCCCCGCCGAAGGCCTTCCAGTCGGTCGCGGTGAACTGCAGGCCACCGCTGAAGCCGTTGTGGGTGTCGCTCGCCCAGTTCCCGCCGGACTCGCAGGCCGCGACCCGGTCCCAGGTCGAGGAAGAGGCGTCCGCGCGGGCCGGGGAGACGCCGGCGAGCGGCAGGGCCATGCCCGCGGTGAGGAGGACGGCGGCGAGGGCACGTGCGGCGAACATGGTCGATCCCTTCGTTGGCGTTCGGCGGTCGGCTGCCGACGGGCCGCGGTCGGCGGTCGGCGGTCGGCGGTCGGCAGCCGGTTCCCCGCGACCACCCTGGCGGGGCCGGCGGTGGCAGCGGATCGACCGACCGGGGGTACGGGGCGACGACCCGCCCCGTACCGATCGACGTCGTACACCCGGGGCCACCGGCTGCGGCGGCGGGGCGGCGGCCCGGCCCCACCCGGCCCGCAAGCCTCCGATCGGAGGAGGCCCCGGGCCGGTGCGCGGCCCCCTCCGGCCGATGCGGCGTGCGCCCCACGAAGCGTCGTACGGGTCTGCCGCGCGCCCGCGCACGGCGCGAGAGTGGCGGGTGCACGGCCTCGTACGCCCGGGCAAACGCCCGGCGTCGGCCGTGAGGCCGTGAGGCCGTGAGGCCGTGAGGCCGTGAGGCCGTGAGGCCGTGAGGCCGCACGTTTCCCGATCCCCCGAGCATTGGCACGCCATGACCACCACGAGTCGGGTTCCCGCCCCGCAGGGCGGAGGGATCTCCGAGAAGACCTTCTTCGGGCACCCCCGCGGACTGGCCACGCTCTTCCTCACCGAGATGTGGGAGCGGTTCAGCTTCTACGGCATGAGGGCGCTCCTGCCCCTCTACCTGATCTCGGGCGGGCCCGACGCGGCGGCCGGTTCCCAGGGGCACGGTCTGGCCATGAACGGGTCCACCACCCTGGCCATCACCTCGCTCTACATGGCCATGGTGTACCTGCCCTGCATGGCCGGCGGCTGGCTGGCCGACCGGCTGTGGGGGCCGCGGCGCACGGTCGTCGTGGCCGGGTGCGTGATCATCACGGGCCACCTGCTGCTGGCGGTGCCGGGGCTGCCCCCGTTCTTCGGCGGCCTGGCCCTGGTCGCCGTCGGCTCGGGCCTGCTGAAGCCGAACGTCTCCACCCTGGTCGGTCACCTCTACGAGGGGCCGGACGACCCCCGGCGCGACGGCGGCTTCACCGTGTTCTACATGGGCATCAACCTCGGCGCCCTCCTGGCCCCGCTGGTCATCGGCACCATCGGCCAGCAGTACTCCTGGCACCTGGGGTTCGCCCTCGCCGCCGCGGGAATGGCCCTGGGCCTGGTCCAGTTCGTGCTGGGCACCCGGCACCTGCGGGGCCCGCGCGACGTCGTCCCCCGGGCCCTGGAGCGCGGCGTGCTCGCCTCCCTCGCCCGCCGGTGCGCGCTCTGGGCGGTCGTCGTCGTGCTCTGCTACGCCGCGCTCGTCCTGTCCGGGCACTACACCCTGAAGTGGGCGCTGGTGCCCCTGGCGGTGGCGGGCGTCGCCATCCCCGTCGGCGTGCTGGTCCGGATCCTGCGCGACAGGGAACTGGACGCCGCGGAGCGGTCCCGGATGGGCTCCTACGTGTGGCTCTTCGCGGCCGCCGCCGTGTTCTGGATGGTCTACGACCAGGGCGCCTCGACCATGGCGGTCTTCGGCGCGAACTCCACCGACGGCCGGCTGTTCGGCCTCGCGTTCCCGAGCTCGTGGCTCCAGTCGGCGAACCCGGTGTTCATCATGCTGCTGGGGCCGCTGTTCGCCTGGGGCTGGCTGCACCTGGCGCGGCGCGGGCGGGAGCCGACGACCACGGCGAAGTTCGCCCTGGGCCTCGGGCTGGTCGGGGTCTCCTTCCTCGTCCTGGTCGTGCCGATGGCCATGGCCGGGGAGGGTGCGAAGGTCAGTCCCCTGTGGCTCGTGTCGATCTACCTGATCCAGACCGTCGGCGAGCTGTGCCTGTCGCCCGTCGGCCTCTCGGTGACCACCAGGATGGCTCCGCTGAAGTACGCGAGCCAGACCATGGGGATCTGGTTCCTGGCCGTGACGGCCGGCGACAGCGTGGCCTCGCTCCTGGTCCTGTCCGGGGTCGACCTGGGCACGACGGCGGTCGTGGCCGCCGAGGGCTGCCTGGCCGTCCTCGCGGGCGCGGCCCTCTTCCTGAGGCGCGCGCGGGTCGACTCCTGGCAACGGACGACGCGTTGAACCGCCCGTCCGCACCCGGCCCGGCGCGGGGTCCTTCGTCCCCGGCGGAGTCCGAACGCAGGACGCGGCGCGCGGGGCGGCGTCCCTACGGTGACATTCCGGCGCGCCGCCCACCGGCGGCGGCCGGCGACGCGTCAACGGGAGGAAGACGATGGTGAACCGGTCCGCGACCACACGACCCGCACCCCGCCCCCCTGCCCCGTCGGCGGCGACGACCTGCGTGTTGGTCGGCCACGGGGTGATGGGGCGCCTCCAGCGGGCCAAGCTGACGGAGCTGGGGGTGCGGACCGTCGCCGTGGTCGACCCCCGACGGGCGGGGACGGCGCTCGCCCCCGGCGTCCCGATCGTGGGCCGCCTCGACGAGGTGCGCGACCCCCGGTCGGTGGGCCTGTGGAGCATCTGCGCCCCGACGGCCGCGCACGCGGCGGTGTTCCGTCGGATCGGCCGGCTGGCACCGCGGGCGGACGTGATCGTCGAGAAGCCGGTCTGCGCCCCTCGGGACGTACCGCGGATGTACCGGCTGCTGGAGGCCCACCTCGGCCGGGTCAGCGTGGACGAGCACTACCTCTCCTCGGCAATACCCGAGGCGGTGGCGGCGGCCGTGCTGTCGGTGCCCGGCGCCGCGGTGGTACGGGTCGTCGTGGAGATGACCAAGCACCGCGGGCCCGACCGGGCCCGGGGCCGGTTCGAGGACCGGGCGCTGGGCGCGCTCGGGTACGAGGGTCCCCACCTGCTCGGCGTACTCGACGCGCTCGGGCGCCGGCTCGGCGTGCGCATGACGCCCGCCTCCCCCGCCGCCTGCGCCTTCGACGGGCCCTGGGGGGCGGACGGCTCGCCGCCCCAGGACGGCGCCGAAATCTCCTACCGCACCGCCGGCGGGTGCGAGGTCGTCCTCCACACCTCGCTCGTCGGCCGTCCCCGCTTCCCGGACCACCCCCCGATCCCGTACGGGTCGCCCCGCCGGCACCGCGTGCTGCGGGTCGAGGCCGTGGACCGGGCGGGCCACCGGTGGCGGGTGATCGGCACGTTCGCCCCGACGGGCGACCGGGACCGCGAGGAGGGCACGCTCACCGTGCTGCGCGATGGCCTGCCGCTCGCACCGCCGCGGACGGTGCACGACGACCCGCTCGGCCGCCATCTGCGGCGGATCCTGGGCTACTTCGCGGGAGCCGCGGCCAACCCCGCGCCGGCCCCGCACTGCATCGGCCACGTCGCGCTCCTGGAGGAGTGCGTCGCGACGGCACGATCCGCGGACCCCCGCCACCGCGCGGTGCGGCCCGCGGCCCGATAGGAAGGCGACGAGGAGATGTCCTACCAGCGCGAATACGACCGGCGGCTGCGCGTCGGCCTGGTCGGTCTCGGCGGACACGGCTACCGGACCCTGCTGCCCGCACTCAACAACCTCCCGGTGCGCCTCGACGCGGTGTGCGACGTGGACGCCGGCCTGGCCGTCCTGACGGCCCGGCAGTACGGCGCGGTCCCCTACACGCGCCAGCGCGACATGCTGGCGGGGCAGTCGCTCGACGCCGTCCTGCTGGCGGCGCCGCCCCAAGAGCATCCGGCACTGGCGGTCGAGGCCCTGGAGCACGGGCTGCACGTATGGATGGAGAAACCACCCGCGGTACGCGCCGCCGACCTCGACCCCGTGATCGCCGCGCGCGGCGACCGGGTCGTCGTGGTCGGCCTGAAGAAGGTGTTCATGCCGGCGGCGCGCAAGGCGCTGGAACTGCTGGCGTCGCCCGGAACGGGACGGCTCACGAGCCTGTACGCCCGGTACGCCCTGTCGGTGCCCGAGACCGGTGGGGAGCTGCCGGACCGGCGGGAGGCCTGCCACTGGCTGGCCGAGGGCTGCCACCCGCTGTCCCTGCTGCTGGCCGCGGGCGGCCCGGTGGAGGCGGTCGAGGTGCACCGCGGCGGGCTGGGCGACTGCGTGTGCGTGCTCCGCTTCGCGGACGGCGCGTTGGGGGTGCTCCAGATGAGCGAGAACCTCACGATGTCGCAACCGTTCGAGCAGTACACGTTCGTCGCCGAGCACGGCACGGCCGAGATCCTCAACGGCAGCCGCGTCACGTTCCAGCGGGGCATCCCCTACGAGTACGGGGTCACGACCGGCTTCGCGCCCGAGGGTGCGGACGGCGGGCTGATCACGTGGGAGCCGCAGCACAGCAGGGCCGCGCTGGAGAACCAGTCGCACTTCGTCCAGGGGATCCACGCCGAACTGGACCACTTCTGCCAAAGCGTCCTGCGGGGACGCCCGGCGACCCTGGGCACCCTGGAGTTCGCGCGCCGGGTCATGGAGGTGTACGAGGCGGTGCTGCTCGCCGCCCCGTGACGCGCGAACACGCGAACACGCGGCCGTCGGGGCCGGCCGGAGCCGACCCCGACGGCCGCGCGGGGTTCAGGAGCGGGTCCGCTTCGCCTCCGCCACGCCCTGCCGGGCTGCGGCACGCCGGACGGTGGACACCCGGGAGCACGGCTGGCACAGCAGCGCGGGCCGGGTGGTGGCGCCGACGGGGACGGGGCTGAATCCGAGGTGGAAGGACGGGGTGACTCGGTTCTCGACCATGGTTCCTCATTCCTGGTTCCTGCGAAGGGGGGTGCGGGGCCCCGCGGTGGAACGCGGTCCGGTCCCGCGCGGTCGACTCCAGTGTGGGAACCGCCGTGCGGGTGCGGGTTCCTCCCGACGGACGACGGTCCGGGTGAACGCCCTCCGGTGGGAGGACCCGTGCTCAGGAGCCGGCCGGGTGGGCCGCGAGGTGGGTCAGGAGGAGCGGGTCCACCCGGTCGGCGTGCTCGTCCGGCAGCCAGTGGCCCGCGCCTTCGAGGACCTCGAAACGGTAGTGGGCGTCGATCCAGGCGCCGGTGCCCTCGGCCGCGGTGCGACCCAGGGCGCCGTCCCGGTCGCCCCAGACGAACAGCGTGGGGACGCGGATGCGGCCGCTGGGCACGGTGAGGGTGTCGGGCAGTGCCCGGTACCAGTTCAGTGCGGCGGTCAGCGTGCCGGGCTCGGCGAACCGGGCGACGTAGGAGTCGACGCGGTCGGGCGGCAGGGAGTCCCCGTAGACCCGCCGCAGGGCGGCCGCGCCGTCGGCCAGCAGGTCGGCCTCGGCGACGCCACCGGGCTGCCGGAAGCGTGGGACGTAGGCGCTGCGGCGGGCCTGGTCGGGATCGGACCGCAGGGCCGCGGCGAGGGCCCGCGGGTGCGGGGTGGAAAGGACCGTGAGCGAGGCGAGGAGTTCGGGGTGCTCGGTGGCGAAGGCCCAGGAGATCAGGCCGCCCCAGTCGTGGCCCACCAGGTGGAAGGGCCCGTCGCCGAGGGTGCGGGCGAAGGCGAGGGCGTCCCCGACGAGCCGGTGGACGGTGTAGTCGGCCGCGCGGTCGGGCCGCGCGCCCCGCGCGTAGCCCCGCTGGTCGACGGCGAGGGCCCGGTATCCGGCGCGGGCGAGGTGGGTGAGCTGGTCCGTCCACGAGTCGGCGAACTGGGGGAAGCCGTGCAGGAGCAGGACCTTCTCGCCGCCGTGCGGACCGGCGGCGAGGGCGGTGTGGACGTGGGGGCCGACCGCGAGGGCGGTCCGCACCGGGGTGGGACCGTCGACGCGCGTCCGTCCTGCCGACGGGCGGTTCGGGGCCTCGGTACCGGTACCGGTGTCGTGCTCGTGCTCGTGCCGGTACTCGTCGTCGTGCGCGTACTCCATCGGACTCGTCGCCTTTCCGGTCGGGAAAGGTGCGGCCGTCGCCGGGTGTCGGGGTGGAGCGCGGAGGCGGGTCCGGCGGGGTGCCGCACCGATCCGACCAGTGGACCCGTCGCGCCTGCCCCGCCGCGTCGTCCGATCGGCCCCCGGGCAGGACGAACGCCCGCCCGCGCCCGGCTCATCGGCCGACGGGGAGCGGTCGCGGTCGGGGACGTACGGACGCCTCGCCCGCGGCGGCGGTGTCGGCGGTGCGGCCGGCGTCCGGGCGCCTCCGTCGGGCGCCCGGCCACAGGAGGTGGCCCACCACCAGCGCCATCGCGCAGCCGATCAGGCTGTCTTCCATCAGCTGGCCGACGAGCTCGGCCCCCTCCAGGTTTCCGAAGTCGGACAGCAGGAGGATGACGGGGGTCACGGCCGCGGTCTGGAAGCCGTAGCCGCGACGGGACAGGACGGGGAGCAGCGCGCCCAGGAGCATCAGCACGGGCAGCTCCCACCAGCCGCGCGGCACGGCGGCGAACACCGCGACGGCGATCAGGAGCCCGGCGGCCGTGCCGGCGGCCCGCAGCAGGGCGCGCGAGAAGACGGAGCCGAGGTCCGGCTTGAGGACGAAGACCACGGTGACGGGAACCCAGTAGGCCCGCTCGTACGGCATCAGGACGACCAGGGCCTGTGCGAGGCCCACGCACAGGGCCAGGCGCAGGCCGTAGCACCACGGGGCGGGCGAGGCGAGGAAGGCGCGCGGCCGACGGGACGCGGGCGGTGCGGGCGGCGCCGGGGCGGCGGCGCCGGCGCGCCGGGCTCCCGCACCCGGGAGTCCGGTGGGCAGGCACAGCGCCAGGACGAGCAGCCCGCCTCCGGCGACCAGCAGGGGCGGGAGCCACCACGGCGTGCCGGTGGGGGGCACCCCGGCCGCCAGGACGGCGTTCAGCAGGAGCATCAGCCCGGCCAGTGAGGCGGCGCGTCCGAGCGCCGAGAGCATCCCGGAGAGCAGGGCCAGGGCCGTCAGCACCGCGAACGCCGTCCAGCCCCGGCCGTCGACGAGTCCGCCGAGGGCGGCGCCCGCGGCGCCGAGCAGGAGGGAGGCCGTGACCGTGCGCAGCCGCGTCCGGCGGGCGGGCGCGGTGGCGGTGAGCACGCCGAGGAGGGCGCCGAGGGAGGCGAGCGCGCCGTACTCGGGGTGGTGGGCCGCGAGCCCGACGGCGAGCGGGGCGGCCAGGGCGACGGCCGCCCGGACGGAGGCGGTCCCGGTGGCGGACGCGGCGGTGGCGCGTCCTGCGGGGCGGTGGCCGGGGCGGTCCATGGCGGTCCTTCGTGCGGGTGGGGGTGGGGTGTCCGGATCTGGGGCCTGTCGTCGAACCCCCTTCGTCGCCCGGCGGTCGGGCGGGAGTTCGACTACGGGCCCCAGCACACCAGGGGCCGCCGCACGGGTCGTCCTGCCTTCGGACCATCCGCCGGAGGAACCGTGATCGGATGCGGGGCCGTCAGCCCTTGGTCCTCGTCCGGCCCACCGCACCCGGCGGTGCCGGACACACCCCCTCGTCCGACGGGTACGCGTGCGCGTACGTGTCGATCATGCGGCGGCCCGCCGACCACCGTGTGGTGAGCTCCGCCGGGCAGGCCTCGCCGCCCACCACCAGGGTCCGCAGGTGCGGGAAGTCGTCGTGGGGAAGGGTGGCCAGGGTGGCCGGGGGCACCAGCGCGTGGCTGACGCGGTGGTCCGTGAGGGTGCGGGCCAGTGCCTCGCCGGCGAGGGGGCCGGGGGGCGGCAGGACGAGCGTCCCCCCGGAGGCGAAGGCCATCAGCAGTTCCAGCGAGGCCGCGTCCAGGCTCGTCGAGGCGAGTTGCAGCACCCGGCTCGTCCCGTCCAGGGCGAACCGTCGTTCGAGGTTCACCGCCGGGCCGACGAGGCCGGCATGCGTCGTCACGACGCCCTCGGGGGTGCCCGTGGGGTCGGGGGTGGGGAGGAGCCGGGCCGGGTGCTCGGGGCGCAGGGGCGCGGTCCGGTCCCCGTCGGTCGGATCGGCCGCCGACCAGCCCGCGCACGTCAGCTCGTCCACCAGGATCCGGCGTGTCCCGGTCCGCGGCAGCGCCGCGGCCTGCTCGCGCGTGGTCAACAGCAACCGGGGAGCGATCGACTCCAGGACGGCCGAGGTCCGGCGCGCCGGGTGCGCCGTGTCCAGGGGCAGGTACGCCGCCCCCGCCTTCGACACGGCCAGCAACGCCGTGATCGCCACCGTCGACCTCGGCACCGCCAGGCCCACCACGTCCTCCGGGCCCACCGCGTGGACGGCGACCAGATACCGCGCCAGCCGATTCGCCCCCTCGTTCAACCGGGTGTAGCTCACCACCCCGTCGGGTCCCGCCACGGCCGGCGCACACGGCGTGCGCGCGACCTGCGCCTCGAAGAGGCCGGGCAGGGTGGTGTCGGTCAGGGGCGTTCCGGTCGGGGTGGGGGAAGCCGTGTCGCGCTGGTTCATGGCTGGTGACACTCGCAATCGGGAGCACGGGCGCGGCGCGCGTGCCGCGTGTGCTGCGTGCGCCGCGCGTGGTGGCGCGGCGGCGCGCCGTACGCCCGCTCGGGGACCCGACAACGTTAGGAATCCGCGGAGGTCTTCCTCGCCCTCCGTCCGGAGGAACGGGGGGAGGACGCGGCGCGACCGCTCGCACTCCGCCTCGCGCTCCGCCTCCCGCTCCGACTCCCGCTCCGCGCCGGGGTCACTTCCACTGCCTGCCCAGGTCCCATCCGCTGTCGTACGTCTCGTCTCCCACGCCCGCCCCTCTTCTCCTCCGGTGTGGCGGCCCCGTGCCGCCGGGTCGGAATCTAGGGCGGCCGGATCCGCGCGTCGTGAGTGTTCACCACTCATTGCGCGGGCCCGGTGAGCGGCCGTGTCAGTGGGGACGGAGGGCGGCCATGAGGTCCCCTCGGCCGTCCACGCCGAGCTTGTGGTAGACGCGGTTGAGGTGGTTCTCCACGGTGCGCGGCGATATCCGCAGGTCCGCGGCTATTTCCTTGTTGGAGACACCGCGGGAGGCCAGCAAGGCGATCTCGGTCTCCCGTGTGCTCAGCCGGTTGCCCGCGTGGGCCGTGCGCAGCGCGGGGGTCAGGGCCCCCTGGCACCGGTCGAGGAGGGTCGCGGCCGTACGGGAGGCGGCCTGGGCCCGGCGCGCACGGCCCTGGGCGCGCAGGGTCGCGGCGGCGGTGGAGGCCGCTTCCGCGGCGAGGAGGTCGGCCCCGCGGGCGTGGAACCGGTCCGCCAGTTCGAGGAGGCGGTCGGGGTCGTCGTCGCGCCAGGCCCGGGCCAGGTCCGAGCGGGCCACGTGCCCGGGCTCGGGAAGATCGGCGGCGATCTCGCTCAGGCGCGGCGCCGCGTCGGCGGCTCCGCCCAGTCGTGTCAGATCGGTCAGCAGCACCGACTCGCGCCAGGTGTGCCCGAGGAGGCGGGCCTGTTCGGCGGCGGCGGCGAGCAGGTCCCGGGCCCGGCCGAGTTCGCCCCGGCAGGCCGCGGTCCAGGCGGCGCCGAAGGCATGGTCCGGGAGGGCGGCGCCGGGCGGGGCGGCCCGCCCGCCCTCGTCCAGGGCGCGGTTCGCGGCCTCCAGGTCTCCCTGCTGGGCCGCGGCGGCGGCCTGGAGGCACAGGGCCTCGGCGAACAGGGCCGCGCGCTGGGTGCGGGTGGCCCGGACGACCTCGGCGAACATCAGACGTGCCTGTTCCAGTCGGCCGCCGGCCAGCGCGGCCCGTCCCAGTGCCATCACCAGCCATCTGCTCTCGTACGGGTCGAAGGGGCGGTGCCCGCCCCGGGTGCGGGTCCCGTACGTCAGGGCCTCCCCGAGTCGCCCCGCCGCCGTGAGGACGCTGACGAGGACCGTGTCCAGGGCCACCGCCGCCGTCACCTCCGCGTACGGATCCGGCCCCGGTGCCGGTGGCGACGTCGGCACGGGTGTGGACGCCCGCGTCTCGACCGCGGCGCGGGCCGAGGTCACCGCCTCGTCGGCCCGGCCCAGACAGGCCAGGGACAGGGCCTCCAGGAGCTTGGCGCGCAGGGCCAGGGGCGCCGGCACGGGTTGCGGGGACGACGCCCCGGAGCCCGTGAACGCCGCGCAGAGCTCCAGCGCGCGCCGGAACTCGCCGGCTCCGGCGGCGACCGTGGCCCTCAGGAGGGACAGCTCGCCGCGGCCGACGGCGGTCGTGACCCGCGGCCCGCACTCCTCGATGGCCTCGATCGCGGCGCGGCCGCGGTCCGTCGCGTCGCCGAGCCCGTAGACGAAGTTGTGCACGCGGGCGGCGAGGGTGTCGCGGACCTCCCGCTCGTCGCCGGCGAGCGCGGCGGCCTGGGCGAGGGCCCATTCCGCCCGGGTGCAGTCCCCGGCCCGGAACAGGGCCTGGCCCAACAGGTGCAGGGCCTCGTAGTCGCGTTGTGCGCGCGGCACGGACTCCAGGAGCCCGCGCGCCCGGTCGAGGTCCTCGAAGTCGGCGGCGTGCCGGACGGCCTCGGCCAGGTCGCCGGGCAGGCTGCGGCCGGTGGCCCGGAGCGTGAGGGCGGCCCTCATGCCCCGGTCGCCGCTCCGGCGGGATCCGCGCTCCTCGTTCCAGGCCAGGTAGTGCAGCAGCAGGCGCCGGGCGCGGACCTCGGGCACGTCGCGGCGCAGGACGACCGTGTGGAGCGGCTGGGTCAGGCGCACCGTGGTGCGGCGGCCGTCGCGGGTGACGGCGACCAGCCCGGTGCGTTCCAGTGCGGCGATCCGGTCGTGATCGAGGTGTTCGCGTACGTACGCCAGCGGGCAGGGGCCGCACACGGCCGGCACCTCCAGGTCCCGGATCGGGCCGCCGGCCCGGAGTTGGGCCCGCAGTCGGCCCGCGAGGTGCGGGGTGAGGGCGACGTCCGTGGAGGTCAGGTCCCACACGGCGCCGTCGCTCGTCAGGGTGGACGCAGCGAGGGCCGCGCGGACGAGTTCGCGCAGCGGCAGGGGCATGCCGCCCGACAGCAGGTGCAGGCGGGCGACCGCCCTGCCGGTGACGGGCCGTCCGAGGGCGTTCCTGAGCAGGGCGGCGGTCCGTTCCTCGTCGAGGGGGTCGAGGTCCACCCGCCGGACGGTGTCCTGTTCGGCCATGACGGCCGCGGCGGCGGCACCGGGGCTGTCGTGCACGCCGGTACGGACGGTGGCGAGCAGGAACACCCGCCGCGCGTCGAGGAGTTGCCGGATCAGGACCGTGGAGGCGGTGTCGAGCAGGTGCAGGTCGTCCACGAACAGCACCGGCCGGCCGCGGCCCGTGGCGCGGCGGGGCAGCCGGGCCGAGGTCCGGGAGTAGAGGTGGGCCGGTCGGGTCGCGGAGACGTCCGGGGGCAGCAGGTGCGCGAGGGCGCCGAGCGGCACCCGCGCGGCCGCGGCCGTGGCCCGGGCGACGGACACCGGGTGCCCCGCCCCCGCAGCCCGGCGCCGGCACTCGGCGGCGAGCCGGGAACGGCCCGCACCGGGCGGGCCGAAGACGAGGAAGGCCCCGAGGGAGGGGTCGTCCAACGCGGCGGCGAACTGTTCCAGCTCCGCCCCGCGCCCGGTCAGCGGCCATGTCGTGCCGGACACGTGGTTCTCCGTCATCCGCACAGTAGGTGCGGTCGGGGGGCCTCGCCGGTACCCCCGATCGGACGACGCGGGGTGTCGTCGCATCGCCTCGGGGCCGCCGCGTCGCGTCCGGACCGTCCGACGCGTGGTCCGATCGGATGACCTGACGCGCGGCGGGCCGCTGGTGTGCTGGTGCGGACCGAACGTCCAGTCGTCCAGGAGGAATCGTGTCCGAGACCGTACTCACCTCGACCACCACCGCAAGCGCGAGCGACATCAGCCTCGTTCCGACGCCGCTGCCCCGCACCGGGTCCGAGGAGCGCGGGTGCTCCTGCATCTACTGCTTCAACGCCCCGACGACCTTCGTCGAACCGCCGGCGCGCCACTCCGGCGACGGGGCGGGCGCGGCCCGTTGACCAGGACCGCCCTTGATCCGGTCCGCGTACCGGGTCAAGGGCGGTCGGCTGTCCGCGTCTTCGTTCCTCCACCTCCTCTCCTACGGGCGCCCGCGGCCCTTGCGGCGCGGCGGGACGTCCGTCTTGACCTGCATGCAGGTGCCCATGCAGAAGACGCAGAAGGTCTTCGCCCAGGCGTCCCGTGCGGGCCCCCGGGCATCGAGCCGTTCGAGGGTGAGGAGCGGACCGGGCGACGGGGCAGCGGTGACGGGCGGGTCGTTCTCCATGAGATGTCCTCCCAACGGGGCGAGCGGAAAAGGTGGCCATCGTCGCCCCGCCCGCGACCGGCCGCCGTCATACGACCGGATGACGGGCGGGACCACGGCGGGCGGACCGGGTCGTCCCGGGAACCGTCCGGTCGCAGGACGGGAGCCGGCGGCGACGGTTCCCGGGGGGGCGCGCCCGGTGGGACCGCCCCGCCGGCTCGACGGAGGAGGAACCGTGGACGCGCACTTCCTCGGCGACGACGTACGCGGGACACGTACGGCGCGGGCGCCGGTGCGTCCGGTGTCCGGGGCCGGGACCTGACGGTGCCCAACTGGATGACGACCGGCTGTGCCGACCCCGTGCCGCCGCCGGCCGCCCGACGCCGGCCGGCGACTGAACTGGGTGAAGCTGAGGTGGAGGGTGAGGGTGGGGGCGGCGGAGCGTGCGGGGAGGGCGTCCTCACCGATGCCCTGGTCGACCGTCTGACCTCTCCGTCCGCGGAGCCTCCGCCTCGGTCCGCGGAGATCCACGTCCGGGTGGTGTGCGGACCGCCTGCTCCCGGCCTCGACGACGCCCGGGACCGGGAAGTGCTGGGCGGCCGGGCGGCGGCCGGGGGACGGGACTCGGGTTCCTCAACGGGGCGGCGGGCACCTGCCTCGCGCCGGCGCGGTACGCCGGACTGCTGCCGTGGTCCCTCGCGGTGCCGTGGGACTGCCTGCTCCTGACCGCGTGAGCGCGTGAGCGCGTGAGCGCGTGAGCGCGTGAGCGCTTTCACGCGAACCGACCGCCCCGCGCGCGAGAGGTCGCGTGCGGGGCGGTCGGCACCACGGAGACGGGCGCGGCGTGCCTGCCGGGGGTGGGGAGGCCCGGGAGGGGACGGCCGCGCCCGGCTCCGTGTCCTGCGCCGACCCCTCCACTGAACCGTCCGGCTCCCGGCCCGCCCGTCATCCGTTCGGCCCCCCGACCGGACGAACGCGTCCGCCCGCCCGACCGCCCGCGACCACGCGGTTCCTCCCCTCCGCCGACCGTCCGGAGGAATCCGCAGCCCGGACTTCCCTCCTAGCGTCGAGGAGCCACCGGAGCCGACCGGCGGACCGCGCACCGTTCGCGCGGCCACCGCGAGGAACTCCACGCCACGCCCAGGAGCGAACGTGCCATGTCCCCCCTCCCGCACAGCACCGCCCCGTCCGTCACCGCCCTCCCCCGCGCCCTGCGCGAGCTGCGCGGTCGCGACCGCGGCAACGGTCCTCTCGCCTCCCGGGCCTTCCGGCTCTTCCTGCTCTCCCAGTCCGTGGCCGGTACCGGAACCTGGGTGCAGCGCACCGCCCAGGACTGGCTGGTGCTGCAACTCACCGGGAGCGCGGCTGCGGTCGGCCTCGTGGTGACCGTGCAGTGCCTGCCCGCGCTGCTCCTCGGCCTGTGGGGCGGTTCGATCGCGGACCGCCACCGGCCCCGGCGCCTGATGGTGTGGTGCAACGCGGCAGCCGCGCTCCTGGCGCTCGCGATGACGGTCCTGGTCACCACTGGTACCGCCCGCATGTGGTCGGTGTGCGTGCTGGCCGGGGCGCTCGGCGTGATGACGGCGGTCGAGGGGCCGGCCCGACAGGCCCTCATCCCGCGCCTGGTCGCGCCCGAGCACCGCCGCGCGGCGACCGGACTGGCGACGGCGAACTTCCAGTTGGCGCGGATCCTCGGACCGGCCGCCGCGGGTCTGGTCATCGGCTGCCTCGGCACCGGTTGGGCCTTCCTGCTCTGTACGTTCACCCCCGTGCTCTGCGCGGTCGTCCTGCTCGCCCCGCGCCACGTCCAGGCTCTGGACCGGGCGCCCGGCGCTCGCGCGGACGTCCCGGCCCGGCGCCACGGGGCCCTCGTGGTCCTCGCGGCCCGTCCGCGGCTGCGGTGGACACTGGTGCTGAGCGGGCTCATGGCCCTGTTCGGGATCAACCTGCCGGTCCTCCTGCCGGCCCTGGCCACCGACGGTTTCGGCGCCGCACCGCAGTCCTTCGGCGCGCTCAGCGCCCTGCTGGCCGTCGGGTCCCTGCTCGGCGCCCTGTTGGCCGCCCGGCTGCGGACCTGCCCGTTGCGGACCCTCGCGGTCTGCGCCGCGTCGATCGGCGCCCTCCAGATCACGGCCGGTTTCGCCCCGTCGATGGCGGCCTTCGGGGCGCTGCTCGTCCCCGTCGGGATCGCCGCGCTGTGTTTCACCACCACGGCGGCGACGGCCGTGCAGATGGAGGCGGGGCCCGGGCTCCAGGGCCGGGTGGCCGGGCTGGCCATGCTGGTGACGCTGGGTTCGGCCGCCGCGGGCGCCCCGCTGGCCGGCGTGGCCGCCGAGGCCTTCGGGGCGCGCGCGGCGTTCGCCCTGGCGGGTGCCTGCTGCGTCGCCATCGCCGTCGTGGCGGCCGTGGCCGTGGTCCGTACGCGGTCCGCCGTCCGCACGGCTCCCGCGCGGGCGCGGACCCGGAGCGCCATCGCCCTGACGGCACGGCGGCCCGCGACCGCCGAGGCGTGAGGGGTCGGTCGGTGTCCCGCGCAGTGCCGTGGGAGGGGTCGGGGCCCGGTCGCTCAGGCGCCGTCCCGGTCGCCGTGGGCGGGGCGGCGGGTCTCACGGAGCAGTTGGGCGGCCAGGGCGAGCGCGGTGCCCCGGGGGGAGGAGAGGTCGAGGCCGGTCAGGGCGGTCAGCCGGGCCAGGCGTTTGTCCACGGTGTTCGGGTGGACGCCGAGGGCGGCGGCGGTTGCCCGGCGGTCCAGACGCAGTTCCAGGTGGCTGCGCAGCGTGGCCAGCAGTTCCGGGCGGTGCCCGACGGGGTCCAGCAGGCCGGCGATGCTGTCGCTGCCGGGACCGGGCCGCGAGAGGTGGAACTCCAGCAGGACGCTGTCCAGTCGGTGCACGCGGTCGGCCGGCAGACCGCTCGCGCGGGCGATCCGTACGATCTCGGCCGCGGTCCTGGCGGCTTCGGGCACCCCGGCCGGATCCGGGGCGTGCGCCGCGGCGACGTACAGCGGGGCCCCATACCCCTCGGACAGGTGCGCGGCCAGGCCTGCGGGGACGCCGGCGCACCCGGGCACCACGGCCCGCCCGGCGAGGTCCCCGCCCTCCGGCTCCTCGGCCAGCAGTGCGGTGGCCGCGGCGCCGGGGATCCGGGCGAGGGCGGTCCGCAGGCCCCGCAGCCGCCGGTGGTGGCCGACGGGCCCACCGGGTGGGGTGGGGGCGGCGGGCTCGGCTCCCAGCGCGAGGACGAGGAGCGGGCCGGTGAGGTCCACGGCGGCGTGCCGGACGTCCTCGGGGCCGAGTCCGCCGTCCAGCAGCCGGTGCGCGAGTCGCGTGCCGTCCGCCGCGCGCTCGGCGGCGAGCGCCTCCCGCTCCGCCAGGTAGCGTTCCGTCACCACCCCCACGACGTCGGTCTGGGCGCGCAGCAGCAGGTCGACGAGTTCGGCCACCGCCGCGCTCTCGCCCGGCCGGGCCTCCTCCCGGATCACCTGCCACAGGCCGTGCACGCCGAGCGCGTAGGTGCGCAGCAGCAGGTGCAGCGGGACCCCTTCCTCGGCGCGCCGGGCGGCGCGTTCCCGGAAGAGGGCGTACCCGTCCGGGTCGGCGGGCGGGTGGGCGACGCCGCGCAGGAAGAGGCGTACGCCGTGCCGGACGGTGGCCGCGATCTCCAGGTCCTTGATCTCCGGGGGCAGTTCGGCGTACCCGGGCACGCTCTCGAAGACCTCCCTGCTCAGTTTCCGGGCGAGGGAGTTGGCGCGCCCCTCGCAGCGGACGGCGAGCGTGCGGGCGGCCTCGGATACCACGTGCCCTCCAGGGGGCCGGAGATGTGACGCGTCACCCTAACCGGCCCCGCCTTGTGTGACGAGGGACGGTGTCGGGGCGCTCCCCGGGCGCCGAGACTCACGGTGCGAGCGCGGAACCGTCGTTCGCGCGTACGAGCGGAAGCAGAAGGAGAGGGTCCATGAGCGCATCCGTCGTTCCCGAGCCGTTCCCCGACGGCCCGGAGCTGCCCGACCGGTCCCCGGAGTACCTGGCCTACGCCGATCGCGTCTGGCACGGGACGGCGGGTCTGGAGGACCACCTCACCGGCGTCTGGTCCGGGGAGCGGCTGATCCGGTTGCGCGAGGAGGTGGGCTTCTGCCCGGGGTTCGCGAACTCCGTGGTGTTCGACACCGGCGACGGGCTGGTGCTGGTCGACTCGGGGGACGTGCTGTCCGCGCCGCAGCGGCACACGGCCGTACGGAACTTCTCCGCGGCCCGCGTGGCGGCGGTGGTCCTCACCCACGGTCACGTGGACCACGTGGGCGGGATCGGTCCGTTCGACGCCGAGGAGCACCGGCCGGAGGTGGTGGCGCACGAGGCCGTGGCGGCCCGTTTCGACCGCTACCGTCGCACCGACGGCTACAACTCCTGGATCAACCGGAGGCAGTTCGGAGTGCCGTGGCTGGACTGGCCCACCGAGTACCGCTACCCGGACAGCTCCTACCGGACCCGTCGCACCCTGCGGCAGGGACGTCTCACGTTCGAGCTGGTGCACGCCCGGGGCGAGACCGACGACCACACCTACGTCTGGGTGCCCGAGCTCGGGGTGCTGTGCACGGGCGACCTGTTCATCTGGAACACGCCCAACGCGGGGAACCCGCAGAAGGCGCAGCGCTATCCGGAGGAGTGGGCGGCCGCGCTGCGGGCCATGGCCGACCTGGGGGCCGAGGTCCTGCTGCCCGGTCACGGCGTGCCCATCGTCGGGGCGGGGCGGGTGCGGGAGGCGCTGACCGACACGGCCGTCCTGCTCCAGACGCTGTGCGACCGTACGCGCGAGCTGATGAACCAGGGGCTGCGCCTGGACGAGGTCGTACGGGGGGTGCGGGTCCCGGAGTCCCTGCTCGACAGGCCGTACCTGCGTCCGGCGTACGACGAGCCGGAGTTCGTCGTACGCAACCTGTGGCGCCTGTGGGGAGGCTGGTACGACCAGAACCCGGCGCACCTCAAGCCGGCGCCGGAGGCGGAGGTGGCCGTCGAGTTCGCCGGCGCGGCGGGGGGCGCGCACGTACTGGCGGCGCGGGCGGCCGAGTTGCTGGCGGACGGACGGCCGCGCCTGGCCGCGCACCTGGCGGAGACGGCGGCGCTCGCCGCGCCCGGGGACAAGGAGGTGGCCCGGGTGCGGGCCGAGGTGTACGCCCACCGGGCCGGGATCGAGACCTCGACCATGGCCCGCGGCATCTTCGCCTGGGCCGCGGCGGAGTCCTCGGCGGTGGTGGAGGGGACGGACGTGGCGACGGAGCTGGCCCGCACCCCGCAGGGTGCCGAGCGGGCGGCGGGCCGGGTCGGTGTGGGGTTGGCGGACGATCCGGCGGGGGCCGGCGCCGCCGATGCCGTCGGGGCCGGTGGTCGGGACGGCGACGCCGCGCCGTGAGGCCGGTCGGCGACGCGAGGCGGGTCGGCGACGCGAGGGAGCGGGTTCCCGACGCGTACCTCCCCGGTGCCTGGCCGACCGCCCGGCTGCTGGTGCTGTTCATGGTGGTCAACTTCGCGGACAAGGCCGTACTGGGCCTGGCCGGGCCGGAGATCATGGACGAACTCGGTCTCACCAGGAAGCAGTTCGGTTCCGCGCAGGCGGCGTTCTTCGCCCTGTTCTCCCTCTCCGCGATCGGGGTCTCCCTGCTGACCCGGCGGGTGCGCAGCTCGGTCCTGCTGCTGGCGATGGCCCTCGCCTGGTCCGCGGCGCAGCTGCCGATGCTGTGGCCGAGCGCCGGGCTGGGGGTGCTGATCGCCACCCGGGTGTTGCTCGGGGCCGCGGAGGGCCCGGCGGCCCCGGTGGCGGCGCACCACCTGTACGGGTGGTTCGCGCAGCGGGACCGCACGCTGCCCACGGCCGTGCTGCTGATCGGCGCGGCGGCGGGCGTCGCCCTGGCGGCACCCGTGTTGACCTGGGTCATCGCCGCGTGGGGGTGGCGGTGGGCCTTCGGGACCGTGGGGCTGGCCGGGATCGGTTGGGCTGTGGTGTGGGCCCTGCGGGGGCGGGAGGGACCGCTCGCTCCGCCGGTGGGGGCCGGCCCCCTTCCACCGGTCGGCGAGGCCGGCGGGTCGGGCGGCCCCGCGGCCCCGGGGGCAGACGACGGGCCGTCACCGGGCCGGATCCTCGCCTCTCCGAGCGTGCTCGCGGCGGGCTTCGCCTGCTTCGCGGTCTACTGGCAGATCAGCGCCCAGCTCACCTGGGTCCCCGACTACCTGCACACGGCCCTGGGTTGGTCCGCCGGGGCGACGGGGCTCGCGGTGGCGGCGGGTTCGCTCGCCAACGCCGCCGTGTTGCTGACGCACGGCCTGCTGGCCCGCCGCGCCGGCGCACGCGGCGCCCGGGCGGGCCTGGTGCCCGCCGGGGCGGGACCGGGTCTGCTGATGGTCGGCGCCGCCGCGGCGGTCGCCGCGTTCGTGGTCGGCCCGCCGTGGTTGAAGGTGGCGATGATGTGCGGCCCGATGGCGCTGTGCGCACCGATGATGACGGTCGGCCAGACGGTGTGTGCCCGGATCTCGCCGGCGCACCGTCGGGGACCGGTCCTCGGCGTCGTCGTCGGCGTGTCGTCCCTGGGCGGGGTGGTCTCGCCGGTGGTGCTGGGGCGGATCGTCGACGGCGCCCCCGAGGCCGTGACCGGTTACGGGCGGGCCTGGCTCCTCACCGCGCTCCTGCTCGCGCTCGCCGGAACGCTCGCCGCCCTGTTCCTGCGCCCCGAACGGGACGCGGACCGCTTGGCGGTCCCGCCCGAGGGGGCCGGCCAGTCGGCTCCACGGGTACGCGGTCGCCGCCCCGACCCGCCGGACCGACGAGGCGGCGAGGCCGGCGGCCCGGCCCACGGGGATCAGGAGCCCCCGGACGCGGCGGTCTAACTGTGCGGGGCGCCGAACAGCGGGGGCGCCGGGCGGTGGTGGGGGTCTGCGGGCGGGGTGGGGTCGCTTCCTCGGCCGCGGCGCGGGAAGCGCGTGCGGGCACGGGTCGGGGTACCGGGGGCGTCCGCCCCGGGCGCCTCGGGCCCGCCGGTGCGGGAGGGGTTCGGCTTCGACGTGTCCATGGGTCGCCTCGGTCCTCGTTCGGGGTGCGGTGCGCGCACCTCGCGGTGGGCGCCGTACGCCTCGACGGTCACCGACGCGCCCGGGGTGGCGCGTCGTCCGGCCGGTCGGTCCGGCGGACGCCGCCCGGACCGCCGGACCGACCGATGGGAGGACACGTCGGATCCGCCGCCGTGCCTAGGGTGTGCCTCCCGGCCGGCGCCGCCGCGCGGGACGTACCCCGGTGGCGCCGGCCGCGACCACCCCCGGTCCGTTCGGCCCGGGAGACGCAAGGAGCAGACCATGACGTGGGATCCCCGCGCCGTCCCGCCACAGGACGGCCGCACCGCAGTGATCACCGGGGGAAACGCCGGCATCGGCTACCACGTGGCCGAGCAACTGGCCCGCGCGGGCGCGCACGTCGTGCTCGCCGGTCGCAGCCCGGAACGCACCCGCACCGCCCTCGCCGCGCTGCGGGCGGCCGTGCCCGGCGCCCGGGCGAGCGAGGTCCGGCTCGACCTCGCGGACCTGGACTCCGTCCACCGCGCGGCCGGGCGACTGACCGCTGCGGGGCCGGTGGACCTCCTGGTGAACAACGCCGGGGTCACCGCCTCCGGGAAGCGCGCCGAGACCGCGCAGGGCTTCGAGCTGATGTTCGGCACGAACCACCTCGGGCACTTCGCGCTGACCCTCCTGCTGGTCCCCGCCCTCGGCACGGACGCGCGGGTGGTCTCCCTGGGCAGCCTCACCCACACCCGGGCCCACCTGGACTTCGACGACCTGCAGAGCCGCACCGACTACCGGTCGATGACCACCTACGGCCGGTCCAAGCTGGCGGTCCTGCTGTTCGCCGGCGAACTGGACCGCCGGCTGCGGGCGATCGGGAGCGCCGTCCGGAGCGTGGCCGCGCACCCGGGCTGGGCCGTGCAGGGTCTGACCCCGGCCCGGCCGCCTCTGTGGGAGCCCGGGGCGCTCGCCCGGGCACGCTCCGCGCCGCTGGCGCTGATCGCCCAGGGCAAGGACCGCGGCGCCTGGCCGGTGGTCCGTGCCGCCACCGACCGGGAGGCGCTCGGCGGCCAGTACTTCGGCCCGATCGGGCCGGGTTCGCTGAAGGGGCCGCCGTCGCTGCGGAGCACGGCGGAGTCGGCCCGCGACCGGGATGCCGCGACCCGTCTGTGGGCCGTGTCGGAGGAACTGACCGGCGTCCACTGGGAGGACTGACCCGACGGTGGTCCGGGCCCGGTGCGGCGGGGCCTTCGGCGGGCCGGGCCGCTCGCCGCCCGAAGGAACGCGGGGGCAGAAGCCCTCGGGGGTCAGACGCCCAGGGCGCCTTCCACCAGCAGCAGCACGCCGATGGCGACGATCACCCCGGCCATGACGGCCGCCGCGTGGGTCTCCAGCCACTCCTTGACCCGCGCCAGCGGCCCCAGGGCCCTGGGGCCGCCCACCGCGTGCAGCAGGACGGGGAAGGCGACGGTACTGGCGGCCACCGCCGTGAACACGGCCAGTGCGGCCGCCGCCCCCGCGAGGGACGGCCCGGCGGAGCCGACGGCGAGCCCGGCCGCCGCCGACAGCAGGAAGATCTTCGGGTTGGCCAGGGCCAGCAGGATGCCGAGCCGGAACGCCTTGCCCGGTCCCGCCTCGCTGAGCAGGCGCATCCACCCCGGGGCCGCCTTTCCGTGCCGGACCAGCCACTGACGGATCCCGAGCGCGACCAGGCACAGGCCCAGGCCGATCCGCGCCCAGGCCGTCCAGGGCCGGTCGTGGGAGGCGAACCCGAGGACGGAGGTCAGCGCCGCGCACAGGACGGCGGGCACGGCGACCCCGATGATCCACCCGGCGAGGAAGGCGCCGCCGGTGGGGCGGGCCCGGGGGGTGAACTGCATGAAGACGGCCGGGATCAGCGTGAACGGCGAGACGGCGATCACGAGGGCCAGGGGCAGTACCTCGCCGATCACCACGCGCCCCCGTACCGGGCCGGTCCCGGTCCCATCCCGGGTCCCGACCCCGGCTCCGGTCCCGTCGCGCCCATGGGCACCTCTCCCTTCCGGCCCGTCCGCCACCCCTGTCTCCTGTCTACCCGCATCCGCGCGGGTCCGCCCGCCGCGCCCGGGCCGCGGCGGCGCCCGATCAGCGCCATCCGTGCGCCAGCAGCGCGACGTGCGGCAGCCGCAGTTCCCCGTCCGGGGACAGGAACGGCCGACTCAGCTCGACGGCGTGCCGCACGATGCGGGAGATCTCGGCGGGGTCGGCCGCGTCCGGTGCGGGCAGGCCGGTCGCCAGCAGCCGGGCGAGCCCCTCGGACCAGGCCGCGGCGTCGATCCGGTGGTCCCAGACGACCGTCCGGCAGACGGTCCGCCGCAGCCCGGCCGCGTCCAGCAGCCGCACCATCCCGGCCGGGTCGCCCGGGTGGGCGGCGCCCGGGGGCCGCAGTCGCCCGGGGGCCGTCATCGCGACGCCGGCCGCGCGCAGGGCCCGGCCCAGCAGGGTCTGCCCGGCGGCCGGTGCCTCGGTCCAGCCGGTCAGGCCGACCCGGCCCCCGGGGCGCACGACCCGGCGCAGCTCGGCCACCACGGCCCGCGTGGGACCGGCGTGCCCGAGTACGAAGTTGCCGACGGCCGCGTCGAAGCAGGCGTCCCGGAACGGGAGCCCGGGGAGCGCCGCGATGAGCGCGTGCGCCCGGGGGGCCGCGTCCCGGGCGAGGGCGACCATGGCGGCCGAGGCGTCGACGGCCGTCACGGCCGCCCCGCGCTCGGCCGCGGCGGCGGCCACGGTGCCGGGGCCGGTGCCGACGTCCAGCACACGGGTTCCGGGGCCCACCTGGACGGCGTCGAGGAGGGATCGCACCGGTCCGGCGCACGCGGCGCCGAGGGTCCGTACGTAGAGGGCCGCGTGTTCCTCCCAGAGGTTCGCGGCGGGCTCCTGCTGTCGCGTGCCTGGCATGACCGCCCTCCGTCCGGCCGCCCGCGCCGCCCGCGTCCCACGGGGTGCGGGGCGCGGCCGGGCCGCCACCGCCAGCAGACCAGGCGGCGGCGCCCGGCGACGACGACCGACCGGAGGAACGGCGGGAGGAACCACCTCGGGGGCCGGGGCCGGAGGGCTTCGGCGGCGGGCGGACGGACGGGTCGGCTGACGGAAGGGCCGGCTGACGGAAGGGCCGGCTGACGGAAGGGCCGCCCGGTCAGCCGACGATGCCGACGATCGCCGCGTTGCTGAGGTTGGCGAGCGTCCCCGCGAGGAGGGCCAGGAGGCCCAGCCGGGCGACGTCGGCCCGGCGTTCGGGTGCCAGCGCCCCGAACGAGCCGAGCTGGATGGCGATCGATCCGAAGTTGGCGAAGCCGGCGAGGGCGAAGGTGGTGATGAGTACGGTCTTGGGTTCGAGGGAGGGGATCTCGGGGCCGAAGGAGGCGTAGGCGACGAACTCGTTGATGACCGTCTTCTGACCGAGGAGGCTGCCCACCGTCGAGGCTTCGTCCCAGGGCACCCCGATGAGCCAGGCGACCGGCGCGAAGATCCAGCCCAGGACCCGCTGGAACGTCAGGTCGTCGATGCCGAACCAGCTTCCGGCCACGCCGAGGATGCCGTTGGCCAGGGCGATGAGCGCCACGAACGCGATGAGCAGGCAGCCGACGATGACGGCGAGGCGGCCACCGCTCAGCGCGCCGCGGGCGAGCGCGTCGATGGCGTTGGCCGATTCCGTGTCCCGCACGCCGCGGATGTCGCCCTGCTGTTCGGTCTTCTCGGTCTCGGGGTAGATCGCCTTGGCGATGACGAGCATGGCGGGCGCGTTCATGACGCTCGCCGCCAGCAGGTAGGGCAGGGGCGCGCCGAGCAGCGAGTAGCCGACGAGGGTGGAACCGGCCACGGACGCGAACCCGCCGGTCATGCAGGTGAACAGTTCCGAGCGGGTGAGCCGGCGCAGGTAGGGGGCGATCAGCAGCGGCGCCTCGGATTGTCCGAGGAAGATCACCGTCGTCGCCCAGATCGACTCGACGCGGCTGGTGGCGAGGAGGCGGGAGATCAGGCCGCCGACGATCTGCACCACCCATTGGATGACGCGCAGGTAGTACAGCAGCCCGACGAGCGCGCCGAGGAAGATGATGACGGGCAGCACGCCGAGGGCGAAGGGTACGGACGAGCCCTTGGCGAGCGAGCCGAAGAGGAACTCCGTTCCCGCCGTCGTGTAGCCGATCACTTTCGCGATCAGGTCGGCGAACCAGCGCAGCGCCTCACGTCCGGGTTCCCACTTCAGCACCAGCAGGGCGAAGCCGACCTGGAGGGCGAAGCCGATGCCGAGGGTCCGCCAGTTGATGCGCCCGCGGTGGCGCGAGATGGCGTAGCACAAGCCGTAGATCACGATGAGGCCGAGCAGCCCCTGCAGCCGAGTCATCGGACGCGATCTCCCCATCGGGCCGAGGCCGGCCCCTCGTGGCCAGGCGGGCTCGTGGGCGGGCCGTACGGTGGCGGGCGCGCACCGGACGGCCGCACGGAACAGATCCGGGTGAACCCGGACGTACCGAACCTACGAGACGATCCCGCCCAGGACCGCGAGGACACGCCCGACCCCACGCCCGACCCACGCCCGGACCGGGTCGGCACCGGGTCAGGCACCGGGTCAGGCACCGGGTCAGGGGGTGGGCCGCAGCCAGCCGCGGCTGGCGGCCTGGACTCCCGCCTGGAAGCGGGTGTCGGCGTCGAGTTCCTCCAGCATGCGGGTGATCCGTCGGCGGGCGGTGTGCACGTGCACGCCGAGCCGGCGCGCGATGGACTCGTCCTTCAGGCCCGAGGCGAGCAGCCCCAGCAGTTCGCGCTGGTCGGCGGTGAGCGGGCTGCCGGCGCTGCCGACCGGGGTGGCGCGCGCCCACAGGGATTCGAAGAGCGGCAGGGCCGCCCGGTGCAGCAGGGATTCACCGAACGCCAGGGCGACCGCGTCGGCACTCTCGCCGTCGCCGTCGCGTTCGCCGTCGCAGCGCGGCGGCGGCAGCAGGCACGTGCGGCGGTCGACGAGGACGAGGCGGGTGGGCAGCCGCGCGCCGATCCGGGCCTGGAGGCCGAGTTCGGTGAGGGCGAGGAGTTCCTTGGCCCGGTCCGGGAAGTCGGCGCCGCGGCGGTCGGTGACGGTGCGTACGGTGACGCCGCGCTCCAGCAGTTCCCGGATGCGGGCCCATTGCGTCTCCGCACCCTCCTCGCGGTCGGACGCCCACGGGGTCCGGGCCATGCGGTCGAGGATCAGCACCTCGGTCTCGGCGGCGCCGAGCATGGCGTCGAGGCGGGCCTCGACGGCGTCGGCTCCGGTCAGGAACTCGACGCCCGCGGCGGGCCCGTGGGTGCGGGCCGCCTCCCCCGGGAGCCGGTCGGCCAGTCGGTCGGCGTAGGAGCGCAGGGACTCCAGGTCGGCGGACTCCTGATCGAGGAGGGCCTGTCGGCGTCGGACGAGTACGCGCAGCACGGAGGCCGGATCGGCGGCCGTGCGGATCACCGCCCCGGTGTCGCCCTGCCTGTGGTCCGGAGTCCGTTCGTGCGGGTCGGTTTCGATCATGCGGGGGATTCTGACCGCCTTCACAGAGCCCCCACAAGTGTGCATGGCCACTTCTGAGGCGGGCCCGACTCTGGTCCGCGGCCTTCCGCGGCGCTTGCATTGCGGCGACTCACAGCAACGCACCAGGCACTCATGGTTGAGGAGACCCCTTGCCCAGGTTCAGCGCAGGTTCGCCGGCACACACCCCTGCCGCACGACAGATATGGCGGAAAGAACTCCGGTCCGCCGGAGGAATAGCGGTTCTGCTCGCCGCGGCGATGACCCTGTCGGCTTCGCCGGCATGGGCCGTCGACCCCGATGTCGGCCCCTCCAACGCGGTGCCCGCCCAGGGCACCGAGACCCCGGTCCTCGTCGAGGGCATCCGCGAGGCCGTGGACGCCAAGGCCGCTCCGGCCGACGCGGCGCGCCAACACCTCGACGCGAACAAGGGCCGCTACCGGATCCCGCGGGCGGGCAGCGACCTCGTCCCCCTGTCGGCCTCCACCCGGGCCGAGGAGGAAACGGTTCGCCTCCAGCAGCGGCACCGCGGTGTCGACGTGCTCGGGGGCCAGTACGTCGTCCGCATGCAGAAGCGGGACGGCAAGCGGGTGGTGACCGGCACCTCGGGGCACTACTTCACCGCCCTGCGCACCGACGTCACCCCGCAGGTGACGCAGGACGTCGCCGTCCGTCGTGCGGTGGCCGCCACGGCCCGCCGACTGGGCACGGCCCTCGACAAGGGCGCGGCGCCGCGGTCCGAGTCCGGCGATCCGGCGGCCGGCGGCATGACGGGCGAGGCCAAGGGGCTCGTCGTCCTGCCGAAGGGCGCGGGCGTCCTCGCCTACCGGGTCACCGTGCGCGGCACCGCGCCCGGCACCGGGGCCCCGGTGGTGGACGAGGTGTACGTGGACGCCCGCTCGGGCTATCCCGCGTTGCAGTACAGCGCGCTGAAGACGCTGACGGCCCCGGCGGCCGCGACCGCCGGCACGGCGGCGGACGGGCCGGCGGCGGACGGGCCGCCGGCGGCGCCCGCGAACCTCGTGCCCGAGACGGGGTCCGGGACCAGGCTGAACGGCAGCACCGCCGCGCTGGACATCGCCTACGATCCGGCGGCCGGCAACTACCTGCTGGCGGACGCCGGACGCATGCGCGCCACCAGCAAGAGCCTGCTCGGCACGTGGGACGCCCGGGGCAGGTCGGTGTCGGAGACCGCGGGCAAGTGGCCGGCCGGCATCTCGATGTTCTCCTCCACGGGCACCGCCTTCGGCGCCGCGGCGACCGACTCGGGCGCCGTGGACGCCCACTGGAACGCGGGTCGGGTCTACGACTTCTACAAGAACGAGCTCGGCCGCGACAGCCTCGACGGCAAGGGCGGGGCCGTCAACTCCCTCGTCGGCGTGACGTACTTCGGCCTCCCCTACGCCAACGCGTTCTGGGATGGCACCAAGATGGTGTACGGCAGCGGGGACGAGGAGTTCAAGCCGATGTCGGCCGACACCGACGTCGTCGGCCACGAGATGACCCACGGGGTCATCGAGCACTCGGCGAACCTGGTCTACGCCGGCCAGTCGGGCGCCCTGAACGAGGCCCTGGCCGACTACTTCGGCAACGCGATCGACGTCACCGCGAGCGGTACGCCGATGAGCGATCCCGCCGCCGGCCTGATCGGCGAGAACCTGTGCCGCACCAAGGCGGCCGCGGAGTGCGCCCTGCGCGACCTCAACGACGGGGCCACCACCTCGAAGAGCTTCCTGGGCGTGTCGTTCGCCACCGACAACGGCGGCGTGCACCTGAACTCGACGATCTTCTCGGGCGCCCTGTGGGACATGCGCGAGGACCTCGGCACGCTGGCCGACAAGATCGTGTACAAGGCGGTCACCGAGTACATGACGCCGATCGACGGGTTCACCGAGGCCCGGGGCGCGGTGCTCGCGGCGGCCAAGGCGCTGGGCGCCACCTCCGCCCAACAGAACACGGTCAAGCGGTCGTTCAACGCCCACGGCATCGTCCCCGGGTGGGAGCAGGCCCTCGGCGTCGACTCCGACACCCTCTTCGGCAAGCTCAACACCACCGACACCGGCGTGGGCGCGGGCGGCGGCTGGTGGACGGTCTCCAAGTCCAACGACGACGGCTCCGAGCCCTACTCGGTCTACGCCGGCCGACTGGACCGCAAGGGCTCCCCGAAGGTGATCAGCCCCAACGACGGCCGCTACCACACCGCCCCGGCGACCGACGGCAAGACCGTGGTGTGGACGGCGTACGGCCCGACCTCGGTCGACGTCCTGTCCCGCCCCGTGGCGGGCGGCCCGATCAAGACCCTGCACAGCTCGGTGACCGGCGTCGCGGGCCTGCGGGTGGACAAGGGCACCGTCGTCTTCGAGGAGTACGACGTCCTCGGCGGCCGGCACGTCGCCTACCTGCGGCCCTCCGACAAGGCCCCGGTCTTCCCCGACGGGCGCAGGTGGAACACGCTGACCGCGCTCCCCTCCCTCGCCGGCGACCGGCTCGCCTACGCGAAGCTGTACCCGCAGGACGGCTCCTACCGGCTGGGCGTGGAGGTCCTGGACCTGACCACCGGACGGGCGGTCATGACCGAGCAGCTCGACGAGCCGGTGAGCCTCGGCCAGACCGGGGTCAACGACAAGAACGTCTTCTGGCTGGCGGACACCGACGCGAGCGACGGAGGCCTGACGTCGGTCCTCAGTGCCGGTCTCGACGGCCGCGGCGCCTACCTCGTCGCCAGTGAGCACAAGCCGGGCGCCGTCATCGCCTCCGACCTGACCGTCTCCCAGGAGGCGCTGACGCTCGTGGCCCGCACGCCCGACACCCGCTACCGCAACGAGTCGCTGCCCAAGCTGTGGCAGCTGACCACCGACGGCTCCCGCCGCGAGCGGGTCTCCTGCAACCGCGGCGAGCAGGGCAGCCCGGCGGCCGGCGCCGGCCGCCAGGTCGCGTGGCTCGACTCGACCACCGGTTCCACCGACCTGGTCGTCCGGGAACGACCGGCCGGCACCTGCTGATCCCGAACCCACCCGGAAGGGGCCGGCGGCCGTGCCGCCGGCCCCTTCCGGCCGTCGCTCGCGCGGGCCGGGGGTCACCGCGTCGACGTCACCGCGTGGACGTCACCGCGTCCGCGTCACTTGTCGATCTGCAGCGTCGCCATCATGCCCGCGTCCTCGTGGTTGAGGATGTGGCAGTGCAGCACGGTCTTGCCGGGGAAGTCGACGAATCGCGAGCGGATCACGATGTTGCCGCGTGCGGGGACGTCCACGGTGTCCTGTAGGCCGTAGTTGACCTGGGGCTTTCCGTTGACGCTCATGACCTGGAAGTCATTGGTGTGGACGTGGTAGGAGTGGACTTCGTCGCTGTCGTTGCGGATCGTCCATTCCTCGGTCGTGTTGAGCTTGACCCTGAAGTCGATCCGGTTGTGGTCGAACTGCTTGCCGTTGATGTAGAACTGCGTGCCGTCCGCGTTCTCCGTGAAGACGATCGTCTTGCGTCCCGCGATCGGCTCCTTGGCCAGGTCGTCGACGGGCGCGAAGGTCGTCGGAAGGGCGGCCTGCTCCACCGCGGTGCCGGTGGTCTCCACGGTCGCGAGGGTCGCCTGCGGGAACTGGTTGCCGGCCTTCCCCGAGTTGTAGGGCTGGGTGATCAGCTCCTGGGTTCCCGCCTTCCCGCCCTGCACCAGCACGTCGTAGCGTGCGCCCGCCGGGATGACGATCGAGTCGACCGGGTAGACCTTGTTCACCGGGTAACCGTCCTGCGCCACCACGTGGAAGGTGGTGCCGGGCAGCGCGACCTTGTAGAAGATGTTGGCCCCGATGTTCGCGATGCGCCACAACTGGGTCTCGCCCGGCTTGATCCGGATGCGCGGGTTCAGCTGTCCGTTGACGGTGCGGGTGGTCGGGGCGCCCATCTTCAGGTCGGCGGTCTTGATCTCGTCGCCGACGATCTGGAAGTCCTTCAGGGCGATGGCGTGCTCGGTGATCCCCCGCAGCGCCTGCGGCATGTACCGGTCGAGGCCGTCGACGACGATGAGGCCCGCCATTCCGCCCGCCGTCTGCGCGGCGGAGAGGGTGTGCGGGTGCGGGTGGTACCAATACGTGCCCGGCTCCAGCGATTTCAGGAACTGGTACTTGAAATCGAAGGTCTTGCCCGGGTCGATGCTGAGGAAGATGTTGTCGGAATTCCCGCCGGGCGATACGTGCATGCCGTGCACGTGGAGATTCGTGTACTTGTCGAGCTTGTTCTCGAAGGTGATCTCCATGCGGTCGCCGGGCTGCAGGCGCAGCGTCGGGGGCATGTAGAGACCGTTGTACGTGAGCGCCCACAGGTCCTTGCCGGCCAGCCGGACCTTCTTGCGCTCCACCACGATCCGGGTCTTGAGCAGGCCTCCCTCGCTGACCACCTCGGCGGGGTCCCGCAGGTCCTCGGTGGCCGCGGCGGTCAGCGCGGGCGACGGGGAGACCGTGGCGGCCACGGTGGGAGCGGCTTGGCCGTGGTCCGGCTGGGCCGTGCCGCAGCCGGAGGCGAGGGCCAGGGCCGCGAGGAGGGACCCGACCGCGGTCCACCTGCCGAAGGGGTGTCTGATCATCCGGACTCTCCGAAAGGAATATGGGGAACGGCGCGGCCACCGGGGCCGGTTCCGCGCCATCATGCCGCCCCCGACCGGAAAAGCCTTCCAATGACCCGCACGGCGGCGAGAGTCATCGGAAACCACCGTCACGAGGACGGTGAATTCACGGCGGTGATACGACTTTCACTCCGGTTTCACTCCGGTTTCCCTGAGGCGGTGCTTTACGGTTGCCCTCCGCCTTCGCCCCTGTTCGCGGAATCGCGCGGGTCGGGTCTCGGGCTTCAGGTCTCGCGGTCGCAGGCCGCGCAGATGCGGACGCCGCTGATCTGCGGCCACCAGGCCTCACCGGCCGCACCGGGCCGGTCGCCGGGCGCGGGCGGCATGCCCGCCGTGCTGCGCCCGCACAGGGTGACCGGGCCGGCCCGCAGCCCGCTGTCGTCGGTCTCCGCCGCGTGGACCGTCCCGACGCGGTCCCCTTCGGTCGGGCCGGCCGGGCGGTGGGGAGGCCGCGCGACGACCTCGTACACGGCCGCGTACCCGTTCACACCGGCCCCCTCTCGGGTCCGGCCCCGGCCGCCGGGTCCGGCGCCGCCGGTCCCGCTCCCCCACGCCGCAGGGCCGCGGTGAGCGCCCGTACGTCGTCGTCCATCCGGCGGAAGTGCTTCAGCACGCGCGCCTCCTCGGGAGCGGCGGCGCCCGGTTCCGGCGCGCCGCCCGGCGCGTGGGGCCGCTCCCCGTCCACCCGCCCCTCGGCCAGTGCCTCCAGGCGGTCGGCGACCGTCCGCGCCCGCTCCTCCAGCAGCGGCCGGGCCGGCGAGCGCGACCAGCTCCCCGGTGCGTCCCGGCCGGCCTCCACGGCGAGGACCCGTACGTGGTAGGCGCAGGTCTCCAGCAGGCCCAGCACGTACAGGGAGGTCCGGCGCCTGGCCCGGTGGGGGGCGACGGGGTGCATCAGCGGGGTGAGCGCGCGCTCCAGCTCCTCCACCCGGCGGTCCGCGGTGTGCGCGGCGCGGATCAGGTCGTCCGGGGAGGGCTCCGCGTCCGGGACGACCAGTCGGCGGGCGGTCGCGGTGACGGCCTCGGCCAGCGCCTTCAGCGCGTCGCCGAGCAGCACGTCGGTACGTCGCCCCGTCGCCCGGGGCAGGACGAGGACGGCGGCGGCCACCCCGCAGAGCACGCCGAACGTGGTCTCGGCGATCCGGATCAGCAGCAGGCCGTCCGTGTAGCTGCCGAGCAGGTCGGAGAGCAGGGCGATCATCAGGGTGATGAAGAAGGTCGCCGCGGTGTAGGACAGGGCCGCCGTGTAGGCCATGCCGAAGACGCAGACGAGGGTGAGGACGAAGGCGGGCCAGGGCCGGCCGGCGAGGGCGGAGGCGACGAACAGGCCGACGAGCGCTCCCGCGAGCGTCCCGGCCACCCTGCGGGACCCCTTGAGCGCGATCTCGCCGGTGGAGGAGGTGTTGAAGAAGACCATCCAGCAGGCGAGCACCGACCAGTACCAGTGATCGGCGGAGATCAGCTGCCCGCCGGCGGTCGCGAGGGTGGCGCCGCAGGCCACCTGGACGGCCGCGCGGGTGGTCGGCCTGCGCAGGCCCCCCGGCTCGGGTGGGGACGGCGCGCGGGGCGGTGGTGGGGCGGGTGGGGTGGGTGGGGTGGGTGGGGTGGTCTCGGGCGTGGGGTCCCGACGGAAGGCCTCGTGGAGCCCGGCCGCGGCCTGCTCGAAGTCCGTCAGGGCGCGGTGGGCGTCGGCCAGGGCCGCGGCGGCGACCGTGACGGGGGCGGGTGCGGGTGCGGGGCGTGCGGCGGGGGCGGGGGCCGCGCCCGAGGCCACGAGCTCCGGGAGCGCGCGCAGCCGTGCCGCCAGGGACGCGCCGCCGGCCCGGGCGCCGGCGTCAACGGTGGGCGCCCCGGTGACGGGCAGGTGCAGGCGGTGGGCGAAGTCCTGCGGGGAGGTCCCCCCGTCCTGCCCGAGCCGCAGCAGCATCACCGCGAGCCGTTCGGCCCGTACGTCCGTCTCGGTCATCCGGGTCCGCACCGGCGCGGCGACCTCGGGGGCTGCGCAGGCCTCGACGGCGTCCTGGAGCATCAGCGCGCACGTGTGCAGCCTGCGCAGCCGGCGCCGCAGCGCCGCGATCCGCCCGGCGCGGTCACGGTCGCGCCCGGGAGAGTCGCCACCGTCGGCGAGCGCCGCCAGCGCCCCGGTCACGTCCGCGAGGCAGGCCCGCACGGAACGGCGCAGCCGGACGAAGGAGCGCGCCGGGGAGGTCCGCAGCAGCGCGAACCGCACGACGGCGCCGCAGGCGAAGGCCACTGCCAGGGCCGCCCACAGCCGGGGCAGCCCCTCCGCGGGCAGGGGCACGAACTGCATGACGAAGTACATCTGGAAGGCGTTCATGCCCAGGGCGGTCCCCCGGGGCCCGTAGCGGCGGACGTACACCGTCACGAACAGCAGCGCCACGAAGAAGGTCCCCGACACGACCGGATACGGCGCGAGGAGGACGGCCGCCGTGGCCGACAGCAGTGCGGCGGGCAGTCCGAGGGCGTGGGTGACGGCCTGCTCCGCCTCCCTCGGCCCGGTCAGCACCATCGACCACACCAGCGCGGAGGAGCCGGCGGCGACCAGGTACGGGGTGTCGAAGCCCAGGGCCCACAGCACGGCCAGGGCCAGGCAGATCGCACCGACGGTGTGGGCGGCCCCGACCAGCCGGACCAGCCCCGGGTCGGTTGCGTCGAGCAGGTCCCGGACGGCGCGCGGCGCACCGCGTACCGGGCCTGCTCCGTCCCTGCCGGCGTCCACCTCCCCAGTGAACCCCGTTCCCGTGGTCCGGGCGCGCGGAGCCGGGCGGAGCCCTGCGGGACCGCGTGGGACGGCGTGGGCGCAGGAAAAAGGCCGGCTGGTCGCCGGCCCGGTGGAGCGTGGAGCGCAGGTACGTTTCCGGAATGTGCTGTGGGGGTCTACTCACGGATTGGTCACCGCCGGTCCGCATGCCCGGTGAGCGGTTGCCGTCACAGCCGCGCATGCTCCCCATGTCGCGGACTTTCCGGATGCTGTCCCTGCTGTTCTGTTGGTCTTCCCTGTGCACACGTCCGACACTACGGATCCCCGAGGGCCCTGTGATCCTCCGACCGGGATGTGACGGGGGCCACGCGCCGTTCGTCCGATCGGACCTCCACGGGCCGTCGCGCCGGCCCCCTCCCCCCGGCCGGGGGGTGTCATCCGTCCGGTCCCCCGCGCGGGACGAGGAGCCCCGCCCGGGCCAGTGCCGCCAGCACGGCGCCCGCCCGGGCGGGATGGGCCCCGGCCTCGACGGCCGCCGCCAGGGCGGTCCGGGTGCCGTCGCACAGCGCGAGCAGGTCCCGGGTGCCGGGGTCGAGCCGGAACGCGCGCACGGGCTCGCGCCACACCCGTTGCAGGGCCACGGTGACCGGGAGGCGCGGGACCCGTGCCGGGGCGTCGGGGGCGGTCACGTCGTGGGTGTGGGAGACGACCAGGACGTTCGCCGGTACGACGGGGACCCCGTACTCGATCCAGGTCCCGGCGGGGTCGCTCGGCGGCCGGCCCTCGGTCTCGTGCCGGTAGCGGGCCGCCTCGGAGGCGATCTCGTCGCGGCGCAGGCGGAAGCGTTCCAGTTCGAACCGGCCGAACTCCGCCAGCCCCTCCGGGATCCGGCCCGCCGCGTGCTCCAGGAAGGCCTCCGCGGCCCGTTCGGCGCCGACCGGGTCGTCCGGATGCGGCGGGCGCACGACATCGTTCAAATAGGCTTCCAGCACGTCACGATGACGGACCGTCACCTCGTCGACGGTCTCCGGCATGGCCTGGGCCACCACCAGCCGGTGCTTCGCGGCGACGTCCTGGGCCACCCGGGCGTACGCGTCGTCCGGGACACGGGTGAGGAGGGCCAGCTCCTCCTCGCTCAGGTCGAAGCGGGCGCGCACCCCCTCGGGGTCGTCGTGCAGTTCGCCGGCGCTCAGCGGGCCTGCGGCGAGCAGGGCCGCGAGCGCGTCGAGCACCGTCATCGGGCCGCCCTCCCCAGGCCGGGCGCGGCGGCCGCCGCTCCTGGCCGCGCCGGCCCGGGGCCCCACCCCGCGGTGTCGCGGGCCCGGGCGATCTCGGCGGTGATCTCCGAGAAGTCCTCGGGGAAGTCCTGGTCCCGTTCGAGCAGGGTGGCCTTGATGTCGGTGCGGGCGGACAGTTCGGCCAGCAGGGCCCACACCCGTTCGGGCACGGGCGCGCTGTGGGTGTCACGGGCCGTGCCGTCCGGTTCCTGCGTACCGCCGGCGAGGTGGACCTGGACGACGCGCTCCAGCGGGATCGTGTCGAGGAAGTCGCCGACGTCGTAGTGGTGGTTGCGGGAGTTGATGTCGAGGTTGGTGAGGTCCAGGAGCAGTCCGCACGCGCAGTGCTCCATCACCTCGGCGATGAACCGGGCCTCCGTCAGGGGGTTGGGCAGGTCGATGTGGTAGGTGATGTTCTCCAGGATCAGCGGCACGCCCACCTCGTCCTGCACCCACTGGGCGCGGCGCGCGACGTCCCGAGCGACGGCGCGGCTGCGCGGCAGCGGTGTGAGCGTGCCGACGGAGACGCCGTCGGTCCTGGTGAAACAGAGGTGGTCGCTGAACCAGGGCGCGCCGATCTCCTCGACGAGCCCGGCGAGCGCGGCGACGTAGTGCGGGTCGGGGGGTTGCGGGGAGCCGAGGGACAGTTCGAGGCCGTGGGGCACCAGCGGATGGCCGCGGCGCAGCTCCCGCAGGGCCTCGCGGGTGTCCGGAGGTGCGAACAGGTAGTGCTCCGTGATGACTTCCAGCCAGTCGACGGCGTCCCCCGACGCGGCGATCCCGTCGGCCAGTTCCCTGCGGTATCCGAGCCCGGAACCGAGGTGCGGCAGGTGTGCGGACATGGTCTCTCCTCGGACGGCGGTCGCGGGTCGGTCGGCGGTCGCGGCCGTTCCCGCTGCGGTCCCTCCCGACGCTAGGGACGGGGCCGCCCGCAGACCGTCCTGCGAACGGTCGATCCCGTGGCCGTATCCGCCGGAGCCGATGTTGGAACCGGATCCGGAACCGGTGCCGGTGCCCCCGACGCCTCCGACCCGTGCGTCAGGGGCGGCGGGAGCCGTGACATGGGGCGTCCGGGCCGTGCCACGGGGTGGGGCGGGGAGATTCGTCCGCGACGCCCCCTGCGCCGCGGGGGGGCGCGGTTCGTCCGGCCGGACCTCCGATCGCAGGACAGTTCCGGGCCCGACCTCTTCCTAGCGTGGTGGCTGTCGTCGCACGGCGCACCACCCCAGCACCGCACGACGGCCCCGCACGGACACCCGCCGCCGACGGCCGAGCCAAACGAACCGCCTCCGGCCCGTGCGCCCACCGACGGGAAGATCCGCGGCCACCCCGGGACCCGGGGCCCGCCCCACACGATCGGGAGTTCCCATGACACGCACCAGCAGCACCACCACCGCGACCGCCACCCGCTCGTTCGGCTTCGAACAGCTGCCCGCGGCGGTCGAAGGACCCGCGGCCGCCTGTCAGCAGTCCTGCGTCGACTGCCTCACGGTCACCCCGGACAGCGAGGCCCGGACCCGCCGTACGCGGACCGCGCCCCGGTCGCGCCGGTAGCCCGCAGCGGTCGACGACCACCCCATTCGAAAGGATCGACACGATGTCCCGTACCTCTCCTTCTCCCGCGCCCGTTCGGTCGCGGGGCACCGGTCCCGCGGCGGAGCTGGGCTTCGCGGCGGCTCCCTGGGCCACCCGGCGGCACGCCGACCCGATGATGCGCTGCATCTCCTGCGCGGGTCCCCCGCCGCCCCCGCCGTCCTGCAGCACGCGGGTGCGTCACTGAACGGCTGATCGGCCGCGGGAGGCCGGGTCCCGGACCAGGACCCGGCCTCCCTCCCTTCGTGTCCGCCCCCGCCGGCGCGCGACCGACCCTCCCGAGGAGCCCACCGTGACCACCACAGCCCCCGCGTCCCCGCGTCCGTCGCCGATCCCGGTTCCCGCGCCACCGCCCCCGGGCAGGTCCGAGCCACCGCCGGCCGTCGAGGCGCGCGGCCTGCGCAAGACCTACGGTCACGTCGAGGCCGTGCGCGGAGTGGACCTCAGCGTGCGGCCCGGCGAGATCTACGGGTTCCTCGGGCCCAACGGGGCCGGCAAGTCGACGACCATCGGGATGCTGTGCACCCTGGTGGAGCCGAGCGCCGGCACCGCGACCGTCGCGGGGCACGACGTCGTACGGGAACGCGACGAGACCCGTCGGCAGATCGGCCTGGTCTTCCAGGAGTCCACCCTGGACTCGCAGCTGACCGTCGAACGCAACCTCCGCTTCCACGGCCGGATGTACGGGATGCCGCGCTCCGCGCTCGCCCCGCGCGTCGACCACGTCCTGGAGCTGGTGGGACTCGCCGAGCGGCGTCGCAGCAAGGTCAAGGAGCTGTCCGGCGGCATGCGGCGGCGCGTGGAGATCGCGCGCGGCCTGCTGCACGCGCCGCGGGTGCTGTTCCTCGACGAGCCCACCGTCGGGCTGGACCCGCAGACGCGCCGTCACCTGTGGGACTGCATACGCGAACTGCGCCGCACCGAGGGCGTCACCGTCTTCATGACCACCCACTACCTCGACGAGGCGGAGGTCTGCGACCGGATCGCCATCATGGACAAGGGCGTCGTCGTGGCCCTGGGCACCCCGGCCGAGCTGAAGGCCCGCACGGGGGCCGACGTGGTCCGGTTCACCACCACGGACGCGCGGGCCGCCATCGCGGCCCTGCGCACGCGGTTCGGACTGTCCGCCCGCGCCGAGGCCCGCGGCGCGGTCGTGGTGCGCGTCCCGGACGGGGCGGCCTTCCTGCCCCGCCTCGCCTGCGGACTGGGCGTACCGGTCCGGTCGATGGAGGTGTCCCGGCCGACGCTCGACGACGTGTTCCTGTCCTGGACCGGGCGTCCCGGCGAGGAACCCGCCGACGAGGGCGGGGCCCGTACCGAGCGGGCCGCCTGGGCCGCGCGCGCCAGGGGCTCCCGATGAGCGCCGTCGGCCTGCTGCCGGGGGCCGCTCCCCCGGTCGCGTTCACCCGTCGGCCCGTCACCGGCCCGCGCGCGCAGCTGCGCGCCGTGTGCGTGGTGTGGCACCGCGACCTGCTGCGGCTGCTGGCCGAACCGGTCCGGGTGGTCACCGCGCTGCTCCAGCCGATGCTGTTCCTGTTCGCCCTGGGCGGCGGGCTGGGCTCGCTGACCCGGTCCGCGTACGGGGTCCCGTACCAGACCTTCGTCTACGCGGGCGCGCTCGCCATGCCGGTGGTCTTCGCTTCCATCGGGTCGGCTTCGTCGATCGTGTGGGACCGGGAGTTCGGCTTCCTGCGGGAGATGCTGGTCGCCCCCGTGAGCCGGACGGCGGTGGTGGCGGGCAAGTGCCTGGGCGGGATGACCACGGGGCTGTTCCAGGGCACGCTCGTGCTGGCGCTCGCCGGCGCGGTGGGCGTCCCGTACGACCTGCCGCTGATGCTCACCCTGCTCGCCTACATGGCGCTGCTGGCCTTCGCCTTCTCGTGCTTCGGGGTGCTGGTGGCGGCGCGGATGCGGTCGGTGCAGTCGTTCATGGCGCTGACCCAGATGGTGGTGCAGCCGCTGTTCTTCCTGTCCGGGGCGCTGTTCCCGCTGTCCCGGCTGCCGGGCTGGCTGTCCGTCGCCACCCGGTTCGACCCGCTGACGTACGCGGTGGACCCGATCCGTCGGGCGGTCCTCGGCGCGGTGGGGGCTACGGCGGCGGCTCCGGGGGTGACGTGGGGCGGCTACACGGTGCCGGTGTGGCTGGAGTTGCTGTTGGTCCTCGCCTCGGGCGCCTGCATGCTGTCGGTGGCCTCCCGGGCGTTCCGCCGCGGCTGACGGCCGGCCCGCAGCCGCGCGCGGGCGCCGACCAGGGGGGCGGGGGGCCGACCAGGGGGGCGGGGGGGGTCAGGCGGGGCGGCGGGGGCGGTGGAACGCCAGGCGCAGGCCGCTGGCGAGTACCCACAGGACCAGGGGCCAGATCGCGATCCGTTCGAATCCGCCCTGGAAGGCGTGGGCCTTCAGGCCGACGCCGAAGCAGGCGCCGGCCGCCAGGCCGAGGGAACCGACCGTCCGGCCGCACCAACTCCACCAGCGCGGCAGGGCTCCGGTGTCCGACAGCAGCGGCCCCAGCACGGTCACGGCCAGATTCCCGCAGAGCAGGGCGACGAAGGCTCCCACGTAGTGGGGCACCGGCCTGACGTCGTACGGGCTGGCCGCGACCAGAACCGTGCCCGCCGCGGCCGGCAGCACCAGGGCGACCGCCAGGGAACGGCGGCGCCCCGCACGCAGCAGCGGGCGGACGAGCAGCACGCCGGCGCCCACGCCGAGTCCGGCCAGGGCCCAGGAGAGGTTCACGGTCGTGGACATCGGTGAGCACGTCCACCGCCCCCGCACGGTGCCGCAGTCTGCGGCGCCGAGCATCGACACCATGTCGCGGGCCAGGTCCAGGGAGTGCAACCGCACGGAGGCGACGGCGCTCACCACCGCGGTCTGGACGGCGGAGGTCACCCAGACGAAGCCGCCGATGCGGGCGGCCACGTGCCGTCGGTGTGGGGTCGGGGGCGTCGCCGGGGGCAGTGTCGTCATGCCCTCCACGCTCCGCGAGCGACCACTCCGGCCGCGTCCGGCGAACGATCGATCCGCGTGCCGCCGCGGATTCGTCGTTCCCGGAACCGATCGGACGACAGGACCGGCGCACGTGGAAGGGCCCGGTGCCGGGTGGCACCGGGCCCTTCGACGACCGGTGGGGTCTCAGGCCTTGAACACCGTGGACGGAAGTCCGAGCACGGTGGACGGGACGCCGAGCACGGTGTTCGGAAGGCCGAGCACGGTGTTCGGCAGCGGGCCCTCGGCGAGCGAGACGGCCTTCTCGGTCGCCGGAAGGCTGATCTCCTTCTCGGTGGTCGGGAGACGCATCTGCTTCTCGGTGCTCGGGAGACGCATCTGCTTCTCGGTGCTCGGGAGGCTGATGTGCTTCGTGCCTCCTTGGAGTTCGACGCCCGACGCCCGCGCCGTCGTGGTGGCCGGAGACGCGGTGGCGGCCTGGGCGGTGAAGGCGGTTCCCGTCAGGACGACAGCGCCGGTGGTCAGGACGGCGGTGGTGAGAGCACGGGGCTTGCGCATGATCTGTTCCTCCAAAGGTGGGGGACCCTCGGCGCCGTGCCGGGTCGCGGCAGGTCCCGTAGGGGTGAGGGGTTCCTCGGGCACCGATGCCTCCAGTGAAGGCGCGGGCCGCCCGCCGCGGTGTCGTCCGACCGGACGACCGCCGGGACGACGAGCCTCGCGCGGCGTGCCCGCGTGGACGGAGTCGGGCGCTTCGTCCCGGGTGACGGCCGAACGGATGACCGGGCGGGCGCCGGACCCTGCCTAGCGTGGCCGTACCGCGGCGCACCCCCGCCGCCCTTCGACGCCCTCGCGGCCCGTGAGGAAGCGGTCCCGGAAGGATCTCCGCCATGAACTGTCTGACCTGTCGTACCGAAGCCGGCCACACCCACCCCGCTGAGGGCGTGTGCCGCTCCTGCGGGGCCGCCGTGTGCGGGGAGCACCTGCGGATCGTCCGGAGCGAGCGGACCGTCCCCATGGGTCTCGGCACGAGCCGCGTCCGTACGGTGGCGGCCGTCCACTGCACCGCCTGCCCCACCTGAACGCGCCCGCCCCGCGTGGGGAGGTCCCCCGGTCTACGGACCGGGGGACCTCCCCACGCGGGGCGGCGGCGCGGGTTCAGGGGCAGGGCGTACGGGGCCCCGCGGCGGGGACGCGTGCCGCGCCCAGGCGGCGGACCTCCGCGCTCACCACGTCCACGATCCGTTCCGCCTGCCCGTCCGTGAGCACCAGCGGCGGGGTCAGTCGGAGCAGGCCGACCACCCGGGGCACGAGCACGCCCGCCTCGGCGGCCCGGCCGGGGATCTCGCGGGCGCGTTCGGCGACCGCCGGGTCGTCGGTCAGTTCCACGGCGATCATCAGACCGCGTCCCCGTACCGTCCGTACCCAGGGCAGTTCTTCCAGCGGGCGCAGCGCCGACAGCATGCGCGCGCCGGTCTCGGCGGCCCGGACGGTCAGTGCCTCCCGTTCGATGATGTCGAGGTTGGCCAGGGCGACGGCGGCGGCCGTGGCGTGCCCGCTCGCGGTGAATCCGTGGCGCAGCGGGAAGCCGTCCAGCATCTCCAGGACGCGGTTGCCGACGAGGACCGCGCCCATGGGTATGTAGCCGCTGGTCAGGGCCTTGGCGGTGACCACGATGTCCGGTTCGACGCCGAGGCCGGGCGAGGCGAACCAGTCGCCGGTGCGCCCGTACCCGGTCGCCACCTCGTCGGCGACGAGCAGGATGCCGTGGGCGTCGAGGACCCGTCGGACGGCGGGCCAGTAGCCCTCCGGCGGCACCACGTTGCCCGCCACCCCCATGATCGGCTCCCCGATGAACGCGCCGATGTGTTCGGCCCCGACCCGCTGGATGACCCCCTCCAGCTCGGCCACCAGGTGGGGTACGGCGTCCGGGCCGAGTACGGCCGGGTCGGGCCGGGTGAGCCGGACGGTGTGGCGGGAGGAGGAGGCGCCCAGGCCCTGGTGGACCTCGTCGCGGACGGTGACGGCGAGGGCGCCGGCGGTCGCGCCGTGGTAGGAGCCTTCGAGGGCGAGCACGTACGGCCGGTGTCTTCCGCCGTGGTGGAAGTGCGCGAGCCGGGCCAGTTTGAGGGCGGTCTCGGTCCCCTCGCTCCCCGAGGAGGTGAAGAAGACCTGGCTGCCGGGGGCCGGTGAGAGGGCCACGAGCCTGCGGGCGAGCAGCAGTGCGGGCTCGTTGACGGGTCCGGCGTGCAGGGGGTAGGCCATCAGTTCCCGCATCTGCGCGGCGGCGGCGTCGGCCAGTTCCTCGCGGCCGTAGCCGACGGCGCACTGGCCGAGGCCGGCGAGGGTGTCGATGAGCGCCCGGCCGGCGCTGTCCCACACCACCGCTCCGCGACCGCGTACGAGGCACAGTCGGGCGGCGGGTGACCGGCCGACGAAGGCGTTGGGGAGCAGGACCGGGTAGCCGGTGTCCCGGTCCGGCACGGTGGCGGTCATGGCCGTACGCCGGTCGGGAAGCGTTCGGCGGTGCCGACCGGGGCGGTGTCCGCGGTCGGGCGGGGCCCGGCAGGCGGTGGGGTCTTGGGCAGCATGTGGGCCTCCTCGCGTCACGCGGTGCAGGACGCGTTCACGGTAGGCACAGGGGCGCGCGGACCCCGTCATGCGTTCGAGCGATGGCCGGGACGACGGCCCCGCCCCGGGCGTCGCCCACCGCGGGCGCGGGTCCACCCGGCGGCGGGCGAACCGCCGTCGGCCGCGCCGGCGTCGGGCGAGCCGCCGTCATTCGAGCAGGTGCGTCCGCATCGCCTTCGCGACGGCCGCGCCCCGGTCGGAGACGCCGAGCTTCTCGTACAGCCGGCGCAGGTGCGTCTTGACCGTGGTCGGGGCGAGGTAGAGCTCCTTGGCCATGTCGGGGACCGACAGCCCCTGGGCGATCATCTGGAGGACCTGTCGTTCGCGGGCGCTGAGCAGCGGTTCCTCCGACCGGGCGCGCGAGCGGACCTCGGAGGCGAGCCCGGTGACCAGTTCGGGCGGGAGCACGCTCTCGCCCTTGGCGCAGGCCATGACGGCCGCGACGATGTCGTCGCGGTCGGCGCCCTTGGAGAGGTATCCGGCGGCGCCCTCCTGGACGGCCCGGTAGACGACGTCGCTCTCGGTCGTGGCCGACAGCAGCAGCACGCGGGTCGCCAGCTCGTCGCGGGCGACGGCGTGCGCCACCTCCAGGCCGTCGAGCTCCGGCATCCGGTAGTCGAGCAGGGCCACGGCGGGCGCGTGCTCGCGGATCGCCTCCAGCGCGGTGCGGCCGTCACCGACGGCCGCGACGACCTCGATGCGTCCGCTGCCGTTGAGCGCGGAGACGATGCCCTCGCGGTAGACGGGGTGGTCGTCGCCGACCACCACGCGCACCCGCTCCTTCTGGCCGTACGTCATGTCGCCTCCCCGCCTGGGTCACGGGGCCGGCCGTCGGCACCGTTCGCGTCCGGGACCGGATCCGCGTCCGGGGCCCGGTTCCGGTCCAGGGGCACGGTGACCCGCACCCAGGTGCCCCGTTCCACGGGAAGCAGCTCCATGCGTCCTCCCAGGGCCTCGATCCGGGCGCGTTGCGAGGCCATTCCGATGTGGCCCTCGGCCAGCCGGTCGGCGAGCAGGTCCGGGTCCACGCCGACCCCGTCGTCCTGCACTTCCAGGATCACCGCAGTACCGGTGTCGCGCAGCCCCACGCGTACGCGGGTGGCCCGGGCGTGCCGCAGGACGTTGCCGATGAGTTCGCGCGCGGCCCCGAAGAGCATGGGGTCGGCCGGGCTGGGGCGCGCGCGCTCCAGGTCGCAGTCGACGGTGACGCCGCCCCGTTCCGAGGCCGTCTCCGCGAGGGTCCGCACCGCCGCGGCCAGGCCCGCCTGCTCCAGGACGGAGGGGTGCAGGGTGACGCTGACCTGGCGCAGTTCCCGTTCGACCTCGGCGAGGAGGTCGTAGGCGCGCTCCACGAAGGCGGGGCCGCCGTCGGGGGCCTTGCGGGCCTGGCCGAGGTCCTGGCGGACCGCGAGGACCGTCTGGAGCGGCCCGTCGTGCACGGACTCGGCGACGGCGCGGCGCTCGCGGCTCTCGGCCGAGACGACGTCCTCCAGCAGCACGGAGCGGCTGACCGTCAGGGCGGCCACGCTCGCGAGGCGGCGTTCCTGGACCCGTGACACGGCGATCGCGACGACGCACAGCAGGGCCAGCATGGCGAGGATGGCGGCGCCCTGTCCCGTACCGAGCTGCCGTCGGAAGGTGGGGTCCGCGAGCACGGCGCCGCCTCCGGCGATGGCGGCCAGGGACAGCAGGAGCGCCTTGCGGCCTGGATGGGTGGCGGTGAAGAACGGCAGGAAGGCCAGCAGGCCGAGCGAGAGGTAGCTGCCGACGGACAGGAACTGCAGGGCGCACACGGCGGCCACGTCCACGATCGCCATGGGGGTCGCCTCGCGGATGCGTCGGGCCCGGCCGGGCCGGTGCCGCCACATCCACCAGGTCCCCACGGACAGCAGCCCGTACGCGGCGACCAGCGCGAACTGTGGTGGCCACTGGTCGGACGGGGTGCCCGCCCACGCCACGAGGGCCATGACGGCCACCAGGCCGAGCCGCAGGATGCTGCGCAGGCGTTGCGCCTGCTCGTCGAAGGCGAGGTAGATGGCGGCGACCGCGTCGGCACCGGCGGCGCCGGGTTCCACCGGCGGCCAGTGCCCGACCGCGCGTCGTCCGGCGGCCTCGCTGCCGTCGTGGTGCACCGTCCCAGTCTAGGAGCCGACCGTCGGGTCCCGCCCGTCCCGCCCGGCCTTCCGGGTTGTCCGCCCCCGCCCGGGCGCGTCCTCCGAACGGGCGGGGGGGGCGGAGGATCGGGCGCGGGCCGGTGGACGGCCCGGCCGGGTGGTCCGCCGGGCGGGTCGTCTTCCTACGCTGGCGCCGCCGCGAGAGCGCGGTCCCGAGAGGAGGACGCCATGCGCGCCACACTGATCCAGCTCCGCGTCGACGACACCGAGGACGCCCCGGCCCGCCGGCTCCGGGCCGCGGGCCTCGTCCGCTCCCGGGCCGGGGACGATCTGGTCGTCCTGCCCGAGGGGTGGGCGGCCGGGGCCTGGAACCACGCCGGCTGGCCCCGCGACGCCGAGCCGTTGGACGGGCCGACCGCCCGGGCCATGTCCGCGGCGGCCCGCGCCGCCCGCGTCTGGCTGCACGCGGGGACCATCGTGGAACGCGCCCCGGACGGCACGCTGTACAACACCGCCCTGGTGTTCGACCCGGGTGGGGTCCGCCGGGGCCACTACCGCAAGATCCACCGGTACGGCTTCGACACCGGGGAGGCCGCCTTGATGGGGGCCGGCGAGCGGATCGTGACCGTGCCGACCGGTTTCGGCACGGTGGGCCTGGCCACCTGCTACGACCTGCGTTTCCCTGAGCTGTTCCGGGCCCTGCTGGACGCCGGCGCGAGGTTCCTGGTGGTTCCCGCGGCCTGGCCTGCCGGGCGGCTGACGCACCTTCGGCTGTTCGTCCGTACGCGGGCCGTGGAGGAGCAGTGCTTCGTCCTGGCCTGCGTCGCCGTCGGCGAGCACGGAGGGGTCCGGCAGGCCGGGCACAGCATGGTCGTCGACCCGTGGGGCGAGGTGCTCGCCGAGGCGGGCCCCGACGAGGAGGTGCTGACGTGCGAGGTCGATCCGTCCGAGGTGGACCGCGTACGGGCCGAACTGCCCGTGCTGCGCGACCGGGTCCTCGGCATCCCCGCCCCCGCGCGCCGGACCGCTCCCCGACCGGCGCCCTGACAGGCGTGCCGGTCGGGCCGCTCCGGGCGGGCCGGCCGGCCGCGTGTCGTGCGTTCGGGCGACCGGACGGAGGACGACGGTCGGCTCGGTGACCGGACCCGCCGGACGACGCGGCGGCGCACGCACCTCGCGCACAGTCGGAAAGGGGCCGACGCCCCACCCGCTCCTCCACGACCTTCCGGGAGTCCGTCATCATGAACGACCGTGCCATCGCCGCCGAATTCACCGGCACCGCCCTGCTCGTCTTCTTCGGTGTGGCGGCCGCCGCCGTCGCCGGCCCGCTGATCGGACCGGTCGGCATCGCCCTGGTCTTCGGCCTGGTCCTGCTGGCCCTCGCCTACGCGCTCGGACCCGTCTCCGGGGCGCACCTCAACCCCGCGGTGACCTTCGGGCTGCTGCTGGCCGGTCGGATCGGGCCGCGCACCGCCGTCCGGTACGCCGTCGCGCAGTGCGCGGGCGGTGTCGTCGGCGCGGGCGTGCTCTACGCGCTGGTCCGCGCCATCCCCGGCTTCGACGTGCACGGCGCCTTCGGCTCCAACGGCTGGGGAGCCCGCTCGGCGGTCGGCATCGACGGGGTCGGCGCCTTCCTCGCGGAGGCCGTGCTGACCATGCTGCTGGTCCTCGTCGTGCTGGGCGTCACCCGGCGGAACTCCGCTCCGGGCGCGGGCGGCGCGGCGATCGGCCTCACCCTCGCCGCGCTCGTGCTGGTCGGCCTGCCGCTGACCGGCTGCGGGGTGAACCCCGCGCGCAGCCTGGGCCCGGCGGTGTTCGCGGGCGGTGCGGCCCTGTCGCAGCTGTGGCTGTTCCTCGTGGCCCCGCTGGTGGGCGGTGCGCTGGCGGCCGGCGTGGACCGGCTGATCCACCCCGTACCGCGCGCCGCCGCCGCGGTGGCGGGCCGCGACGCCGTCGCGGTGGGCGCCGCCTGACACGCGGACCGCGTACCCCACGCGCCGGCGGGCGGGGCCCCCGCCCCGGGGCCCCCCCCCCGCGGGGGGGGGGGCGGCCCCGCCCCGCCCGGGGGCCCGGGGCGGGCGGGGCCGGTCCCACCCAGGCGGCCACGGCGGACATTGAGGGGGGGGCC